>NZ_BOOG01000015.1 GCF_016863115.1 Sphaerimonospora thailandensis
TGACCATGGGTCCATGAGCTTGTAAACGATCTCCCCGTGTCGGCCGCGAGCGTCACGGGACTGCACGCGGACCAGGTAGCCGTACTTCTCCAGTTGCCGCAGGGCGGCCCGTACCGCGTCCCGGCCGTCTTCGTCGGAGGCGGCGATGATCGCGGCCTGGCTGATGACGAAGCCGGGGCCGTGCGAGGCGAGCCAGCCGAGGACGCCGCGCGCCTTCCAGCCCAGCCGCCGGTCCCGCAGCCAGTCGTTGCTGATCTGCGTGAACCGATCGGCTGGCAGAGGCCCCCGCCATATGCGCATCAGGCCTGTCCCTCGTTTCCGATAGAAATACGTACCGAGTGCAGGATATAGGTTCCCGAACAAGCAACGGGTTTTATTATTCGGAAGTGACAACCCTGACCTGCCACCATGAGGAGGTGGACGACGACGTGAGGACCGAACTGGAAGAGGCCGCAGCCGCCTACCTGAACGCGCCGAAAAAGCTCCAGGCCGCGATCGTGCGCGCGGGCGAGCAAGGCGAAACCGCCGTGGAGATCGCCAAGACGATCAGCTTCGCGTACTCGCCGGACTACGTCGCGCGGATCATCCGCGAAGCGCTCGGCCCGCGCCGCCCTGGCCGCCGCAAGGCGGACTGACCTTCCCGCATGCCTGAGCGGCCGGACCATCACCCGGCCGCTCTTCGTCGTTCCGACCTGCACATCTCTCCCTGCGCCGCTGGTCACTCCTCCCGGGGCGGGACCTGTCTTCGGTCGTCTTCCAGCCAGGCCAGGGCGCGCGCCCGGGTCTCCCCGCTGATGACACCGCGGCGCATCGCGTCCAGCAGCCCGGCGCAGATCCCGAGTTCGGCGGCGAGGCCGTCCCATGTGAGGCCGCGCTCGCGGCGGCGGGCGTTGAGGGCGGAGTGCAGCCGCTGAGGCGTCACCGGGTCACCTCGCCGTCTCGTCCGGCGCGGCAGTGGCCGCCGGCCCGTCCGGTCCAGGTGAGGTCAAGGCGGTCCAGCGGGGGGTAGTGCGCGGCGGGCGTGCCGTCCCGGCGCTGGACTACCGCCCGGCCGCAGGTGGGGCAGGTGGTGCGAGGGCGTGGTGTGGTCATGTCGGCCTCCTCACGGTGACGCACCAGCCGACGCACGCCGGGCTGGTCGAGCCGCAGGTGCGGCACGGCAGGCAGCGCAGGCAGATCGTGGCGCGGGGCGAGCGGTAGACCTTCGGCCAGTGGCGGGCGCGCAGGCACGCGATCAGCTGCCTCATCGCCGCTCCTTGATGATCAGGGCGATCGCCACGATGACGGTGAGCGGCCACAGCAGGCTGTAGGCGATGGTCATCACGAGCAACGCGGTGCGGTAGGACCAGCCGGCCATCCGCTGCATGTCGCCTAGCGCGACGGCGAAGTGGTCCGGCCGAATGAACGCGGCGAACGCGAGGACGGCCAGCCAGCCGAACGCGCCGAGGACGTACAACTGGAGCCACAGCTCGACGGCGCTCACTCGGCACCTCCGTCCGTGACGAGCCCGGACAGGTGCTGTAGGGCGTCGGCCATCTGGTCTTGGGCGGTGAGGTCGGCGATCACCTGGCTCTTGGGCTCGCCGAGCATGGCGGCGACCTGCGCGGCGGCGTCCCGGCTGACGAGCCACGAGCGGACGTACATGACGCCGCGCTCGTCTTCGACGCCGATGGAGACGGTGGCGGTGACGTCGGGCGTCATCCGAGGTCACCGCCGATCCTGACGATGCCGGGCGTGGCCAGGTAGGCCTGGCGGGTGGCGGCCTTGGCCTCGGCGGTGGCGATGGACTCGGACAGGTGGGGGCCGAGCGTGGCGGCGAACTCGTCGGCGCCGATGGGGCAGACGTGCCAGGTGCGGGTGTGGGTGGTGCCGTCGGGGTTGCGGATGCTGATGCCGAGGTAGGCGGTGCGGTCGTCGGGCGGGTGGTCACACATCGGCGATCCCCCCGGGGGCGTTGGCCTCGTCGAGGACGGAGCCGTCGAGGGCGTCGCGGTCGGCCTGGTCGCCGGGGTCGAGCGCGGACTCGATGGTGGCGACGGCGTCCAGCAGCTGGGCGCGGAGCCGCTCGACCTCGCAGAGGAGGTCTCGGCGGTCGGCCTCGGCCTGAGTGAGCGCATAGCGGGGGTCGGTTGCGAGTCTCAGGCTGATGTCGTCACGGCGGCGGATATCGGCGAGGCGCTCGCCGGTCATGGGTTCGGTGGTCATGGGTTCTCCGTGAGGTGGTAGCGGTGGTTGCCGTCCGGGGCGTCCACGCGGACGGCGCGGCACTCGCGGATCAGCACGGCCAGGACGGCCGACACCGTCGCCGGGCCGATCCCGGGATGCCGCAGGGACGCCGCGTGAGCGATGGCGTAGACGGTCAGGCCGGGCCCGGCCGCGGGGAGCAGCCGGGCGATGTCGTCGACGCGGAACGTGGCCATCACGGCCCCTCGATGACGGGCGAGGGGTGGACGGCCGCCGGGCGGTCCTGTACGGCGGGGCTCGTCGAGGCGACGGACATGATCGTGACCAGCGCGGCCAGCCACACCACGGCGAAGACCAGACTCCCGGGCCGGATGGCGGGCCGGCCGGTGCGCAGGATCAGCGGGCGCACGTGCCAGGCCCCGCACGGGCAGCGGCGCACGCGGAGGAACGCGCCCCGCAACAGGCCGCCGTGGCGGGCCTGCCGCAACGCTGCGCGGGCGTGGCCGTAGGTGGGGTGCGGGTCCAACGCCAGGTGCGGGCAGGCCTCGACGTCGATCCATTCCTCCTGCGGCCAGAGCCGGTCATGCCAGTCGGCGAGGAGGTCGTCCGTGGCGTCCGGGTGCGTGGTGTAGGAGTCCGGGTGCCCGGGCGGGAGCCGTACGGGCTCCTCGAGGAGCCGGGCGTGTGGGAGGCGGCGGCGGGTCACTCGATCACCTGCCCGAAGAGGACGGCTCCCGCCGCCTGGGCGACTGCGCGCAAGGCGTTCACGAACGCACCGCCCGGAGCGCCCTCCGGTGTCGGGTAGAAGTGCTGCTCGACCGCTCCGGTGTCGCGGCGCCGGGTGGCCGACCAGAGCCGGCCGTGGATGTCGGCGCAGTAGGCGGTGGCGAGTTCGACGGCGTCTTCGCGCTGGTAGAAGCGCCGCTCCAGGCGGTCCCGCTGGAAGCGCGCTTGCTCGTCGTCGCTGGCGTCGTCGGATGGGGCCATGACGGCGTGCGCTTCGAACAGCAGCAGGAAGGCGTGCAAGGTGGAGACCTCCTGCTGCTGCTCCACCGCCGTGCGGGCCACCTTCACCATGAGGGCCGGGTAGTCGGTTGGGTGCACGCTCGGGTCGATCGCGGCCAGGGTGCCGGTCGTGATCTGCTCGCCGTCCCAGTGCAAGGTTCGGAACTCGTGCAGGGTGTCCCACTCGTGGGCATCGAGGGCCTGGCGGACGGTGGCCGCGAGGACCTCGCGGCCGGGTATGGGGCGGCGGGTCATGCGGTCACCTGGCGCAGGTGCGAGACGACCACGGCCTCGCGGATGGGCGGCTCACCATCGATGATCTGGTCCCACGTGACGTAGGCGACGCCCTCGCCGCGCAGGATGGCGACGCCGTCGACGGTGCCCAGGCGGCGGCCGCGGCGGACGCGGGACCCGGGAGGGGTGAGGACGTGTAGCAGGGCCAGGGCGTCAGTGCTCATCGGTGTCCTCCATGGGGGTGTCGTGGTGGTGGGTGGCGGCGAGCAGGGCGGCCTCGGCGGGGGCGGTGGCACGCTCGCGGTCGCGGCGCTCGAGTTCGGCGCGGACGATGGCGGCGTACCGCTCGCACGCCTGGCTGGTGGCGTAGGCGGTGTCGATCGCGGCGCGCAGGCGGGTGTCGTCGGCGTCCAGCGGGGTGCCGATCATCAGGCCGTCGATCCACAGCAGGACCGTGGACTCGGCGACCTCGACGCGGATGGTGTCGGGGGTGGCGTGGCGGTGGCCGGAGTAGACGGCGACGGGGTACGCCTCGGCGGGGATCTGGCTCATGCGGGGTCTCCCGTGGGTCGGCGGGTGGTGCGCTCGTGGGCGATGTGCAGCTGCTCGGCCATCACGCGGGCGGCCTGGGCGAACTGGTCGGCCATGTGGGGGTCGGTGAAGTCGAGTTCGATGCCGCACACGGCGAGGGTCGCGACGGGCTTGCCGGTGACCTTGTGGCGGATGCCGAGGAACTCGGCCTGGCCGGTGAGGTTGAGGCGTCCGGCGACCTGAAAGGCCGGGGTAGCCTGTTTGTCGATCATGTCCAGCTCCTTGCTGGTTGGGGGTCGCCCGCCGGGGAAGCGGCGGGCGACCACAGGTCGGACTAGAAGGGGCTCGGCTCGTACCGGGTCCACTGCGAGGTGGAGATGGTGCGCTCCCACGGCGTGCCGAGGTCCGGGCGGTCCCCGGCGGCGCGTTCGGCGATGGAGCGGTTCACGCCGGAGTAGGGCCCCGGCTTGTCGCCGTCGGGGGTCAGCGCGTACTCGTGGCGGTGGTCCCGGCCGTGCCAGGCCTCCAGCTCGGCGCGCGCCTGCCGCAGCTCGGCGATCAGCGCGGGCATGTACTCCAGCAGGATCTGTGCCGCTTCCTTGCCCTCGGCGCTCGCGCCCTCGACCAGGTGCCTCGCGTGGATGTCCGTGAGGACGCCGAGGTCGACGGGCGGCTCGCCCTCCAGCTCCGGCGCCTCGGGCTCGCGGTCGTCGTCCATCTCACGCGGGTCGACGTCGCGGCCGTACTCGTCTTCGACGATCACGGGTTGCTCCTCTCGTCGTCGTCGCATACGTCGGCGGTGATCGCGTCGATCAACCCGGCGGCGAAGTCGTCGCAGCTCTGGCACATCAGGGGGTCTCCTCTTCGGTGCGATTGGTTCGGGGCGTGTCGGGGTTGGGGGTGCGTGCGGCGAGGTCGGGCCGGCCGCACACGAGGCCGATCGCGGCGATGTGCGGGCAGATCCCGGTGGCCGGGCAGGTGCACGACCACTCGCCGTCGCGGAGGGAGATCTCGTGGCGGCCGGTGTGGCCGTAGGCGACGGCCGCGACACGGAGCGGGGCGGTCCCGCCGTAGGAGGCGGCGCGGATGACGGCCCGGCCCTCGCGGATGTACGCGAGGGCGCGGGAGCGGGTGTCAGTCGCCATCGGGCACCTGCCCCACCTGGGGCGTGTACCAGTAGCCGTGCTCGCCGTCGTGGTCCTCGTAGTCGCCACACTTCTCGCCGGGGGCGTCGGGGTTGGGGGCGCCGCAGGGGCCCGGCTCGGTGGGCGGCTCGACGATGCCCAAGCACTCGGCGCAGTGGCACTCACTTGGCCACATCGGGCTTCACCCCCGCGGCCTCGACCCATGCCACCAGGTCGGGCTGCTCGTCCCAGTAGCCGGCGGCGACGGCACCCGTGAGCGCGGTCGCGGCGGCCTGGGCGAGCGTCGCGTGGATCTGCGCGGCGGCGAGCAGGAAGCGCTCCTGGTCGCTGCCGGGCTGTGCGGCCTTGGCGTCCTCCAGGACGCGCTCGGCGTCGCGGTAGTGATCAGCTCCGCTTGCCATTGGTGCCACCTCCGGTCTCCTGCCGGACCTCTTCGGCGATCTCCTCCGCCATGTGGGCCAGCTCGCCGATCAGGTCGTCGCGGTCGCTGGGCCTGCTCATCAGAAGCCGCCTTCCGGCTGGTTGACCGGCGGCCAGCCGACGTCAGGCCCGTCGGCCGGCGGCTCCGGAGCGGGGTCGGTGGGCGGCTCGATGGCGCCGGGCTCGACCTGGCCCTCGATGGTGGGCCGCTCGGTGACCTCGTCGGCGGGGGCGTTCGGGCTGATGTCCACGCGGATGCCCTCGTCCACGGTGGCGGCGATGGCCAGTTCGGTGGACAGGGGGATCATCTTGAGCAGCGGGCCACGGATCATCGTCTTGCGGGCCATCTCCACGAACTGCGCGGGGTCGGCCCACGGGCCGATGACCTGCCCGTCCTTCTTGGCCATGGCGTAGCGGTCGCGGTGAGCGGCCATGTCGGCCTGCGTCCACGGCTCGGTGAGGGCATATCCGCCCTGCAGCCGGGCCAGGGCGTAGTACAGGCGGGGCTCGCCGCGCGGCCCGTCCACGTACGGCTCGTGCTCCAGGACGTCGCCGTCGAGGTTGTAGGCGAGGCGGAACCGGTCGTTGCTGTAGACCACACGCGAGGCGATCGAGACGACCTTGTCGTGCCGGTAGCCCAGTTCGACGTACCCCCGGTAGCCGATGATCAGCGTGGCGTCGCGGCGGCCCTCCTTGCCGTTCCACATCGGCAGGAGCCAGGCGTGGCCGAGGCCTGCGACGCCGGGTCGGAGACCGAGCTGGGCGCACGTCATGAGGCCGCCCAGGATGGACGGGGCGTAGCACTCGGCGAGCTTCGGCGTGGCCCGCAGGCACGTCATCGCGTCGCGGATCAGCTGTGCCGCCTCGATGCCGCGGGGCATCGCGGCCTGGAAGTCGGCCTGGTGCTGCACGATGCGCGCGCCGACGGTCTGGATCTGGTCGGCGAGGGTGGCCGGCTGCTGGGTGGCGGCCCCGCGTGCCTGCTCGGCGCGCTGGGTGAGGTTGCGGCCCATCAGGCCATCAGTCCCTTCTTCTTCGGGAGGAAGACGCGGCCGCGGTAGGCCGCGTACAGGTCGGGGTGGGCGGCCTTGAGTGCCGCGGTGTCGAGCTGGGTGACGGTGGCGGTGAACTCGGCGGCCAGGGCGGGGTGTTCGGCGACGAAGGCGGCGGCGTCGAAGTCGCCGGTGTTCTTCCAGGTGGCGACCTGTACGCCGTTGTGGGTGGCGACGTTCGCGCCGCCCATGAGGGCGGTGGTCTCGTTCTTGACGGCGTCGCGCTGCCCCTTGAGGGTTTTGATCTCCTCAGCCCAGCCGAGGGAGGCGCGGAGCCGGGCCACCGTTGCGGCGTCCAGCTCGACTTCCCGCTCGGCCGCGTGCGGGTACAGCTCGGCCAGCGCGCGGGCGGTGGCGTCGGAGCCGTCGAGGGCGGGGGCGGTGCCGTCCTGCACCATCTGCCACAGCTCGGTCTCGGCGTCGATCAGGACCTTGATGAGCCGCTCGTCACGCTCGACGTGGCGGATCTCCAGGCGCTGCCCGCCGATGAGAGCGGCGGCGTACCCGTGCTTCAGGCCGGTCACGGCGAGGTAGTGCTGCAGCTGGGCTTCGGCGGCGTCGGCGACCTGGTCGTCATCCCAGTCCGACGCCCGGTAGGCCGACGTGGTTTTGATCTCCAGGATGCCGCCGTCGGCGGTGAGCCGGTCTACGGAGGCGAGCTGCCAGGACCGCTCCAGGTTCCGCATGAGGCCGCATGTGCGGGTCGGGATGCCGGTGCGGGCCTCGAACTCCTCGGCGATGACGGGCTCCAGCTTGCGGCCCCACGCCATCACCTCGGAGTCGTCCTGCTCTCGCAGGAGGCCGGACTTCTCGGCCCACACCTGGTAGCGGGAGCCGTACTGCGACAGCCCGAGCACGGCGAGCGCGTCGGATCCGCCGATGCCCTTCCGGCGGGCGGCCAGCCACTGGGGCCGGGGCGCGTCGGCGGGAAGGATGAGGACGCCGGTCGGGGTGACCAGTTCAGCCGTGGTCGTCATGCGTCCACCTCGACCGTCTCGGTGACCGGCCAGGTGTGGACGGGGCACGACCCGGAGCCGTCGCAGGCGCACGAGACATCGGGCGCGTCGACCAGGGGCGGGGTGGACAGCTCGGCCGCGGTCAGGCCGGGAACGTGCGGGGCCCCGTTCCAGATCTGGACGGTCACGCCCTGGTAGGTGCCGGTGACGGCCAGACGCGCCGAGGTGGGGGTGTTCCCGTAGGGCTCGTACTCCCAGACCGGGCCGTCCAGGAGAGGGGTCCACTGGTGGAGGGCGATCCGGGTCTGGTCGAGGCTGACGGCGTACAGCTGGCCCCGGATGGTGCCGTCCTCGCGGATCTCCCACGTCCAAATCTCGGGGGCGGGGATGGTGAGCAGGTGGGCGAGTACGAGGGCGGCGGTCCGCTGCTGGCCGGCCGCGGGGGCGATGGTGGTGGTCACTGGTCACCGTCCTTGGCGGGCTTGGGGTGGACGCGGGTGATGGGGCCGTGCCCCTCGTGGATGAAGGTCCACAGGCTGCGGCGGCCCTTGGTGTCGATGAGGTCGCCGTCCGTGGTCGCCCAGTAGTGCTCGCCGCGGTTGTCGGCCCAGATCTGGCCGGGCTGGGGCGTGCCGTCGGCCGGGGTGGTGCGGCGGAGGGTCACCATGTGCGTGTCGAGCCGGACGGTGACCAGCTCGGCCGGGCCGTCGTCGAGGCGGAGGGCGAGGGTCACCACGTTGTCCGTCTGGGAGACGACGGTGGCGGGGGCGGTGAACTGGAGGACCTCGCGAGGCTGGTAGGTGGGCGTGTTCATCGGGCGTCGTCTCCTTCGGTGTCGTAGCCGTCGTCGTAGTCGGCCTGTTCGCGCCGGTAC
This sequence comes from Sphaerimonospora thailandensis, assembly GCF_016863115.1. Taxonomy (GTDB): domain Bacteria; phylum Actinomycetota; class Actinomycetes; order Streptosporangiales; family Streptosporangiaceae; genus Sphaerimonospora; species Sphaerimonospora cavernae. The sequence goes on from NZ_BOOG01000015.1 coordinate 8,402, forward strand.
TCGGCCTCGGCCCACTCGTCGAGCGGGGGCCCGGCGCGGTGCGGCACGGGGGCGGGCGGCTTGGACTCGCCGCGCAGGATCGCCTCGACCTGGGCGCGGTAGAAGCGGCGGTGGTTGCCGATGGTGCGGATGCTGTCGAGGCGGCCGGCGTTGGCCCAGCGGGTGACGGTCTTGGGGTCGACGCCGAACGCGGCGGCGACCTCACCGAGGGCCATCATCGAGTCGGGCTGGGTACGGTGTTGCATGTATCCCTCCTTGGGATCTGGCGCCCCCGTGTCGCCTCGGTCGGCCGGGGGCGTCGGCATGTCAGGTGGTGCGCCTGCGTGCGGGCTTGGCGGGGGTGGTGCGGGCGGCGATGTAGGCGTGCAGGCCGTCGCGGGGGACGCGGGTCCGGGACCGCTTGGAGCCGGGGGGCGCGATGTCGGTAGACGGCAGGGCGCCGCGTGCGATGAGGCGGGCGACGGTGTTGTAGCTGCAGCGCAGTTCCTTGGCCGCCTCGGGGATGGTGAGGAGTGCGGTCTCGTTCTCCGGCTTGGTCATTTTTCACTTCCTCTCTGTGGCTGATGATTTTGCAGACAGTGCGGGCCGAAAAAGATGATCGGCCGGGATGTCCAGGGCGGTCGCGATGGCGGTTGCGGTTTCCTGGCTGCAGGTGCGTTTGCCGCCGAGGATCATCACGAGAAATCCCCGTGACCTGCCGATTTCTTTGGCCAGGGTGGTGACGTTGTGCTTGCCCGTCATGGCCTGCCGGAGCCGGGTCGGGTCCGTGAGGGTCATGCCACGGGGTCGTGCCATGGGCTGGTGCTCCTGATTGCTCGTGGGGAACCCTGGGTGGTGCTGGATGATTCTTCAGACACCGTAACGGATCGCTTTGGGGTTGGCAACAAATCCGCGCGGTGACAACTGCGTCACTTGACCGGCCCCCGTATTGTTGTCACCTGCATAACGGTGCAGACTCGGACGAGTTGGCGATTCATCAGCCACCGTTCGCCAGGCGAGGGCAACCAGGAGGGCGACCAGATGCCGCCGCAGACCGAGACGCCGCGGCCAGACGAGAGCATGCTGCCGCTGAGCGCTGCCGTCTGGGACCACCTGCGCGAGCAGGCCGGCGACAGCCTGCGTTCGCTCGCCCGGCGGTGTGTCGATCCGGCGACCGGGATGGATCTCAAGCGGCCGTGGCTGGCCGACCTCGCGGCCGGGGACATCGGCAGGGCTCCGGAGCTGTGGCGGTTGCGGGCGCTGGCGGCCGGGCTGGGGCTGCCGCTGGGACGGGTGCAGTTGCTGGCGGCGCGGCAGTGGCTGGGGATCGACCTGGAGGCGTTGGACGTCCGGGTGGGCGAGGGCGATCATGTAATCGTGCCGGTGCCTGCGAGTTTGAGCGAGGCGGGCCGGGCGCGGGTTGTGAAATGGGCGCGGCGGTGGGCGGAAGATCAGGCCGACGAAAGCTAACTCTCAGGTTACTCAAGGGTTACTCTCGAATTACTTTCAGGTTGCCGTCTTTATTCGCGGTTTCGGGTGCGTAATACTCCCATTCCCGGATCGTGAATCATCCTCAATCGGCGCGGAAGGGCACTGCGTGACCACATGCCTGGAACGGTGCACTATCGCCTAATCCCATCAGAGCGGCTGCCGTACGGGCCGGTCGCCCTACGCCTGCGGCCGGACGGCCGGGTCGTCGCCGCCATCGCCGACGATCAAATAGATCCCGTGCTGGCCGCCGAGCTCGGCCGGGTGGGGAGCGCTATTCTGCGGCCGTACGCCCGGCGGGTCGAGCCGCAGGCCGTGCCCGTGCTCGCCTGCCGGATCGAGCGGGTCGCGACGGTGCCCGTGGGGCTGGTCTCGGCCGAGGTCGTCGGCCATGTGCTGCGCGTGCGCGTCCCACGCGATCTGCTGAGCAAGGCCGCCGCGGCCGGCCTGTCGGTGGCCGCGACCGCGCTTATGCAGCACTTCAGCAGCGGTTTATGAATTTCTTTCACAATTCCATTCCCATCCCAATTGGAGGCTTCCCGTGCCCTCCTATCGAAAACTGCCGTCCGGGCTGTGGCAGGCGTCCGTGCGCCTGCCGTCCGGGCGGCGAGTCACGAAGACGGACAAGCTGAAAAAGGTCGTCCAATCATGGGCGTCCGAGCAAGAGGCGCTGATCGCGCGAGGCCATCGGGTGGATCCGCGCGCCGGGCGGATCACGGTCGCCGAGTGGCATGCGAAGTGGTGGGAGGCTCGCGTCGTCGAGGACGAGACCCGCCGCGGTGACGAGACCACGTGGCGGCTCCACGTCGAGCCGCATTGGCGGGAGTGGCGCCTGGGGGATGTCGGCCGGATCGACGTCCAGAAGTGGGTGCGCACCCTGCAGAAGGACGGCGTCGGGCCGCATGCGATCCGGCACGCCTACAACCTGCTCGTCTCCCTGATGGGGGATGCGGCGATGGAGGGGCTGATCCCCGTCAGCCCGTGTCAGAAGATCGACCTCCCGGCCACTCCGCCGAAGGCTCCCGCGTGGTTCACGCGCGAGCAGGTCGATCTGATCCAGGCCGAGCTGCCGCCTGGGCACGCGGTCATGACGGAGTTGATGTGCTACGCGGGCCTGCGCTGGGGCGAGGCCGCCGCGGTGGCCGGGGCCGATCGGGACGATGAGGTCGGCAACCCGGTCGACTGGCTGCGGGGGAAGATCCGGATCCGGGGGGCGATGAGCCAGGGCGGCAAGTGGAAGCCGTACCCGAAGAACTCCGCCAGCCGTGGGGAGGTGCCGGTGCCGCGTCACGTGCTGGACATGATGGCGCCGCTGCTGGCGGGCCGGGCGCGGGATGGGTGGGTGTTCGTGGCGACGCGGCGCGCGCCGGGCAGCGACAGGGGTACGGCGGAGCGGCCGACGCTGAGCGGCAGCAACTGGACGAACCGGTTCGTGGCGGCGATCAAGGCGGCGAACAAGAAGATCGAGGCGGCGAACAGGGGGCTGCCGGCGGATCGGCAGCGGGCGCCGATTCCGGCGTACAGCACGCATGACTGCCGGCATACGGCGGCGAGCTGGCTGGTGCAGGCGGGGGTTCCGCTGTATGACGTTCAGCATCTGCTCAGGCACGCCTCGTATCAGACGACGATGCGGTATGCCCATCTGGCGCCGGACGCGCACAACGCGGTGGAGAGCGGCTGGTCGAAGATCATCGCGCATCAGGGGCGCACGGCCCCTGATCGGCGATCAGGTGAGGGTGGCTGACCTGGAGTTTCTGCAGATGGATGTGTACCCGATGACCCACCACGTGGAGTGCGTGGCGCTGCTGGTCAGGGAGTAATCATGGAAAGCCCCGCATCATCCGGTGCGGGGCACTTCCGTCGCATTACGTCTGATCGGGGGCGGTGTGGTCCACGCAGACGGCGACGCGGGCGAGAAGATCACGTATCTCGATCTGGCGGGCCTTCAATTCGGCAAGGTCTGCGATGAGGTGGTCGAGCCGCAGTTCCATTCTGGACTGTCCGACCATGCTGGCCGCAATGTCGCCTTTGGTCATAGTTGTCGGTTATATTGATCAGACGTTCACGCCTTCCAGCCGGGCGACGACGCGGGCGAGGAGGTCACGGGTCTCGATCTGCCCGGCCTTCAGCTCCGCGATATCATCTCGCATGATCGAGTTGTTCTTCTCGATGCTGCCGACGGATCGTTCCAAAACACCGAGGCGACCTTTGATCTCGGCCACGTCTGCGACGACGCGGTTGAGTTTCAGTTCCATGCCGGCCTGTCCGGCCTTGACAGAAGCGACGTCGCCTTTGATCTCCGCGGTGTCGCTTCTGACTTCGCGTATGTCGGACTCGACGGTGCCGACGCGTTGTTCGAGGTAGGGCATGCCGCTGAGCATATGAGTTCTCCTGTGGGGCGGGGGGTCGAACGATGACTTTCGTGGAAGCTATTCGGCCAGGTCAGAGAGGGTGCGGATGACGGATTTCGGGGGTTTCGCACCGCGGAGTGACAGCCAGGCCAGGCCGTGCCTCGCGCGGAAGGCGGCCAGCCGCCTGGCTTCGGCCACGCCGAGATCGCGGGGGTCGGACAGCACGGGTGTGAGGGCGATCCGCCGCCAGGCCGAGGTGCCGTCGACGTCCAGCAGGCGCTGCAGTTGCCCCTGTGCCGACCGCGCGGCCGCGGCCAGCCCGTGGAGGCCCCGGGAGGACGGGACGAGCAGGTTGACGGTGTCGATCTCCGCGCCCGCCGTCCGGACAGCGCGGAGCATGCTCATGTCCGCCGCGGCCATGCCGTACTCGGAGGCGGGCAGCGTGAAGGTGATGCTGATCGGCCGGCCCCGGTCACGTGAGTCGCGCTGCAGCCGGGCGATGGCGGCCGCGCGGCGGCGGGTGGCCGCGGCGTCCGCCGAGTCGTGGACCTCGAAGTCGAGGCCGGCCGGATCGAACGTCCTGATCACCCGCCGGTAGGCCGCGATGAGGCGGGCCTCGCTCGGACACGAGGCCGACAGTTCCGATCCGTACGGCCCGCCGAACGCGATGTCGGCGTCGCCGCCCTCGGCCCGGAACAGGGCGAGCCGGTCGGCGACCGGGATGTGGTCGAGCGCCGGGCGGCCGGCCCATCGGCCGGTCCATCGGAGCGTGCACCCGTCCGGTCCGGCCGTGAGGTGGCCGATCGTGTACCACCTCGCCCGGGCCGCCGTCGGTCCCGCTGAGGCGTCCACGAACTCGGTGTATGTCCGTCCGGGGGTGACCGGGAGCGGATCCGGCACCGCCGAGGCCGGCGGCGGCATCGGCGTCGTGGCCGGCTTCGTGGTCGGCGTCGTGGTCGTACGGATCGCCCTGACCTGGTGCGAGACGACCATGGGCTCGGCGGAGGTGGGCAGCAGCCAGAGCGCCAAACCGGTACCGAAGACGAGCGTCGACGCCCCCAGGAAGACGAGGAACCGGGGTGGGGTGCCCGCTTCGCGGGCAGGCCGTGCCGACTCCATGCCGACTCCACCATTCACCACGAGGAGTTGTTGAATGACTACGTCATGTCAACGCTAGCAAGGAGCCGGGGAGGGCGAGGTGATAATGGACGGGTGAAATTGAGGATCTTCACTGAGCCCCAGCAGGGTGCGAGCTACGACGACCTGCTGAGCGTCGCGCAGGCGGCGGAACGGCTAGGGTTCGACGGCTTTTTCCGTTCTGACCATTACCTCCGAATGGGGGCCGGTGATCCCGAGCCGGGTCCCACCGACGCCTGGGTGACGCTGGCGGGCCTGGCCCGCGAGACGTCCACGATCCGGCTGGGGACGCTGGTGACCGCGGGAACGTTCCGCCTGCCGGGGCCGCTGGCGATCGGCGTCGCCCAGGTCGACCAGATGAGCGGTGGCCGGGTCGAGCTGGGTCTGGGCACCGGCTGGTTCGAGGAGGAGCACACCGCCTACGGCATCCCGTTCCCTCCGCTGGGGGAGCGGTTCGAGCGGCTCGAGGAGCAACTGGAGATCATCACGGGTCTCTGGACGGCGGCCAAGCCGTTCTCGTTCGAGGGGGTCCACTACCGCCTCGTGGACTCTCCGGCGATGCCGAAGCCGGCGCAGCGGCCCCGGCCCCCGATCATCCTGGGCGGCACGGGACCGCGGCGCACGCCGCGGCTGGTCGCGAGGTTCGCCGACGAGTACAACGTGCCGTTCAACCGCGTCGCCGACACCGGGGCCGCCTATGGCAGGGTGCGGGAGGCGTGTCAGGCGGTGGGACGTGGTGCGATCACGCTGTCCGCCGCCCAGGTGGTCTGCGCCGGCCGCGACGAGAACGAGATCGCCCGCCGTGCGGCTGCCATCGGCCGCGACGTGGCGGAGTTGCGCGTCAATGGCCTGACCGGCACCCCGGACGAGATCGTGGAGAAGATCAAGGAGTTCGCCCAGATCGGTGCGGAACGGATGTATCTCCAGGTCCTCGACCTCGGTGACCTCGAACACCTGGAGCTGATCGCGGCCGAGGTGCTCCCGCACGTCTGATCGGTCCTGCTGAATTCGGTAGCGGATGAAAGGGGCATCCGGCACACTTTGCCGGGTGCTCCTCACGATCTCGACCACCGCGCGCCCGGCCACGGACCTCGGCTTCCTCCTGCACAAGCACCCTGACCGGGTGCAGGAGTTCGGCCAGTCGTTCGGCACGGCACGGGTCTTCTACCCGGAGGCGGATGAGGACCGGTGCACGGCGGCACTGCTGGTGGAGGTCGATCCCGTCCGCCTCGTCCGCTCGCGCGGCAGGTCGTCACCCGACTTCTCTCTCGGCCAGTACGTCAACGACCGTCCGTACGCGGCCTCCTCTCTGCTCGCGGTGGCTCTCGCCGATGTGTTCCGTACGGCACGGGCCGGCCGGTGCGCCTCACGGCAGGAGCTGGCCGACGGCCCGATCCCGTTGGAGATCGCTCTGCCCGCGCTGCCGTGCCGGGGCGGAGCCGATCTCGCGTACCGGCTGTTCGAGCCGCTGGGCTGGACGGTGGACGCGGCGGCGGTGCCGCTCGACGAGCGCTTCCCGGAGTGGGGAGACTCCCGATATCTGCGGCTCGCGCTGCGCGGTGCGGTACGGCTGGCCGACGCGCTGAACCACCTGTACGTGCTGCTGCCGGTGCTGGATGACGCCAAGCACTACTGGATGGCCGGCGACGAGGTCGACAAGCTCGTCCGCGCCGGGGAGGGCTGGCTCGCCGCCCACCCCGAGCGTGGCCTGATCACGCGCCGTTACCTCGGCCGGCGTGCCACGCTCACCCGGGAGGCCTTCGCCCGCCTGGCCGAGATCGGCGACGACCTCGAGGAGAGCCTGGAGCCGCCGGTGGAGGAGGAGGCCGCCGCGGCGACGACGGTCGAGACGGGCACCGGCCCTGGAGCCGACCCCGCCGCCGACCCCGCCGCCGACCCTGGCGCCGACCAGGGCGGTGAAGCCGGGGCGCCGCTGAACGTGCTGCGCCGGGAGGCGGTGGTGGCGGCCCTGGAGGAGGTCGGCGCCCGCACGGTGATCGACCTCGGCTGCGGATCCGGGCAGCTGCTCTCCGCGCTGCTGGCCAGGCCGGCCTTCACGCGGGTCGCGGGGATGGACGTGTCGGCGCGGGCACTCGCCCTGGCCGGCCGCAGGCTCAAGCCGGAGCGCATGCCCGACGCCAAGCGTGCCAGGCTGGAGTTGTTCCAGGGGTCGCTGACGTACACCGACACGCGGCTCGCCGGGTACGACGCCGCGGTCCTGATGGAGGTCGTCGAGCACGTCGATCCGCCGCGGCTGCCCGCGCTCGAACGGGTGGTCTTCGGTGCGGCCGCGCCGACGCACGTCATCGTCACCACGCCGAACGCGGAATTCAACGTGCGATACGAGTTCCTGGCCCGGGACGACGGCACCCCGGTATGGCGGCACCCCGACCACCGGTTCGAGTGGACTCGCGCCGAGTTCGCCGAGTGGGCGGCCGGGGTCTGCGAGCGGTACGGCTACGCCGTGACCCAGCGCCCGGTAGGGGAGCATGACCCCGAACTGGGATCCCCCACCCAGCTCGCCATCTTCACTCGTCTGGGGAGGCAGTAGTGACCGAAGTGACACCGTCAGAAGCGGCGCGGCCGACGGTGAGCCTGCCGGAGATGTCGCTGGTGGTGCTGGTGGGCATCTCCGGGAGCGGCAAGTCCACCTTCGCGGCGCGGCACTTCCGGCCCACCCAGGTCGTGTCGTCGGACTTCTGCCGGGGACTGGTCGCCGACGACGAGAACGACCAGACGGCCACGCCGGACGCCTTCGACGTCCTCCACTACATCGTCGGCACCCGGCTGAGACGCGGCCTGCTCACGGTCGTGGACGCCACCAACGTGCAGTGGGAGGCGCGCAAGAAGCTGATCGAGCTGGCCCGCGCGCACGACGTGCTCGTCGACGCCATCGTGCTCGACGTGCCGGAGGAGGTGGCGATCGCCCGCAACGCGGACCGGCCCGACCGCTCCTTCGGCCCCCAGGTGATCCGTCGCCAGCGCAAAGACCTCAGGCGATCGCTCGGCAGGATCGGCAGGGACGGCTTCCGCCGGGTGCACGTCCTGCGCGGGGAGGAGATCGACCGGGCCGTCATCGGCTATGAGAAGGCCTGGAGCGACCGGACCGAGCTGACCGGTCCCTTCGACATCATCGGCGACGTGCACGGCTGCCGGTCCGAGCTGGAGTCGCTGCTGCGCCGCCTCGGCTGGGACGTCACGCCGGACGGCGCCGTACACCCCGAGGGCCGTACGGCGGTGTTCGTCGGAGATCTCGTCGACCGCGGTCCGGACACGCCGGGCGTGCTCCGCCTGGTCATGGGCATGGTCGCGGCCGGAAACGCCCTGTGCGTGTGCGGCAACCACGAGCAGAAGCTGGTCCGCGCGCTGGCCGGCCGTGCCGTACGGGCCACCCACGGCCTGGAACGGTCGCTGCTGCAGTTCGACGCCGAGCCGGCGGAGTTCCGGGAGGCCGCGCGGGCGTTCATGGACGGGCTGCTGAGCCACTATCGGCTCGACGGCGGCCGGCTGGTGGTCGCGCACGCGGGGCTCAAGGAGGCCTACCACGGCCGGGCGTCCGGCCGCGTCCGGGCCTTCGCTCTCTATGGCGACACCACGGGGGAGACCGATGAGTACGGCCTGCCGGTGCGTTACCCGTGGGCGGACGAGTACCGGGGACGTGCCATGGTCGTCTACGGGCACACGCCGATCCCGGAGCCCGAGTGGGTCAACAACACGATCTGCCTGGACACCGGGGCGGTCTTCGGCGGGCGGCTGACCGCCCTGCGCTATCCCGAGCGGGAGCTGGTGTCGGTCCCGGCGGAGCAGGTCTGGTACGAGCCGGTACGGCCACTCGCCGCGCCCACGGCGGTACGAGATCCCGGTGTCCTCGACATCGGCGATGTGGACGGCACGCGTTACGTGGAGACGCGGTACGGCGGCCGCATCAAGATCGCGGAGGAGAACTCCCGGGCCGCACTGGAGATCATGAGTCGGTTCGCGGTGGATCCCCGCTGGCTGGTCTACCTCCCGCCGACGATGTCGCCGCCGGAGACCTCGACGCTCGACGGTTTCCTGGAGCACCCGTCCGAGGCGTTCGAGGAGTTCGCCAAGGCCGGCGTCGCGCGGGTGGTGTGCGAGGAGAAGCACATGGGCTCCCGGGCGATAGCCGTGCTGGCCCGGACCCCGGATGTGGCCGCGAAGCGGTTCGGCGTCGCCGACGGCTCGGCGGGCGTCGTCTACACCCGCACCGGCCGCCCGTTCTTCGACGATCACGTCCGCGCCGCCGGACTCGTCGACCGCCTGCGCGAGGCGGTGCGACCGCTCTGGCGGGAGTTGGACTCCGACTGGATCGTGCTCGACTGCGAGCTGCTGCCGTGGTCGGCCAAGGCGGAGGGCCTGATCCGTGAGCAGTACGCCTCTGTCGGTGCGGCGGCCGCGGCGGCGCTGCCCGAGACGGTCGCGGTGCTGGAGCAGGCCGCGCGGCGCGGCCTGGACGTGGCGGGCCCGATCGAGCGCGCCCGGCTGCGGGCACGCAACGCCGTGCTGTTCCGGGAGGCGTACGCACGTTACTGCTGGCCGGTTTCAGGTCTCGAGGGCGTACGGCTCGCACCGTTCCAGATCCTCGCCTGCGAGGGCGGGCCGGCGGCCGCGGAACGGTCGCATGATTGGCATCTGGATCTACTGGGCCGCCTCGACGCGGAAATGATCGCTCCGACCCGGCACGTCTTCGTCTCGCTCGACTCACCGGAAGATCGGGCCGCGGCCGTCGCATGGTGGTCGGCGCTCACCGAGGCCGGGGGCGAGGGCATGGTCGTGAAGCCGGCCCAGTTCACGTCGGCACAGTTCACTCCGGGGCGGGTGCAACCGGGGATCAAGGTTCGGGGGCGGGAGTATCTGCGCATCATCTATGGGCCCGACTACACGGAGTCGCTCGACGTGCTGCGGCGCCGGTTCACCGGCAAGAAGCGCTCGCTGGCGCTGCGGGAGCACGCGCTGGGGCTGGAGGCGATCACCAGGCTGACCGAGGGCGAGCCGCTGTGGCGTGTCCATGAGGCGGTCTTCGCGGTGCTCGCACTGGAGTCCGAGCCGGTGGACCCGCGCCTGTGATCGGCGGCTGTGATCGGCGGCTGTGATCGATGTCTTTGACCGCGCACCCGTGAGGCCTCGGGCCATGGACCCGCGTGTGGATCCGCCCAGTGGAGCAGTGGAGCCCGCGCGGGTCCGGGGTGCGTCTCAGTTGCCGTTGGCGTTGCTGCAGACGGGCGTTTCGGCCGTCTCCAGCTTCCTGATCCTGATCTTCGTAGCCTGGGTGCTCCAGGTCGCTGCCCTTACTGCGGGTGCCGTGTTGACGGAGTCCATCTGCCCCTCCAGGCGTCACCTTGATCGTTCGCCCCGGACCGGGTCTGGTCAAGTCACAATTCGGCGGACGCGTCGCCGGAAGAGTGACGCAGATCACTTAAGGCCGTACTATGGAAGGGAACATAGGCCGAGACCTGAGCGTTATCTCGGTAAGACGGGACCGTTCCGCTTTGAGAGGGCTGGGGGGTGCTCTTGGAGCGGGACAGTCCCGTCTTTTCTTGTTCCTGTCTTGATTCCTGCCGCCTCGGGGTGGGCCGTGGGTGTCGGCACGCCCCGGTGACGGGGAGCGTGCCGACGTCTGTCTCAGATCAGTAGATGTCCACGGTGAGGAACTTCCAGGGGTCGGCGGTACGGCTCGGCCCCGGCGTCCAGCGCTGCCCCGACTGTCCTGTGACCGGCTGCAGCACGATCCGCGCGTTGTTCGCCGTCCCGGACGCGGCGATCGCCCACCCGTCGTCCTTGCGCGAGGTGTAGACGCCGTCGGTCAGGTCCCACCGCATCGACGCGGAGTACTGGCCGACCGCGGAGGCGCAATGCGCCACCTGGATCGGCTGCCCGGCCCGGACCGTGCCGCCTTCCAGGTCGATGCAGAACGCCGGGTCGGCCAGGTTGTGCACCTGGCCGGAGACCGGGTTGTAGCCCCAGAACTGGTCGGTGTTGCCGTCGCAGGTGTAGAGCAGCAGGTCCGCACCGCTCTTCGGCATGCTGCCGGGCACGTCCAGGCACTTGCCGGCGTAGCGCAGCTCGGTGTAGGTGAACGACTGCTTGGGCTCCCAGGTGAAGACCTGCCGGGCGTCGCCGCCGTCGCAGGCCGCCAGGACGAGCTGGTCGCCGTGGGCCTTGGCCGTACCGGGCAGGGTGGCGCAGAGCGACGGCGCGTCGGCGGCGTGCAGGCGGGCGCCGTCGTAGGTCCACCGCTGGGCGGCCCCGGCGTGGCAGTCCCACACCTGCACCGCGGTGCCCGTCTTCAGGGCGCCGCCGTTGATGTCCACGCAGCGGTCGTGGGAGAGCTCGGTGTGCAGCGTCTTCTCCGCCGGGTCGTACCAGAACGCCTGGTTGCGGGCGCCGTCGCAGGCCCACGAGCCCAGCTTGCGCCCGTTGCGAGAGGAGTTGCCCTCCACGTCCAGGCAGTTGCCGGTCGCGGCGTGCCGCAGTTGCCGGAACTCGGGCGTCCCCTGGTAGAGCCGCGGGGCGAGTGAATCCGCCGGCAGCATGCAGGTGGCCTGGCTGTCGGCTGAGTTGTAGAACAACCCGAGGCAGGCGCCCATGGCGGCGTGGCCCGAAGAGTTCGGATGGAAGGACTGCTGGGTCGCCCGGGGGTTGAGGATGTCCCCGTTCACCGCGAACAGCCCGGTCACCCAGGGGCTGTCCATGCACACCTCGCGGCCATGGAAGAGCCGGCCGGCGTCCAGGTAGCGGGCGCCGGCCTGGAGGGCGGCCTGCCGGATGCCCTGTTCGAAGATCGGCACCGCCTTGTTGCGGGCGAACGCCGCGTCGGCGAGGTAACCGGTGCAGCCGCCGGCGTACCAGCCGGGGAACTTCGGGTTGTCCTCCACGTCCGGGCTCATCGGGCCCGGATAGGACATGGAGATGAGCTGGTAGTCCCCGGGGGAGTACCCCGCGTCCGCCATGATCTGCTCGATGTCGGTCAGCGCCTTGGCCACCCGAGGCACGATGTAATCGACCTGCTGCTGCCACGCCGGGTCGTACTTCGGCCAGCAGACGCCCTGGAGGAGCACGCGGCGCGTCACGCAGTCGGTCACGGTGGGGCCGAACTCGACGCCGCCGAAGTCGTTGGCCCCGACCACAACTGTGATCATCTTGATCCGGGTGTTGCGGGCCTTGATCGCGAGGTTGTCTCCCTGGTTGAGCTCGTTGTACTGGTGGGAGCCGCCGATCACGATGTCGTCGGTCCGCCCGCCGGAGCAGGCGAGGTTGTAGGTCGTGTCGACCGGGATCCCGGTGACGTGGATCGCGGCCTTGACGGAGCGGTGGCACCAGTTGTCCGGGCCGTTGGTGCCGGGCTCGTAGAGCGAGGAGTCGTAGGCGCCCTCGCCGGAGATCTCACTGTCGCCGAGCGAGGTGAGGGAGGTCTTGCGCTGGTCGAGGGGGCGGATGGCGTCGTCGCCGTAGAGCTTGATCGCCTCTCCCTTGCGGATGGCCTCGAGCTCGGGCGGCAGGGGCCTGATCTCCGTCAGGGACGGTACGGCTTGGGCCGGCGGTGCGATGATCATCGCTCCGGCCAGGCAGGTCAGGGCGGACAGGACCGCCAGGACCAGCCTGCGGGGACGGTAAGGCATGGCTACCTCACTTGGGGTGGGGGTGATACCGCAAGCGCTCGCTACTCACAGGTAACTGCGAAATCCGGCGAAGGTGAACAGGGCTCATGTATCAAATCGGTCTCATTGCTCGTGCTCGCCGGCGGCTCGACACGGCTCGACGTGGCTCGACGCGGCTCGACACGGCGAGGAGGGTGCTCCGTTGCGGATTCGGTGCGGCTTTGCCGTACAGTCACCTGGAGAGATCTTGAAAGCGGTGACGAAGCGATGATGGGGCACTCGCACGCTCTCAGCGGAGCGGCCGTGTGGCTGGCGGCTGCGCCGGCCCTGGTGGCGCTTCCCGACGCCCTGGGGGTGCCGGAGCTCGCCGCGGTGACCGGCGGGGTGCTGACGCCCGCCGAGCTGATCGCGGGCACGTTGGTCTGCGCCGGGGCCGCCATGCTGCCCGACCTCGACCATCCCCACGCCACGATCGCGCAGACCTTCGGCCCGGTGACCTGGCTGCTCAGCAAGGGGGTCAACGTCGTCAGCGGCGGGCACCGGCACGCCACCCACTCGCTGCTGTTCTCCGTCCTCGCCGGGCTGGGCGCTCACCTGCTCGCGGAGCGCTATCCCATCGGGCGCGACATCCTGGTCGTCCTGATGATCGGGCTCGCGCTGCGGGCCGTGGGCGTCGGCGTGCCCCGTAAGACCATCACCTCGGCCCTCGTCAACATGGCGCTCACGGCGGCGACCTTCGTCGTCTTCTTATCGATGGGCGTCACCTACGCGTGGCTCGGCGTCGCGATCGGCGTCGGCTGCCTCGTCCACGTGATCGGCGACTGCCTGACCGAGCGCGGCTGCCCGGTGCTGTGGCCCATCGAGAAGCGGTGGCTGTTGCCGTACGACATCGGGATCAAGACGGGGAAGACCTTTGAGAAGAAGTTCCTCGGCCCGGCCCTGTCGGTCGTGGTGCTCGCGCTCCTCTGTCTGCGGTTGATCCCGGTCTGATCCTATTACTTATCAGTAACTTGATGTCGAGATACCTTGCGCGATATCTTGATGTCGAGACACCTGTCATCTTGTGAAAGTTAGGCAAGCCTTATTGCCGAGCGCGTTCGCGAGGTGCGGCAGGATGACATATCCGAAAACTTGTGACAATCCCGGAAACCTGGGGAGGCGAACTTCGTGTCCGCGAACAGCTTCGGCAGCCGTGACACGCTGCGCGTCGGCGACGCGTCGTACGAGATCTACCGGCTGGACGCCGTCGAGGGGTCGGCGCGCCTCCCGTACAGCCTCAAGATCCTGCTGGAGAACCTGCTGCGCACCGAGGACGGTGCGAACATCACCGCCGACCACATCCGCGCGATCGGCGGCTGGGACCCGGACGCCGCGCCGAGCGTGGAGATCCAGTTCACCCCGGCCCGGGTGATCATGCAGGACTTCACCGGCGTGCCGTGCGTCGTCGACCTCGCCACCATGCGCGAGGCGATGCGCGACCTCGGCGGCGACGCCGGCAGGATCAACCCGCTCGCCCCGGCCGAACTGGTCATCGACCACTCGGTCATCGTCGACTACTTCGGTCACCCGGACGCCTTCCGGCGCAACGTCGAGCGGGAGTACGAGCGCAACCACGAGCGCTACCAGTTCCTGCGCTGGGGCCAGAGCGCGTTCGACGAGTTCAAGGTCGTCCCGCCCGGCACCGGCATCGTCCACCAGGTCAACATCGAGCACCTGGCCCGCGTGGTCATGTTCCGGGGCGGCGTGGCCTACCCCGACACCTGTGTCGGCACCGACTCCCACACCACCATGCAGAACGGCATCGGCGTCCTCGGCTGGGGCGTCGGCGGCATCGAGGCCGAGGCCGCGATGCTCGGTCAGCCGATCTCCATGCTGATCCCCCGGGTGGTCGGATTCAAGCTCACCGGCAAGCTGCCCGCCGGCGCGACCGCCACCGACCTGGTCCTCACCATCACCGAGATGCTGCGTCAGCACGGCGTGGTCGGCAAGTTCGTCGAGTTCTACGGCGAGGGCGTCGCCAGCGTGCCGCTGCCCAACCGCGCCACGATCGGCAACATGAGCCCCGAGTTCGGCTCCACCTGCGCGATCTTCCCGATCGACCGTCAGACGATCGACTACCTCACGCTCACCGGCCGGCCGGCCGAGCAGGTCGCGCTCGTCGAGGCTTACGCCAAGCAGCAGGGCCTGTGGCTCGATGCGGCGGCCCCGGCGGCGGAGGAGGCACGCTACTCGGAGTACATCGAGCTCGACCTGTCCACCGTCGTCCCGTCGATCGCCGGGCCGAAGCGCCCGCAGGACCGCATCGTGCTGTCCGAGGCGAAGGAGGCCTGGCGGGCCGCAGTGCGCAACTACGTGCCCGGCAGCAGCATCCAGGGGCCTGCCGATGAGGCGTCGGCCGAGTCGTTCCCGGCCTCGGACTCCCCGGCGATCTCCCACAGCGAGGTGGGGGACCGGCCGCAGGCCGCCCGGCACAACGGCGGCCGCCCGAACCGGCCGACCCCGGTCACGCTGGCGGACGGCACGTCGTTCGAGGTCGACCACGGCGCCGTGGTGATCGCCGCGATCACCTCCTGCACCAACACGTCGAACCCGTACGTCATGCTCGGCGCGGCCCTGCTGGCCAGGAACGCGGTCGACCGCGGCCTGACCCGCAAGCCGTGGGTGAAGACCTCGCTGGCTCCGGGCTCCCAGGTCGTCACGGGTTACTTCGAGCGCTCGGGGCTGCAGCCGTACCTCGACAAGCTGGGCTTCAACCTGGTCGGCTACGGCTGCACCACGTGCATCGGCAACTCCGGGCCGCTGGACCCGGAGATCTCCGAAGCGGTGCACGCCTCCGATCTCGCGGTGACCGCCGTGCTGTCGGGCAACCGCAACTTCGAGGGCCGGATCAACCCGGACGTCAAGATGAACTACCTCGCCTCCCCGCCGCTCGTCGTGGCGTACGCGCTGGCCGGGACCATGGACATCGACCTCGACAACGAGCCGCTCGGCATCGGCTCCGACGGGAAGCCGGTGTTCCTCAGGGACGTGTGGCCCTCGGCCGACGAGGTCGCCGAGGTGGTGTCGAAGTCGATCGGTCAGGACATGTTCCTGCGGGACTACGCCGACGTGTTCAAGGGCGACGAGCACTGGCGGTCGCTGCCGATCCCGACCGGCGACACCTTCGAGTGGGACGCCGACTCGACCTACGTGCGCAAGGCGCCGTACTTCGACGGCATGCCCGCCTCGCCGGAGCCGGTGACGGACATCGGCGGCGCCCGCGTGCTCGCTCTGCTCGGCGACTCGGTCACCACCGACCACATCTCGCCCGCCGGGTCGATCAAGGCCGACTCGCCGGCCGGTCGCTACCTGCGCGAACACGGCGTCGAGGTGCGGGACTTCAACTCGTACGGCTCCCGCCGGGGCAACCACGAGGTGATGATCCGCGGTACGTTCGCCAACATCCGGCTGCGCAACCTGCTGCTGGAGGGCGTCGAGGGCGGCTTCACCCGGGACTTCACCCGCGAGGGCGAGCAGACGACCATCTACGAGGCGGCGCAGAGCTACGAGGCCGCCGGCGTCCCGCTGGTCATCCTGGCGGGCAAGGAGTACGGCTCGGGCTCGTCGCGTGACTGGGCGGCCAAGGGCACCGCGCTGCTCGGCGTCCGTGCCGTCATCGCCGAGTCCTACGAGCGCATCCACCGGTCGAACCTGATCGGCATGGGTGTGCTGCCGCTGCAGTTCCCCGAGGGCCACAGCGCCGCGTCCCTCGGCCTGACCGGCACGGAGACCTTCGACATCACCGGCGTCGAGGAGCTCAACGCGGGCGACACGCCGGCGACGGTGACCGTCAGGGCTGGTGACGTCGAGTTCCAGGCCGTCGTACGGATCGACACGCCGGGCGAGGCCGACTACTACCGCCACGGCGGCATCATGCAGTACGTCCTGCGCTCCCTGCTCGCCAAGAGCTGAGCGACCGGACATCACGTCTGTAGCCGTCCTGATCGGACCCTCGTCCCCTCAGGACGGCTACGGCATCCCTACGGCTTCTCCCGAACCGTGTAGGCGGGAATGTCATCAGGCTCAGGCCCGTCCGCCGCGGCGTTGTCGAAGAGTTCTGTCTCCGCCAGGTACTCGGCCCAACCCTCGGGGTCCTCACGCTGGATGCGCTCAACTGCCTCACGGAACTCTTGCCGAAACTTCTTGCGCTCGTCATCGGTTACTGGGGCCACGGGTTAACTTCCCTTCCTCGGGTTCCGCCACGTGCGGCCGGAACCTGCGGTCAGACCATTTGCCCCAGGACGTGGAGGACTTCGCCGACGACCTCGGTGGGGGCCTGCCCCAACCGGTATTCAAAACGCATAGGGGAAAGCGATCGGACCTGTTGGACCATCGCCCAACTGGTCTTCCGCAGGCCGGTGGCTCCGGTCGGAACCTCTATGTGGTTGGTCCACCCGCGGTTGCGGGTCGTCAGCGGCACAGCGATGACGAGGCCGAATCCCGCCGCGTGGAAGTCGTCGTTACTGACGATCAGGGCCGGCCGAGGGTAACCCTGCTCTCGACCGACAGGCTCACCGTAGTCGGCGAACCAGATCTCTCCTTGCTTCACCCTCATCTCTCTCCTTGGGGAAAGTCGATGAGTCCCTCCCATTCCGGGGCGATCCGGTGCGTCCTGGATGGCGGTCCGTTGATCTCCTCGACCTCGGCCAGGTAGCCAGCCCAGCCCTCGGGGTCCTCGCGCTTGGTGCGCTCGACCTGCTCACGGACCTTCTCCCAGAACTGCTTCTTTCTGTACTGCTCCACCGCATCGTCGATCACTGCGGTCATGCTTCTTTCCTCCTGTTCAGCGATGTGCGCGATCTTGTCGCGAGTAACGGTGCTGACCCGGATCGACGTGTGCTGTTGCTCGGTGCCCATACAGCTGAGGTTATGTCCGCGTCCGCGTGAGGGCCATGGCTCTGTCCTCGCCCTGAACTCTATAGGCGAGTGATTACTCTCGCAATAGATTTCGATTACTGAGAGTTATTATCCTACTTCGGGAGGGTTTTGGGGGCCGGATGGCCCGGTGCCTGCCGCATGCGGCACACCGTTAAGGTCGGC
The DNA here is from genome assembly GCF_016863115.1 of Sphaerimonospora thailandensis. Lineage (GTDB taxonomy): Bacteria > Actinomycetota > Actinomycetes > Streptosporangiales > Streptosporangiaceae > Sphaerimonospora > Sphaerimonospora cavernae. Next base: position 26,055 of record NZ_BOOG01000015.1, read on the forward strand.
CGCCATGGGTCATGATTTGGTTTTGTTGCTTGTCGGGGGATTTGCGGTTTTCGCCGGGGCGCTGGTGCAGGGCGGGGTGGGGTTCGGACTGGGCTTGGTCGCCGCTCCTCTGCTGACGTTGCTCGACCCGACGGCCATGCCGGGAGCGATCATGGTGGTCAACGCCACCATGCCCCTGTTCACGCTGGCGGCCGAGTGGCGGCGGGTGGACTGGCGCGGCTTCGGCTTCGCTGTGCTGGGAAGACTGCCGGGCAGCGTCATTGGCGGCTTCGTCGTCGTGTACGTGAGCACGAACGCGCTCGGCGTCGCCGTCGGGGTGATGGTGCTCGTCGCGGTGGCGCTGACCGCCCGCGCGATGGCCGTGCCGCGCAACGGGGTCACTCTGTCGGCGGCCGGGTTCCTGTCCGGTGTCACCGGCACGGCGACCGGCATCGGCGGGCCGCCGATCGCGCTGGTCTACCAGAGCGCCAGGGGTCCGCAGATCAGGGCCACGCTCGCGATGTTCTTCTTCCTGAGCGCGATGCAGTCGATCGCGGTGCTGGCGGTCCTCGGCCGGATGCCGCCGCGCGTCCTCGGCGCGGGAGCGCTGCTGATCCCCTTCGTGGTGGCCGGTTTCGCGGCGTCGGGTCCGCTGCGGCGCTACCTCGACGGCGGCCGTGTCCGGCTCGCGGTCCTCTGCGTCGCCGCCCTGTCCGCCTGCGTGCTCCTCGTCCAGAGCCTGACCGGTTCGCTGTGATGTCCGGAATATGCAAACCGCGATGTCCGGCAGCGGAAAGACGGCCGGGGCCGCGACGGGGTTCACTCTCAGGACCACGATTGTCGTAAGGAGCGTCTGACCATGCCTGAACAGCCGACGACCGAGTTCTGGAGGACCCTCAAGCCGCTGCAGAATTCGCAGAAGCCCGACGCGCTGCCCGAGGTCTACCTCTCCAAGGTCGCAACCGACGACGACCGTTACTACGTGCCGTTCAGCGAGACCGTCGGCTCGCGCCCCCTTTGGATCAACGTCAAGGACAACAGCTGGGCGGACATCCTGCGCGCCAAGGAGGCAGGCCTGGTCAACCGGCACTATCACCCGCACGAGGTGTTCGCGTACACCATCTCGGGCAAGTGGGGTTACCTGGAGCGCGACTGGACCGCCACCGCCGGCGACTTCATCTACGAGGCGCCGGGCGAGGGCCACACGCTGGTCGCCTACGACAGCGGTGAGCCGATGAAGACGTTCTTCATCGTCAAGGGCCCCCTCATCTGGCTCGACGAGAACGGCGACGCCGCGGGCGTCTTCGACGTGCACGACTACATCGCCATGTGCCGCGAGCACTACGAGAAGGTCGGCATCGGCGCCGACTACGTCAACTCGCTGTTCCGCTGATCCTCCACGGCACCGCGCCCTGGGAGAAGAACGCGATGACCTACCCCGAGAGCCGCGTGAGGGCCGCCGTCCGGTAGGGAACTCGCCGCATTCCCGTACGGCCGGGCGGGTGTTATCCGGTGGTCTGATTCCGGACATACTGGTGCGTGGAGCGCCAGATGGTAAGGAGACCCCCTGATGCCCGCGAAGGCCGTCTCCGTGATCTCCCGGGCCACGACCGAGGACGTCGCGCCCGCGGAGCGCGTCCATTTCTGGGAGGAGTACAACCGCAGGGCGCTGGTGGGCCTGTCCTGCAGGTCCTACTCCGATCAGGGCCTGCTGGTCTCGCAGACGAACATCCGGCTCGCCGAGGTACGGCTGGCCGACATCACGGGCAACGCGCACGTCATCGAGCGGACGCCGCAGCTGGCGAAGGCCGCGCCGAAGGACTCGGTCTTCGCCAGCCTGCTGCTCAAGGGCGACGCGGTCTTCTTCCACGGCGGAGGCTGCCTGTCGGCCACAGCCGGTGATCTCGTCGTCTACGACACGCGGCGGCCGTACCTGTTCGGTTTCTCCTCATCGATGCGGCAGATCCTGGTGGACGTCCCCCGAGAGCTGTTCGCCGAGTCGTGTGTGCCCGGCGGGGTTCCCGCGCCGATGCTGCTCGGCAGGGGATCGGCCCGTGAGCGCACGCTCATGTCCGCCCTGCGCTCGCTGCTCGGCGAGCTGGCGGCGATGCGCCGTCGCGACGACGGCCCCGACGAGACCCAGCAGGCCGTGCTCGAGCTGATCCGCCTGCTCACGCTGGAACGGGCGGGCGGCCCGGTGTCGCCGTCGGCCCGACTCATCATCGCCTGGGACCACATCGAGCGGCGCCTGCACGACCCGCTGCTGGACGCCGCGGAGGTCGCCCGCGAGCTCGGGATCTCGGTGCGCCAGCTCGCGCGGGTGTTCGCGGCGGCCGGGACCACCCCCGCGCGCCACATCCTCGATCGGCGACTGGACCGGGCCCGTGCCGAACTCGACGAGGCGGGAAACGCGACGATCGCGGACGTCGCCCACCGTTGGGGCTTCTCCAGTCAGGCCCATTTCGCCCGGGTCTTCCGCGCCCGCTTCGGCCAGACCCCGAGCGAGGCCAGGGCGCTCGCCGTACGCACGGTCGGCTGACGGACCCCGAGCCCGCCGTCGTCGTCACCCATCGGCTCACGGGCCCCTTCAGGCACGCCGCTGTGCGCTCGACGCGCGTTTCTTGATTGTTATGGCAGGCAACAAACGTTACCGTCCTGTGTCTTCTACCGGTGGGCGCCGGAGGCTTACGTTGTCTCAAACAACATTCATTCACACGGTGAGAGCCGCGATCCGGCCATGCCGTACCCCTCCCCATTGACATCCCAGCTATAGGCATCCCAGCTATAGACCCCCAGTCAGAGAAAGGACCCACGCATCATGCGCAAGGGGATCCTCAGCATCGGCGCCGCCGCGGTGCTCACCCTCGGTCTCACCGCCTGCGGGGGCGAGAGCGGTGACACCTCCGCCCAGAGCACCGACGCGGCCTCCGCCGCCCCGGCCAAGGCCGGCAAGGTCGGCGTGATCCTTCCCGACAGCAAGTCGTCGGCCCGGTGGGAGACCGCCGACCGCAAGTACCTCGAGGAGGCCTTCAAAGCGGCGGGTGTCGAGTACGACATCCAGAACGCCCAGGGCGACAAGACCCAGTTCCAGACCATCGCCGACCAGATGATCACTGACGGCGCGACCGTGCTGATGATCGTGAACCTGGACAGCGGCACCGGCAAGGCCGTGCTGGACAAGGCGCAGTCGCAGGGCGTCGCGACCATCGACTACGACCGTCTCACGCTGGGCGGCAGCGCCTCCTACTACGTCTCCTTCGACAACACCAAGGTCGGCACGCTGCAGGGCGAGGGCCTGGTCAAGTGCCTGACCGACAAGAAGGCGGACAAGCCGATCGTCGCCGAGTTGAACGGCTCGCCGACCGACAACAACGCCACGCTGTTCAAGAACGGCTACGACGGCGTGCTGCAGCCGAAGTACGACTCCGGCGAATATGTCAAGGGCCCGGACCAGTCGGTCCCGGAGTGGGACAACACCCAGGCCGGCACGATCTTCGAGCAGATGCTGACCCAGGAGCCCAAGATCGCCGGCGTGCTCGCCGCGAACGACGGTCTGGGCAACGCCGCCATCGCCGTGCTGAAGAAGCAGAAGCTCAACGGCAAGGTCCCGGTCACCGGCCAGGACGCCACCGTGCAGGGCCTGCAGAACATCCTCGCCGGCGACCAGTGCATGACCGTCTACAAGGCGATCAAGAAGGAGGCCGACGCCGCCGCCCAGCTCGCCGTGGCGCTCGCCAAGGGGGAGAAGCCTGCCGCGAGCGGCTCGGTCAAGGACACCGAGAGCGGCCGGGACGTGCCCTCGGTGCTGCTCGATCCGCAGGCCATCTTCTTCGACAGCGTCAAGGACGTCGTGGCCGACGGATTCGTGAGCAAGGACGAGCTGTGCACCGGCGAGCTCGCCGCCAAGTGCACCGAGGCCGGCATCGGCTAGCCGTCCCCCGGGCCGTGTCCCGTGGATCTTCGCCGTAGCGAGGGTCCACCGGACACTCCCTCGGCGGGGCGCCGTCACGGCGCCCCGCCCGACGCACGTCCCCCCTTATCCAATGGAGTAGCTCATCGTGTCCCAGGGACCGATCCTGGAGCTGCGCGGCATCAACAAGAGCTTCGGCCCCGTGCAGGTCCTTCACGATGTCGCCTTCTCGGCCCATGCCGGAGAGGTGACCGCACTCGTCGGCGACAACGGCGCAGGAAAGTCCACGCTGGTGAAATGCGTCGGGGGCATTCACCAGATCGACTCCGGGGAGTATTTCTTCGAAGGCCGGAAGGTTCAGGTGCACGGTCCCCGGGATGCCGCTGAGCTGGGTGTCGAGATCGTCTACCAGGACCTCGCGCTCTGCGACAACCTCGACATCGTGCAGAACATGTTCCTGGGCCGCGAGCGCAGGAGCGGCCTGGTCCTGGACGAGGCCGGCATGGAGGAGATGGCGGCGAAGACCCTGGAGGGGCTGTCGGTCCGCACGGTCAAGTCGCTCCGCCAGCACGTCTCCAGTCTCTCCGGAGGACAGCGGCAGACGGTGGCCATCGCCAAGGCCGTGCTGTGGAACAGCAAGGTCGTGATCCTGGACGAGCCGACGGCCGCCCTCGGCGTGGCGCAGACGGCGCAGGTTCTGGAGCTGGTCCGGCGCCTGGCCGACAACGGGCTCGCCGTGGTGCTCATCTCCCACAACATGAACGACGTGTTCGCGGTGTCCGACCGGATCGCGGCGCTCTACCTGGGCCGGATGGCCGCCCAGACCAAGACCTCCGAGGTGACCCACTCGCAGGTCGTCGAACTCATCACCTCCGGGCGCAGCGGAGAGCTCGGGCTCGGGAACGGCAACGGAGCGACATCATGACAACGGAAACGCTCCCCGAGCAGCGGGCCTCCGACTCCAGGGTCGGCGGCCACCTCAGGAACTACTTCGAGCGGGTGCGCGGCGGCGAACTCGGGGCCCTGCCCGCCGTGTTCGGCCTGGTCGTGCTGTGCGTGATCTTTTCGGTGCTGCGGCCGGCCTTCCTGTCGGCGATCAACTTCGCCAACCTGTTCACCCAGGGCGCGGCGGTCACCGTCATCGCGATGGGCCTGGTCTTCGTGCTGCTGCTCGGCGAGATCGACCTGTCGGCGGGTTTCGCCAGCGGTGTCTGCGCGGCGGTGCTCGCCGTACTGCTCACGCTGGAGGGCTGGCCGTGGTACCTGGCCGTGCTGGCCGCCATGCTCACCGGCGTGTTGATCGGGCTGGCGCTCGGCTCGCTGGTGGCGAAGCTGGGCATCCCCTCGTTCGTCGTCACGCTGGCCGCGTTCCTCGCATTCCAGGGCGTCGTGCTGCTGCTGGTCAAGAACGGGACGAACATCTCCATCCAGGACGGCACGATCCTCGCGATCGCCAACAACAACGTGCCGCCGTTGCTGGGTTGGGCCGGTGCGGTCGTGGGCGTGGCGGCCTACGCCGTCATCCAGATCACGCAGGCGCGCCGCCGGACGGGGCGCGGCCTGGTCGCCGACCCGATGAGCGTGATCGGGTTCCGTGTCGCGGCGCTCGCCGCGGTCGCCGGCGTGGCGGTCTACGTGCTGAACCTGGAGCGCAGCCGCAACGCCGCGATCGTCTCGCTCAAGGGCGTGCCCATCGTGGTCCCCCTGATCGTGCTGCTGTTGATCGTCTGGACGTTCGTGCTGCGCAGGACCGCGTACGGCAGGCACATCTACGCCGTCGGCGGCAACGCGGAGGCGGCCCGCCGGGCCGGCATCGACGTCGACCGCATCCGCATCTCCGCCTTCGTCATCTGCTCGTTCATGGCCTCGGTCGGCGGCATCATCGCCGCGTCCCGCGCCAACTCCGTCGACCCCAACACGGGCGGCAGCAACGTGCTGCTGTTCGCCGTCGGCGCGGCCGTCATCGGCGGCACCAGCCTGTTCGGCGGCAGGGGGCGCGCGCTCGACGCCGTCCTCGGCGGCGCGGTCGTGGCGGTGATCGAGAACGGCATGGGCCTCATGGGCTACAGTGCGGGCGTCAAGTTCGCCGTGACCGGGTCCGTACTGCTGCTCGCGGCGAGCGTGGACGCGCTGTCGAGGAAGCGAGCGGCGGCCGGCGGCCGACGATGACCGGGTCCGGCCCCCGCTAAAGTGATCTTCGACTCGACTTGACCGACCCGACCCCCACGGAATCCGAGGCTGGCCATGATGCGCGCAGGTCCCTCCCAGGAGGAGATCCGCAAGCACAACCTCGGCACGCTGCTGCGCCACGTCCATCTGGCGGGGCCGACGTCGCGGGCGGAGTTGACCAACCTCATGGGGCTGAACCGCAGCACCATCATGGCGCTCACCGCGGACCTCACGGCGGCGGGCCTGGTACGCGAGGAGCTGCCGAGGGACACCGGCCGAGCCGGACGGCCCTCCCTGGTGGTGCTGCCCGAGTCGGCGCGGGTCCACGTGCTCGCCTTCGACGTCGGCGTCGACCGGTTGGTCGCGGCCCGAGTCGGCCTCGGCGGAGTGATCCTGGACCGCCGCCAGATGGTCCGGCCGCGCCACGGGTTCGAGATGGAGGAGGTCGTCGCCGCCCTCGCCGGGTTCGCCAGGCAGATGCGCCGCAGGATCGGGCCCGACTCGGTCTGCGTGGGGGCGGCGGCCGCGATCTGCGGAGCCGTCGGCCGTACGGACGGAGTCGTGCGGTTCGCGCCGAACATCGGCTTCGAGGACGCGCCGTTCGGAGAGGAACTGACGAAACGGCTGGAGATCGGCCTGGACGTCGCGGTCGGCAACGACGGGAACCTGGGTGCGCTCGCCGAGCAGTCGCGGGGCGTCGGCGTCGGTTGCCGCGACCTCATCTACCTGCACGGTGACGTGGGCATCGGCGGCGGGATCATGGCAAACGGTCGGTTGCTGGGCGGCCTGGGCGGTTACGGCGGCGAAGTCGGTCACATGATCATAAATCCGGGGGGCCGGCTGTGCGCGTGCGGATCCCGCGGCTGCCTGGAGGCCGAGGTCGGGGAGCGCGCCTTGATGGAGCACGCCGGCCGGTACGGCCAGGCCATCGGAGGCGAGGCCGTGCGCGTGGTGGTCGACGCCGCCGACCGCGGCGACGTGGGAGCGCAGGACGCCCTGCACCGGGTGGGCGACTGGCTCGGCCTCGGCGTCGCCAACCTCGTCAAGATCTTCAATCCGGAGATGGTGATCTTCGGCGGGGTGTTGAGGGAGCTCTATCTGGGCGCTGCCGCCCAGATCCGGACGCAGATCAACACCACGACCCTGACCGCCTCCAGGGAGCGGCTCCGGCTGCGCACGTCGGCGCTGGGCGACGACGCCACCCTGGTGGGGGCCGCCGAGCTGGCTTTCGCCCAGGTGCTCGCCGACCCCCTGGAGGCGCTGGCGCGCGTGGCGCCCGCGTAGGTGCGGCGCCCCGCGTGGGCGCCGTCAGGTGACGCGGGACGCGGGGGCGCTGAAGGTGTTGCAGGCGTGCGGGCCGTTGGCCAGCCAGCCGCGCTTCAGCCAGTAGCGGATGTTCTTGGTCGTGCCGTGAAGCTTGTCTCCCATGATCCAGTCGAGTTGCTTGTCGAAGTCGACCTGGTCGCGCCCCAGGGAGCTCCAGACGCTGCCGATGAACGCGCCGGAGAAGCACTCGGCCTGCAGTTCGATGCGGCGGGTCATCGCGTAGACCTGCCGCTTGCTCGCCTTGCGCAGCTGCCGGTTGGCCGCGGTGAAGACGCCCGCGCGGTCCTGGGCGTAGTGCCCGTACTCGTGGGCGATCACGGTGAACAGGTTGAACTCGTTCGGGTCGGCGAGCTGGTACTTCGACACCATGATCCACATGGTCTTGTCGAGCAGGCAGTACATGCCGGCGGCGTAGTTCGCCGGGTACGTGCCGCAGCCGGTTTTCACGCCGCGGGTGATGTAGCGGACCTTCGGCGGTGAGAACGGCAGCCGGGCCTGGCGGAACTCCTCGGTCCATGAAACGTTGAGACAGTCGAGGAGGTGGTCGAGGTAGACCCGGTAGCTGTCGAGGTCGTCGGGACTGCGGCTCAGCTCCTTACAGTCGGGGAAGTCGAATTCCCCCGTCTTGTACAGGGGATTGCCGATGAGGGCGTTGCCCCGTGCGGCCGACTGGGCGGCGGACTGGGTGGTCGACTGCGTGGTTGACTGAGCGCTCGACTGGACGGTCGATCGGACGGCGGCCTCGGCCGGAGCCGACAGGGAGAACGCGGCGACCACGGCCGTGACCGCGGCGACGATCGGGCGAAGGCCTGCGCGAATCGTCGTCGGGCGTCTCCGGCGGGCAGAGAGTCGAAGGGTTTCGGGCACGAGATCAGAAGCGTAGGGCAGAAGGGACGGAAGGGTAAAGCGGAATCAATGGGATACGCGGTAGGTATGTCAAGATTCAGCGCAGTCCCTGGGGTGGTGAGCGCTCCCGCGAATTAGACTGCGTGTCTGTTCGACGGCGAGCGGGAGAGGAAGACTGGTGGGGATTCTGGAGACGATCAAGGACCCGCTCGACGTGAAGCGACTGGAGGCCGGTGACCTCCCCCAGTTGGCCGCGGAGATCCGCGAGTCGCTGGTCGGCTCCGTGGCGCGGTCCGGCGGCCACCTCGGTCCCAACCTCGGCGTCGTGGAACTGACCATCGCCCTGCACCGGGTCTTCGACTCGCCGCGCGACCCCGTCCTCTTCGACACCGGCCACCAGGCGTACGTCCACAAGATGCTGACGGGCCGGGCCGGCGACTTCGACACGCTCCGCCAGGAGGGCGGGCTGTCGGGCTATCCGAGCCGGGCCGAGTCCGAGCACGACTTCATCGAGAACTCCCACGCCTCAACAGCCCTGTCCTACGCCGACGGCCTCGCCAAGGCCTTCCGCCTGCGCGGTGAGACCGGCCGCACGGCCGTCGCGGTGATCGGCGACGGCGCGCTCACCGGCGGCATGGCCTGGGAGGCGCTGAACAACATCGCGGCACACCGGGACCTGCCGCTGATCGTCGTGGTCAACGACAACGGCCGCTCCTACTCGCCGACCATAGGCGGTCTCGCCTCGCACCTGTCGTCGCTGCGCATGACCCAGGGCTACGAGCACGCGCTCGAACTGGTGAAGAACAACCTCGGCAGGGTGCCGGTGGTCGGTCCTCCCCTGTACGAGACGCTGCACGGCATCAAGAAGGGCGTCAAGGACATCCTGACGCCGCAGGTCATGTTCGAGGACCTGGGGCTGAAGTACGTCGGCCCGATCGACGGCCACGACGAGGCGGCCGTGGAGTCCGCGCTGCGCCGGGCCAGGGCGTTCGGCGGGCCGGTCATCGTGCACGTGCTCACCCGAAAGGGGCACGGCTACGCGCACGCGGAGAACCACTACGAGGACTGCTTCCACGGGCCGGGCCCCTTCGATCCGGTCACCGGAGAGGAGCGGCCCAAGCCGCACGGCTGGACCAACGTGTTCAGCGAGGAGGTGGTGCGGCTCGGCGCGGAGCGGGACGACATCGTGGCCATCACCGCGGCGATGCTGCACCCCGTCGGGCTCGCCTCCTTCGCCGCGGCCTACCCCGACCGCATCTACGACGTCGGCATCGCCGAGCAGCACGCGCTGACCAGCGCCGCCGGGCTGGCCATGGGCGGCCTGCATCCGGTCGTGGCGCTCTACGCGACCTTCCTCAACCGGGCCTTCGACCAGCTCCTGATGGACGTGGCGCTGCACCGGCTGCCCGTCACCGTCGCGCTCGACCGCTCCGGGGTGACCGGCGACGACGGGCCGAGCCACAACGGGATGTGGGACCTGTCGATCCTTCAGGTCATCCCCGGGTTGCGGGTCGCCGTGCCCCGTGACGCCGTACGGCTGCGCGAACTGCTGGCCGAGGCCGTCGCGGTGGACGACGGTCCCACGGTGGTGCGCTATCCCAAGGGGGCCGTGCCGCCCGAGGTCGAGGCCGTCGGCCGGCTCGGCGGCATGGACGTGCTGCGCTTCGACGGCGCTGACGCGCGGGCGGCCGGGGGAGCGGACGTTCTGCTCATCGCCGTCGGTCCGATGGCCGGGGCGTGCGTGGAGGCGGCGGCCCTGCTCGACGCCCAGGGCATCTCGGCCACGGTGGTCGATCCGCGCTGGGTCAAACCACTGGACGAGGCGCTTGTCGAGGCCGCGGCCGCGCACAAGCTGGTGGCGGTGGTGGAGGACAACGGCCGGGTCGGCGCGGTCGGCGACGCCGTCGCCCGCCTGCTGCGCGACGCCGATCTCGACGTGCCGGTGCGCACGTACGGCATCCCGCAGCGGTTCCTCGACCACGCCAAGCGGCCGAAGATCCTGTCCGAGATCGGGCTCACCGGGCAGGGCATCGCCAGGAAGATCACCGAAGCGGTGGCGCGGCGCGTTCCGGCGTTGGAGGACCAGCGCTCGCCTATCCTGGAGGGCCAACCTGCACGACAGGCCCAGTCGACGGATTGACAAATCACGAGTAAAACCTCCAGTTTCCGGGAAGTCTGCAGGTCACCGACCCAATGAGGAGCCTGCGGATGAGCGTTTTCCGGACGAAACCGGTTGAGCAGTCCATAGCTGACGCCGAGGACGGCGAGCACCGGTTGAGACGGAGCCTGTCCGCCCTCGATCTGACCGTTTTCGGCGTCGGCGTCATCGTCGGCACCGGGATCTTCGTGCTGACCGGCGTGGCCGCGCGTCAGGCGGCCGGCCCGGCGGTCGCGATCTCCTTCTTGATCGCGGCCGTCGTGTGCGGCCTGGCGGCGCTGTGTTACGCGGAGTTCGCCTCCACCGTCCCGGTGGCCGGCTCGGCCTACACGTTCTCCTACGCGACGATCGGGGAGTTCCCGGCCTGGATCATCGGCTGGGACCTGATGCTGGAGCTCGCCCTCGGCGGTGCGGTGGTGGCCGCCGGCTGGTCGGGCTACTTCACGTCCCTGCTCAAGAACTTCGGGATCTACCTGCCGGACTCGATCGCCGGCGACCACGCGGTCGTCAACGTGCCGGCGGCGGCGATCGTGCTGCTGCTGACCGCCGTCCTGGTCGCCGGGATCAAGATGTCCGCCCGCTTCAACGGCGTCATGGTGGCGGTCAAGCTGGTGGTGGTCCTGCTCGTGATCGCGGCCGGCCTGTTCTTCGTGAAGGGCGAGAACTACCGGCCCTTCATCCCGCCGCCCCACGAGATCCCGGCCGGCCACGGGCTGTCGGCGCCGCTCATCCAGGTCGTGTTCGGTGTGACGCCGGTGGCGTACGGGGTCTTCGGCGTCTTCACCGCGGCCGCGCTGGTGTTCTTCGCCTACATCGGCTTCGACGTCGTCGCCACCGCGGCGGAGGAGACCCGTGATCCGCAGCGCGACCTGCCGATCGGCATCATCGCCTCGCTCGCCGTCTGCACGCTGCTCTATGTCGCGGTCTCGCTGGTGGTCGTCGGCATGCAGCACTACTCCACGCTCAGCGAGTCGGCGCCGCTGGCCGACGCCTTCCGCGCCGTCGGGAAGCCCTGGATCGCCACGACGATCAGCGTCGGCGCCATCGCCGGGCTCACCACGGTCGTGATGATCCTCATGCTGGGCCAGAGCAGGGTGCTGTTCGCCATGTGCCGCGACAACCTCCTGCCGCGTTCCCTCGCCCGGGTCCACCCCCGGTTCCGCACGCCCTACCGGATCACGATCGTCATCGGATGCGCGACCGCGCTGCTCGCCGCGCTGATCCCGCTCAGCGCGATCGCGCAGCTCGTCAACATCGGCACGCTGTTCGCGTTCATCGTGGTCGCGATCGCCGTGGTGATCCTCCGCCGGACCCGGCCCGACCTGCCGCGCGCGTTCCGCACACCGTGGGTGCCGGTCGTGCCCGCCCTGTCGGTGCTCGCCTCGCTCTACCTGATGCTCAACCTGCCGGTCGAGACGTGGCTGCGGTTCCTCGTCTGGATGATCATCGGCTCCGGTGTCTACTTCCTGTACGGCTACCGCCGCAGCCGCGTCTCCGCCACCGCACCGGAGCCGGCCCTCGAAACCTGAGCGCACGCGGGTATATATTTGTATATACATAGGGGAGGTGGCTGCATGAAGACCGTGATCGACCTGGACACCGAGTTGACCGAGGCCGCCGCCGAGGTGCTCGGTACCAAGACCAAGAAGGAGACGATCCACGCGGCGCTGCGAGCGGCGGTGGATGCGGCGCGTAGAAAGCGCGAGCGCCAGCAAAGGCTGATCAACAGCCTGGGTTCTCCCGACATCGCTGATGACGAGGTGATGGACGGGGCATGGCGTTGAGCGAGGTCTACCTCGTCGACAAGAGTGCCCTCGCCCGTGCCGAAAGGAACGATACGGCCAGGAAGGCGTTCCTTGCCCTTGACGAGGTGGGCGTCCTGGCAACGTGCGCGATCATCGATCTCGAAGTCGGCTATAGCAGCCGCAATCTCGCCGAGTTCGATGCGATCGCCACTGATCGCCGGGAGCTCTATCTGGACCTGCCCATCACACGTGCGGTCTGCGTGCGTGCCAGGCAGGTCCAGCGCGAGTTGGTCAAGCGCGGCCAGCACCGCGGGCCGGGCGTCTCCGACCTGGTGATCGCCGCGTGTGCCGAGTTGAACGACGCGGTCGTCGTGCACTACGACCGGGACTTCGACACCATCGCGGCGTTCACGGGGCAGAAGGTCCGCTGGCTGGTGCCCGCGGGTTCCGTTAACTGACAGATATCGGGACGGAGGCCGTCCCAGGATCCAGGAAGCGGGAGCCGGTGACCTCCTCGGAGATGCCGGTCCGGTCCAGGTACGGCGTGACGCCGCCGGTGTGGAACGGCCAGCCGGCGCCGAGGATCATGCACAGGTCGATGTCCTGCGCGGCCGACACCACGCCCTCGTCGAGCATGAGCCTGATCTCCTGGGCCAGCGCCCGCAGCGCGCGCAGCCGCACCTCCTCGCCGGTCGAGGGGGACGAGCCGCCCTCGAACAGTGCCCGCGCCTCGGGGTCGATCTGGAAGTCGGCCCCGTAGACGCCGGGCCTGCCCGCCGCGACCAGCTTGGCCAGGTTCTCCGACACCGAGAAGCGGTCGGGGAACGCCGCGTGCATGGTCTCGGCGACGTGCAGCGCGACGGCCGGGCCGACGAGCTGGAGCAGCGCGAACGGCGTCATGGGCAGGCCGAGGGAGTCGAGGGCGTGGTCGGCGACCTCCAGCGGGGTGCCCTCGTCGACCGCCGCGATGACCTCGCCCATGAACCGGGTGAGCAGCCGGTTGACGACGAACGCTGGGGCGTCCTCGACCAGAACGGATGACTTCTTCAGCGACTTGCCGACCGCGAAGGCGGTGGCCAGCGTCGCGTCGTCGGTGGCGGCGCCGCGCACGATCTCCAGCAGGGGCAGTACGGCCACCGGGTTGAAGAAGTGGAAACCGACCACCCGCTCGGGGTGGCGCAGCTCCGCGGCCATCTCCGTGATCGACAGCGACGAGGTGTTGGTGGCGAGCACGCAGGTCTGCGAGACCACCTCCTCGACCTCGGCGAACACCTTCCGCTTCACCCCGAGGTCCTCGAACACGGCCTCGATGACGAAGTCCGCGTCGGCGAAGGCGTCCTTGGTCAGCGACCCGGTGACCAGGCCCTTCAGCCGGCCCGCCTGGTCGGCGGAGATCCTGCCCTTGGCGTGCAGCTTGTCCACCTCGGCGTGCACGTAGCCGACGCCCCTGTCCAGGCGCTCCTGATCGAGGTCGGTCAGCACGACCGGCACCTCCAGCCGCCGCGCGAACAGCAGCGCGAGCTGCGAGGCCATCAGCCCGGCGCCGACCACGCCGACCTTGGTGACCGGCCGGGCCAGCGCCCTGTCGGGCGCCCCCGCCGGCCGCTTGGCGCGCCGCTGGACCAGGTCGAAGGAGTACAGCCCGGCCCGCAGCTCGTCCCCCATGAGCAGGTCGGCCAGCGCCTCGTCCTCGGCGGCGAAGCCCCCGTCGCGCGAGGCCGTACGGGCCAGCGCGATGAGGTCGAGCGCCCGGTAGGGCGCCGGGGAGGCGCCACGCAGCTTCAGATCGACGAGCGTGCGGGCCTGTTCGATCACCGGTGCCCAATCGGCCTCGGCGTGCGCGGCGCGCGCGACGGTCACCTCGCCCAGCAGCACCCGGGCGGCCCAGCGCAGCGACTCCTCCAGGAAGTCGGCGGGCTCGAACATCGCGTCGGCGACGCCCAGCTCGAACGCGTCGCGGCCCTTGATCGTGCGGTTCTGCGACAGCGGGTTCTCGATGATGAGCTTGATGGCCTTCTCCGGGCCGATCAGGCGCGGGAGCAGCTGGGTGCCGCCCCAGCCGGGGACCAGGCCGAGGAAGCATTCGGGCAGCGCGATCGCGGGGACGCCGGACGAGACGGTGCGGTATGTACAGTGCAGCGCGATCTCCAGCCCGCCGCCCATCGCCGCGCCGTTGACGAACGCGAACGACGGCACGCCGAGCTCGCCGAGCCGACGGAAGACGTGGTGGCCCAGCGCGCCGATCGCGTGTGCCTCCTCGCGGGTGGCGAGCTCGGCCGCGCCCTTGAGGTCGGCTCCGACCGCGAAGATGAACGGCTTGCCGACGACGCCCACGGCCGCGATGCCGGACCTGGCCACTATGCCGTCCAGCGCCTCGTTCAGCGCGATCAGGCCATGCGGGCCGAACGTGTTGGGCTTGGTGTGGTCGAAGCCGTTGTCGAGCGTGATCAGCGCCATCGTGCCCGCGCCGTACGGAAGCTCGACGTCGCGGACGAGCGCCCTGGTGACGACCTCGTCAGCGCTCTTCCCGGTGAGGAGGGACTTCAGGTTCTCGAGGTTGCTCATGCCATGTTCTCCCAGATGACCGTGCCGCCCATGCCCATGCCGACGCACATCGTCGTGATGCCGTACCTGACGTCCGGACTGTCGGCGAAGTGGCGCGAGAGCTGGGTCATCAGCCGAACGCCGGACGACGCGAGCGGGTGGCCGAACGCGATCGCGCCGCCCCAGGGGTTGACGCGCGGGTCGTCGTCGGCGATGCCGAAGTGCTCGAGGAAGGCGAGCACCTGTACGGCGAACGCCTCGTTGATCTCGAAGAGACCGATGTCGTCGATGGTCAACCCGGCCAGGCGCAGCGCGCGTTCCGTGGACGGGATCGGACCGATGCCCATGACCTCGGGGTCCACGCCGGCGAAGGCGTAGGAGACCAGCCGCATCCGCGGGGTCAGCCCCAGCTCCCCGGCGACCTCCTCGGCGGCCACCAGGCAGCCGGTGGCGCCGTCGTTGAGGCCCGCGGCGTTGCCCGCCGTGACCCTGCCGTGCGCGCGGAAGGGGGTCTTCAGCGTGCGCAGGCCCTCCAGTGTCGTGCCGGGCCGGGGTGGCTCGTCGGCCGTCGCCAGGCCCCAGCCCTCGGCGGCCTTGCGGGTCGCCATCGGCACCAGGTCGTGCTGGATCCTGCCGTCGGCGTACGCCTTGGCTACCTTCTCCTGGGAGGCGACGGCGTACGCGTCGGCGCGCTCCTTGGTGATCGACGGGTAGCGGTCGTGCAGGTTCTCCGCGGTCATGCCCATGATCAGGGCCGAGCCGTCGACGAGCCGCTCGGACAGGAAGCGCGGGTTGGGGTCGACGCCCTCGCCCATCGGATGGCGACCCATATGCTCGACGCCGCCGGCGATGGCCACATCGTAGGCGCCGAAGGAGATGCCGCCGGCCACGTTGGTGACGGCGGTCATGGCGCCGGCGCACATCCGGTCGATGGCGTAGCCGGGCACCGATTTGGGCAGGCCGGCGAGCACGGCGGCCGACCGGCCGATGGTCAGGCCCTGGTCGCCGATCTGGGTGGTCGCCGCGATGGCGACCTCGTCCACCCGCTCGGGCGGGAGGGCAGGATTGCGCCGCATCAGCTCACGGATGACGCGGACTACCAGGTCGTCGGCACGCGTCTCGGCGTACAGGCCCTTGGGGCCCGACTTGCCGAAAGGCGTCCGAACGCCGTCGACGAAGACGACTTCACGGGACGCAGGCACCATTCGCTCCTACTCGTCGGTAGCTTCCACCCTAATGCTACTGACCAGTAACCAAAACGGGGGAGCGAGTCAGAGCTCGCCTTTGATTTCCAGGCGTTCGAGGGCCTTGGCGAGGGGGCGGGCGGTCAGTGAGATCTGCCACTGGCGGGCGCCCAGCTCGCGCAGCCGTACGGCGATCGCCTCAGCCGAGGCCTCGGCGGGCGGCTCCCACATGAGCCTGCGCACGGTGTCGGGCTGGAGCAGATTCTCCGTCGGCATGCGGTGCTCGTCGGCGAGGGCGGCCACGACGGCGCGGGCGGCGGCCAGCCGCCGGGCGGCGGCGGGGTCGCGGTCGGCCCACCGGTTGGCCGGGGGAGGACCGTCGCCGGGTCCGACGGGCTGGGGAAGCGCGCTGTCCGGCAGGTTGCGCGCCCGGGCCACCGCGGCGAGCCAGCCATCGAGGTGGCGGCGTGCGGCGCGGCCGACGAAGGGGCTGATCTCGGTGAGCGCCTTGGTCGTGCGCGGTTGGTCGAGGGCGGCCTGCACGATCGCGGAGTCGGGCAGCACGCGGCCGGGCGCGAGATCGGCCGCCTGGGCGACCTTGTCGCGCAGCGTCCACAGCTCGCGCACCACGGCGAGCCCGCGCAGCGTGCGGACCCGGTGGATGCCCGAGGTGCGCCGCCAGGGATCGCTGCGCGGCAGGACGGCCGGCGCGGCCAGGACCGCGGCGAACTCCTCCATCGCCCACCCGAGCTTGCCGGCGGCGGTCAGCTCGGCGTGCAGCGCGTCGCGCAGTTCGACCAGCACCTCGACGTCGAGCGCCGCGTAGCGCAGCCAGTCCTCGGGCAGGGGCCGCTTCGACCAGTCGGCGGCCGAGTGGCCCTTCTCCAGCCGCAGCCTGAGCACGAGCTCCACCATCGTCCCCAGCCCGACCCGCTCGTACCCAAGAAGCCGCCCGGCCAGCTCGGTGTCGAACAGCCGCCGGGGCCGCAGGCCGAGCTCGGTCAGGCAGGGCAGGTCCTGTGTGGCCGCGTGCAGGACGACCTCGGTGTCCGCCAGCGCCCGGTCCAGTGCGCTCAGGTCCGGGCAGCCGACCGGATCGACCAGCGCGGTGCCCGCCCCGGCGCGCCGCAGCTGCACCAGGTAGGCGCGGCCGCTGTAGCGGTAGCCCGAGGCGCGTTCGGCGTCGACGGCGACCGGCCCGCTGCCCCGGGCGAAGGCGTCGATGACGGCGGCCAGGGCCTTCCCGTCCCGGATGACCGGCGGGATTCCTTCACGTGGCTCCAACAGTGGCTGGACTTCGGGTTCGATCACGGGCTACGGGGCTTTCGGATGGGTGGTGCGCGGACGCAGGGTGGCGACATCGGGGGGCAGCGGCGGGATGCCCGCGGCCAGGCACATCAGGTCGCACCAGGCGGCGACGTGCGGCGACAGGTCCTCGTCGAGGGGCGACCAGGAGGCACGCAGCTCGAGCTCGGTGGTGACCGGGTCGTCGGCCTTGTTGCCGAAACCCTCCGACACCGCACGGGTGACCGTGCCGCCGGCGGCGGCGTAGGCCGCCCCGTGCGCGTCGAGCGCCTCGGTGAGCCAGCTCCAGGCGACCGGCCCGAGCAGCGGATCGGAGGTGATCTCCGGTTCCATGTCGGCCCGGACGTAGGCGACGAGGCGGAACGGTCCCTCCCAGCCCCGCTGGCCGTCCGGGTCGAACAACATGATCAGCCGGCCCACGGCGAGCTCGTCATCGTCGCGGTAGACGGAGGCGCCGACCGCCCCTGAGTACGGCGCGAGCCGCTGGGGCGCCGGAATGTCCTCCAGCTCTATCTCCGGCCGCACCTCGGCAGGGCGCAACGTCTCCAGGGCGCGCCGGAAGGCGGCGGGAGGCGCCGGTGGTTCACCGAGGGTCATGACCGAAGAGTAGGTCGAGTTCGGCAGTGCGCGAAGCAGAGGGGTGACAGCGGGGGGCATGGATGTCTGTCAAGCCGTGGCCATTCCGGACATCAGGGTGCTTCCCGCACGGGTTGGCGTGCGGCGTTCTGCGGAACTCCACATCGAAGTCATCGCTCCGGAGCCTCTCGTCGGATCCACGGTCGTGTCGGGTCGCTTGGGACTGATCCGACGTTGGCACGTCCCGCCGACATTTCCCCGCAACGCGCTCGGCGTGTCTCGAAAGTGGTATAACTAAGCCGCCATTTGGCGAACATTTTGCCGAAACGTGAGATGACTCACACGTGGCGGTGGGTCAACCTTACGATCTTCCCGGGAGCGTGCGGACAGGACCGTAGGTCGGCGCGCGGACCGCCGCCCCGGCATGGCACCCTGTGAGAATGACTCCCCACCCGGCTGACTCCGTTTTCGTCCGCGCCTGTATGCGCAGGCCCGTGCCGTACACCCCGGTCTGGTACATGCGGCAGGCGGGCCGGTCGCTGCCGGAGTACCGCCGGGTGCGCGAGGGCATCGAGATGCTGACCGCGTGCGCCACGCCCGACCTGGTCGCGGAGATCACGCTGCAGCCGGTCCGGCGGTACGGCACGGACGCGGCGATCTTCTTCAGTGACATCGTGGTTCCGCTCAGGGCCATCGGCGTCGACGTCGACATCAAGCCGAACGTCGGACCGGTCATGGGGGCCCCGGTGCGGGACCGGGCCGGCGTCGCCGCCCTGCGTCCGCTCGAGCCGGACGACGTTCCGTACGTCACCGAGGCGGTTCGGGCGCTGACGAAGGAGCTCGGCGGGACCCCGCTGATCGGTTTCGCCGGCGGGCCGTTCACCCTCGCGTCATACCTGATCGAGGGAGGTCCCTCCAAGAACCACGACCGCACGAAGGCCATGATGTACGGCGAGCCGGACCTGTGGCATGAGCTGATGGACCGTCTCACCGAGATCACGCTGGGCTTCCTGCGGGTCCAGGCCGACGCGGGCGCGTCGGTCACCCAGCTCTTCGACTCCTGGGTCGGGGCGGTGGCCCCGCAGGACTATCGGACGTACGTGCTGCCGCACACCAAGAAGATCTTCGAGGGGCTGGCCGGGCTCGGCGTGCCGCGGATCCACTTCGGCGTCGGCACCGGCGAGCTGCTCGGCCTGTTGGGCGAGGCCGGGGCCGACGTGGTCGGCGTCGACTGGCGGGTGCCACTCGACGAGGCGGCCGTGCGGGTGGGCGCGGGCAAGGCGCTGCAGGGCAACCTCGATCCGGCGATCCTGCACGCCCCGTGGGAGGTCATCGAGGGGCGGGCCCGCGACGTGCTCGACCGCGGCCGGGTCGCGGAGGGGCATGTGTTCAACCTCGGTCATGGCGTGCTCCCCTCCACCGACCCCGGCCAGCTCGAGCGGCTCACCGACCTCGTCCACGAGGCCTCAGCCCGCTGAGTCCGGCCCCTGCTCGGTCTGGCCCGCTTCGGCCGGTTGTGCCGCGACCGGTTGAGGTTGGACCGGCTGGGGCTGGACCGGCTGGGCGGGCGGCGCCGGGATGGGACGGGGGCGGAACCGGCGTGTGATCACCCGTACGATCAGCCAGACGACGGCCGCCAGGACCAGCCAGGGCAGCAGCACGCCCAGCACGGTCAGGCCGATCTCGACCGCCTCGACGAACGCGCGCCAGCCGACGCGCAGCCCGGACAGGAAGCCCGACCGCGTCTCCTGCTTCTCGGGCTTGGCGCTCGGCTTCGGCTGGGGGATCAGCGTGAGCGTGATCGTCGCCATGCCGGTCTGCGCCGCCAGTGCCTTCTGCCTCGCCTGAAGCGACTCGAGCTCGGCCTCCCGGTCGGAGATCTCCCGTTCGATCTCCATGATCTCGCCGATCTTGTTCGCCTTCGACAGCAGCGTGCGGAACTGGTCGAGCGTCGCGCGGGCCGACTTCACCCGGCTCTCGACGTCGGCGACCTCCTCCGTGACGTCCTTGGCGCCCTGGTGCATCGACTCCCGCTTGCCCAGATCGCGGCCGAGTTGGGCGAGCACATCGGGATAGCGCTGCGGGGGGACCTTGAACGTGATGACCGCGCGGTCGTCACGGCCGTGGGAGTCGCTCTTCTCCTGCGAGACGTAACCCTCGGCGCCCAGCACGATCGTCTTGGCCCGGTCCGCCGCCGAGGGCACGTCCGCCGCCCGGACGGTCAGCTCGGCCGTGTAGATGATGGCCCGGTCCGCCGCCGCGACATCGACCCGCCGGTCGGAGGACTGCCGCTCGGTGGATGAGGCGTCCTGCCCGGGCAGCGCGGCCACGGGGCCCGCGTCCGCCGCCTCTCCCGCGGCGGCCGGGACGGCGGCACGGTCGGCCGCCGAATCGTCGGCTCCGCCCCCGCAGCCGGTTACGAGGACGGCGGCCATGATCGCGGCTGCGGCGGCCGTGCCGTACCGGAAGCGCATGCCGTACCGGAAGCGTGTCATGTACTTCACACGATTCACGATCCTCGCCGGTTCGGTGCTGACGATCACGGTGCCGTCACGATGCCGTCACGGCGGGCCGTGTGGGGCCCGGGCGTGCGGGCCGGTAGCTTTTGGGGTATGGACGAGATCTCTGGTCGTCATGTCGTGATCGTCGGTGGGGGCATCGCCGGCCTGGCCGCCGCCCTCCATCTGAACCGCGCCGACGCCCGACTCAAGATCACGGTGCTGGAGGGCGCCGTGCGGATCGGCGGCAAGCTGCACGCCTCCGAGGTCGCGGGCGTGGAGGTGGACGCCGGCGCAGAAGCCATGCTGGCGCGGCGGCCGGAGGGCAAGGACCTCGCACGGCTCGCCGGTCTCGGCGACGCGCTCGTCCATCCGGGGACCACGCGCGCGGCCGTCCTGTCGCGGGGGTCCCTGCGCGCCATGCCCGCCGGGCAGGTGATGGGCGTGCCCTCCGACCTGGTCGCGCTCGCCCGATCGGGCATCCTGTCCCCGGGCGGCCTCGCCCGGGTGTCGCTCGACCGGGTCCTCCCGCCGACGCTCGTCACGACCGACGTGTCCGTCGCCGCCTACATCCGGGCGCGGATGGGCGGCGAGGTGGTCGACCGGCTGATCGAACCGATGCTCGGCGGGGTGTACGCGGGCCGCTCTGACAGGTTGTCCCTGGACGCCACCATGCCCAGCGTCGCCGCCGCCGCCCGGACCGAGCGGTCGCTGCTGCGGGCCGCCTCCGTCATCGCGGCCAAGGCGCCCAAGGACGCCGGCCCGGTGTTCACCACCCTCAAGCACGGGATGGGCAGCCTGCCGCAGGCGGTGGCGAAGGCCTCCGGCGCGGACGTCCGTACGGGGACCACGGTCCGCGAGCTCATCCGCACCGAGGACGGCTGGCGGCTGGTCGTCGGTCCCACCCGGGAGGAAGAGATCATCGACGCGGACGCCGTGATCCTGGCGGTCCCGGCCCGGCCCGCCTCGCGGCTGCTGGCGCGGGAGGCGCCCAGGGCGGCGGCCGAGCTGGCGCGGATCGAATACTCCAGCATGGCCGTCGTCACCCTCGCCTACCCCGGGGCGGCCTTCCCGCAGGCGCCGCGCGGCAGCGGCTACCTGGTGCCGGCGGTCGAGGGCAGGCCGGTGAAGGCGGCGACGTTCGCCACGACCAAGTGGCCGCACCTGGCCGAGGCCGGCCGCGACCTGGTCATCGTGCGCTGCTCGCTCGGCCGGCTGGGCGAGGAGGCGGTTCTCCAGCGTGACGATGCCGAGTTGGTCGCCCTCGCGATGAACGAGATGACGGAGATCATGGGGGCGCGCGGGCTGCCGGCCGACACGCGCGTCACGAGGTGGGGCGGCTCGCTTCCGCAGTACGACGTCGGTCACCTCGACCGGGTCGCCCGAGCGCGCGCCGCGGTGGCCGCACAGCCCGGTCTGGCGTTGTGCGGCGCCGCCTACGACGGCGTCGGCATCCCGGCCTGCGCCGCCACCGGCCGTACGGCCGCCGCCCGCATCCTGGAACACCTGAGGGCCGAGCAGGAGCCGAAGGCCGGGGCGCGGACCGACCCGGCGGCTCCCGAAGGCAGAATGAAGCCATGAGCGAGCCCACCGCACCTGAACCCGTCCAGTCCGAAGCCGCCCAGCGTCCGAAGGCGCGTGACCTCAACCTCGTGATCCGCTACACCATGTGGTCGGTCTTCCGGCTGCGCGACCGGCTGCCGGAGGCCAGGGAGAGCCTCACCGGGGAGCTCGAGGAGCTGCTCGCCCAGGCGGCGGGCAAGGACGTGGTGACCCGCGGCTGCTACGACGTGGCCGGGTTCCGGGCCGACGCGGACTTCATGTTCTGGTGGCACGCCCCGTCCGCTGAGGACCTGCAGGACGTCTACACCCGCTTCCGCCGTACGGCCGTGGGCCGCGCCAGTGAGCCGGTGTGGTCGGCGATGGCCCTGCACCGCCCGGCCGAGTTCAACAAGTCGCACATTCCGGCCTTCCTCGCGGACGAGCAGCCCAGGGGTTTCGTCTGCGTGTATCCCTTCGTCCGGTCGCTGGAGTGGTACCTGCTGGAGGACTCCGAGCGCAGGGCGATGCTCGCCGAGCACGGGAAGATGGCCCGGGAGTACCCCGACGTGCGGGCCAACACGGTCTCCTGCTTCGCGCTGAACGACTTCGAGTGGATGCTCGCGTTCGAGGCGGACGAGCTGCACCGCATCGTCGACCTCATGCGCCACCTGCGGGGGGCCGAGGCACGGCGGCACACCCGGGTGGAGATCCCGTTCTACACCGGGGTGCGCAAGCCGGTCAGCGAACTCGTCGCCGCGCTGCCCTGACTCCGCATCCGGCCGGACAGGTGTGAGCGGAGTCACTTGCGCTGAATGTCGGAATCACGGGCTGGTCATGGCCGAGGCTTTGCCATAATGTGACGGAACGTTCCCGTCTTTGTGAGGCAGAGTGTCGAGCCGTCTGGCACGTTCCAGGGCGCGCCGCCGCAAGCGGCGCGCCAGGGCACAGGTCGCCGCCCTCGGGGTGACCATCGCCGCCGGGGGAGCCTTCGCGGTCGCCGGCCCGATCTTGCATGTGGCAGACCCGCCGGGCGCCGCGACGACGGCGGCGGTCGCCGCGCCGGCGTCGACCGAGGCGCCGATCGAGGCGCCGATCGAGGCGGCCGCCGAGACCACGGCGAAGTCGGCCGGGACGTCGGCCGCCAAGGCGTCCGGCCTTTCGAAGTTCACCGACAAGAAGGCGGCGGCCTACTTCAAGAGCCGATGGAAGGACGGCACTGCCAAGCGCGTGCGCGACATCCGGACCACCGGGCGCTACCTGCGGATCTACACGAACCTGCCGGAGAACGCCGGAAACTCCAAGACGGCGATCACGCTGTGCAAGCGCGGCCTGGAGTACCTGGAGGAGCAGGGTGAGCGCAACCCGGTCGTCTTCGTGCAGGCGAAACACGGCGGGAACGGCAACCCGGTCCTCGCCAACGTCCTCGGCCCCGACGACGCCGACTGCCGCGTGACCCACCCGGAACCTCAATGAGGTGAATTCACTCCGTGGGTTCGAGCGTCAGGCACACGGAGTTGATGCAGTAGCGGTCGTCGGTCGGGGTCGGGTAGCCCTCGCCGTGGAAAACATGCCCCAGGTGGGAGTCGCACCTCGCGCAGCGGACCTCCACCCGGCTCATGCCCAGTGAGTCGTCCCGGTGCAGGGTCACGGCCGCCGACTCGGAGGGTTCGAAGAACGACGGCCACCCGCAGTGCGACTCGAACTTGGCCCGCGAGCGGAACAGCTCGGCGCCGCAGGCACGGCAGGAGTAGACCCCGGCCGTCTTGGTGTCCACGTACTCACCGGTGAAGGGTTGCTCCGTCCCCGCCTGCCGGAGCACCCGGTACTCCTCCGGAGACAGCCGGGCCCGCCACTCCTCTTCACTTCTGATCACCTTGTCCATGAGCACCAGCCTAATTCGGCCAAGGGAAGGTCAGTTCTCCTCGCCCGGAGCATCCTTTCGCGGTCCTCCCGGCGTCTTCACAGACGAGGCCTCAGGGCGAGAAGCACCCGACCCGTGCTGGACGCCGCTCTGGGGCGCCTCACGTGGTCCGTCCCGTCGCGTTCACGCGACCACGAGCCCCGCCCGGACAGGGCGAGCGGGCTTGTGGGAGCTCCCGGTCCGGCCGCCGTTGGCAGCCCGGGGCGGACCATCTCCTTTCTGGGTAGTGTCCGTCACATGGCATCGCCGTACATCGAACTCGAAGTCGAGGGTCAGACGGTCAAGGTGACCAACCCGGACAAGATCTACTTCCCGGGTGTGGGAGCGACCAAGCGCGACCTGGTGGAGTACTACGTGAGCGTCGGGGACGGTGTGCTGCGCGCCCTGCGCGACCGGCCGACCTACCTCAAACGGCACCCCGACGGTGTCGAGTCCGAGGCGATCTACCAGAAGCGGATGCCCAAGCATCCCGACTGGATCGAAACCGTCACCGTGGGCTTCCCCAGCGGGCGCACCGCCGACGCGTTCTGCCCGACGGAGGTCGCGGCCATCGCCTGGTGCGCGAACCTCGGAACGATCGACTTCCACCCCTGGCCTGCCCGCCGGCCCGACCTCGATCACCCCGATGAGCTGCGCATCGACATCGACCCGCAGCCCGGCACCTCCTTCGAGGACGCCCGCAAGGTGGCCTTCGCCGCGGGCGAGGTGCTCGGCGAGCTCGGCATGACCGGGTTCCCGAAGACCTCGGGCAACCGCGGCGTCCACATCAGCGTGCGCATCGAGCCCCGCTGGACCTTCACCGAGGTACGGCACGCCGCGATCGCGTTCGCCCGCGAGGTGGAGCGGCGTCTCCCCGGCCTGGCGACCACCGCCTGGTGGAAGGAGGAGCGGGGGGAGAAGGTCTTCATCGACTACAACCAGAACGCCCGCGACCGCACGGTGGCCGCCGCCTACGCGGTGCGCGCCCGGCCGGACGCCACGGTCTCCGCCCCCGTGACCTGGGATGAGCTGGCCGACTGCGACCCCCGCGACTTCGACATCCGCAGCATGCCGAGGCGGTTCGCGGAGATCGGCGACCTCCAGCGGACCATCGACGACCAGGCGTTCGCCATCGACACGCTGCTCGAGTGGTACGCCGCGGACGGCCGGGGCGACCTGCCATACCCGCCGAACTACCCCAAGATGCCCGGCGAACCCAAACGCGTCCAACCTTCCAAGGCCCGCCCGTCGGCCTCCTGACAGGGACGCACGCAGCCCGTCGGCAACGTGCCGATTCCAGTCGCCCGGACGGCGAGCGAGTGTCCTTCGACGACCTGGAGATCGGCGAGATCGCGATGGATCTCGATGACCAGGAACCCGAGGACGTCATCGAATGGGCCTTCGATGCACTCGGCGACCGGGTGGAGGTGGTCACCGTGCTGCAGATCGACGGCATGGTCGTGCTGGACATGGCCACGAAGATCCGTCCGGACGTGCGGGTCATCACGGTCGACACCGGGCGGCTGCCGCAGGAGACGTACGCGTTCATCGAGCAGGTGCGCGAGCGCTACCCGCAGATCCTGGAACCCGAGGGTCCACGCGTGCAGAGCGTGCAGACGGCGGTTGACCGCGGACGCGTCAACCAGGTGCCGACGCTACGGCGAACACGAAAGGATCGCGTCCTTTATCAGGCGCCCGGCCTCGGGGTGATTTTTCACCAACCCGGTGCTGTGGTCCTTCCCGGGGACGAACAGCAGTTCTCCACGATTCCGGGTGTTCACGTGGCCGAATATCTCTTTGGCGTTGCTCGCGATGTCGGTGTTACCTTCCTCGGTGGCGATCCATGTCTTGGGTAGCGGTTCTTTCGCGCCCAGAGGGTCGACCGAACCACTTCGGTCACTTATGGCCTGTAATGGCGAGATGGCGACAGCCGCGCATATGGCAATATTTTCGTTTCCGGCTTTCTTCCCGGCGGCGAGGGCGATGGGAGCGCCGTAGGAAGTCCCCATGACCGCGAACCGTACGGCTCCACCACTCTTCAGCCAGTGCAGCGCATCGATCGTGTCCTCCACGTACCGGGTCATGTTCGGGGCTCCTTCGCTGGAACCCGTGCCGCGGCGGTCGGGAATCACCACCTGTGCGTGAGTTTCCTCGACGACTTCGCCGATCTCCTCCAGCCAGTCGCACAGGCTCTGATTCAGTCCGTGAACGAGAACCACGCCGACCCGGGCGTCGGCGGGACCGAGAGCGGCCGCGCCCAGTCGGACGCCGTCTCGCGCCCGCAGGATCACTCGCCGGACGTCTGGAGGAACAGAACCACATTGATCCCGCAGCGCGCTCTCCGGAGAAACCCTGACGGGCTTGCCGGAACCACATCCGGTAAGCCCGGCCAGGGTCAGGCTGAGAAGCAGCGAGAGGCCGCGATAGCTCAAGACGAAACCTTTCCGCCCCGAATCCTTACGAGCGCAGCCTCTGGTAATGCATTGCATTTGGAGATCACCGGCCGAGCCTACCGGCCGGCAGCGTCAGGTGGCACGTGAGCGGCGGGATCACCAACCCTGGAGGTCCGTAGGTGTGCCAGGGTGGGAGCGTGCGTCGTATACATCCCTATGTCGAGGACGATCCTGACCTCGCCGCCGTCTACGCCTACCCGCCGGGAGGATGCCTGCGGGTCAACATGGTGGCCAGCGCCGACGGTGCGGCGTGGCTGGAGGGCAGGTCGGCGGGGCTGTCGAGCCCGGGGGACCGGCGGATCTTCCATGTCCTGCGCGGCCTGGCCGACGTGGTGCTGGCGGGTGCGGGGACGGTCAGGACCGAGGGGTACGGCCCGTCGAAGCCGCGTGCGGGATGGCCCGCGCTGCGCGAGGGCCGCCCGCCCGCGCCGCCGATCGCCCTCATCACCCGGCGGCTCGACCTCGACCTGCGCGGGCCGCTGTTCGCCGAGGCCGAGCCGTACCAGCGGACCATCGTCATCACCACCCGGGCGGCGCCGCGGGACCGCCTCGAAGAGGCGGGAAAGAACGCCGAGGTGCTCGTCGCGGGGGAGGAGCTGGTCGACATGGCGGTGGCGGTGCGCCTGCTGCGCGAGCGTGGGCTCGGCCGCATATTGTGCGAGGGCGGGCCGCGGCTGAACGCCGAGCTCGCCGCAGCCGGGTTGGTCGACGAACTGGTGCTCACGATCAGCCCGTTGCTGGCCGGCGGAGACGCGGCGCGTGTCCTGAACGGCGTCGCCGCACGGACGCCGCTCGCCCTGGCGCACGTGCTCGAGGAGGACGGCGTCCTGTTCACCCGATACGTCAGGGAGGAGCCTCGATGAACCTTCCGGTCGAACCGCCGGTGGCGCCGATGCTGGCCAAGGCGGTCAAGCGGCTCCCGCCGCAGGACGGCACGCTCTACTACGAGCCCAAGTGGGACGGCTTCCGCTGCATCGTGTTCCGCGACGGCGACGAGGTCTATCTGGGCAGCCGGAACGAGCGGCCGTTCACGCGCTACTTCCCCGAGTTGGTGGCGGCCGTCCAGGCCGAGCTGCCGCCGCGCTGCGTGGTGGACGGCGAGATCGTCGTCGTCTCGGGCGAGACGCTCGACTTCGACGCGCTGCAGCAGCGGATCCACCCGGCGGCGTCCCGGGTGAAGCTGCTGGCCGAGCGGACACCCGCCTCGTTCGTCGCCTTCGACCTGCTCGCCGAGGGTTCGGAGGACCTGATGGCCGAGCCGTTCTCCCTCCGGCGGGCCCGTCTGGAGAAGATCCTCGGCGCGGCCTCCGGTTCGGTACGGCTGACCCCGGCCACGATGGACGAGCGACAGGCCGCCGAGTGGTTCGGCGTGTTCGAGGGCGCCGGGCTGGACGGCATCGTCGTCAAGCCGGGCGACATTCCGTACGCGCCGGACAAGCGGGTGATGTTCAAGGTCAAGCACGAGCGGACGGCCGACTGCGTCGTCGCGGGTTACCGCGAGCACAAGAGCGGCCCGATTGTCGGTTCGCTGCTGCTGGGGCTCTACTCGGCCGATGGCCGCCTGCATCACGTGGGGGTGGCCGCGTCGTTCCCGATGAAGCGGCGCGCGGAGTTGGTCGCCGAGCTCGCGCCGTACCGGATGGACGATCTGAGCGAACATCCGTGGGGCCACTGGGCGGAGGCCGCCGAGGGCGGCGCGACGGGGGAACGTGCCGCGCAGCGCCTGCCCGGCGCGGTGTCGCGGTGGAACGCCAAGAAGGACCTGTCGTTCATCCCGCTGCGGCCCGAACTGGTGGTCGAGGTGGCCTACGACCATATGGAGGGGGACAGGTTCCGGCACACGGCCCAGTTCCGCCGCTGGCGGCCCGACCGGGAGCCGGACTCGTGCACCTACGACCAGCTCGACCGGCCCGTCGCCTACGACCTCGCCGACATCCTCGGCGGCCGACCCGCTAACCGGTGAGCGCGCGGACGGCGGCGGTGACGGCGACCGCGACCGCGACGACCACGAGGAACGGCGCGCGTAGCAGCAGCGCGACGGCCGCCGCCGCCAGCCCGGCGGCCCGCGCGTCGACGACGAGCGCCTGGCCGCTGCCGAAGGTCTGGATGGCCGTGAGCGCGGCCAGCATGGCGACCGGCACGAGGGCCGCCATCCGCCGTACGAAGGGCCGGTCCAACAGCCCCGCGGGCACGGACAGTCCGAGCAGTTTGACGAGGTAGCAGCCGAGCGCGGTGACGGCGACGGCGATCCAGACGGTCAACGGGATGCCTCCGGGCGGCGGGTGAGGGCCAAGACGATCGGTGCGGCCAGCGCCGAGACGAGGACGGGGACGCCCGCCGGCAGCAGCGGCAGGCAGGCCAGCGCGAGCGCGACGGCGAGGACGGCGACCAGGACCTCCTGCCGTCCACGCAGCATCGAAGCGAGCAGCGCCAGGAAGACGGCCGGCCCGGCGGCGTCCAGCCCCCACGCGGACGGGTCGCCGAGCGCCTCGGCGCCCAGCGCGCCGAGGAACGTGGTGAGGTTCCACAGCACGTACAGGCTGGCCCCGGTGACCGCGAAGCCGAGCCGCGCGCTGCGTCGATCCGGCTGCGCCATGGCCACGGCCGACGTCTCGTCGATGATCCACTGCGCGGCGAGCGGGCGCACCGCGCGTGGCAGGCGCATCAACTGGGCCAGTCGCAGTCCGTAGAAGGCGTTGCGCACGCCGAGGAACAGCGCTCCGGCCACGGCCGCGGCGGGGTTGCCGCCCACGCCCAGCGCGCCGACGAGCGCGAACTGCGACGCCCCGGTGAACACGAGCAGGGAGAGCACGCACGTCTGGGCCAGGCTCAGCCCGGCCCCGGCCGAGGTCACGCCGAAGGCGAATCCGGACAGGCCGACGGCGACGCCCACGCCCAGGGCGTCCCGTACGACCGCCGCCCGGGGGCGGATCGAGGTCCGTTCTATAGGTATTTGCGAAGGTTCCGTGGCCACGGGCTGAAACTACCTGGAACGGGGCACGAGGGGCGTCAACGCCGAGTTGACGATAACGTGTCGTCAACCTATCGTTGACGGTATGACGAATCCGATCCATTCGCTGCATCCCGTCCGCCTCGACGACCTGATCGAGGCGATCAAGAAGGCGCACACCGACACGCTCGACCAACTCTCCGACGCGGTCCTGCTGGCCGACCATCTCGGCGACGTCGCCGACCACCTGATCGGCCACTTCGTCGACCAGGCCCGACGGTCGGGCGCCTCCTGGACCGACATCGGCAGGAGCATGGGGGTCACCAAGCAGGCCGCGCAGAAGCGGTTCGTGCCGAAGGCCGCCGCCGAGACGCTCGACCCCGGCCAGGGCTTCGGGCGGTTCACCCCGAGAGCCAGGAATGTCGTGATGGCGGCGCACAACGAAGCCCGCGCCGCGAGCAACGACGAGGTCCGC
Source organism: Sphaerimonospora thailandensis (assembly GCF_016863115.1). Taxonomy (GTDB): domain Bacteria; phylum Actinomycetota; class Actinomycetes; order Streptosporangiales; family Streptosporangiaceae; genus Sphaerimonospora; species Sphaerimonospora cavernae. The sequence continues at coordinate 55,615 of NZ_BOOG01000015.1, forward strand.
CCCGAGCACCTGGTGCTGGGCCTGCTGAGCGAGCCCGACGGCCTGGCCGCGAAGGCCATCGCCGCCCAGGGCGTGCCGCCGGAGGCCGTACGGCAGGCCGTGGCCGCGGAGTTGCCGCCGGCCGCCGATGTGGTGCCCGAGATCGTGCCGTACGACGCGCAGGCGCGCAAGGCACTGGAGCTCACACTCCGGGAGTCCCTGCGGATGGGCCACAACTACGTAGGGACCGAGCACATCCTGCTCGCCCTGCTGGAGTTGGAGGACGGCTCCGGCGTGCTCTCCGGGCTCGGGATCACCAAACCGGCCGCCGAGGCCCACGTCAAGGCGGCCCTGGCCGTCATCCTCAAGGACTGAAGGACCAGCAGGAGCCGGGCCAGGAGGAGGTGCTAGTCCTGTGCGCGGCGCAGGATCTGAAGGGACCGGGGGGCGACGGACACGTCCGCGCCCGCTCTCCGGACCTCTTCGTCGGCGGCACCCCGGTCCGGCGCCTCATCGGCGGTGTCGAGCACCGATTGCCAGTGGTCACCGAACTCGGCCGAGGGCAGGGTGAACGTCAGGCTCTCGTGGTGGGCGTTGATCAGCAGAAGGAACGAGTCGTCCCAGATCTTCTCCCCACGCGGGCCGGGCTCGCTGATCGCGTCGCCGTTGAGGAACACCGCGAGCGACTTGGCGTAACCGGTGGCCCAGTCGGCGTCGGTCATCTCCTCACCGGCCGGGGTCAGCCAGACGATATCGCGTACGCCGTCGCGGACCTTGCCGTGGAAGAACCTGCGCCGGCGGAAGACCGGGTGATCGCGCCGGAGCTCGGCCAGCCGCCGGACGAACCCGAGCAGGTCCGCCTCAGTCTCGGCCAGCGACCAGTCGACCCAGGAGATCTCGTTGTCCTGGCAGTAGGCGTTGTTGTTGCCGTGCTGGGTGCGGCCGAACTCGTCGCCCGCCGCGATCATCGGCACTCCCTGCGACACGAACAGCGTGGCCAGGAAGTTGCGCCGCTGCCGCCGCCGCAGCCGCATGATCTGGGGATCGTCGGCCGGGCCCTCCACGCCGCAGTTCCAGGAGCGGTTGTCGTCGGTGCCGTCGCGGTTGTCCTCGCCGTTGGCCTCGTTGTGCTTGCGGTTGTAGGAGACCAGGTCGGTGAGGGTGAACCCGTCGTGGCAGGTGACGAAGTTGATCGAGGCGACCGGCCGGCGGCCGCTGGTGGCGTACAGATCGCTCGAGCCGGACAGCCGGGAGGCGAACTCGGGCATGGTCCTGGCGCCGCCCCGCCAGAAGTCGCGTACGGCGTCGCGGTACTTGCCGTTCCACTCGGTCCACAGGGGCGGGAAGTTGCCGACCTGGTAACCGCCGGGGCCGACGTCCCACGGCTCGGCGATCAGCTTCACCTGGGAGATCACCGGGTCCTGCTGGATGAGGTCGAAGAACGCGCTCAGCCGGTCCACGTCGTGCAGCTCCCGGGCGAGCGCCGCCGCGAGGTCGAAGCGGAAGCCGTCCACGTGCATCTCCTGCACCCAGTAGCGCAGCGAGTCCATGATCAGCTGTAGCGCGTGCGGCGAGCGGACGTTGAGCGAGTTGCCGCAACCGGTGTAGTCGAGGTAGTAGCGCCGGTCCTCGTCGTGCAGCCGGTAGTAGGCGACGTTGTCGATCCCCCGGAAGCCGAGCGTCGGGCCCATGTGGTCGCCCTCGGCGGTGTGGTTGTAGACGACGTCGAGGATCACCTCGATCCCGGCCTCGTGCAGCGCGCGGACCATCGCCTTGAACTCCTGGACCTGCTCGCCCCGCTGCCCGGCGCTCGAGTACGCGTTGTGCGGGGCCAGGTAGGCGATCGTGTTGTAGCCCCAGTAGTTGGTCAGCCCCCTGGCCACCATCGCGTGCTCCGGCACGAACTGGTGCACCGGCATCAGCTCGACCGCGGTCACCCCGATCGAGAGCAGGTGATCGAGCACGGCGGGATGCGCGAGCCCGGCATAGGTGCCGCGCTGCTCCTCCGGCACCCCCGGGTGCCGCATCGTGAGGCCGCGCACGTGCGCCTCATAGATCACGGTCTCGTGGTACGGCGTACGCGGCGGACGGTCGTTGCCCCAGTCGAAGAACGGATTGATCACCACGTTCTTCGGCATGTAAGGGGCGGAGTCGCCGGTGTTCAGCCGCGCCGGGTCGGCGAAATGGTAGGAGAAAAGCGACTCGTTCCACCGTACCGAGCCCTCGACGGCCTTGCCGTACGGATCGAGCAGCAGCTTGGCGGGATTGCACCGGTGGCCGTGCTCGGGCTTGTACGGCCCGTGGACGCGCAGGCCGTACCGCTGGCCGGGCATGATCCCCGGCACGTAGCCGTGCCAGACGAACCCGTCGACCTCGGGCAGGTCGACACGGCTCTCAGCGCCGTCGTTGTCGAACAGGCACAACTCGATCCGCTCGGCGGCCTCAGAGAACACCGAGAAGTTGGTTCCCACCCCGTCCCAGGTGGCACCGAGGGGGTACTGCTCTCCAGGCCAGACCTCGCGCATATGACCCCGTTCCTGCCGGGCCCCCACCTGGTCGTGGGGACCCGGGATGGTGTTTCGAATCAGCCGACGAGTTCGGCGTTCAGCGAGATCGTGGTCCCCGCCAGGGCCTTGCTGACCGGGCAGTTGGCCTTCGCCGTCTCGGCCGCCTGCTGGAAGTCCTCGGCGGAGATCCCCGGCACCTGGGCCCGGACCGAGATCACGATGCCGGTGATGCCCTCACCGGGTTGGAAGGTCACGTCCGCCCTGGTCTCGACCGACTGCGGCGGAGTCCCCGCCTTCGCCAGACCGTTGGACAGCGCCATGGAGAAGCACGAGGAATGGGCGGCGGCGATCAACTCCTCGGGGCTGGTCTTGCCGTTCGCCTCCTCCGCACGGGACGGCCAGGAGACCTCAAAGGTGCCGACGCCGGAGGAGTCCAGCGAAACCGAACCCGATCCGTCCAGGAGGGCACCCTTCCACTGGGTCGTGGCGGTACGCGTGGTCGCCATCTCGCTCCCCTTTCCATAGGTGTGAGAATCATTTCCACGGACGACCCTAGCGCGCGGTGCCCCCCGAGCGATTCAGGACCGCCGTCAGGTCCAGGCCTCCCGGCAACGTGCCGAAGGCGCGTCCCCAGTCGCCCGCCAGCCGGGAGGCGCAGAACGCGTCGGCCACCGCGGCGGGCGCGTGCCGTACGAGCAGGGACGCCTGCAGGACCAGGGCCATCTCCTCGGCGACGCGCCGCGCGTCCGCCTCCCCGGCCGAGGCGATGGTCTTCTGGACCCGCTCGGCGGCGTCGGTGACCCGGCCGTCGCCGGCCAGCGCCACCTCGGCGAAGAACGCCTCCATCGCCTCGGGTTCGCGCGTCAGCACCCGCATCAGGTCGAGCGCGGCCACGTTGCCCGAGCCCTCCCAGACGCCGTTGAGCGGCGACTCACGGAAGAGGCGGGGCATCTGCGACTCCTCGACGTACCCGTTGCCGCCCAGGCATTCCAGAGTCTCGGCCGCGTGCGCGGGGCCTCGCTTGCACACCCAGTACTTCGCGGCCGCCAGGGCCGCCCGGCGGAACAGGCCCTCGGCGGCGTCGCCGCGTACCGCCCGGTCGGTCGCCCCGGCCAGCCGCAGCATCAGCGTGGTCGCGGCCTCCGACTCCAGCGTCAGGTCGGCGAGCACGTTGCGCATCAGGGGCTGGTCGATCAACTCCTTGCCGAAGGCCCTGCGGTGGCCGGCGTGGTGGATCGCCTGTGCCAGGCCGTACCGCATGCCGGCCGCGGAGCCGATCACGCAGTCGAGCCGGGTCATGTTGACCATCTCGATGATCGTCCGGACGCCGCGACCCTCCTCGCCGACCAGGAACGTGACGGCGTGCTCATACTCGACCTCGGCCGAGGCGTTGGAATGGTTGCCGAGCTTGTCCTTCAGGCGCATCAGCCGGATCGCGTTGCGCGAGCCGTCCGGCAGCACGCGGGGGAGCAGGAAGCACGACAGACCACCGGGAGCCTGGGCCAGCACCAGGAACACGTCGCACATGGGCGCCGAGTTGAACCACTTGTGCCCGGTGATCGCGAAGCTTCCGTCGGCGAGCGGCTCGGCCCGCGTCGTGCCCGCCCGGACGTCGGAACCGCCCTGCTTCTCGGTCATCGCCATGCCGGCCAGCACCCCGCGCTTGTCGGCCGCCGGGCGCAGCCCGAAATCATAGGTGCGTGACGCCAGCAGCGGCTCCCACTCGGCGCGCAGCGCGGGGGAGTGCCGCAGCGCGGCCACCGCGGCGTACGTCATCGAGATCGGGCAGCCGTGCCCGGCCTCCACCTGTGACCAGACGAAGAACTTGGCCGCCCGCGCCACGTGCGCGCCGGGCCGGGCCGACATCCAGGGCGCGGCGTGCATGCCGTTCGCGACCGCGACCGACATCAGCTCGTGCCACGCCGGGTGGAACTCCACCTCGTCGATCCGGTTGCCGTACCGGTCGTGGGTGCGCAGCACGGGCGGGTTGTCGTTGGCCAGCCTGCCCCACTCCTGCGCCCGCGCCGATCCGGCCAGCACGCCGAGCTGATGAAGCTCCCCCGTCGCCCAGTCCGCGCCCTCGCGGGCGAGGCCCTCCAGCAGTGCGCGGTCGGCTGACACGTCGTGGCCGGTCAGCGGGGGCACCTGGTTGGTCACGTCGTGGGTCACTGCGTCCTCCTGTCGGGGCGGGGGCTGACCTTCGGATGGGTCGACCTGTCGGAGTAGGTTCAGCATCCCCCCGGGCCGGCCAAACCGCCAGCTCACGGAACTCCGGATAACAGAACTCGGGGGGTCACGGAACTCCGGTGCCGGCGATCCCGGCCTCGCGGATCTCCAGGCCCAGCTCGGCGGCCGCCTCCAGGACGAGGTCGCGGGCGTAGTCGCGCTCGTCCTCCCGATCGCCCGCCTGCCCCCCGCGCTGCCCGCCGCCGCGCTGCCCGCCGCCGCGCTGCCCGCCGCTGCTCGGCTCGCCGCCGCTCGGCTCGCACAGCACCCGGTGGATCCCGCCGATGGCCCGCCGATCCCCCCGTCCGGCCAGGCCGCGTGCGGCCTCCGCGACCGTCGTCAGGTCGCTGTCCGCCAGCCGGGCGGCGAGAGCCTCCCTGATCCGCCGGGTGTCGGCGGCCAGTCCCGCGATGCCCATGGTGGCCCAGTCGCGTACCTTGGGGTCGGCGTCCCCGCTCAGCCGGACGAGCGCGGCGATCCCCTCCTCGTCGTCCGGCGGCAGGACGGCGGCCAGCGCCACCGGGTCGCTCACCGTGGGCGTCCGCCCGGGCAGGTTGACGATGCCCAGCACCTCGGGAAACGCCCGTTCGTCGGCCCGGTGGCCGAACGCGTGCAGGACGGCCTCGACGACCCGCGGGTCGCTCTCCTGACGGGCCATGTCCCGCAGGATCGCCAGGGCGCGCTCATGATAGGGATCGTGCTCCATGTCCTGGCCGAACTCGGCCAGCACGTCGGCGCCGAACTCGCGCTCCACCGGGTCGGCGCTGTCGCACAGCCGCGACGCCGCCTCGAACGTCTCGTCGTCATGCCGCCGCCGCAGCGCCTGCACGGCCGCCCACCACGTCTCGTCCTCCTCGTCGATCTCCCGGTACGGCGTAACGCGTTCGAGTAACTCGGCGACGGGCGGGCGGATGCCGAGGACGATCTCCAGGTGCGTCGCGATCGCGGCATGGCCGTACTGCCGGCTGATCGCGAAGCCGCCACCCTCGGGGTGGCACGCCTCCACCGTGACCAGACGGGTGCCGTCCGGGGCCGCGCACCCGGCCGTCACCACCGTGTGGCCGCCCCCCGCGTGCTCTTCCTCCGCGCGCTGTTCCTCCACCTGGGCGGCGACCTCCTCACGCATCGCGCTCTCCAGGTCCACCGACGCCCACCGCCTGGCGATCTCCAGCGGGGTCCGACCACCCGAGCCGGGCAGGGAGGGGTCGGCGCCGTGCTCCAGCAGCGACCAGACGATTCCGTACGCGCCGAAGCGCGCCGCGAGGGTCAGAGGGGTGTCCCCGTCGTCGTCGGTCACGTCCGGGTCGGCTCCGGCGTCGAGCAGGACGTCGGCGGACTCCAGGTGACCGTTGGCCGAGGCCCACAGCAGCGCGGTCCAGCCGCCGTGCTCCCGGGCGTCGGGGTCGCAGCCGCCGTCGAGCAGCGCCTGCACGGTCTGCGCGTGGTCCCAGCACGCGGCGGCGCACAGGGGAAGCCCCTCGTCCTCGCCGCCGCTCGGCTGGTCCGGGTCGGCGCCGTACTCCAGGAGCAGCCGGACGATCTCGTGTTTTCCCGTGACGGCCGCGTGGTAGAGCGGTGTCGTGCCCTGGGCGGGGTTCAGGTCGGTGTTCCGGGCGGTGTCCAGGGTGATGTCCGGACGCAGCATGGCCGCCACCCGCGCCACGTCGCCCCCCGCCACCGCGTCAAGAAGCTTGCTCCGGGTCACCCTTCTATGCTCACACATGCCCGCACAATCGTTCCCGGGGAGGATGGGAGCGCGCGCATGATGGCGTTACCTTAGACATCGTGAATGATCCGGGTGGAATGCGTGCTTCCGACGCCGAACGCGAGTCTGTGGTGGAAAAGCTGCGTGAGGCGTCGGTCGAGGGGCGGTTGACCCTCGCCGAGCTGACCGAACGGACCGAGGCGGCCTATCTCGCCCGGACCCACGCCGAGCTGGCGCAGTTGACCGTTGATCTCCCCGGCGGAGCCCCGGCCGCCGGCCCGGCGTTCACCCCCTCCGCCCAGTCCGCCCGGCCACAGGGCCGGGTGCGCAAGTGGATCGTCGCGGTGATGAGCAGCGAGAAGCGGAAGGGGAAGTGGCGCATCGATCAGGAGATCGGCGCGGCCTCGGTGATGGGCGATGTCACGATCGACCTCCGCGAGGCCGAGGTGCGCACTCCCGAGGTGGACATCGCGGTCACCTGCGTGATGGGCACTGTGAAGATCATCGTCCCGGACGGTGTCGACGTCGAGCTCTCCGGCTTCGCCATCATGGGAGAGAAGAAGGTCCAGGCCGTTGAGCCGCCGACTGGTCGCAACGCGCCCGTGGTCAGGGTGAACGCCTGGGTGGTGATGGGCGAGGTGAAGGTCATCGGGGACTCCCGGGCCGAGCCGATCAAGCGCGCCCTGGGCGCGTGGACCGATTGGTGGCTGGAGCGTCGTCACGAGATCGGCCATCAGATCGAGCACAACATCCGTCACGCGCTGGAGCACGACCGGCAGGCGCGTCGCGACATGCTGCGCGAGGTCCGTGAGAGTGTCCGCGAGATACGCCGGGACGTCAGGGACAATGCCCGCGAGGCACGCCGTGAGGCCCGGGACAACTGGCGCGAGATGCGCCGCGGCGGCTTCCCCCCGGAGCCTCCCGCACCGCCCACGCCGCCATCACCCCCGTACGGCGGCCCCCGCCGCTGACCGCCTCTGGGTATCTCAGTTGAGTGAGGCGCCGGGACAGGCGACCGGCATCCCCATGGCGGCGGCCGCGGTGATCAGTCGCTTGTCGTAGGTCACGAAGTGCTCCACCACCGCGCCGAACTGCATCGCGGTGGCCAGATGGATCGCGTCCAAGCTGCGTAG
>NZ_BOOG01000016.1 GCF_016863115.1 Sphaerimonospora thailandensis
CGCCGCACAACTCCAGCCGCAGCGTCTCGGTCATCGACGTCTGGGCGTGCTTGGCGGCGCAGTAGCCGCCGCCCCCCTCGTAGGAGACGAGCCCGGCGACCGACGTCAGCATCACCAGCACGCCGTCGCCCGAGGCGATCAGCTTCGGCAGCAGGGCCCTGGTCATCCGCAGCGAGCCGAGCACGTTCACGTCGTACATGCGCTGCCAGTCGGCCACCCGTCCGGCGGCGACCGGTTCCAGGCCGATCGCGCCGCCGGCGTTGTTCACCAGCACGTCGCAGCGCTCGAGCGAGGCGGCCAGGGCGTCCACGGACTCCTGCGAGGTCACGTCCAGCGTCGCGGCCCGGACCCCGGGGACCTCGTCGGCCAGTTTGTCCAGCCGGTCGCGTCGCCGCGCCGCCGCCACCACCTCGAACCCCTCGGCGGCGAGCCGCCGGGCGGTCGCCTCGCCGATCCCGCCGCTCGCGCCGGTCACCACCGCGGTCCTGCGCTTCGTCACCGCAAACCGTCCTTCTCGCATCGCTCGGCACCTCGCTTCGGTCCCCGCGCGGGCGGCGTCGCGGGACACGTCCAGAGCGGGGACACCATCCTCTCAGGAGATGCATGTGGTCGGACGCACACGCACCCCCGGGAAGTTTGTGAAGAACTTTTCGGTTATAAGCGTCTCGGAGGTGGTTCGGGTGACGCTCAGACGGCGTCGGATCAACCGGGTCGCGACGATCAGCGTGCATACGTCCCCGCTGGACCAACCGGGCACGGGGGACGCGGGAGGGATGAACGTCTACATCGTCGAGGTGGCCAAACGCCTGGCGGCCCTTGGCATCGAAGTGGAGATCTTCACCCGGCGCACCGCACGCGATCTGCCGCCGGTCGCCGAGATCGTCCCCGGCGTCCTGGTCCGTCACGTCACGGCCGGGCCGTACGAGGAACTGGACCGCGCCGACCTGCCCGGCCAGCTGTGCGGCTTCCTGTCCGGCGTGCTGCGCACCGAGGCGATGTACGACCCGGGCCGCTACGACGTCATCCACTCGCACTACTGGCTGTCCGGTCAGGTCGGCTGGCTCGCCAAGGAGCGCTGGGGAGTGCCGCTCGTGCACACCATGCACACGATGGCCAAGGTGAAGAACCTGCTGCTGGCCGAGGGCGACCGGCCCGAGCCGAAGATGCGGGTGCTCGGAGAGGAGCAGGTCGTCGAGGTCGCCGACCGGCTGGTGGCCAACACCGAGGCCGAAGCGGGGGAGCTGATCGACCTCTACGGGGCCGTCCGCGAGCGGGTGGCCGTCGTGAACCCGGGCGTCAACCTCACCGTCTTCCGGCCGGGTTCCAAGAGCGAGGCGCGTCGCCGCCTCGGCCTGGCGCGGGACGCGCACGTGCTGCTGTTCGTCGGCCGCATCCAGCCGCTGAAGGCTCCGGACGTCCTGCTCAGGGCCGCGGCGCGCATGCTCGTCGAGAACCCGGCGCTGCGGTCGAGGCTGGTCGTCGCCTGCGTGGGCGGCCCCAGCGGCAACGGCCTGGCCCATCCGTCGCTGCTCGCCGACCTCGCCGCCGAGCTGGGCGTCTCCGATGTCGTACGGCTCGCGCCGCCAGCCCCGCAGGAGGAGCTGGCCGACTGGTACCGGGCGGCCGACCTGACCGTGGTGCCCTCCCACAACGAGTCCTTCGGCCTCGTCGCGCTGGAGTCCCAGGCGTGCGGTACGCCGGTGGCCGCCGCATCCGTGGGCGGGCTGCGCACGGCCGTCCAGGACGGCGTCTCCGGAGTGCTCGTCGGCACGCACGACCCCGGCGACTGGGCCCGGGCCCTCGGCCGCCTCGTCGAGCGCCCGTCGCTGCTCGACGAGCTGTCCGCGAACGCCGTACGGCACGCGACGGGTTTCGGCTGGTCGGCGACGGCCGCGCGGCTGGTGGACGTCTACGCCGGCGCGATCGCCCAACTCCATCGGATGCCCGTCGCGGTCAACTCGTAGTCTGGATGTATGAAACCGGACCAGGAAGGCCGCCGTCGCGCGGGTGCGGACCCGGAGGGCGTGATCGAGGCCGCGCTGAAGTCGGCGGAGCTGTCGTACGAACGGCCCAGGCCCGGGGCGTTCCTGGTCAAGCTGCCGGGCCAGCACAAGCTCACCACCATGACCTGGCTCATCGTCGGTGACCAGGCGCTCAACATCGAGGCGTTCTTCTGCCGGCAGCCGGACGAGAACCACGCCGAGTTCTACCGGTGGCTGCTGCTCAAGAACGGCTCGATGTACGGCGTGCACTTCGCCGTCGACTCCATCGGGGATGTGCATCTGGTCGGCAGGCTGCCGCTCGACTCGGTGACCGAGGCGGAGATCGACCGGGTCCTCGGCTGCGTGCTCACCTACTCCGACGAGTCGTTCGACCGTGCCCTGGAGCTCGGTTTCGCCTCGTCCATCCGGCGTGAGTGGGCGTGGCGGGTCAAGCGCGGCGAGTCGCTGGCCAACCTCGAACCCTTCGCCCGGGTGATCGACTCCTGATGCCGCTCGCCGACGGAGTGAAAACCGTACGTCGATAAGATTGGCCGCATGGCGACTTTGGTGCTGCTGCGGCACGGCGAGAGCGAATGGAATGTCAAGGGCCTGTTCACCGGATGGGTGGACGTCACACTCTCGCCGACCGGCGAGGAGGAGGCACGACGGGGTGGTCGGCTCCTCGCCGAGGCGGGTATCCACCCCGACGTGGTGCACACCTCCGTGCTCACCCGGGCGATCAAGACCGCCGACCTCGCCCTCGAGGCGGCCGACCTGCTGTGGTTGCCGGTCCGCCGCTCCTGGCGGCTGAACGAGCGCCACTACGGCGCGCTGCAGGGTAAGGACAAGGCCCAGACCCGCGCCGAGTTCGGCGACGAGCAGTTCATGCTGTGGCGCCGGTCCTATGACGTCCCGCCGCCGCCGATCGCGGACGACGACGAATACTCCCAGCTCGGTGACCGCCGGTACGGCACGCTGCCGCCGGAGCTGCTGCCCAGGACCGAGTGCCTGAAGGACGTCGTGGAGCGGATGCTGCCGTACTGGTACGACGAGATCGTGCCGGACCTGGCCGTCGGCCGTACCGTGCTCGTGGTGGCCCACGGCAACTCGCTGCGCGCGCTCGTCAAGCATCTGGAGGGCATCGGCGACGCGGAGATCGCGGGGCTGAACATTCCGACCGGCATTCCGCTGCGCTACGAGCTGGACGCCGACTTCCGCCCGGTCGGCAAGGGCGAGTACCTCGACCCCGAGGCCGCCGCCGCCGCCATCGAGGCGGTCGCCAACCAGGGCAAGAAGTAACCGGTCCGGCCGGCGCCCCGAACGTGGGCGCCGCGTATGCGACCAGCTGAGCGGCGTCCATGAACGAATATTGACCGCTGGGTGAAATTTGCCGGAAAGTCCTGGTCATGCCCAGTACGGCAGGGCAGGCGGATGGAATCGCCGCCTAGCATTCTTACCGTGAACGAGTTGTTGGCGAGCCTCGCGGCGATGGGCGGATTCGTCGCCGGCTCAGTCGTGATGCTCGCGATCCGCCGGCAGGCGAACACCGAGGCGCACGTGACGACGGCACGGCCAGCCGAAACCCTGCCGCCCGGCGTCGCGTCGGTCCTCGCAGTGCTGCCGTCCTCGGCCGTCGTCCTGGACCGGGAGGACCGCGTGCTGCGCGCGAGCTCGGCCGCCCGGGCCTTCGGCCTGGTCCGCGGGGACTCTCTCATGGCGGCCGAACTGCTCGCGCTGGCCAGGAAGGTACGCAGGGACGGCGAGATCCGCGAGAGCGAGATAGAGACGGCCGGTCGCGAGTTCGGGCAGGAGACGACCACGTTCGCCGTCCGGGTGGCCCCGCTGGGCGCGCACGGCCAGGTGCTCGTCCTCGCCGAGGACCAGACCGAGCGGCAGCGGGTCGAGGCCGTACGCAGAGACTTCGTGGCCAACGTGAGTCACGAGTTGAAGACCCCGGTCGGCGCGCTGAGCCTGCTCGCCGAGACCGTACAGGGCGCGGCCGACGAACCCGACGCGGTGAAGCGCTTCGCCGGACGAATGCAGCATGAGGCGTCCCGTCTGACCTACCTCGTACAGGACCTGATCACGCTCTCGCGCATACAGGGCGGCGAGCCCATCCCGGCTCCCGGGCCGGTACGGATCGACGAGGCCGTCCATGACGCCATCGACCGCTGCAACACCAAGGCCTCGGCGAAGGACATCACGCTGGCGGCGGGCGGCGCGGAGGACCTGGTGGCCTGGGGAGACGACGAGCTTCTGGTCACGGCCCTGCGCAACCTGATCGACAACGCGATCGCCTACAGCCCGGAGCACACGCGCGTGGTGGTGAGCGCGCGGGTGACGCGGGGCTCGATCGAGGTGAGCGTGAGCGATCAGGGCATCGGCATCCCGGAGTCGGCCCAGGAACGGATCTTCGAACGGTTCTTCCGGGTCGACCCCGCCCGGTCCCGGGCCACCGGCGGCACCGGGCTCGGGCTCGCGATCGTCAAGCACGTGGCCGTCGCCCACGGCGGCGAGGTCAGCGTGTGGAGCAAGGAAGGCTCCGGATCGACCTTCACCCTCCGCCTGCCCGCGTTCGAGGACGGTCAGGCGGTCGACGCATCGAGTACGACCAACCCCCTGGAGGCCGCCAAGTGACGCGGGTTCTCGTTGTGGAGGACGAGGAGTCCTTCTCCGACGCCTTGTCGTACATGCTCCGCAAGGAAGGGTTCGAGGTCGCCGTGGCGGCGACCGGACCGGACGCGCTGGACGCCTTCGACCGCGACGGCGCGGACATCGTCCTGCTCGATCTGATGCTTCCGGGACTTCCCGGGACAGAGGTGTGCCGAACGCTCCGGCAGCGGTCGAACGTTCCCGTGATCATGTTGACCGCGAAGGACAGCGAGATCGACAAGGTCGTCGGCCTGGAGCTCGGGGCCGACGACTACGTGACCAAGCCGTTCTCGTCAAGAGAGCTGGTGGCCCGCATCCGTGCGGTGCTGCGGCGGCGTGGCGACGTCGAGGAGCCGGAGTCGGCGGTGCTCACGGCCGGGCCGGTCCGGATGGACGTGGACCGGCACGTCGTGGCCGTACGCGGCCGGCAGGTGCAACTCCCGCTCAAGGAGTTCGAACTGCTCGAGGTGCTGCTGCGCAACGTCGGGCGGGTGCTGACCCGCGGCCAGCTCATCGACCGGGTATGGGGAGCCGACTACGTGGGCGACACCAAGACCCTGGACGTCCACGTCAAGCGCCTGCGCGCCAAGGTCGAGGCGGATCCCGCGAACCCGCGCTGCATCCTCACTGTCCGCGGCCTCGGCTACAAGTTCGACCCGATCGAGGACTGACAGCGATCCCAGGTTCCGGTTCCGGTACGGCTGTGGCGTACCGGAACCGGACGTCGGGTGTCTCAGGTCTGCTCGTTGAGATCCGGGGCCGGGGACCCGGACGGCGTGGGGCTCGCGGTCGGGGACTCCGACGGCATCGGGGTGGCGGACGGCGGGGCGGCCGGCGGAAGCGAGGCGAACTCGCGGCTCCTGGTGATCACCGGCACGTCGAGCGGGATGGCTCCGGCGTTCTTGAACTGCAGAGTGAGCCGCAGGGTCTCGCCGCCGCGCAGCGGCCGCTTGAGCCCCTCGACGGTGACGCCGGGCGTCTTGACGAGTGTGGCCGGCTGCACCTCGATCGGGCTGGGCACGTTGACGCGGACGGCCTGCTGGTCGTCCGTCGCGATGGAGGTGAGGGTGTCGGCGCCCTCGTTGTTGCTCACGAGCGTGAGGTAGACCGGTGCCGAGCCTCCGGCGGCGATCTGCTGACCCGAGTCCGGGCCGAGGACGAACGCCTGGCTGATCATGACGCCGTTCTTGCCGTAGCTCATGCCCGAGCCGGTGTTCTCCATGAGGACTCCCGCCTCCGTCGGGGAGTAGGGCATGTTGGTGTTGGCGTCGAAACCGGCGCCACACGCGGCCAGTGCAGGGATGGCGGTGAGGAGCGCGGCAATGGCGATCACCCTGCGGCGGCTGCTGCTGGTCACGGTTCGAGGTCTCCTTGGTACGGACGTGTATGGGGCAGCAATCACCTTATCCGCGCGGCTGACCGGTTCGACGGCCGCTCCCGGCGGTGTCGGAAAGGCCTGGCAGTGCAGGTCACCCTGTATGCCAGAAATGCCGATTCATAGAGTCGACGGCTTGTCAAGTCCCAAAACGAGGCTTTGACCTGCAGTTATGTTCCTTTCACTGTTCCGAGAGGCGGTGGCCACGTGGTACCCTGGAGTACAGCGGAAGGGGTACTCGTCACATGACTTTCCAGGTCGGCGACACTGTCGTCTACCCCCACCATGGGGCTGCTCGGATCGAGGCCATCACGACCCGAACCATCAAGGGTGAGGAAAAGACCTATTTGGTGCTGAAGGTCGACAAGGGCGACCTTACCGTACAGGTGCCAGCGGAAAACGCCGAACTCGTCGGGGTACGCGACGTCGTCGGCCAAGAGGGACTCGAGCGCGTTTTCGACGTGCTGCGCATGCCGCACACGGAGGAGCCCACCAACTGGTCCCGCCGCTACAAGGCCAACCTTGAGAAGCTCGCGTCGGGTGACGTCAACAAGGTGGCCGAGGTCGTACGCGACCTTTGGCGCCGGGACAAGGAACGCGGCCTGTCCGCGGGTGAGAAGCGAATGCTGGCGAAGGCACGGCAGATTCTCGTGAGCGAACTCGCCCTGGCCGAGAAGACCAACGAGGACAAGGCCGAAGCTCTGCTCGACGAGGTGCTGAACTCCTGAATATGACATCGCCAAGGGTGGGCGTCGGAGTCGATGTCCACCCTTTCGCGTTCGGTAGGGATCTCCACCTCGCAGGGCTGTACTGGCCCGGGGAGACCGGCCTCGCCGGGCACTCGGACGGCGACGCCGCCGCCCACGCGTGCTGCGACGCGCTGTTGTCGGCCGCCGGACTCGGAGACGTCGGCGGCCTGTTCGGCACCGCCGACGCGAGATGGGCCGGGGCCTCCGGTGTCGCACTCCTCGAGGAGACCGTACGGCAGGTGCGGGCGGCCGGTTTCGAGATCGGCAACGTGGCGGTGCAGATCATCGGCAACCGCCCGAAGGTCGCACCGCGACGTGCGGAGGCGGAGAAGACACTGGGGGCGGCGATCGGCGCGCCGGTCAGCGTCAGCGCCACCACCACCGACGGTCTCGGTCTCACCGGCCGGGGCGAGGGCATCGCGGCCATCGCGACCGCCGTCATTCTCCGTTGACGTCGACCGGGACCACGCGGTGAGAACGTCCGGGACCGCCACTCTTTTTCGTTTGCTGGACGCATATTTCCCGGACGTGGGGTATCCCTCCCCCCTGAGAGTGAAAGGGTCACCCTCAAGGGGAGGTCGATATGACAATCGGGACGATTTTCGGCGCCATCATCATCGGTGCGATCATCGGTGCTCTCGGGCGCCTCTTCCTGCCGGGCCGGCAGCCGATCGGCTGGATTCTGACGATCGTGGTCGGCATCGTCGCCGCGCTGATCGGAACCGCTCTCGCCCAGGTCATGGGAGTGTCGACCACGCCGGGTGTCGACTGGATCGAACTCGTCATGCAGGTGGTGCTGGCGGTCGTCGGCGTCTCGATCGTGGCCGGCATCCGCGGCCGATCCCGCGTCTAGGCAATGGGTAGCCCGCAAGCCGGCATGCGAGGCGGAACCGGCAAGCCGTGTCATGACCAGTGAGGGCCCGCCAGGCCGTTGAAGCGACCTGGCGGGCCGTAGCACGTTGTACGGGTGTCACGGGTGGTCCCCCGGTCACATCCGTCCGGATTCTCTCTGCTCCTCCGGGTCTGATTCCGCTGCCACGGATGGCGGCGTGATTCGTGGCGTGATTCAAACGGTTCACGCGGAATCGGCGATTATTGGCCGATCTGGTCCTTTCGGGGAGCTTCGTTATTTGGGCGGGAGCGGGGTGCTCCGCATGCGCCCGGACGGCGGGGCGAGCGGCACGTCGTCGCGTTCGTCGCCGTGGTCGGGGCGGGCGCCGCTGGGGGCGTGTTGTTCCTCCGGGTCGGCGGCCTCCATGTCATGGGCCGGGTCAGAGGCACCTGGGATGTCAGAGGCGCCGGGGATGTGGCGGAGCGGTTGCGTGTCGACGCCCGACTCGTCCATCGTCGCGGGTTCCATCGCCCGATCCGGCGCGGACGCGGGATCGGACACGACATCGGGCACCGGAGCGGGCAGTGGGCCGGGCGCCGGCGTGGACCCGGCGGTCGAGGCGTCATCGGGAGCCTCGGACGCCGCGGAGGCGTGTGCCGACTCGGGCTCGTCGGGAGGTTCGCCGGCGGCCCGGCGCCTGGGATGGACGAGCACGTCACCCGTACGGGGACGGACCAGGTCACCCCAGCGGAGGGGACGGTCGCGCGGCGGCTCCGATGACCCCGGGGACTCTGATGACTCCGGTGACTCCGATGACCCCGGGGATTCGGGTGGCTCTGGCGACTCGGGTCGCTCTGCCGACGGGGATGGCTCTGGGGACTCCGAGGGCTGTTGAGCCTTGGCCGGTTCAGCGGCCGAGGCTTCGGCGGCAGAGTTCCGGGTGTCGGGGCCTTGGGTGTCGGAGGACTGGGCGTCGGAGGACTGGGCGTCGGGGGACTGGTCGGTGGGCGGCTGCCCTGCCGTGGACCGGAGACCGGAGACCGCATCCGTCTCGCCGGGGTCGGCGGGAGCGGGTGGCGTAGCCGACGCGGCAGCCGTACCGACCGGGCCTGCCGGGGCGGTACGTGGAGGAACGGCAGGACTGGGTCCGACGCCGGGTGTGGGTTCGTCGCCGGGAGTGGACTCGAGGGGGAGGGCCCTCCGTTCTCGGTCGAACGGCACGAAATCCTCGTCCTCCCCGGCATCCTCCCCGGCATCCTCCCCGGCATCCTCGTCGTCGAGGTCGGCCCGGTTCGTACGTGCGTGTTTGAGAAGGAGCAGCAGGAGCCAGAGCCCGAGAACGAGCATCACCCAGGGAAGCATCGCCACGACGACGGCCGCCTGCCTCGGGTCGAAGGTCGTCTCGGTGGCGGTCGACACGGCGGCCGCGGCAGCGGCCGCCAGCAGGAGGATCAGGATGAAGCCGGCCTGTGACCGCACCAGCGGTCGCACGCCGCGCAGCAGGGGAACGCACACCAGGGCGACGATCAGCAGAACGTCGAACGCCGCGGGGTAGAGGTAGGCGAGCTGCGGATCAGCGCGTCCGGCGAGGGCCAGTTGACGCAGATCCTCGAAGGAAAGCGCGCAGGCCGCCCCAGCCAGCAGGGCAAGGGCGACGGCCGCCAGGCCGACGGCCGTACGGCGCAGCGCGAGGGGGGTCTCGGCGGCGGTGGATCGAGAGGAGCGGGAAGTGGACCGCACGACGGCGCGGGTTCCGGCGGCCGTGGTACGGCGTTCCGAGGTGCTGGCGACACCGTGTCCTCGAGAGTCGGCGCCACGGTGTCCTTGAGCGGGGGGAGTCGCGTTCATGGCTTTTCGAGCCTACAGAATGGGCCCGGTAGGTAGATCGGTACCGCAGGATCCAGTGGTGAAGTGGCGCTACGGGGCCGTCAAGAGCCGTCAAGAACCGTCAAGAGCCGTCAAGAGGCAGAGCCGGGCGGGAACGGAGTGGAATCATCTGCGATGGAAGAGCGTTAGGCGCTCTTCGTACAGCTGCTCTTCACATGAACGAAGGAGGATCCCGATGCTGCCGGACGGCGCCCGTGATCTGTTCGATGGAACCAACTTCGCCACCATCGCGAGCCTCAACCCCGACGGAAGCCCCCAGGCGTCGGTGGTCTGGGTCAAGGCCGACGGCGACGACGTCCTGTTCTCGACCGTGAAGGGCCGCCGCAAGCACCAGAACATCGTCCGCGACCCGCGGGTGTCGATCGTGGTCGTCGACGCGGCCAACCCCTATCGCTACGCCGAGGTCCGCGGTACGGCCGAGTTCGTCGATGACAAGACGGGCGAGCTGATCCAGGAGCTGTCCCGCAAGTACACCGGCCAGGACTGGGCGGAGGCCGACCCGAACGCCGAGCGAGTCATCGTGCGCATCACCCCGAACAAGACAATCGTCCGCTAGGTGATTTTTCCCTATTGACGGGACTTATGGGGCACGAGTGCTGGCCGTACGGTGGGAAATGCGCCCGCGAACGCGTCCAGGGGCTCACAAGTAGGCCAGGAGCGCGGCGTCAGGCGTTAGCCTTGCGTGTGTGAGCCTGCACCTCTACGACACCAGCACACGTGCTGTCCGCGAATTCGTTCCGGTCGAGCCCGGCCGGGTCTCGATGTACCTGTGTGGTGCGACCGTTCAGGCTCCGCCGCACATCGGTCACATCCGGTCCGGCGTCAACTTCGACGTGCTCCGCAGATGGCTGATGCGGCAGGGCTACGACGTGACGCTCTGCCGCAACGTCACCGACCTCGACGACAAGATCATCCGAGTGGCCGCCGAGGAAGGCGTCCCGTGGTTCGTGGTCGCCGAACGCAACCAGCGTGCCTTCTCCTGGGCGTACGACCAGCTCGGCTGCCTGCCGCCCACGGTCGAACCGCGCGCGATGGGCCACGTCCCCGAGATGGTCGAACTGATGCGGCGGCTCATCGACAAGGGCCACGCGTACGCCGCGGGCGGCGACGTCTACTTCGACGTCGTGTCGTACGCCGAGCGGTACGGCAAGCTCTCCAACCAGAGGCTGGAGAACATGCGGGCCGCCGGCGACACCGACACCGACTCGCTCAAGCGCGACCCGCGTGACTTCGCCCTGTGGAAGGGCGCCAAGCCCGGCGAGCCGACATGGCCGACGCCGTGGGGCCGCGGCCGTCCCGGCTGGCACCTGGAGTGCTCGGCGATGGCCACCAAGTATCTCGGAGAGACCTTCGACATCCACGGTGGCGGCGTCGACCTGATCTTCCCGCACCACGAGAACGAGATCGCCCAGTCGCAGGCGGCGGGCGACGGCTTCGCGCGCTACTGGCTGCACAACGGCCTGCTGAAGCTCGGCGGCGAGAAGATGAGCAAGTCGCTCGGCAACTCACTGCTGATACCCGAAATGCTCCGCAAGGTCCGCGCTGTCGAGCTGCGTTACTACCTCGTCGCGGCCCATTACCGGTCGGAGATCGACTACTCGGAGGAGGCCCTCCAGGAGGCCGCGGCCGGTTATCGGCGGATCGAGGGGTTCGTCACGCGGGCGGCGGAGGTGATCCACGATGTGGACGCCGACGCCCCGCTGCCGCAGGCGTTCGTGGACGCCATGGACGACGATCTGAACGTCTCCCAGGCGCTGGCGGTGATCCACGAGGTCGTCCGCGAGGGCAACGTGGCATTGGCCCAGGGCAACAAGGAGCAGGTCGCCCGACTGCTGGCCGAGACGCAGAACATGCTCGACGTGATCGGTCTCGACCCCAGGTCGGAGCAGTGGCGTGCGAGCGGCGGCTCGGGGATGCGCGAGGTGGTCGACGCGCTGATCGCGGTCGCGCTGGAGCAGCGCCAGGCCGCCCGAGCCCGCAAGGACTACGCCGCGGCCGACGCGATCCGCGAGCAGCTCGCCGCCGCCGGCGTCGTGGTCGAGGACACCCCCAAGGGCCCCCGCTGGGAACTGGCCCGTTAGGTCGTGTCTGACAAAGCTCCCCGGCGTGGGCCGTACGCTAGAGACCATGGCTGGACGGGCTTCAGGGAAGCCATCAAAGAAGCAGGGTCCGACTAGGGGTACGGGCGGGAAGGGCCGGCGTTCCCTGGAGGGCAAGGGAGCGACTCCGCCCGCGCACATGCGGCACTGGTACAAGGACAAGGCACGCGCCGAGCGGCTCGAGCGCGAGGCCGCCGGGCGTGCGTCCGGCGAGCGTACGGCTCGCACGCCGAGCCGCCAGCGCCGGGACGACGCTCCGGAGATCATCGGCGGGCGCAACCCCGTCCTGGAGGCGCTGCGCGCCGCTATCCCGGCGAACGCGCTCTACATCGCGCAGCGGATCGACAGCGACGACCGGGTCCGGGAGTCGATCAAGCTCGCGGCCGATCGCGGCATCGCGCTGCTGGAGGTCACCCGCGACAAACTCGACCGGCTGACGGAGAGCACCGTCCACCAGGGCATCGGCCTGCAGATCCCGCCCTACGAGTACGCTCACCCCGAGCAACTCGTCGAGCGGGCGCAGGACGCCGCGGAGGTGCCGTTGATCGTGGCCCTCGACGGGGTGACCGACCCGCGCAACCTCGGCGCCATCGCGCGTTCGGCGACCGCGTTCGGAGCGCACGGACTCGTCGTCCCGTCGCGTCGGTCGGCCGGCGTTACGGCGGGCGCGTGGAAGACCTCGGCCGGCACACTCGCCACCCTCCCGGTCGCCCGCGCGTCGAACCTGACCCAGACGCTCACCGCGTACCGCGAGGCCGGCCTGTTCGTGATCGGCCTCGACGGCAACGCGACCGTGGATGTCGCCGACGCCGAGTTGGCCACTGAGCCGCTCGTCGTGGTCGTCGGCTCCGAGGGCAAGGGCCTGTCCCGGCTGGTGCGGGAGGCGTGTGACCTGGTCGTACGCATCCCCATGAACGCCGCGGCCGAGTCGCTCAACGCGGGCGTCGCCGCCGGGATCGCCCTCTACGAGGTCGCACGTCGCCGTCGCCGGTGATTTCACCGTGACGATCGGGCCTCCGGCCCACTAAACTCGTCCCGGTAGGCCGCCTTAGCTCAATCGGCAGAGCATCTGTCTTGTAAACAGAAGGTCTGGGGTTCGATTCCCCAAGGCGGCTCTCACGTACAAGGCCCCTGACCAGCGGTTTCGCGGTCAGGGGCCTTTGTCTGTCCGGTGCATTCCGACGATCTTGCTGATCTTTCGCGCTCCCCGCGACAGCAGGGCCTGGAGTTGGGCGCGGCTGTCAGTCGACACCAGGCCAGGCACGTCGGACGCGTGGAACGTCCCGGTGATCTGAGTGTCGAGGTCGATCCGGTCGGTGAACGCGCGGTATGCATTCAGAAGGGAGTCGGGAAGGCGAAACGGTTTACGACCCCGCTTGTGGGACCGGAGGCATGCTGATTGAGGTGATCGAGCACGTGAAGGCCAATGGTGGACGACCTCAGACGTTGTGGGGCAAGTTGTACGGCCAGGAGAAGGTACTCGCAACCTCCGGCCTCGGCTGTACACAACTCCGCCCGAACGCACTCCGGACTGTATGGCGGCACGTACGATCAGCTGGCGCGCCATGATCAGGAGGATTCCGGTTGACGAGCATAAGGGTACGTCCGCATGTCGCCCGTGTCCTGGAGCGGACCCACGCCGTGCTGCTCCCCTTCGACGGCACGCTGCGATCTCTTCATCGACGTGGACACCGCGGCGATCACCGAGAAGATCTACAACATGCTCTTCTCCGCGGGACACAGGATGTCGATCCTGACCGCCGTCGTGGACGATCCCCTGTGGAAGATGGGACTACGCCCACCACGTCGGCCGGGACTACGGCGCGGAAGCCGAGAAGATGGTGCGGGAGGCCGAGATGGGTGCGGCCATAACGGCCGCACCCACACCTGGGGCGCTTGAGGTGTTGCAGGCCTGCCAGGCTAGCGGCAGGCCGGTCGCGGTAGTGGGTGACACCTGTTCCGCGGCCATGGAGACCTACCTCGATGCGCACCGCCTACGTCACCTGGTGGGACCGGTCATCGGGCGTGAGCGACGGCCGATCTCGTCGGAGATGCCGGGTGTCGACCTCGTACGGCAGGCGGTGAAGGTCCTGGGGGTGGAGCCGTCCAACTGCACGCTGGTCGGCAGGTCCTTCATGGGAATGTACGTAGCTGCGCAGGCCGGCATTCAGGCGATCGGTGTTGTGAGCAAAAACGGCAGCCGCAAGCATCTCGCGGGTGTCCATGGGTCGGTCGTCGTCTCTACGCTTCCTCAACTGGCCGATGCACTCACGACCGTCTCGGTGACCACTCCGCCTTGAGCGTTACCCGCAAGGTGTGGCAGTTGACCGCTGACCCGAGGGTTGGATCCCAGTTGATGTCGTACCGGGTGAGTAGGCTGTGCGCCACGTGTAGCGCCGTGCCGTTTCCCAGGAGAACCTCGTGCGACTGTTAGCCTCCACCGCTATTCTCATTCTCATCGCGACTGGTCCGACCGCCGCGCCGGCGCAAGCCTCCTCTCCCAGGATCGCGTACGGCTGGGCCTGGCCGGACGGAGCGGGAAAACTCCGTATCGTGCCGCGCGCAGCCAAGCTGGTCACAATGCACTACGGAATCAAGAGTTACCGTCTGAAGCCTCTGGCCGGAGCTAAAGAGATCCGGCTCGACTACTCCTCGGCCTCCTTTTACCGGACGTCGGTCACATGCGACGCCAGGGACAACGGAGGCAAGTACGCTGTGAGCGCCAAGGGCCTCGGCAAGACCGCGTGTGCTCCTGGCGACCTCGCTTTCATTTTCACTCTCGGACCCACGCTGGTCCGCATCGCCTATGACGGCACCAAGGCCACCACGATCCATCAGTTCTGGCCCGGCGTCGCGACTGAGAGACTCAAGACCGCGTTTGGCGCCCTTCGGTACCTCGGAGACGGAACTCCGGGCCCCAGCATCAGCGGCATAGTGAGTTTCACTCCGGAGGGCGGCCAGCCGATGAAACTCGGGTACGACGAAATGGCTGGCTTCACTCGGATCACTGAAGTATGTAGCGCCGACTGGCTCACCGGTGGTGATCCGCGCAACGCGGACGGGGAGGGCGTAGGGTCAATTGCCTGCAACGCCCGTCAGATGACCGCGGTTCTTAAGCGCCTGAAGCACCCCGTTCTCGTCAAAGTTAGCTACTCCCCTTTGGCAGGGGGCATCAGCCGGCTATGGGAAGTCAGCCGCGAAGCCTGACGGTCTAGTGGAAGCCGATATATCGCCCGCTAGTCTAAGTCCTGAGCGTCGGCAGCTCCGTGACGGCAACGTTGACGGCAACGTCCACCACCAACCGTTGAGCAGCTCAACGGCCGCCTTTTGCAGTCATCTCCAGTCTTGGTCAGCACGGGTTAGGTTGGTCGGGTGGGGACCTATGAGGATCTACCGGCGGAGCTGGTGACCGAGCGGCTGCGGTTGCGGCGGTGGGTACCGTCGGATGCCGAGGGGTACCGCGGGTTATGGCTTGAGCGGGATTCACGAGCGATACGTCGGATCGACGCCGAGGGACGCCCGACGGTCGAGGACATGCGCGGCTGGCTCCTCAACAATCCGCTGATGGCGGATCCGGGGCTCGGGTTGCTGCCGATCGAACTGCGAGACACCGGTGAGTTCATTGGGTACTGCGGATTGACTGTCGGCCAGGGGTCTTTCGACGAACCTGAGATCGCGTACGAGTTGGCACAACGAGCTCACGGCCATGGTTATGCGACAGAAGCCGCCCGTGCGGTCATCGAAGCCGCGACGCGAACAGGACGTCGACGACTCTGGGCGACCGTGCGGGAGTGGAACGCACCCTCGTTCCGCGTCCTCGAGAAGCTCGATTTCTATCGAAGCGACCGCATCACCGAGGACGCCGAACGGGGCAACACGATCTGGATGACGCGCGTACTCGATCCATCAGATCTAGCGAGGGGACTGTCGGATTCATCCGGCGGGGAATCGCTTGCCGCTGCCAGCCGCGCCCGATGAGCAGGGACTGACCACACCGTAGGCGGCTGCGGTCCTTCGCTGTGGGCCGGGGCCTGCTCAATCGTTAACGGAGCCGGATCGACGGGGACCCCTCGAAGATCACGATGGGGGCATGGCGGGAGGGAGAGACGCGGTGAGGGACACTGCCCATCCCCGATTGGCAGGCCATTGTATCGCCCCCCATCATGATCTTCCCTCGCCGATCCAGCACCACCGTAATGATTGCTCCGGCACCTCCTGGCCGTCGTCGGACAGCCGGAGCGCAGACAAAGAAGATGCGCCAGCCGTACAGTTCGACCATGACCCGCGACATGCACCCAAAACGCCTGTCCCTCACTCGTACACAATTAGCCTTGGTCACAGTCGTCGCCGCCCTCGTGGGCGGTTTCGTCGCGACATACCTTCCATTCGGGACGGTCCCTCTGCGCGTGGCGGAGGGGCAAGCATGGCTGATGGCTGATGGCAGGGTGGGGTCCTTCCAGGCGGACAACGGGGTCACGACGGCCTTCAGCGCAGACCTGGTGTGGACAAATGCCAACGGCCAGACCACAGCAGGCGTTCGCCCATCCTGTCTCTGGGAAACTCAGGCCCACGCACCACTCAGTAGAGGGGCCAAGGTCGAAGCCGGGTACCGCTGGGTCAAGACGCCGGATGGGGTCAGTTCCCCCATCGTTGCCTGGCTGAAGTGCCTTTAGCTACCTCATCGGAGCATCCGGAATATGCCCGGAATGAGCGGGGTGTGGTGCGTGACGCCGTACGGCGGGAGCGAGGGAAACCCGCAGGTCAGCCAAAATTTGCGGCAGGGCACGGCGATGTGTGATTCAGGGGCCCGTGAGCAGCTCAGAGGACGAGGTTTGGCCAGCCTATCTCGAGATCTTGAGCATACCCGCGATCTCGCGGGGCAGCTCCTCCGGCGGTCGGCCCTTACAATGTCGGCCTGCAATTCATGGGCGACGCGATACTCGTCCGAAAACGCAGCCTCTGATCAGGGAATCTCTTGATCGCTGCATGTGAGTTTCGCCGCAGCCCTACGATCAGTTCATGCGAGCTGCGTATAACGAGGCGTTGGTGATGCTCGGGTACGTGCTGGGCACGGTCATCACGCCCGTCGTCGGCGGTTGGGCGAGTGAGTGGGTTGGCGGGAAGCTGCTCAACGAGACCATGCTCATGTGTGCCCTGTTGTTCGAGGTTGCGTTCCTCTTCAGCCTTGCTCGGCTCCTCTTTCGAGGGTCGCGCTGGCTCGTCCGCACATCTGTACGGCGTTGGCGGACGCCGAAAGCGCAGGAACCCTCATCATCAGCCCTTAATCGCGTGCCATAAGCGTGCCAGTCACAGCGGGGAATCGAAGGTATGGTCGGGCAGGCCTTGAGCGCCTGCGACCAGCTCCGAAGCAGGTTGAGCGATAGTGACCGAACTCTTCCGAACTGGTGAACCAGCGTCGGGGTTGGTACCGTACGCCGGTGTTCACTATCCGTATGAACGAGGCGGCGGCATCTGCGCTTCAACCGCTGGCACCTGCCGATCCGACATCCGCCGTCCCAGTTGTCAGTCAGGCTCTACGTGACAAGTTCGCCCAGGGGCTCACGTACAACGAAGGCGCTCTGACCTTCGCTGAGCACGATGGCCAATGGGTGGCTGCGCCGGCTTCTGCGTCGGCAGCGATCGTCAAGATGGGCTGGCAGGATCTGACCGGCTATGAGTGCAACGTCAACGCTTTTCATTTGGAGGACTACGCGCCGGTACATGTGGCGATCAGCGATGACAGGCGACCTCAGATCAGGTACGAGGATCAGGTCATGTTGCTGCGGCTCGGCCTGGTTGTAGCGGACAGCCTGTTTGGTCTTATCCAAGCCCTGCCAGAGCCAGTTCCCGTCCGATGCGTTATCAACGCGAACGACACCGCCGCTACGTTTCGCTTTCACCAGATCCGCTCAGGGGAAGACTGGGTCAATCTTGAGTTGGATGAGTACCGGATGGACATGATGGTCGTCGTTGACCGCCATCCCTGATCAGAGATCAACTCCTGTAAGCGTGCCCGCTGGGAGTCGTTGTACGACCCGCGGATGAAGAGGCTCCGCGTCAGAGCGGGGTGAGGACGCAGAACTCGTTGCCTCCCGAAGCCTTCGGGATCGAGGTTGGTCACCCGGGCTCCTCGCTGGAGATACCCCAGCCGAGCGCAGAGCGGGCCAGAGGGGGCCATAGACCACTCCTGTGACGCCAACGATTGAGGCCGGGCCTTGCCCCGGCCATGGCTGGGCGCTAGGGTCAGCCGGGTGACTGCCGGGTCGGCCATGGGCCATTCACGAGTGAGGCACCCGGTCTCAGCGTGAGCATGAGGCGGGCAAGAGCCCCGCCGCTCTCTCCGTGTCTTCCCTTCCGGCGCCCCCGCACGCGGCGCCTCATCCCAGCGGAACCCAAGACCCGGAGAGGCACCACAGATGCCAGATGACCAGCAGCATCAGCACAAGCTCCCCATCATGACCGTCCAACTCGATCACACCGTTGTTCACGCCACGGATCGGCAACTGTCAGCCGAGTTCATCGCCGCGATCCTTGGACTGAAGGTCGGCACCCCTGTCGGGCCGTTCCTGCCCGTGGACCTCGGCAACGGCGTGACGCTCGACTACTACGAAAAGCGTGACGAGCCGATCCAGTCGCAGCACTACGCCTTCCTCGTGCCCGACGATCAGTTCGACGCCATGATCGACCGCCTGGAAGCGATCGCGGTCACCTACTACGCCGACCCCGACCACATCGAACCTGGCCAGATCAACCGCCTGTTCGGCGGCCGTGGAACGTACTTCGCCGACCCGGACGGCCACAACATGGAGATCATGACCCGGCCCTACGCCCGGCCCTGAAGCCTCGGGGGCCGTTAATGCCTGTTCAAGGGGCGCGCTGAGGATCAGTCATATGACGACGCCGACGACGTCCGACAGGGGGATTGTTCCGTGGTGGGGATCGGTCCGGTAGGCGCGCGAGTCCAACGCCTGGTCCCGGTTGTCGCCCATCACCCAGAGACGGCCCTGGGGTACGGTCACATCGAACTTGAGCAGGTAGATCGGAGGAGCGCCCAGGTAGGGCTCGTCCAGGGGTTCCCCGTCGAGGAGCACTTTGCCCGCGGGGTCACAGCAGGCCACTCTGCTCCCCGGAACACCGATCACGCGTGCGATATGCTCTCTCGCCCCTGATCGGCCGTCGCTCCACGAGCGGGGGGCGTGGAAGATG
The DNA here is from genome assembly GCF_016863115.1 of Sphaerimonospora thailandensis. GTDB lineage: Bacteria > Actinomycetota > Actinomycetes > Streptosporangiales > Streptosporangiaceae > Sphaerimonospora > Sphaerimonospora cavernae. Next base: position 18,783 of record NZ_BOOG01000016.1, read on the forward strand.
ATGATGTCGCCGACTTTCGGCGTGTAGTCGCCATGGGTCAGGCGGGCGTCCACCCGGCTGCCGTGCTTGATCGTCGGTTCCATGGAGCGGCCCGGGACCGTGAACGCCTTCTGCCGTCCGGTGATCCTGTCGGCGACGGCACAACTGGCGGAAGCCGCTGTGAGCAGGATGGCGAGCAGTACGTGGAGCGCCCGGTTGGTCATCCCCGCATTGTCGAGCACGGACGGACAAGTGATCTTTCCGTTCGATCACGATCGCGTTGCGGGGTTACGCGGCATGCCGAACGCATCGAAGCCATGGGAACGCTCCTCCGGTTTCACGAAGGTCACGTACCCCGAAGTACCCATATGATCGTGATTATGCGTCGAGGCGTGGTGACGGTTGTGGCCGCACTGGTGGTGGCGGGCTGCACAGCCGAGTCGGAGCGGCCCGTGCCACCTCCTGCGGTCGCGTTCACGCGGGGGATGGCGGAGGCGGTCCTCGCCGAGGTCGTCGCCGGAGTCGGCAGGAACGGCGTCGCCGATTTCTGCGCCACGTTCGCGCGGAGCAAGGAGACATGCGACATTCTCCTGAGAGATGCCCTTCGAGGGTGTCTCCTGCCCGGAGACAAGCCGACCGTGAAGAGCGCGGTACGTCTGCCGGCCACAGGCAAGTCCGAAGAGACCTGGCGGTTGGTGGTTCAGGGGAGAACGCTCGACGGCCAGAAGTACGTTTCGGATTTTCCGGTCATCCGATCGGCGGGTGTGCCGAAGGCGGCATTAGCCATCTACTGGATCGGCTTGGGCTACGGCGAGGATATGGATGACCCGCCGGACTACACGGTCATCCCACAGAACGCCTGCCCCAAATAACAGTGTCACGCCGCCTCTCTACAGTTCGGCGGCGCGGTCGAGCAGCGCGCGGCGTTCGGCCTCCTGCGCGCAGTCCTCGGCCAAGGTCCAATCACCTGTGACACGGATCAGCGTCGCGACGATGCGGGGGTACGCGTCGACCGCCACGATCGACGGACCCTCGTCCGGACGACTATCCGGAAATGAATTGCTGCGGCGGCTGACCGAGCCCGATCGTCAGGAGACGGCCACCGCTTCGGTCGCGACGGCGTCGTCGTCCGAGGATCTGGCCGGGTGTGCGGGAATGGCCGAGGCGGTGGCGGCCGCGAGGAGCGCGATGCCACAGCCGATCAGCATGCAGGTGCGGAAGCCGCTTTCGGACGGCAGGGTGTGACCGCCCAGCCGCACGGTCATCTGGGCCAGGACGACGCCGACCAACGCGGCCGACACCGAGGTGCCGATGGAGCGCATCAGGGAGTTGAAGCTGTTGGCCGCGGCGGTGTCCGACGGGGGAACCGCCCCCATGATCAGTGCCGGCATCGCCCCGTAGGCCACCCCGATGCCCATGTTGCAGACGCAGGCGACGATGAGCAGGCCCCACGTCGACCCGAGCAAGGCCATCGAGGATCCGTACCCGAGCGCGATGACCAGGCTGCCGACGATCAGGGTGACCTTGGGCCCGCGGGCGGCCGACAGGCGTCCGCCGAGCGGTGAGACCGCCGTCATCACCAGGCCGGAGGGGGCCATCCACAGGCCGGCGGCCAGCATCGACTGGCCCAGGCCGTACCCGGTGGCCTCGGGCAACTGCAGGACCTGCATCACCACCAGCGACTGGGCGTACATCGCGAAACCGACCAGGATCGAGGCCAGGTTGGTCAGCAGCACCTGCTTGCGTGCGGTTACGCGCAGGTCGACCAGCGGGTCGCTCCGCCGCAGCTCCCACCAGCCCCACACCACCAGGATGATCGGCGATGCGGCGAGCAGCCCGATGGTGGTGCCGCTCGCCCAGCCCCAGTCGGCCCCGTTGGAGACCCCCAGCAGCAGGCACACCAGACCGGCGCCCAGGCCGAGCACGCCGACCACGTCGAGACGGCCGGTGGCCCGCGTGGGCGTGGCAGGCACGAGCAGCCAGATCAGTACGGCGACCAGCGCGCTCAGTGCGGCCGAGCCCCAGAACAGGGCCCGCCAGCTCGCGTACTCGGCGACCGTCGAGGCGATCGGCATGGCGACCGCTCCGCCGATGCCCATGGACGAGCTCATCAGCGCGATGGCGGAGTGCAGCCGCTCGGGCGGGAGCAGATCGCGCATGGCGCTGATGCCCAGGGGGATCACGCCCATGCCCATCCCCTGCAGGCCCCGACCGATGATCATCGGGGCCGCGGTGTCGGCCAGCGCACTGATCACCGACCCGGCGATGAGTGGAAATGTGCTGATCAGCAGCATGCGGCGTTTGCCGTACAGGTCGCCGAGCCGGCCGATCACCGGCGTGGTGACCGCTCCCGCCAGCAGCGTGACGGTGATCACCCAGGCGGCGCCGGAGGGCGTGGTGTGCAGCATGCTCGGTAGTTGACCGATCAGCGGCACCACCAGGGTGTGCATGAACGCGGCGACGACGCCGGTCACCGCCAGCACGCTGACGATCCCGCCGGAGCGTGTGGTGGGCGTGGAGTCGGCCACGTGTATCTCTCTTTTCAGGACAAATCTGAGCAAAACGCATGATACATAACTGTGATTTAGGCATTCCTAAGTGGTCGCGGACATGAGGAGGCAGCGGAGCGCGTCGAGGTACGGCTGTGCCGGACCACGTCGGCGGCGGGAGGTGGCGATGCCGATGAAACGGCAAGGGCTGGGCGGCTCGAGCGGGATCGCGACCAGGTCGTCGGCCTGCGTCAGGGCGATCGACGGAATGAGGGCGATGCCCACGCCCGCGCCGACCAGGGACTGGGCGAAGAGATAGTCAGTCGCGCCGCACGAGATCCGCAGTTCGAATCCGGCGAGATCCGCGTAGTGCCGGAGGAGATCGAGGGTCTTCATACAGCCGAGGACCCATCGCTCCCCGGCGAGCTCGGCCAGATGGATGCTCCTCCGGCGGGCGTGGGGGTTGGCGTGAGGAAGGACGACGCGGAGCGGGTCGCTGATCAGCGGCGCCCAGTCCAGGCCCGAACGGTCGCCGGGCCGCGCGGGCGGCGGACCGTCGAAGTGGTAGGCGAGGGCCAGATCGGCGCGTCCCTCGCGGACGAGCGGGAGGCTGTCTTCCGGTTCGCGTTCGAGGATCGTCAGCTCGACACCGGGATGGTCGGCGACGAAGCGGGAGAGCGCCGGAGGCAGGAGGGCACGGCCTCCGCTGGCGAAGGTCGCGATGGTGAGCCGGTCGCGGTCCGCGGCCAACACGCCCAGGCAGGCGGCCGTCGCGCGGCGGGTGTTCGAGGGGCGCACCCGACGCTACGTCATGACCTCGACGATCGAGGTGTACGCCGACCTCGATGGGCCGCCGTTCGCCGAGGACGCGATCGATCCGACCACATGGCCGGTGCGCATCGATGCGCCCTGGGACGATCCGGAGTATCTCGACCGCAACTACGGCGAGGGGAAGCGCCAGGCGGAGGCGGTCTTCACCCGGGACGCCGCGTTCGGCTTCGTCAGTGTGCGGTCCGCGCACGTGCTCGGCGGTGCGGACTTCACCGGTCGCCTCGACCACTACGTGCGGAGGATCCGTATGGGCCTTCCGGTGATCGTGCACGAGGATCCCCGGCCGTCGTCGTTCATCCACGAGCGGGAGATCGCGGAGTTTCTGGCCTGGGTCGCGGGAACAGGCTTCATCGGGCCGGTCAACGCCTGTTCGCACGGGACGCTGGACGTCCGGCAGCTGTGCCGGGCGATCGGGGAAGCCGTGTACGCGGTCGGCACGGACACCTCGCCGTTCTCCTTCGGCCGCTCCTATGCCATGGACAACGGACGGGCGGTCGGTCTCGGCTTCGCCTTCTCGCATATCGACGAGTGGCTGCCGCAGGTCGTACGGGACGTCCTCAAGAAGGACACCCTGAAGCAGGAGGACAGGACATGCGCATCCGCATGATCGGAGACGTACCCGTGTTCGCCGTCGGACTCGGGGCGATGCCGCTGTCCATCGAAGGCCGCCCCGACGAAGCCCAGGCGATCGCCACCATCCATGCCGCCCTCGACGCGGGCGTCACACTGCTCGACACCGCGGACTCCTATCACTGGCACCACGATGAGGTCGGCCACAACGAACGGCTCATCGCACGAGCACTGGCCAGGTATGGCGGGGATGCCGGCGGTGTCCTCATCGCGACGAAGGGTGGGCGTGGCCGCCTCGGAGACGGCTCCTGGACGGTGAACGGCGATCCACGCCACCTCAGACGGGCGTGCGAGGCGTCGCTCAAGCGCCTCGGCGTCGAGGTGATCGGGCTCTACCAGCTCCACAAACCCGACCCCGGCGTTCCCTTCGCCGAGTCGGTCGGCGCGCTTCGCGACCTGCTCGACGAAGGGAAGATCCGAATGGCCGGGATATCGAACGTCGACAGCGAGCAGATCCGCCAGGCGCGGCGGGAACTCGGCGGCGGCCTGGTCTCCGTACAGAACCGCTGCTCGCCGGCCGTACGGGACGGTGACGCCGAGCTCCGCCTGTGTTCCGAGCTCGGCATCGCCTTCCTGCCGTGGAGCCCCCTCGGCGGGATCTCCCGCAGTGCGCTGGATTCCGAAGGCCCCACCGGACGGACCGCGTTCCACGAGATCGCCGATGAACACGGGGTGAGCCCCCAGCAGGTCTGCCTCGCCTGGCATCTGGCCGCATCACCCCGGGTCATCCCGATCCCTGGCGCAAGCCGTCCCGCGTCGATCCGGGATTCGGCCCGGGCCGTGGAGCTGACGCTGACCGCCGAGGAACTCGCCAGGTTGCACTCGGCCGCGGATGGTTTCGCCGCGTCGGCCGGGTAGCACATCTCAGTCGGGAGGCCCGACCAGAGGGTCGCGAGGCGAATTGCTGGACGGAGCATTGACCGGCACAAGGTTGTACGGACGTTGGTCCGCCATAACGTTGGACGTGAAGCTCATCGATCCAATGGACTGCCCACGCTCTCATGGGGACCGGAACACCTCCGCGAGCGGCGGCAGGGAACAGGGGACTCCCGTGATCGAGATGGCACGGCCGATCGCGCTGCTGCTCGCCCGCGTCGCTCTCGGCTTCATCTTCTTCGCGCATGGTTGGGAGAAGTTCGTGGTGTCGGGCATCGACGCCACGGCCGCCTACCTTCGGTCGGAGAGTGTGCCGCTTCCCTGGGTCGCCGCTCTGGGAACGGCCATCCTCGAGCTGGTCGGAGGCGCGGCCTTGGTGCTCGGGCTGCTGCTTCCGGTGTTCGGCATGCTGTTCACGCTCGACATGCTGGGAGCGTTCATCTTCGTCCATGCCGACAAGGGCATTTTCGTGAGCACCGACGGCTTCGAGCTCGTCCTGGGGCTGGCCGCGGCCAGCCTAGCGATCGCCTTCAGCGGCGGTGGGATGCTGGCCGCCGACAGCCGGCTGCGGAGGCACCGGGCGAAGGCCGCCGAACACGCCGTGCGGTGAAGCGCGCCGGCCGTACTGGCCGTACCACCCAGGTCGCGAGAGACTGGCGACATCACTTCCGTCGCACCACTCACGGCAGCAGGGAGCACGCCTGATGGCACAGCCACAGCCTACGTTCGTGATCGTCGGAGCAAGCCTGGCCGGGGCGAAGGCGGCCGAGGCGCTGCGCGGGCACGGGTTCGACGGCCGGATCGTGCTGCTGGGGGACGAGCAGGAGCGTCCGTACGAGCGTCCGCCGCTGTCCAAGGGATTTCTGCAGGGCAAACAGGAGCGGGAGAAGATCTTCGTGCACCCGCCGGAGTGGTACGCCGACCAGCGCGTCGATCTGCGGCTGGGCAGCACGGTCGGCGCCATCGACCGGGACCGGCGGGTGGTGACCGTCTCCGGCGGCGACCGGGCCGGTGGGGAAGAGATCGGCTACGACAAACTGCTGCTGACCACCGGCGCATCCCCGCGCCGCCTTCCCGTCCCCGGCGCCGACCTCGACGACGTCCTCTACCTGCGCGGCGTCGGCGACTCCGAACGTATCCGGCAGGTCTTCCAGACCGCCTCCCGCGTCGTCTTCGTCGGGGGAGGCTGGATCGGCCTGGAGGTGGCCGCCGCCGCCCGGGAGGCCGGCGTCGACGCGACCGTTCTGGAGGCGGACGAGCTGCCGCTGCTGCGCGTCCTGGGCCCGCGGATCGCATCCGTCTTCGCCGATCTGCACCGCGAGCACGGCGTGGACCTGCGGCTCGGGGCGCAGGTCACCGAGATCGTGAACGATGGCGGTCGCGCCACCGGGGTGCGGCTCGCTGACGGCACCCGGATCGACGGCGACGCTGTCGTGGTCGGCATCGGCGTCACTCCCAACACCCGGCTCGCCGCCGAGGCCGGTCTGGAGGTCGACAACGGCATCGTTGTCGACGCCTCCCTGCGGACCAGTGACCCGGACATATACGCGGCCGGTGACGTGGCCAACGCCTTCCACCCCCTGCTCGGCAGGCACATCCGCGTGGAGCACTGGGCCAATGCCCTGAACCAGCCCCAGGCGGCCGCGCGTTCGATGCTGGGCGAGCCCGTGGCGTACGACCGTGTCCCGTACTTCTTCACCGACCAGTACGACCTCGGCATGGAGTACGCCGGCTACACCGAGCCTGGTCGCAACGACGACGTGGTCGTACGCGGCGACCTCGCCCGGCGGGAGTTCATCGCGTTCTGGCTGGCGGACGGCCGGGTGCTGGCCGGGATGAACGTGAACATCTGGGACGTCGTAGAGCAGATCCAGGGCCTGATCCACTCGGGCGTCCAGGTAGACCGGGACCGGCTCGCCGACCCCGACGTCCCCCTGGACCAGTTGACCGCCGGTTGACCGCCGGCCGGGCCGCCAGGTTGTCGTGGCCCGCGCAGCGTGCCGGTCAAGGGCATCAGCTTTCGTGCGCTGACCGACCTACAGGATGATCTCGAGCATGTCTTCGGGAAGGACTGGTTGCAGTGACCTCGATCTCCCACAAGGTGACCTTCCGCGTTAGCCGCGAACGCGCTCTCGATCTGGACGCTGAAATCTGGTACGCCGGTCCCGTAGACGCTCCGATCCGCTCGGGGGTGTCCGCGGAGACCCTTGTGGAACTGCGAGCGGCGGTCGAGTCGGTCAAGCACTTCGTGCTGGGTGTTCCAGAGGACGTGAACGTCACCGTCGAGTACCTCTACGATCTTCCTGGGGTCTCTGCCGAAGTTTGGCGGGCACACCGGGAGTTACGGGCTCGACTGTGCGATGCGGGTCTCTCCGAGGGTGATCGAGTCGAGTTGTTGCTGTCCGCTTGAGAGCTTCTGTCCATGGGCTCTCGATGGGTTCTCGTGACCCAATTCCTCTGACTCCTCCTATGCCTATGCCTATGCCTAGGCCGAGGATGCGGATTGATGAACGACTTCGTGATACGACGGGCCAGGGCTGCTGACCTTGAGCAGATCGTACGAGTGCTCGCCGACTCGTGGGGGAGTACGAGCGTCGTGGTCCACGGCCAGGTCTACAACGCGTCGACCCTGCCCGCGCTGCTGGCCGAACGAGACGGCGAACTCGCGGGCCTGCTCACGTACACGATCGTGGACGACGGCCTGGAGATCGTCACGCTGGACGCGCTCACGCGTCACGGTGGGGTGGGTACGGCGCTGCTGGAGGTGGTGACCGGGATCGCGGAGGAGGCGGGGCTTCGGCGGGTCTGGCTGGTCACGACCAACGACAACCTTGACGCGCTCCGCTTCTATCAGCGTCGGGGGTTGCGCATCGTGAAGGTGGATCCGGGTGCGGTCGATGTGGCGAGGAGGCACAAGCCGTCGATTCCGGCGATCGGTGACCACGGCATCGAGATCCACGATGAGTTGACCTTGGAGCTGCTCCTTCCGGCCGGATCCGCTCGACCCTGACCAACGATCTTTAATGTCGGCCTGGCCATTCATGTGCCGCTCGTGCGCGAAGCCTGCGCGGTGGACCCGGCTGCGGTACGGATGACCGACCATTGCCGACAGTGACCGGCGTGTTACTGAAATGGCACTACGGGCTGCGTTCGGTGTGTGTAAAGCTGACGAGGTGGAGACCCTGATCCGAGCGATATTGACGGGCGAAAAGGACCAGCTTGGCCAGATACCCGCGGCTGATGTGGCCAAGCTGATTCTGGGGCTGCAGCAGGCACTGGCGGCAGCCGCATCGACTGTGGTGCGTCAGCGTCGCAAGGGAGTAACCGGTAGGCATCCGGCAGCGATCGAGGCCGCCTCTCGACTTGCCTTCCGGGGGGTCGAGCCGGGGAGCGTTCAGACCCTGTTCGCTCTCCCGGACCTCGGCGCTGACGCCGACGGCGACTCATTCGAGTTCGGGGATATTCCGGATCTTGCTCAGCTGGCTTTCGACCGACTGGTGCGTTCATTCTCCTCCAGCGACCCTGACCCCACGCTCGCCAGGGCTATCGCCAAACTGGGCGATGAACTCAACGTGGGCTCGGGCGGCCGTACTCTGCGGCTTGTCTCCGGAAACGGCATGTCCTCCGGAATCCTCGACCATTCGGTACGGGTCCGCATGAATCGCTATATTCGCAAGCAACCCGTCCAGCGTGACGACGTCCTCGTCGGCAGTCTCGTCGAAGCCGACTTCGAGAGGCACACCGCTCGACTTCAACCCGCGGCGGGGCCACCCGTCCAGGTCACCTTCCCTGAAGAGATGGCGGACGCTGTTCAAGAATGTCTTCGGCGTATTACCGAATTTACCGGAAATGTCACATTTGATCCTGGGTCGCTGGTGGCCTTGAAGATCGAGCTTGACAGGCTGTCCGCAGCCGATCCTCTCGAGTTGGAGATCGAGAGTGATTCCTTCTGGCATCATCAGACGGTCGACCAGTTGGCGCGAGAGCAAGGGGTTCGCGGCCCGCAAAGGATCGAAGACTTGCATACTGATCTGAAGCTCACCTCGGAGGAGATCGAAGCGTTCTTCGCTGTGGTCGACGAATGACACCCGCAGACGTGCCAGGCGGTCCCCTCCTGGTGGACACCAATGTCGCCTCCTTCGTGTACCTTCAGAAGCCGAACAGCGGATGGGAGAATTTCGCGGCGCTGATGCAAGGCCACGTGCTGTGCATGAGTTTCGCCTCGGTCGCCGAGATGTTGGTCATGGCCCACCGGAATTCATGGGGTCCTGCGAGAAGGCGCGACCTGATCAACCACGTGCGCCTGTATACCGTGCTCAAGTTCGATATCGAAGTATGCAAGACATGGGCACCCATGTACGCGAAGCTGCGTGGGCAGCTAAAGGGCGAGGGCGTCAATGATCTGTGGACAGCTGCATGTGCCATGGCGCAGAACCCGCCGCTCCCGATCATCACCGACGATCTCACAGATTTTGGAACGATCGGAAAGCATTTCGAGCTTACGCTTGTCCACCCCACCCTTTGAGGTCGTGTTCCGACCCAGGGCTGATAATTAGACGAGCTGGAGTCGGCCTTCCCCCTGCGGCGATGTCCTCATCTTTTACCGGCCCTCCGATCGGGGAGGTAGCACATGATCGGCAGACTGCAGTGTGTGGTGGTGGACTGTCCTGACGCCTTGGAGCTCGCGCGCTTCTACCAGTCGGTCCTCGGAGGCGAGCTCAACCGGCCGGATCCCCGGTGGGCGCTCAGCGATGACTGGGCGACGCTGCACACCGACTCCGGCCTCGTGCTCGCCTTCCAGGGCGTGGATGAGTACGTGCCGCCCCGCTGGCCGGATCCGGCCCGTCCCCAGCATTTCCATCTGGACGTCGACGTGCCGGATCTCGACCGAGCCCAACGGCAGGTCCTCCGGCTCGGTGCCACGCTGCTCGACGACGGCGGCGGGACCCGTGGATGGCGGGTCTACGCCGACCCCGCGGGGCACCCCTTCTGTCTCGTACGCGGCTGAATGGGCGATGTGTATCACACCGCCGCAGTCCGAGGCGGTGTGCGCCACCCATCTGTTCTCACGGAGGCCCATCGTCAGGTCAGCCGGGTCCGGAGCATCGTGCGGAGAGATCGCGGGTCGATGCCGGCGTCGGTCATGACTCTCACCCCCAGGCCCTCGCCATCCCTGAGGATGCCGAGCAGGATGTGGCCATCGCGGATTTCCTTGCTCTTCATCGCGAGCGCCTCGCGCAGCGAAAGCTCCAGGGTTTTCTTCGCTCGGGAGGTGATGGGAATGTGGCGGCCGCTGCGCAGCGTCCCGCGATGATTCAGGCTGGGCGGGCGGTCGAGGGAGCCAGGACCGAAGGCGGCCTCGACCTTCTCCCGGACGGCTGACAGGTCGATGCCGATCATCTCCAGGGCGTCGGCGTCGAGGTCTTCGGCCGGACTGCCCAGAAGCCGGGTGATCGAGTTGAGTGCCCGTTCGTGGTCGAGCCCGTGGTCGTTCAGCAGCTGCGCCGACAGGCTCTCGGGCTGCCGCAGGAGGCCCAGGAGCAGGTGTTCGGTGCCGATGTGGGTGTGACGCAGCCCTCGCGCCTCTTCTTGGGCACGCTTGACCACCTGCCGGGCATCCTCGGTGAAACGCTCGAACATCGCTACTTCTCCCGCCTTATCAGTCCTCGTCCACCCGCGTACTTCTTGTGCACCGCCTGGCGCGAGACGCCCAGCAGCAGCGCGATGTCCTGCCAGGACCACCCCGCTTCACGTGCGTTCTCCACCTGGAGCGCCTCGAGCCGCTCGACCAGTAGTCGCAGTGCCCGTACGGCACGCAGGCCGATGGCCGGGTCCCGGTTGCTCGCGTCGGCGGCCAACTTCGCCGTGTCGTTCATGATGTCAACCTACGTTGACGCGACTCGGCTGTCAACCTACGTTGACGCCACTTTCTGCAGGGCTCGTGGGCGTCAGAGTTCGCCGAGGCCGAGGCAAGATCGACGAACTGACCGCCGGCTACCGGACAGGCCTCTAAGATCACGAGAATTCCGGCTTTTCCGGTCCAACTGATCAAGGGGGGAAGACGTGGTCGGCAACGTGCAGTGTGTGGTGCTGGACTGCTCCGATGCGGTGGCTCTCGCCCGCTTCTACCAGTCGATTCTCGGCGGCGAGGTCAACCGGCCCGATCCTCGCTGGAGGGTCAGAGACACCTGGGCGACACTGCACACCGCTTCCGGTCTGGTGCTCGCGTTCCAGGGCGTGGACGAGTACGTGCCGCCCTGCTGGCCGGATCCGGCCCGCCCGCAGCATTTCCATCTGGACGTCGACGTGCCGGACCTCGACCAGGCCCAGCGGCAGGTCCTCCGACTCGGTGCCGCGTTGCTGGACGACGGCGACGGGACACGCGACTGGCGGGTCTTCGCCGACCCCGCCGGCCATCCCTTCTGCCTGATTCGCAACTGAGCGCGTGATCTCGTACGGCCCCGCCGTTCAGGCGATCGCGCGGGCGGCGCCGAACGACTCCGCCAGGGCCGTACGGAAATGCGTGGTACGCGAATTTTTCGCAGCCGTATCCTTCGGAGATGGCTGATCACCAGAGGGTCGTCGTCAACGGCATCCGGCTTGCCTACCGCGTCTACGGCCGCGCCGACGCCCCGCCGCTGGTGCTGCTCCACGCGCTGGGCGAGGACTCGACGGACTGGAACGGCGTGATCGACGCCTTCGCCGCGCATCGACGGGTGTACGCCCTCGACCTGCGTGGCCACGGCCGGAGCGACTGGCCGGGGGAGTACGGCCTCGAACTCATGCGGGACGACGTCCTCGGGTTCCTGGACACGCTGTCGCTCGCTCGGGTGGACGTGATCGGACATTCGATGGGCGGGATGGTGGCCTACCTGCTGGCCGAGGAGCACCCGGGGCGGGTGGGCCGGCTGGCACTGGAGGACATCGGGGCCCCGATGCCGCGCGAGCGGCGCGTTCCCGCCAGACCGGACGGGCCGCTGCCGTACGACTGGGCGATGGTGACGGCCATTAGGGCCCAGATCGACGACCCCGACCCGGTCTGGCTGGAGCGGCTGCAGGAGATCACCGCGCCCACGCTCGTCGTGGGCGGCGGACCGGCCAGCCCCATGCCGCAGGAGCGGGTCGCCGAGTTGGCCCGCCGCATCCGCGACAGCCGGCACGTCACCATCCCCGCCGGCCACCTCGTCCATCAGGCCGACCCCGAGGCGTTCACGAGAGCCGTGCTGGCGTTCCTGCTGGGTACGGAAGATCCGCCGCGGTGACGGGTCCCGCCGGCTCCGGGCTACCCGCCGTTGACGTCGCCGTGGCGCGGCAGATCGTCGAGCGCCTCGAGGAGCCGGTCGACGTCGGACCGGTCGTTGTAGTGGACGAGCCCGGCCCGTACGGCGGAGCCCTCGTCGCGGATGCCGAGCGCCCGCGTCAGCTCCCAGGCGTAGCAGTGTCCGTCCCACACGTTGATCCTTCGGGCCGCGAGGTGCTCGGCGACCCGCTGCGGCGAGTGTCCGGCGACGTTGAAATACACGGTGGCGGTGCGACGGGCGGGCGAGCCGACCAGCCGTACGTATGACAGCGATGACAGCCCCTTGAGCAGGTGGGCCAGCTCGGCCTGCTCGTAGGCCTCGACCGCCGCCATCGAGGCGAGCAGCCGTTCCCGGCGGGTTCCGGTGGCGTCCGGGTCCAGATCGGCGAGGTGATCGACCGCTGCCGCGACCCCGGCCAGGTCGGCGAAGGGCAGGGTGCCGGTCTCGAACCGGTCGGGCACCTCCGACGGCGAGGAGGCCAGCTTGTCGGGCTGGAGCCGTTCCAGCAGTTCCGGCCGGGCGATGACCGATCCGATGTGCGGGCCGGACCACTTGTAGGAGCTGGTCGCGTAGAAGTCGGCGCCGAGCGCGGCCACGTCGATCGGCAGGTGCGGGGTGGCGTGGACGCCGTCCACGTAGGTCAGCGCGCCCACCGCGTGGGCCCGCTCGGTGATCCGCGGGATGTCGGGCATGGTCCCGAGGATGTTGCTCGCCGCGGTGACCGCGACCAGTCTGGTGCGTTCCGTCACGAGCTCGTCGTACTGCTCGGCGGGCAGTTCACCGCTCGGCACGTCGACGGACGCCCAGCGGACGCGCGCGCCGGCGCGGGTCGCCGCCTGCACCCAGGGGCGTACGTTGGCGTCGTGGTCGAGCCGGGACAGCACGATCTCGTCGTCGGGTCCCCACTCCTTGGACAGCGCGTACGCGAACCGATAGGTCAGGGTGGTCATGTTGGGACCGAAGACCACGCCCCGGGGATCGCCGCCGACGAGGTCGGCGACGGCCTGCCGGGCCTGCCCGACGATGGCGTCGGACCGGGCGCTGGCCGGGAACGCCCCGTGCGAGTTGCCGATGCCCGCGGTGTAGGCGGCGGCGATGGCGTCGATCACCGGCTGGGGCACCTGGGTGCCGGCCGCGGCGTCCAGCCAGGCGTAGCCGTCGGACAGCGCGGGATAAAGGGCGCGGACGCGTTCGATGTCGAAGCTCATGGCTCACCAGTGTCGTGAGATATCAGGCCGGTGGGAAGAGGGAATTTCCGTACGATATCGGGAGGAATATCACTAAACTGGTAACCTCTGCCGATGAGCGGAAGAGCAGTGCTGGTGACGGGGGCATCCCGCGGCATCGGACGGGCGATCGCGCTGGCCTTCGCCGCCCAGGGCGACCGGGTCGCCGTCCACCATCGAAACTCCCCCGACCTGGCCGAACGGCTCCGGGCCGAGCTACCCGGAGACGGCCACGTCGTCGTACGGGCCGACGTCGCCGATCCCGCCCAGGCGCGGCGGATGACCGAGGAGGTCGCGACCGCCCTCGGCGGCATCGACGTGCTGGTCAACAACGCGGGGATCTTCGTCCACCACCCGATCACCGAGGTGACGTACGAGGAGTGGCAGGCCGTGTGGCGGGAGACGCTGGACGTCAACCTCATCGGTCCCGCCAACGTCACCTGGAACGCCGTACGGCACATGGGCCGCGGCGGCAGGATCGTCAACGTCTCGTCACGCGGCGCCTTCCGCGGTGAGCCCGACAGTCCCGCCTACGGCGCCAGCAAGGCCGGCATGAACGCCATGGGCCAGTCGCTCGCCATCGCCCTCGCCCCGCTGGGCATCGCCGTGGCCACCGTGGCGCCCGGTTTCGTGGAGACCGACATGGTGACCGAGCACCTCAAGGGGGAGCGGGGCGACGCGATCCGGACGCAGAGCCCGTTCGGGAGGGTGGCCAGGCCCGAGGAGATCGCGGCAGCCGTGCTGTATCTCGCCTCCCCGGCCGCCGAGTGGGCCAGCGGCACGATCGTCGACCTCAACGGCGCCTCCTACCTCCGCAGCTGAACTCAGAGCGGGTTTTCGACACCTCGGGAGTATCTGAGCTCCGGAACGGAGGTCCCGCCGACGGGCCATTCGGCCTGCGAACCGTCGAAACGGAATCCGGCGCGCTCGTAGAAGCGTCGGGCACGGTGGTTCTCCGCCAGCACCCACAGCGTGAGAGCGGTGAACCCCGACTTTTCTGCCCGGGTGACCAGTTCTGCCATGAGGGCGCGGCCGACGCCTGTGCCGATCCGTGCCTGGGCCACGTACAACGCGTATATCTCGCCGTCGGTGTCGGCGGCGTCGTCGTCACGGCAGGGGCCCAGAGCTCCCCAGCCTGTCACGCCCTGATCGTCTTCAACGACGAGGTTCTGGATGCGGGAGTCCTGTAGAAACAGCCTCCCGCGCCGTTCCGCGTCGGCCTCGACGCTGAGCCCGTCCAGGTAGTCGTCGGGAATGATCCCGCGGTACGCCGTCTGCCAGCCGGTGACGCGGAGCGTCGACACCGCCCGGATATCGTGCTCGGTCATGTCCCGGACGTGGACACCGCTCACGAGGTGCTCCCCCTGTCAGGTGAATCCGATGCGGTGATCCTACGGTCGGGACGACATTTCGGTCGATCGGATACTCTCGTGGCCCTGATCGTCGCCTGACAGCGTGTTTACCGACGTGGGAAGAGGCAATTCGTGGCTCCCCGACATTTTCCGGCCCTTGCGATCGGCGTCCTGGTGGCGGGCGTGCTGACCGCGGGTGTGGCCACTGTTTTCAGCAGCGGGAGCGCCGAGACGGGCGGGCCCCCGGTGCCGGTGCCCACGTCCGCCGAGGACTTCGTCCTCCCGATGGACGCCTACGACCTGTCGCCCGCGCAGCATCTGGAGGTAGCGCGGGTTCACGCCAAGCTGGCTGAAGAGTGTATGCGGGCGTTCGGGCACCACTTACGGATCCCTGTGGCCGACTCGACCCCTTATCCGGGAAATATGGGCTATATCCTCTGGCTCGGTGACAATCAGATCGAAAGATACGGTTACGGCACACCACCGGGTCGAGTGGACGATCCATACGAGTCCTACGGGGTTTCGGACGCGGAGTTCCGCGTTCTGGAGGGCAAGACCACCCGCGTGGGCGGCAAGAAGGTTCCCGTCGGAGGGTGCAACGGCGCGGTCGAAGGAATCCTCAACGCCGGCGCGCCGGGTCTCGACGGCAGGGGGAGGCCGGGGAAAGCGGACGCCTCCCGCCTTGCCGTCTTCATGGACGACGCGTCGTTGTCCGCGTACAAGGACCCAGGACTCCGCGTTGCCGATGCGGCCTGGGCCGAGTGCATGCACCGGGTCGGTTACGCCTATGAGCACCCGATGGACGCCGTAGGCGACCGGCGCTGGGCCATCACCGCCAAGAACGACCACGATCCTCCCCCGCAGGGGACCCCGGCGGAGATCCGAACCGCGGTGGACGACCATCGGTGCCGCCTGGAGACCAACTACTACGGGAAGCGCCAAGCGATCTACGTCGCGCACCAGCAGAAGATCATAGATGCGGATCCTCATCTGTTCGCCAACCTGCGGATCCTGATGGACACGCGACTGCGTAACGCCCGGCAGGTCAACAGCGGCGCGCCGGTCGTACGCCCCTGGGGCTGATCGGCCGGCGGCGCCCCGCGTCAGAGGGAGCATCCGGCGGGTCGTGGCGGATGGTCGATGGTTTGCCGTGTCCACGTCACATAATGGTTGACGATGGATGCGGAGCGTGATGGAGCGGTCGACGTCAGCATTGTGGTGGCGGCGTACGACTGCCGTGCGCACCTCGACGACTGCCTGACCGCCCTCCTCGTGCAGCGCGTGAGCACAGAGATCATCGTGGTGGACGACGGCTCCCGCGACGGCACGCGCCGACTCCTCGAGCTCTACGCGACCCACCACCCCCGCGTGATCACCGTGATCCGTCAGCGGCATACGGGCCTGCGCGGCAGGGCACGCAACGTGGGGCTGGCGGCGGCGACCGGACGCTACGTCTTCTTCTGCGACCCGGCCGACCGCCTCGGCGTGGAGGCGCTGCGGCGGATGGTCGCCATGGGCGACCGGAACGGTTCCGACATCGTGCTCGGGAAGGTCGTCCGCCATGGCCGGGCGGTTCCCCGCCCGCCCGCCGCCCTCTACCGCGAGAACGCCGAGCGCGTGGCCTTACGCGGCAGCGCCGTCTACGACGATCTGTCCTGCGCCAAGCTGTTCCGGCGCAGCCTGCTCGAACGGCACGGCATCCGCTTCGACGAGGCGCTCCGCCTGGACGCGGACATGGACACGGGCGCGGACACGGGCGCGGACATGGACGCGGATGCCGGTGGGGACGTAGGGACGGGCTCGGCGGCGGATGCCGACACGGACGCCGCCTCGGACCTGGTCTTCTCGGTCCACGCGTACTGTCATGCCCAAGTGATCTCCGTGGTGGCCGATCACGACTGTTATCACCGGCTTTCTCATGCCGCCGGTCCCGACCCCGACGCCGCCGAGGCGGAACACGACGACCTCGATGCCGACGACTCCGATTCAGACGACTCCGATTCAGACGGCCAGGACTCCGGCAACGTGGAGTCCGGGCGGCAGGGGCCGATGGCCGGCCCCGACCCGCTCACCTGGCTGCGGGTGATCCGTACCCCCATCGCGTTGATGGCACGGCACATTCCGCCGGGGCCGCTGCGCGATCATCTGCTCCTGCGCCACTTCCGCCTGGACGTCTTCGCCCAGCTCGGCGCGCCGTTCCTGGCCGCGGGTGAGGCCGAGCGCGAGAAGATCGCGCACGAGGTGGCGGGCATCTGCGCGGACTGGCTGACCAGGGGCGTGCGGGACCGGCTGGACGGCGCCGACCGCGCCCGGGCCGGCTCGCTGCACGATCTCGACCGGCTCGTACGGCTCGCGCGCGTGGAGACGGCACGCCTCCGGCACCGCCTGACCGGTGTGGAGTGGCAGGGCGGACGGTTGACGATCTCCGGACGCGTCTCGCTCGGCGGCCTCGACGGACGGCCGGGTGTCGTGCTGCGCGAGCGGACCTCGCTGGAGGAGCGTCGGCCCCCGGTCACGCGGGTGGCCGACGTGTTCAGCGCCGTGATCGAGGCGGCCTCGCTCCCCGCGGGCGTGTGGGACGTGTACGCGGCGGTCGAGTGCGAGGGTGCGCGCAGGCTGGCCAGGCTCGGGCGGAGGCGGGCCACCGGCGTGTGCGTCCCCGGCCCCCGGTTCGCCGACGGCGTCGTGGTCGTGCCGTTTCTCACCCGGGCTCACGGTCATCTCACCCTCGACGTCGGCGGCCACGTCGTCCGGGTCCCCGGCTCGGTACGGCTCACGCGCAGCCAATGGGTGGGCAGACGTCTGCGGGTCGCGGGCCGCGTGCACGTGGGCAAGACGCCGGGGGCGGCAGCCGTACGGCACCTGATCTGGCGTGAGCGGTCCTCGGGCCTGGAACGGCGCGTGGCGGCGCGGGCGACCGGGCCGCAGACGTTCACGGCGGAGACGGGCCGCCTGCGCCCCGGGACGTGGGACGCGCATCTCGAGCTCGACGTCGGCGGGCCGCCCGCCAGGTTCCCGGTGAAGGTCGGCAGGCCGGAGGCACTGGAGCGGCCGCTGCGCTGGTGGCACGGCCCGGTGCGGTGGACGGCCAGGCCGTACGCGACGGCGGTCAACCGCCGCCTCAGCCTCGCGGTGCGCGCGGCCACGCCGCTCACGCTGCTCCGGCGGTCGCTTCGCCGTCTCCGTGCCCTTCGTGTCGGCCTCGGCCTCGCCATGCCCCGTCTCCGGCGTCACTAATGGGCCACATCACTAGTTGCAAGTAGTTTGCAACTACACTCTCTTGTCTTAGAGTTGAAGTAATTGCCCGTTTTTGAAGGGGTTTGGCATGCACGTGCCCGATGGGTTCTTCAACCTCCCCGTGTCCGTCGGCGCCGGTGCCGTCGCCGTGACCGGGGTGGGGGTCTGCCTCCGCGGCGCCCGGCGTGAGCTGGACGATCGGACCGCGCCGATGGCCGGTCTGGTCGCCGCGTTCATCTTCGCGGTGCAGATGCTCAACTTCCCCGTGGCGGCCGGGACCAGCGGGCACCTGTTGGGCGGGGCGCTGGCGGCGATACTCGTCGGGCCGTACACCGCGGTCCTGTGCGTGTCCGTGGTCCTGCTCGTCCAGGGGTTCTTCTTCGCCGACGGCGGCCTGACCGCGCTGGGGATCAACATCACGCTCATGGCGATCGTGACGACGATCGTCGGCTGGGCGGTCTTCCGGCTGATCACGCGTAGTGTGCCGGGCGGCCGTGCCGCCATCGTGGCCGCATCGTTCGTGGCCGCGCTGGTGTCCGTGCCGGCCTCGGCGCTCGCGTTCACGTTGCTGTTCTGGATCGGCGGCACCGCGCCCATCGACATCGCCTCGGTGGCCGCCGCGATGGGCGGGGTGCACGTACTGATCGGGATCGGGGAGGGGCTGATCACCGCGCTCACCGTGAGCAGCGTGCTGGCGGTCCGGCCCGACCTGGTGTACGGCGCGCGCGGCCTGGCCCGGCGCCTGGTGCTGCGCACGGCTGAGGGCGCCGAGGTTCCGGTCACCGAGGTCCCCGCAACCGAGGCCCCCGAGCCGACCGCCACCCCCTCCGCCGGTCGCCTCCGTCCGCTGTTCATCGGTGGTGGCCTCGTGGCCATCCTGCTCGCCGGTGTGGTGTCCTTCTACGCCTCCAGCTCCCCTGACGGCCTGGAGAAGGTGGCCGCAGACAAGGGGCTGAACGCGCACGAGCAGGATCACGGCCTGAGCGACGCGCCGCTGGCCGACTACGGCGTCAAGGGAATCGACGACGAACGCCTGTCCGTCGGTCTGGCCGGGGTGGCCGGTGTCGGCATCACCGTTCTCGCCGGCGGCGCCGTCTTCTACACGGTACGGCGCCGGCAGCGGCACAAGGCCGCGGTGTGATTGTGGGACGCCCGTGAGCGCCGGGCATCACCACCAGCTCTACCGGGCGGGCGACACGCCCGTCCACCGGCTGCCGCCGCAGTGCAAGCTGGTGGCGGTGGCGGCCTTCGCGGTGGCCGTGGTGGCGACGCCGCGTGAGCGCTTCTGGGCCTTCGGGGTCTACGCGCTGCTGCTGGCGGCCGT
Organism: Sphaerimonospora thailandensis; assembly: GCF_016863115.1. GTDB lineage: Bacteria > Actinomycetota > Actinomycetes > Streptosporangiales > Streptosporangiaceae > Sphaerimonospora > Sphaerimonospora cavernae. The sequence goes on from NZ_BOOG01000016.1 coordinate 38,028, forward strand.
GGCGGTGGCGGCGCGGGTGCCCGCTGGGTTCATCCTGCGCCGGATGGTCATCGAGGTGCCGTTCGTGCTGTTCGCCGTGGCGATCCCGATCATCGGCACGGGTGAGCGGGCCGAGGTGCTGGGGATGTCGCTCAGCGTTCCGGGTATGTGGGCGGCGTGGAACATCCTGGCCAAGGCGAGCCTCGGAGTGGTCGCCTCGATCCTGCTCGCGGCGACCACGGAGCCCCGGATGATGCTCCTGGGCGCGGAGCGGCTCCGCCTGCCGCGGCTGCTCGTGCAGATCGCGGCGTTCATGCTGCGCTACATGGACGTGATCCTCGACCAGATGCGCCGGATGCGGATCGCCAGGGAGTCGCGGGCGTTCGTGGCCAGGGACATCCGCCAGGCCCCGGTGCTGGCCAGATCGGCGGGTGCGCTGTTCATCAGGTCGTACGAGCGCGGGGAGCGGGTGCATCTCGCCATGCTGAGCCGGGGCTACGCCGGAGAAATGCCAGCAATTCGGGATTTGTCGGCGTCTGGGCGAGACTGGGGTATGGCCGTCATCCTGCCCTGCCTCGCCGCCGCGACAGCCGTACTCGCCTGGAGCATCGCATGACGGAACCTCGCATGACGGAACCTCGCATGACGGAACCTCGCATGACGGGCCCTCGCATGACGGGCGCGGACTCGCCGCCGTCGCTGACGGTCAGCCGGCTGGCGTACGCGTACCCGGACGGGACGCAGGCGCTGTTCGGCGTGGACCTGACGATCCGGCGGGGGGAGCGGGTCGCGCTGCTCGGCCCGAACGGCGCGGGGAAGACCACGCTCGTCATGCACCTCAACGGCATCCTGACCGCGGGGCACGGCACGGTCGAGGTGGCCGGGCTGCCGGTGCGCAAGGACACGCTCCTGGAGATCCGCCGCCGCGTCGGCCTGGTGTTCCAGGATCCCGATGATCAGCTTTTCATGCCGACGGTCCGGGACGACGTCGCGTTCGGCCCCGCCAATCTCGGCCTGCGGGGCGACGAACTCGATCGGCGGGTGTGCGACGCGCTGACGCGGGTCGGCATGCTGGACGCGATCGACCGGCCGCCGCACCACCTGTCCTTCGGGCAGCGGCGGCGGGTGGCGGTCGCGACCGTGCTGGCGATGGAGCCGGAGATCCTCGTGCTGGACGAGCCGTCGTCCAACCTCGACCCCGCTTCGCGCCGCGAGCTGGCCGACATCCTGAAAAGCCTGGACGTGACCGTGCTGATGGTCACGCATGATCTTCCGTACGCACTGGAGTTGTGCGAGCGCTCGCTGATCCTCTCCGGCGGCGTGATCGCGGCGGACGGCGCGACGCACTCGCTGCTCGCCGACGCCGGCCTGCTCGCCGCCCATCGCCTCGAACTGCCGTACGGCTTCGCCGTCCCCGCTCTTCAGGAGTGATCCCCCAGTAAAGTGGGCCTCGTTGAGGAGGTACACGACGATGAAGCTGCGGCTCGCACGCCGTCCGCTCTCCGATGCCGTCGTCGTCGTGGCGGTGGAGGGGGAGCTGGATCTTTTTACCGCCCCGTTCCTGCGCGACGAGGTACGCGACGCCATCATGAATGACGGTCCGACGCTCGTTCTCGACCTCACGGATCTGTCGTTCATGGACTCGAGCGGGCTCAGCGTGCTGATCGAGGCGTGGCGGCTGGCCACCAGCGAGGGCGGCGTCGTCACCCTCGCCGCGCCGCAGCCACCCGTGGCCCGCATCCTCCGGACGACCGGGCTCGACCGGCGGATCAAGGTGTATCCGGACGTCGAGACCGCGATTTTGCCCGACCCCGAGTAGAACTTCATTCGGTTGTCGGGTTAGGGTCCGGCTATGGATCTGAACGGAGCATCAGCAATCGTCTCGGGTGGTGCCAGCGGCCTCGGCGAGGCCACGGCACGTGAACTGGCTCGGGTCGGCGCGACCGTGGTCATCGCGGACCTGAACGCCGAACGCGGCAAGGCGATCGCCGACGAGATCGGCGGCGTGTTCGCGCAGACCGACGTGTCCGACGAGGCGTCCGTACAGGCCGCCGTGGAGGCGGCCGTCGCCACCGGCCAGCCGCTGCGCGCCGTGGTCAACAGCGCGGGCATCGGCTGGGCGCAGCGGACCGTCAACCGCGACGGTTCGCCGCACGACCTCGCGTCGTACCGCAAGGTGATCGACGTCAACCTCATCGGCACCTTCAACCTCATGCGCGTCGGCGCCGCCGCCATGGCGAAGACCGAGCCGGCCGACGCCGACGGCGCGCGTGGCGTGGTCGTCAACACCGCCTCGGTCGCCGGCATCGAGGGTCAGACCGGCCAGGTGGCGTACTCGGCCTCCAAGGGCGGCATCATCGGCATGACCGTGCCGGCCGCACGCGACCTCGCGGCCATCGGGGTCCGCGTGCTGACCATCGCGCCCGGCATCATCGACACCCCGATCTACGGCAAGATCGGCGACAAGAACGCCGATGAGTTCAAGGCCAAGCTCGCCGCCCCCGTGGTGTTCCCCAAGCGGATGGGCAGCGCCGCGGAGTTCGCCCACCTGGTCCGCTCGCTGATCGAGAACGACTACATGAACGGCGAGGTCATCCGCTTCGACGGCGGCATCCGCTTCCAGCCGAAGTGAGCCCACACGACTCGAGTCCGATCGGCGGAGGTGTTCATGTCTGACGAGGTTCTTGTAGAAGCCGATGGCGGCGTGGCCGTCGTCACCATCAACCGGCCGCAGGCCAAGAACGCGGTCAACGGTGCGGTGGCGCGCGGAATCGCCGCCGCCCTCGACGAACTGGACGAGCGCCGGGATGTCTCCGCGATCGTCATCACCGGTGCGGGCGGGACGTTCTGCGCCGGTATGGACCTGAAAGCCTTCCTCGGCGGCGACTTCCCGGTCGTCGAGGGGCGCGGTTTCGGCGGGATCACCGAGAGGTCGGCGCGCAAGCCGATGGTCGCGGCGGTCGAGGGGTACGCCCTGGCGGGCGGTTTCGAGATCGCCCTGTCCTGCGACGTCATCGTCGCGTCGGAGGAGGCGAAGTTCGGCCTGCCCGAGCCCAAGCGCGGTCTGGTCGCCGCCGCGGGCGGGGTCATGCGGCTGCCGCGCCGGATTCCGTACCACGTCGCGATGGAGATCGCGCTGACCGGCGACTTCTATCCCGCGTCCCGGCTCTACGAGTTGGGGCTGGTCAACCGCGTGACACCCGCGGGCGAGGCGCTGGCCGGGGCGCTGGAGCTGGCCCGCAAGATCGCGGCGAACGCGCCGCTGGCCCTCGCCGCGACCAAGCGGGTCGTCACCGAGTCGGCCGACTGGTCACGGGAGGAGATGTTCGCGAAGCAGAACGAGATCACCAGTCCGATCTTCGCTTCGAAGGACGCGATGGAGGGCGCGGCGGCCTTCGCCGAGAAGCGCGCCCCCAACTGGTCGGGGGAGTAGCCCTTCCGGACCCTTCCCCGGCGATTCCGGCGCGGTTTCCGACGGCCCGCGCCGGGATCGTCGCGCCCGTCCGGCCACGCGGCTGCGTACGGTGAAGGCATGAGTGATTCCGGGCCGGGCCTTCCCCCGGCGGGCCGGCCGACGGGTGGTCGCCTCGTCGGCCTTGTGAGCGGGGCGCTGGGCAGCGCGGTCATGATGATCGCCATTGTGTCGGCCATGTGGCTGATCGAGTTCGTCGACTACTTCGGCCACCTCGGGCTGGACGACTACGGCATCCTCGCCCATGAGGTGGACGGCCTGCCGGGCATCCTGTTCGCCCCGTTCCTGCACGACGGGTTCGACCATCTCACGGCGAACACGCTGCCGCTGCTCATCCTGGGATTCCTGAGCGCCCTCCGGGGGCTCGGCAGGTTCCTCGCGGCCAGTCTCGTCATCGTCCTGGTCAGCGGGCTGGGCGTCTGGTTCACCAGCGCGCCGAACTCGTTGACGGTGGGCGCGAGCGGCCTGGTTTTCGGATATTTCGGATATGTCGTGGCGCGAGGGTTCTTCGACCGCCGGGTCCTCGACATCGTCCTCGGTGTGTTCGTCGCCGTGCTGTACTACTCGATCCTGTGGGGGGTCCTGCCCACCCAGCCGGGTGTCTCCTGGCAGGGCCACCTCTTCGGCCTCATCGGCGGCGTCCTCGCCGCCTGGCTGCTGCGCCGCCGCCCGACGCCTGTCTGAAGAGTTACGCCAAGCCGTACGGCACGGGCACGTGAGGCCGTGCCGTACGGCTCGAGCGGCGGAGGGGGAGGTCAGAGCCGGTCGACGACGTAGTCGACGCAGGCGGTCAGCGCCTCGATGTCGGCGGGGTCGATGGCCGGGAACATCGCGATGCGGAGCTGGTTGCGGCCGAGCTTGCGGTAGGGCTCGGTGTCGACGATGCCGCCCGCGCGCAGCACCTTGGCGACCGCCGCCGCGTCGACCTCGTCGGCGAAGTCGATCGTGCCGACGACGTTGGAGCGCTGCGCGGGGTCGGCCACGAACGGCGTGGTGTAGGAGGTCTTCTCCGCCCACGTGTACAGCCGGGAGGCCGAGTCGGCCGTCCGGGCCGTCGTCCAGGCCAGGCCGCCCTGGGCGTTCATCCACTCGATCTGGTCGGCGAGCAGGAACAGCGTGGCGACCGCAGGAGTGTTGTAGGTCTGGTCCTTGACCGAGTTGTCGATCGCGGTCGGCAGGCTGAAGAACTCGGGGACGAAACGGCCGCTCTCGGTGATCTCGGTCACCCGGGCCAGCGCCTTCGGTGAGAACAGCGCGATCCACAGGCCGCCGTCGGAGGCGAAGCTCTTCTGCGGCGCGAAGTAGTAGACGTCGAACTCCGACGCGGAGACGGGCAGACCGCCGGCGCCGCTGGTGGCGTCGACGAGCACGAGCGAGTCGTCGGCGGCGTTGGTCGGCCGCTGGATCGGCATGGCGACGCCGGTGGAGGTCTCGTTGTGGGTGAACGCGTAGACGTCCACGCCGTCCTCGGCGACGGCCGTCGGGTGGCTGCCGGGGTCGGACCTGATGACCGTCGGCTCGGCCAGCCAGGGGGCCTTCTTGGCCACCGTGGCGAACTTGCCGGAGAACTCCCCGAAGTGCAGGTGCTGCGACTTCTCCCGGATCAGCCCGAAGGCCGCGATGTCCCAGAACGCCGTGGTTCCGCCGTTGCCCAGCACGACCTCGTACCCCTCGGGGAGGGAGAACAGGTCGGTGAGGCCGGCGCGGACGCGGGCCACGAGGTTCTTGACGGGCTTCTGGCGGTGGGACGTCCCCATCACGCTCGCTCCGGCATCGGCGAGAGCGGCGAGCTGCTCGGGACGTACCTTCGAGGGCCCGCAGCCGAAGCGGCCGTCGGCGGGCTTGATGTCAGCGGGAATCACGATGTCAGCCACGTGTTCCAGGGTAATGAGCCCCGGCAGTGGTCCAGACCGCAGGTCCGGATGATGAGATCGAATGTCCGGAAAATCACATCGACCCAGGTGAAAGCCGGGGGAAACGGCGAACAGGGCCCGCGGCGGTCGCCGCGGGCCCTCCCGGGGTCGTGACGTCAGTCAGGGCTTGCCGATGACCTCGGAGGCGCCGGGGACGTCGCTGATCGAGCGCTGCGGCGGGCCCACATAGTTGGCGCTGGGGCGGACGAGCCTGCCCGTGCGCTTCTGCTCCAGGATGTGGGCGGCCCAGCCGGCGGTGCGGGCGCAGGTGAACATCGAGGTGAACATGTTGGACGGGACCTCCGCGAAGTCCAGGACGACCGCCGCCCAGTACTCCACGTTCGTCGCGAGCACCCGGTCCGGCTTGCGGGCGTGCAGCTCTTCGAGCGCGGCCGTCTCCAGAGCCGCCGCGACCTCGTAGCGCGGCGCACCCAGCTCCTTGGCGGTACGGCGCAGCACCCGGGCGCGGGGGTCCTCGGCCCGGTAGACCCGGTGGCCGAAGCCCATGAGCCGCTGGCCCTTGTCCAGCTCGCTCTGGACGTACTTGCGGGCGTCACCCACCTTCTCGACGCCCTCGATCATGTGCAGCACGCGGGCGGGGGCGCCACCGTGCAGCGGGCCGGACATCGCGCCGACCGCGCCGGACAGGGCGGCGGCCACGTCGGCACCGGTGGAGGCGATCACCCGGGCGGTGAACGTCGAGGCGTTCATGCCGTGCTCGGCCGCGGAGGTCCAGTACGCGTCGATGGCCTTGACGTGCTTGGGGTCGGGCTCGCCGCGCCAGCGGATCATGAAGCGCTCGACGATGCTCTCCGCCTCGTCGACGCGCTTCTGCGGCACCATCGGCAGGCCGAGACCGCGCGACGACTGCGCCACGAACGACAGCGCGGTCACCGAGGCACGGGCGAGATCTTCGCGCGCCTGGGCGTCGTCGATGTCGAGCAATGGCCGGAAGCCGTAGGTGGGCGCCAGCATCGCCAGCGCGCTCTGTACGTCGACGCGGATGTCACCGGAATGGACGGGAACGGGGTACGGCTCCGCCGGGGGCAGCCCCGGCAGGAACTCGTTGTCGACGAGCAGGCCCCAGACGTTGCCAAAGGGTACGTTGCCCACGAGATCTTCGATGTCGACGCCCCGATAACGCAGGGCGCCCCCTTCTTTGTCCGGTTCCGCGATCTCGGTCTCGAACGCCACCACGCCTTCGAGCCCGGGTTTGAAGTCGGACATTCTCGGCCGCCTCCCTCTCTTGTGAAGTCCAGAGCCTTGATGTCGAGATACCGGCGCGTCAATTTAACCCTCATGGTCACGTTGCCGTGCCGCCGCCCCTCCCGAACGCAGTTCTCCCTGGTAGGGGCGATGCGCCGGGCATGCGTTGAGCGCGCAACAATACCGTTCCGTGGACAGCGCGCATCTGCCGGGGCTCCGGCACAGCTACGAGGGCGAGCCCCTGCTCGAATCGGACATGGCCGACGACCCGGTGACGCAGTTCACGCTGTGGTTCGCCGACGCCGTCGCCGCGGGACTGCCCGAGCCCAACGCCATGATCCTCGCGACCGGCTCGGCCGGGGGGCGTCCCTCCGCCCGCACCGTCCTTCTCAAAGGTTTCGACGAGCGCGGTTTCGTCTTCTTCACAAACTACGAGTCCCGCAAGGGGCGCGATCTCGCCGAGAACCCGCTCGCCTGCCTGCTGTTCCCCTGGCATCCGATCAGGCGGCAGGTCCGCGTCGAGGGCCACGCCGTACGGCTCCCGCGCGAGGACAGCGCGGCCTATTTCCATTCTCGCCCGTACGGCTCCCGCATCGGCGCCTGGGCTTCGCGCCAGTCAGCGGTGGTGGAGTCGCGTGAGGCGCTGGACGTGCGCTACCGGGAGCTCGCCGGACGGTGGCCGGAGGATCCGCCGGTGCCGGACTTCTGGGGAGGTTTCCGGGTGGTGCCCTCGGAGGTCGAGTTCTGGCAGGGGCAGACCGACCGCATGCACGACCGCATCCGTTACCGGTTGACCGGTGGCGTCGGCGCGCGAGACGGCTGGACCCGCGAACGCCTCGCCCCCTGAGAGCGGCACTGAGAGCGGCCCTGAGAGCGGCCCTGAGAGCGGCACTGAGAGCGGCACTGAGAGCGGCCTTGGGAGCCGCTTTGGGAGCCGTCCCGCTCTTCGGCAACGAGGTAGAGACCCGGGCTGAGATCACGAGATCGCGGCGGCGGCCCGCAGATCGGCGAGGAACCCGGCGTAGGCCGCGTCCCGGTCGGGCGCGAGATCGCACCCCTGGCAGGATCGTGCCGCGCCGGCGAGCGCGGGCAGGCTCAGCTCGGCCGGAAGGAATCGTTCCGCACCGATGTTTCCCATCCTGACACGCTTCCCCAATAAGGTCGGCTGCGAACGCGCGGGAGGTCGTAGCATCGATTTACAAGGACTGGAGGAGCCTTGACCGCACACGGCCTGATCGATACGACGGAGATGTATCTTCGTACGATCTTCGAGCTCGAAGAAGAGGGCATCGTGCCGCTGCGCGCCCGGATCGCCGAACGGCTGCAGCAGAGTGGGCCTACGGTCAGCCAGACGGTCGCGAGGATGGAGCGTGACGGTCTCGTGAAGGTGCAGGGGGATCGGCACCTCACGATGACCGAGCTCGGGCGGCGGCTCGCCATCAGGGTCATGCGCAAGCACCGGCTGGCCGAATGCCTGCTGACCCAGGTGATCGGCCTGCCCTGGGAAGAGGTCCACGTCGAGGCGTGCCGCTGGGAGCACGTGATGTCGGAGGCGGTGGAAAGCAGGATCGTCGACCTTCTCGGCAACCCTCAGCTCTGCCCGCACGGCAACCCCATCCCGGGGCTCGCCGAACTGGGCGTGTCGCAGTCCGCTATGAGCGGAGATGAGGCGGTCTCGTCCATGGCGACCGTCGCCGGGGCGGGCTCGATCCCCGTTGTAGTGCGGCGAATCAGCGAACAAGTGCAAAGCGACCCCGCCGTGATGCTTAAACTCAAGCAAGTTGGGATACAACCCGGACGCGAGGTGACGCTCGCGGCTAGCGACGACGGTGTGCGGGTGACGGGTGATGGTGAAGCGGGCGGCACGGCCGTGGACCTACCGCGGGACGTCGCCGCGCACGTTTTCGTCACCAGACGATGACGGAAAGAGTTGTGCCTGGTTGAATCTGGACAGGAAGTCTCTCCTCCTCCTCTCCCAGACCCAGCGGTCCCTCATGACATCAGCGACCCCTGCAGGAGCGCACGTGGCAGGCATGGCGAACACGCGTCCCCGGGGGGTGGTCGCGGGATGAAACGTTGGGGAGACCTGTCTCAGGAGGCGGCCGACCATCTGACGGCCGGATCGGTGCTCGACCAGGCTGAGATGGCGGTGGTCGTCACCGACCGTTTCAGCAACGTCCTCTACTGGAATCCGTTCGCGGAACGACTGTTCGGCAGGGCAGGGGCGCCGTCGGGCAAGGAACCCCTGGTGTCCCTCGGCATCATGGAGAAGGACCACCCGCACGCCGTCGACCTGGCCAGGCACGTGCTGCGCGGCGGTGTGTGGGAGGGCACGTTCGACGTCGTCCGCGCCGACGGCACGATGGTCTACGTACGGGCCCAGGCCGTACCGCTGCGGCACCCGTCCGGACCGATCAGCGGCATCGTGATCATCGCACGCGAGGCGATGCGCGGCAACGAGCGGGAGAAGGACCGGTTCGGCCTGCTGGAGCGCATCGGCGAGCGGCTCGCCGGTTCCCTGTACGTCGAGGAGACGCTCAACCGGGTCGCCGACATGCTGGTCCCCCAGTTCGCCGACCATTGCTTCATCGAGTTGGTCCAGGGCGAGCGGCTCGTACGCAAGGTGTCCACGCACGTGCACGGCTGGACGCCGCCGCCCGGCACGTGGTTGCCGGTCGGCTCGGAGATCAAATATCCGCTCGGCCACTACGCCGACACCGCGCTGCGACGTCAGGAGACCATCCTCGTCGAGGACTTCTCCCAGGTGAGCTATCCGATGCCGAGTGAGGGCTCGGCCCGGCTCTTCGCGCAGGTCGGGATGACCTCGGCGATCGTCGCACCGCTGTGCGTGCGCGGCGAGACGCTGGGCCTGATGTACCTCGGGCTGTCCAACCTCACCGAGCGGCACTCCCCGCACTACGACACCTTCGATCGGGACTTCATGGGCGCGGTCGCCACCCGGGTCGCGCTCGCCGTGGACAACGCGCTGCTGTTCGAGGCGGAACGGCACACGGCGGAGTCCTTCCAGAAGCATCTGCTGCCGCGTGATCTCCCCACGTTCGACGGGCTGGAGATAGCCCACCGCTACTTCCCGGCCGCCCCGCTCGCCTCGCACGGCCAGGGCATCCAGACCCAGGTGGGCGGCGACTGGTACGACGTGATCCCGCTGTCGGCCGGCCGGGTCGGCATCGTGATCGGAGACGTGGAGGGGCGGGGGGCCAAGGCGGCGGCCGTCATGGGCCAGCTCAGGGCCGCGTTGCGGGCCTTCGCCCAGGACGACAAACCGCCCGCCGACATCCTCGCCCGGCTCGACGAGTGGACCCGCGTAGTGGCCGCGCCGGAGCGCGACGACTTCGGCGCCGACATCACCAATCCGCCGATCGTCACCTGTCAGTACCTTGTGTACGACGCGTGGTCGCGGCAGCTCTCCTTCGCCAACGCCGGTCACGCGCCGCCGCTGCTCATCGTCGACGGCAAGGTGACGGAGTTGGACATCACCGAGGTGGGGCAGCCGCTCGGCGTCCGGGCCAAGGGCGTGCACGCCGATCTCGTCTACAAGGAGGAGACGCTGACTCTGCCCCCCGGCGCGACCCTGCTCCTCTACACCGACGGCCTCGTCGACCGCCGGCCCCTCCGTGACTTCACGGGGCCCGCGTCGGAGGAGCCCGAGGAGGACGAGGCGCTGCGGATGCTCCGGGAGGCGCTCGCCAAGGTCTCCATCGAGTCGGTCGAGCGCATCGCGGACGCGGCGATCGTCGCCGTGCCCGGTGAGATCGACGACGACATGGCGATCCTCGTGGTCAGATCGGTCGGAGCGGAGCTGGAGCTACAGGAGCACACGTTCCCCGCGCAGCCGATCATGGTGGGGGAGGCCAGGCGGATGGCGTCCGAGGCGTTCGAGCGCTGGCGAGTGCCCGAAGAACGGGCCGACCTGGCCTGCCTGCTGGTCTCCGAGGTCGTGACCAATGTCGTGCTGCACGCCGCCGGCGCCGGCGTGCCACGCCGTGAGCTGGCGCTCGAAGGCCCGCCGCTGCCGTTCGACGAGTCCTGGGACGTGCCGGGCTTCGAGGAGGAAATCGCCGGCGAGAAGGAGTTCACGCTCCGGCTGCGCTGCGGCCGGGACTCGATCTGGGTCGAGGTGTTCGACCAGGATCTGCGCCTGCCCCGCATCCGCAGCGCCGCCGAGACGGACGAGGGCGGCCGCGGCCTCTACCTCGTCGATCAGCTCGCCCGGCGCTGGGGTTCCCGGCCCACCAGGGAGGGTAAGGCCGTCTGGTTCGAGATCCCCATGGGTGGTCGCTGAGCGTCCCGCCGCGATACCCGCGCGCGCCGCGGGAAACGGCCGCATACTGATCACATGGACCCCGGACTCATCCTTCTGGTCTTCCTGGCGTTCCTGTTCGCGTGGCTGCTGAACCGGGTCCGCAGGTTCTTCCGGCTGGGCCCCATGGGCTACGCGGGCGTGATGATCGTGTTCGTCATCGTCATGCTCGCCATCTGGAGCCGGCACATCACCTAACCCCACCCCCCCCCATTCCCCGTGACCTTGCAGAAGCTCGCACACGGAGCTTGTGACCATGGATGCCGTTCGTGATCTTGCAGTGCGAGATAACGTACGAGCAGCCGCAGGCGCGCGGCCTTCCGGCGAATTCCCGCGAGTTCAAAGAGCTGACACAAGTGGGGCCGGGCGCATCCACTAGAGGTCGAAGGAGCGTCCGATGATCTCCTTCATGATCTCGGTCGTGCCGCCGTAGATGGTCTGGACCCGGCTGTCCAGCCAGGCCCTGGCCACCGGATATTCGAGCATGTAGCCGTACCCTCCGTGGAGTTGGAGACAGCGGTCGACCACCCTGTTCTGCAGCTCGGTCGTCCACCACTTGGCCTTGGCGGCGTCCACGACCGTGAGCTCACGCGCGTTGAGGGCGAGCACGCACCTGTCCACATAGTGCCGCGCGATCTCCACCTCGGTGGCCAGCTCGGCCAGCAGGAACCGGGTGTTCTGGAACTGACCGATGCTCCTGCCGAACGCCTTGCGGTTCCGGCAGTATTCGATGGTCGCCTCCAGCACGCTCTCGGCGGCCGCCACCGCCGCGACCGCGATCGACAGCCGCTCCTGCGGCAGATTGTTCATCAACTGGACGAAGCCCCGGCCGTCCTCGTCGCCGAGGCGGTTGGCGACCGGGACGCGGACGTTCTCGAAGAACAACTCGGCGGTGTCCTGGGCGTGCATGCCGATCTTTTCGAGGTTGCGCCCGCGGGTGAAGCCCGCCATCCCGCGCTCGACCACCAACAGCGTGATGCCGCGGGCGCCCGCCGCGGGGTCGGTCCTGGCGACGACCACGACCAGGTCGGAGTTGATGCCGTTGGTGATGAACGTCTTCTGCCCGTTGACGACGTAGTGGTCGCCCTCGCGTACAGCTGTCGTACGGATGCCCTGCAGGTCGCTGCCGGCCCCCGGCTCGGTCATCGCGACCGCCGTGATCAGCTCGCCGGAGGCGAACCCGGGCAGCCAGCGCCCCTTCTGCTCCTCGTTCGTCAGGTCCACGAAGTAGGGAGCCATCACGTCGTTGTGCAGCGAGAAGCCGAGGCCCGTCGCGCCGGCCCGGATGATCTCTTCGACGATGACCGCGTTGTAGCGGAAGTCCGTGATGCCGGCCCCGCCGTACTCCTCCGGGACGGAGAAGCCGAACACGCCCAGCTCGCCGGCCTTCTTCCACACCTCGCGGGGGACGATGCCGTCCTTCTCCCACTGACCGTGACGCGGGGTCACCTCGCGGGCGATGAAATCGCGAACGGTCTCGCGGAAGAGCAGGTGCTCCTCGTCGAAGAGGTCTCGCCGCATCTGGTACGCCTCCGGCTCGGGGACTGTGCTGCACGGGGATCGGACGACCTGACCAGAATACAATTCTGTTACCCATCGGTCGATCGAGGCGGGCCTCTCGCTCCAAATCGGGCCAGGTGATTACAAATCCGCCACCATCGACGCATTCACCCGTACGGGCCTTGACCCAGCCCGTAAGATCTACCTTCGATTTACTTGCTTTCGCCTGTCTGGGCGGCCCTCGCGATCGGAGTGTGCGGTGGTTCGGTGGAAAGCGGGGCGGCGTGGTGTGCTCGCCGCCGCGGTCGTGAGCGTGATCGGAGGCGGGCTCCTCGCACTTCCGCTGACCTCAGCCCAGGCGGAGATGGCCCAGGTCGACCTCATTTACCGATGCAGGGATACACCCGGCCAGCCCAACCTTCCCAACCCTCTCGTGTCCAACCCGGTCGACCTGAAGATCACCCTCACGGTGCAGACCGCGCTGTCCGTCGGCCAGCCGCTGGACGTCAAGTGGAACATCGCCTACGAGAACGGCACCAGGTTTCTGTCCCCCGGCCTGTTCCAGCCCGGCGCCCGTCTCTCGGCGACGGGTAAGGTCGGCGTCCTGGGCGAGAAGTGGCAGGGCGAGCTGCACTCGCTCGGTGCGAAGGACCAGGAGCTTCTGCAGGCCGGCGGTCCTCTGACCCTGCCCGAGCTGATCTCCGGCGCGGTGAGCACGACGGACAAGGGCGTGTTCGAGATCGAGCCTCGCGATCTCCTGATCGACTTCACCCCGCCGCCTTCAGAGAAGGTCGTCAACGACGACGACCTCTCGAAGATCAGTTACGACGCGAACTGGATCGACTTCAACGACCGTGACCCCAAGTTCCACGACATCCACGAGGACGTACACGCGACCGAAGTGGGGGGCGCGAAGGCGACGTTCCAGTTCACGGGGACGGGCGTCGACTTCATCACCGAGCAGGACCACCGCGCCGGCGAGGTGGACTTCAAGATCGACGGGAAGCCGGGCATTCCGGCGACCGCCGACGCGTCGAAGGACGCCGACGGCAACCCGGTCGTGGTCGTCAACCAGGGAAACCACACGCTGTGGGGCATGCGCGGCCTGCCGTACGGCCCGCATACGCTCGAGGTGACGAACCTTGAGAACAAGTGGATGATGGTGGACGGCTTCAGGGCGGTCACGGAGCAGCTCCTCGGCCCGCCGAAGCAGTTCCAGGCGACGTGCAAGCCGGTGAAGAAGCCGACAGCCATCAGGGTCGTCATCGGCGGCGGGAATTCGACCTCTGGCCCGTCGACCAGTCCTTCGGGTCCGGACGGTCCCCCGGCCAGCCCCGACCAGAGCCCGAGCGGCACCCCCGGGGAACACAGCCCCGGTCAGAGCACCCCGATGAGGACGCCCTCGTTCAGTCCGCGTCCCACCGTGACCGTCACCGCCACCGCCACCGCCGCCGCCGGCGCCTCGCCCAGTCCGACCGCGACGACCACGGTGACGATGACCGCGACGCCCACCGTCGCCCAGGTGGAGGTCACGCCCAAGGGTGGGGCGCAGACCGGTGAGGCCCCGGAGCAGACCTCCTCCGGGGGACTGCTCCTCGGCTCGGGTGGTCTGATGCTGCTCGTCGGCGTGTGGGGTGGCGTGGCGATGCTCAGGCGCAGGGCCGCCCATTCGGGTGACTCGTCGGCGACGCGCTGAGGGGATCGCGACGATGACGTCCACTCCAGACGGCGCCCCCGCCGCGGGGGAGAGCTCCGTACCCGCTGAAGGTGCTCCGGTCGCGGAAGCCGCCAAGCCGACGCGCAGGGCGCTGCCGCAGCCCGTCCTCGCGGCGCTGCTGGTGGTCGGCTCCTTCGGCGGGATCATCGCGGTCATGATCGGGATGCTGGCCGTGCTGTCCCCGGCTGAGCCGGAGTCGCCCGGCGGTCGGGTGGACATCCAGGGCGCGGGCAACATCGCATATCTTCCGGCGACCGTCGGACCTGGTGGGCCGGACGCGCCGCTGACCGCGGCCGACCCGGCGGCGCCCCCGCCGGATCCCGCGCTTCAGCCGTTTCCTCCGCTCACGCTGACCCCGAAGACGGCCTCGGCGGCGACGTCGCGGCTGTCCGCGCTCAAGAGGGCGAAGGGCAGGCCGACCAGGATCAGGATCCCGTCGATCGGGGTGTCCGCCCCGATCGGTTCGATCGGCGTGGACAAGAAGGGTGAGATCGAGGCTCCGCCGCTGAGCAAGCCCAACCTCACCGGTTGGTACCGTTTCGGGCCCGCCCCCGGCGACCAGGGGCCGGCGGTCATCCTCGGTCACGTGAACACGCGACAAGGCGCCGCGGTGTTCAGCCGGCTGCGCGAGATCAAGCGCGGCAACAAGATCGCCGTATACCGCGCGGACGGCAAAACCGCCATTTTCACCGTGGACGGGGTCGAACAGGTCAGCAAGCTGAAATTTCCGACCAAGCGGGTGTACAGCAACACCGCCACGGCGTCACTCCGCCTGGTCACGTGTGGCGGAGTGTTCAACGCCAAGGCGCATCACTACACCGACAACATCATCGTGTACGCCACGCTGACCTCGACCCGCGGCAAGAAGTGACCCCGCGGTTCGAGAGGTCTTTCCGAGCACCATCGCCACGAACGCTGGACAAGATCAGGCCGGAGGGAAGTTGACTGGTAGATTACCCTCCTGTGGGGAGATCGTGACAATTTTACGACTTGTGCGGGCCCCGGCGCGGGTCCTGCGCGTGCCCGATTGAGGATTCTCTCTCCAAGAGAGTCCGAATCCTGAGATCCTGGTGCGCCGGTTATTGGGGTGATTTGGGATGGGAGACAAGCCAGTGTTGAGGTCAGGGGCGCGGGGTCCTGTCGTCAGGAAGGCGGCCCTGGCCGGAGCGGTCGGCGCCGGCATCATCTTCTTCGGGCTGCCCGCCCTGGGCGCGCTGGCGCCGGCTCCCAAGACCGTGTCGTACGTATGCGTCCCCACGCCGTCGATGGAGGTCCCGCCCTCGCCCGATCTGTCGGTCACGCTGGGCGGCCCCGCGAGCGCGACACCCTCCCAGGCGGTCACGCTGTCGTGGTCGAACTCCCAGTCAAACGATACGAACAAACAAATCAAGGCCGTTGCCGAGATTCCCACCACCGATCGCATCGTCATGATCGGTGAACTCGTCATCACGGGCCCCGCGGCCAACGTGACGGCCACGGTCACGGCCACCAGCACCTACACGCCCCCGACGAAGATCGTCGCCGGTGCTCCCCTCCCGTTTCCGACGATCAGCGCGACGGTGACGCCCACGGTGGCCGGGACGCTCGTCGCGAAGGCCGAGAAGTTCACGCTTCAGGTCGTTTCGGCTGCCGCCGGCGGCGGTGGTGGTGTCATGTACATCTGCACGATCGGGACCGCGGGGGCGAACATCGCCCCGGCGGAGGCCTCCGTCACCGTCACGCCCGCCGCGTCGAGTTCGTCCAGCCCGTCGCCCAGCCCATCTCCGAGCGCCACACCGAGCGCGACCCCGACACCCCGGCACACGAAAACCGTGTACGAGACGGTGACACTCGGCGCGTCACCGAAGCCGAAGAAGAAGGGCCAGGTGAATACGCCCGACGGCGGCGTGTCCACGGGCGGGGGTGGTGAGGCCGGCCCGGACGCGAGGGTCCTCATCCTCACCGGGGCGGGACTGATGCTGGCGGCGGCCGCCGGAGGACTCGTGCTGCGCACCCGCCGCCGGGCCGTACGGCAGTAGGGCAGCCCATGGGCACGCCACCGCCTGGGCGCTATCCGCCGGATGGGTCCGGCGGGCCGTTCGGGCCGCACACAGGGGACGCCGGCGCCCAGGGCGTTCCCGGTGCTTTCGTGCCGCAGGGTTATCCCCAGCCGGTGTACGGTCAGCCGATCTTCCAGCCGGTCGTGTTGCACCAGCAGGTCCAGCCGCAGACTCGGCAGGATGCCGAGGCGCGGGCCGGGAGCGGCGTGGAGGGGATCGGCACCCAGGCGATCAGGGGTGTGCTCATCCTGGCCGCCGTCGTGGGCCTGGTGATCGTTCTCATCGGGGCCGGATTCATGATCATGTCGCCGGACCAGTACACCACGCCGGACCGTACGTCGCTGCAACGGCCGGGCGGCGTGAACCAGATGGCGGCCACCGTCGGCCCCGGGGGCCCCGGGAACCCACTGACGCAGGCCGATCCGACCGCACCTCCGCCGCTCCCGTCCCTGCCCGCGGCTCCGCCGATGCAGCCCTCCTCGCCCAAGCGGCTGATCATTCCCAAGCTGGGCGTCAACGCGCCGATCAGATCGGTCGGTACAGACAAGTCCGGCGCCATCGAAACTCCGCCGATCAACAATCACAACCTCGTCGGCTGGTATCGGGGCGGCCCGACGCCGGGCGAGGTCGGTCCGGCCATCATGCTCGGCCACAAGGACACCCGGACCCGCGGCGCGGTCTTCAGCAGGCTGCACGAGATGCAGTACGGCGACCAGATCGAGGTCGTTCGCATGGACGGCACCATCGCGGTCTTCACCGTGGGCGGCATCGAGCAGGCGGCCAAGCAGACGTTCCCGACCAGCCGGGTGTACGGCGATGCCAAGAACGCGGAGCTCCGGCTGATCACCTGCGGGGGCACGTACAGCCATGCGACCGGCCATTACGTCGACAATGTCATCGTTTATGCCGTCATGACCGGAACCCGGCTCGCCAAGGCGGACTCCTGAACGTCGTGAGTGCGCGCAGGTCCGCGGAACGGCTCGTGTATCGCGCCGGGTGAGGCTATCGTCTCAACAAGCGATCAAGAGGAGGGGCTGTGGGCTGGTTCTCCGATCTCCTGCTGCCCGGCCGGCTGCGCACCGGACCGACGGTGCTGCTGTCCACCCGGCCGGACCCGAAGGCGCTGCTGGCCATCGCGCGACTCGCCGACCCCGAGGCGGTCTTCGACGGCGACGACATCCTCGCGGGCAGTTCCCGGATTCTCGCGGCCATCGAGTTGACCGGCGCGATCCTGGCCAAGCTCGGCCTGCAGGGCGAGGAGCGCCTCTGGGCATGCCGGGTCACCGCGGAGGGGCCGCTGCCGGTGGACTTCTTCGACAAGAGCCTCGCCGAGGGCATCGCGTTCCGCCTGGGCGGCTGGTCCCTGTGCCAGGGGGAGCCGACCGATCCGACAGAGAGCGAGCGGCGCGACCCCGTCGTCTACCTGCCCGCCGCGCCCTCACCCGAGGAGACCATCGAGATCCTCCGCGAGCTCGTCAGCCCGGTCGAGTCGCTGGACGTCGACCGGTGGCCGGACGGCGAGCTGGTCGACGGCATCGTCCGCGTGCCGATGGGGCAGGGTGCGATCACGGACGTCTACGTGGGAGCCGACACGGTTGTCACCATCGAGGAAGGCCGTGGGATCCCCCCGGCCGCCCGGGTCCGCTGGCCGTACCTCACCGAGATCGTGATCGCGAAGATCTCCCCGCTCGCTTCCCCGGACGCGAACGAGCCCACGGGCGCCGTGGACGATGGGTCCGACGCCGAAACACGGGACGACGGTGAGGTCCAAGGCGGGATTCCAGCCGACGAACAGGCGTTGGCGACCCGAGCGGAGGTGGCGCTGGCACTGGCGCAGCGGCTGCGGGGCATCGCCGCCGACGAGGGCGGTTTCCAACTCGTCGAGCCGGCGGACATCCTCCCCGGCCGCCACACCTGAACTTCCGGCGGTGATCCCCCCACCCCCAGATTGTGATCTTGCAAAAACTGTCAGACATGCCCCCTGACCTGCGCAAACTCCTGCAATGTTCTTGCAGAAACTCGCACGCATACCTCCTGACCTCGCATTATGTCGCCTATGATCTTGCATTGGATCATCGGGGTGTGGTCCATGTGCCGGACAAGCGTTCTGATGTAGCCTCTCAAGTAACCGAACATTGCTCGGTTGCTTTGGAGGACTTCTGTGGCAGAGGCGTACATCGTCGGCGCGGTCCGCAGCCCCGTCGGCAAGAAGAAGGGCGGGCTGTCCACGGTCCACCCGACCGACCTGGCCGCGCACACTCTCGCGGCCCTCGTCGAACGCACCGGCGTGGATCCCGCTGCGGTCGATGACGTGATCATGGGCTGTGTCATGCAGTTCGGCCCGCAGTCGATGGACATCGCACGCAACGCCTGGCTCAGCGCGGGCCTCCCGGAGAGCGTGGCGGGCGTCACGATCGACCGGCAGTGCGGGTCCTCGCAGCAGGCCGTCCACTTCGCCGCCCAGGGCGTGATGTCCGGCACGCAGGACCTGGTGGTGGCCGCCGGCGTCGAGTCGATGTCCATCGTCCCCATGGGGTCGAGCATCACGGCCGCGCTGGAGAAGGGCATGCCCTTCCCGTTCGGCGAGAAGTGGGTCGAGCGGTACGGCAACCAGGAGATCTCCCAGTTTCGCGGTGCGGAGCTGATGTGCGAGAAGTGGGATCTGCGGCGCGACGAGTTGGAGCGCTACGCCTACGAGAGCCACCAGCGGGCCGCCAAGGCCGTCGCCAACGGCTACTTCAGGGACCAGATCGCGCCGGTGGGCGGCGTAGAGGACGACGAGGGTCCCCGGCCGGACACCACGCTGGAGAAGATGGCCGCCCTCAAGACCCTGCGTGAGGGCGGGCGGATCACGGCGGCCACCTCGTCGCAGATCTCGGACGGCTCGGGCGCGGTGCTCGTCGCCTCCGAGCGGGCGGTACGCGAGCACGGCCTGACGCCACGCGCCCGGATCGTCACGTTGTCGCTCGTCGGAGGCGATCCCGTCTACATGCTGACCGCGCCCATTCCTGCGACGCGCAGGGCGCTGGAGCGGGCCGGTCTCGGCATCGAGGACATCGACGTCATCGAGATCAACGAGGCGTTCGCGCCGGTGCCGCTCGCCTGGCTGCGCGAGATCGGCGCCGACCCCGCGAAGACCAACCCGAACGGCGGCGCGATCGCCCTGGGCCACCCCCTCGGGGGCACGGGCGCGATCCTGATGACCAAGCTGCTGCACGAGCTGGAGCGCACCGGCGGGCGGTACGGCCTGCAGACCATGTGCGAGGGCGGCGGCCAGGCCAACGTCACGATCATCGAACGACTCTGATCTCCGTACGGCTCCGAGGGCACCCCGCGCCGGGGTGCCCTTCGCCCCGGGCTCCGCTGGGTTACGCTGAACCGTGACTCGTGGAATCCGGGTGAAGGAGGCGGGATGAGCGTCGCTTACGACGATCGTGAGCACTCCTATAATCACGGACCGTACATGATCGCCGACCTGGATCGAATGCCCAGGGATGCTCGGTATGAGCTCGTCAACGGATGGATCGTCATGTCGCCCTGGCCCAGCATTCGCCACGACCACGCGGTTCGGAACCTGCGGATGCAGCTGGAAGCGGCGGTCACACGAGCCGGCGCGGATCTCTACGTGAATGGTCCTGTCGACGTGTTCACGTCCACCGGGATACGCGTGCCCGATGTCGCGGTGATCGACGGCAAGGCGGCTCGGCGGGCCATCGAGCGAGACGATCGGGCCTATCAGGGAGCGGACCTGCTCCTTGTGGTCGAGGTCGTATCCCGAGAGAGCGGCAGCGAGCGCACCGACAGATACGAGAAGCCCAGCGAGTACGCCGCAGCGGGGATCGGCCAGTACTGGGTGGTGGACCTGGAGCCTAAGCCGAACATCACGGTCTGGACGCTGGTGCCCGGTCATGGCGTCTATCGGCGGGCCGAGCGAGTCTTCGCCGGGGACCTGCTGGAGGTCCGCGCTCCGGTCGAGCTCACGATCGATCCGGCGGTGCTCGTCTCGGTCTGAGGTCGGCTCCTCGGCCCCTGGCGGGAACGGCCGGTCCGGGCCTCTCTCGATCGACAAGAGGCCCGGACAGGCCAGGGATCGATCGAACTACCTGACGTGCCGATGCACGTCCTCGAAATCCGACGGCCCGGGTCGCGACTGGGCGATCCAGGGACCGTCCAGTGAGGGGTCGAGGACGCCCTCCTCCAGGAACGCGTACCGGCCGTCGAGGACCAGGCGGGCCAGCCGTACGTCACGGGAGTCGGTGTTCTCCCACAGCCGGTCGAACAGCGCCTCGGCACGCAGGCGCGCCTGATGACAGAAGGTGTCGGCCAGTTCGTACGGCCTGCGCCCGTACTCGACGGCGTCCTCCTGGGCCTGGACGCACACGGCGGTCATGGCGAACAACTCGGCGCCGATGTCCACGATCCGGGAGAGGAAGCCCTGCTTGTGCTCCAGCCGTCCCTGCCAGCGTGACATGCCGTAAAACGTGGACCTGGCGAGCCTGCGGCTGGTGCGCTCGACGTAGCGCAGGTGATGGGCGAGCGCGCCGAACTCGGCGTAGGAATTCGGCAACTGCCCTGCCCCGGCGACCAGGCTCGGCAGCCATCTGGCGTAGAAGCCGCCCGCTTTGGCGGCCGCCCGCCCCTTCGCCTTGAGATCGGCCTTCGGGTTGATGAGTTCCCCGGCGACCGACAGGTGGGCGTCCACGGCCTCGCGGGCGATGAGCAGATGCATGATCTCGGTCGAGCCCTCGAAGATGCGGTTGATCCGCAGGTCGCGCAGCATCTGCTCGGCGGGCACGCCGCGCTCACCGCGAGCGCGCAGGGACTCGGCCGTCTCGTAGCCGCGCCCGCCCCTGATCTGGACGAGCTCGTCGGTGGCCTGCCAGGCCAGCTCCGATCCGTACAGCTTCGCCAGGGCCGCCTCGATGCGAATGTCGTTGCGCTCGTCGTCGGCGAGGCGGCTGACGAGGTTGACGACGGCTTCGAGGGCGTAGGCCGTGCCGGCGATGAAGGCGATCTTGCGAGCCACCGCCTCGTGCTCGCCGAGGCGGCGCCCCCACTGGACCCGTTCCCCGCACCACTCGCGGGCGATCTTGGTGGCCCACTTGGCGGCGCCCGCGCAGGTGGCGGGCAGTGAGAGGCGCCCGGTGTTCAGCGTGGTCAGGGCGATCTTCAGGCCCTGGCCCTCGCGGCCGATGAGGTTCTCCGCCGGGACACGGACCTGATGGAAGCGGGTGACGCCGTTCTCGATGCCGCGCAGGCCCATGAACGAGTTGCGGCGCTCGACCGTGATCCCGGGGCTGTCGGCCTCCACCACGAACGCCGAGATCCTGGCGCCGGTGCGGGCCATCACCACCAGCAGGTCGGCCACGACGCCGTTGGTGGTCCACAGCTTGACGCCGTCGATGACGTACGAGTCCCCGTCGCGGACCGCGGTCGTGGCCAGTCGCGCGGGGTCGGACCCCACATCGGGCTCGGTCAGGAGAAACGCGGAAATTTCCCCACTCGCGCACCGGGGGAGGAAACGCTCCTTCTGCTCAGGCGTACCGAACAGCCGCAGCGGCTGGGGAACCCCGATGGACTGGTGCGCCGACAGCAGCGCGCTCAGCGCCGGGCAGTATGACGCGGTGAGCTGCAGAGCCCGGCAGTAGTAGAGGTGGGCCAGGCCGAGCCCGCCGTACTCCTCCTCGATGGTCATCCCGAACGCGCCGATCGAGGCCAGGCCCTTGACCACCTCGTCGGGGATGACGGCCGTGCGCTCGATCTGCGGCGGATCGACCTTTTCCTGCAGAAACCGTCGCAGCGTCCGCAGGAAGGCGTCCCCCTTTTTGATCTCTTCTTCCGGCAGTTTCGGCGCGGGGTGCACGAGGTCGAGCCGGAAGTCCCCGAGGAACAGTTGCCTGCCGAAGCTCGGCCGGGTCCATTCCGTCTCACGTGCCTGCTCGGCGACTTCTCGTGCGGTGGCGTAGTCGGTGGTCATCGCGGCCTCCTCAGGCAGTGGACCTCCCGCCGCGTCCCGGGATCCGCGGGACGCGTCCCATAACGGGATACCTACCCACCAGTAGCCTGATAAGCGCTGTCGATGTGAATGCTCGCCCGATACCAACCGCGTGGACTGCGTTTATTGGGGATTGTGCCTATTGAGGGACGCGTGCCACGCAGAAGACGGTCTGGCCGAAGGGCGGCCGGATGATGCGCTCGATGAACCGCGTCATCGGCACGACGGTCCGGTCGTAGACCTTGACGAGTCGCGGATCGGGATAGCCGACGCCGCCTCGCCGTACCGCGGCCCACCACGCGATGCCGCCCAGGAAGTTGATCGGCTTGAGCACGTCGACGCCCAGCCCCGCGGCCGTGACCGCGGCGCGGAGCGTGGCGGGGGTGTACCGCCTGACATGCCCAACCTTGCGGTCAAAATCCCCATAAAGCTGCATGTATCCGGGAACCCAGATGATGATACGTCCGCCCGGCGCGGTCACCCTGGCGAGGGATCGCAGGGCCTCGGCGTCCTCTTCGATGTGCTCCAGGACATTCATCATCACGACCGTGTCCACCGGATCGGCCAGGGGGATCTCGGCCGGCAGCCCGAACTGGAGCACGGAGACGTCGTCGCGATGAGCGAACCGCTTCTCGAGCTGCTCGACACAGTACGGATCGAAATCGCTCACGACCAGCCGATCGAGACGCGGGAGGAACTGTTCGGCGAAATGCCCCAGACCGGACCCGATCTCGAGCATTGAGCGTCCGACGTGCGGGGCGACCATGTCGAACTCGTACTGCCGGTAGTTCTTCGCCTCATCGCCACCGAGGTGGTTCTCCAGAGCATCGTCTCCGGCCGCGGGCTGGACTACACGGTCATACCCAGACATAAGATCCTCTTTACGCGCTGACGGACGTCGAAAGTGTAGTGGTCACCGGATTCCGGGGTGTCGCCTTCGGTGGCCTTCACCCGATGCCCTACCCCAAAGCCTCCTGGGATCGGGTGACGAGGCCGAGGACGTCGTTCAGGAAACCTTCGTCAAGGCGTTCCGACACCTGGGAAGCTTCCGTCGCGACGCGGCTTTCAAACCGTGGGGGGATCACTCCGGGGTGGTCAGCCAGGTGTCGATCTCGGTGATGATCTCCTTCTTCACCGTCTCCGGCGCCGCCGACGACCTGATCGACTGCCTGGCCATCTCCGCGATCTCCGCGTCGGTGAAGCCGTACACGTCCCGGGCGAGCTGGTACTGCGGCAGCAGCCGGGCGCCGAACAGCAGCGGGTCGTCGGCGCCGAGCGCGATCGGGACACCCGCGTCGAACAGCCGTCGCAGCGGTACGTCCTCGGGCTGCTCCGCCACACCGAGCCCCACGTTGGACAGCGGGCACACCTCGCAGGTGATCTGCCGGTCGGCCAGCCGCTCCATGAGCCGCTGAGACTCGGCCGCGCGGATGCCATGGCCCAGCCGGTCGGCGTCCAGATCGTCGACGCACTCCTCGACGCTGGCCGCGCCCAGCAGCTCACCTCCGTGCGGTACGGCGAGCAGCCCGGCCCGCTTGGCGATCCGGAAGGCGTGGTCGAAGTCCCTGGCACGTCCGCGCCGTTCGTCGTTGGACAGGCCGAAGCCCACGACCCCCTTCCCGGCGTACTGCGCGGCCAGCCGGGCGAGCGTCCGCGCGTCGAGGGGATGGCGGGTGCGGTTGGCCGCCACGACCACGGCCATGCCGATGCCCGCGGCCCGCGCCGCCTGCTCGGCCGCGTCGAGGACGAGCTCGAGCGTCGATGTCAGCCCGCCGAACCGCTGGGCGTACCCCGAGGGGTCCACCTGGATCTCCAGCCAGCGGGAACCCTCACGCGCCTCGTCCGCCGCCGCCTCGTGCAGCAGCCGCCGGACGTCCTCCGGCCGCCGCAGCACCGACCGTGCGATGTCGTAGAGCCGCTGGAACCGGAACCAGCCCCGCTCGTCGGTCGCCCGCAACCTGGGCGGCCAGTCCTGGACGAGCGCGTCGGGCAGATGGACGCCCCGCTCCCGGGCCAGCTCGATCAGCGTCGTGTGCCGCATCGAGCCGGTGAAGTGCAGGTGCAGATGTGCCTTGGGCAGCGTGTCGAGTGGACGTGCCATTTTCATATGGTGCCGCATCCCCCGAGCGCGCGTGCTGCGCTCCTGGACTCGGCGGCCATCTCGGCCGGCTAGGACATGCGAAAAGGCCCGGATGTCGCCATCCGGGCCTTCGCCGGCAGAGCTAGTGTGCTTCGTCGAGGAACTTGGCCAGACGGCTGACGCCCTCGACCAGGTCGTCATCGCCCAGTGCGTACGAGAGCCGGAAATAACCAGGAGTGCCGAACGCCTCGCCGGGGACCAGCGCGACCTCGGCCTCCTCGAGGATGATCTCAGCCAACTCGGCCGACGACCGCGGCCGCCTGCCGCGGATCTCCTTGCCGAGCAGCGCCTTCACCGAGGGGTAGGCGTAGAACGCGCCCAGCGGCTCGGGGCAGACCACGCCGGGGATCTCGTTGAGCATCCTGACCATGGTCTGGCGGCGGCGGTCGAAGGCCGCGCGCATGGCGGAGACGGCCGACAGGTCACCGGAGACGGCGGCGAGGGCGGCGGCCTGCGCGACGTTCGAGACGTTGGACGTCGCGTGCGACTGCAGGTTGGTCGCCGCCTTCACGACGTCGGCGGGGCCGATGAGCCAGCCCACCCGCCACCCGGTCATCGCATAGGTCTTCGCCACGCCGTTCAGCACGACGACGCGGTCCCGCAACTCGGGTACGGCGGTGGCCACGCTGGAAAACGCGGCGTCGCCGTACACGAGGTGCTCGTAGATCTCGTCGGTGACGATCCACAGGCCCTTGTCGAGCGCCCAGCGGCCGATCTCCGCCACCTGCTCGGGGGTGTAGACGGCGCCGGTCGGGTTGGAGGGGGAGACGAAGAGCAGCACCTTGGTGCGCTCGGTCAGCTTCTCATCGAGCTGCTCGACCGAGGCGAGGTAGCCGGTCGTCTCGTCGGTCACGACGTCGACCTGGACACCGCCCGCCAGCTTGATCGCCTCGGGGTAGGTCGTCCAGTACGGAGCGACCACCAGGACCTCGTCGCCCGGGTCGAGCAGCGTGGCGAACGCCTCGTAGACCGCCTGCTTGCCACCGTTGGTCACGAGCACCTGGGCGGCGTCGACCTGGAACCCGCTGTCGCGCAGCGTCTTGTCGGCGATCGCCTGCTTGAGCTCGGGCAGGCCCCCGGCGGGCGTGTACTTGTGGAATCTGGGGTTCCTGCACGCCTCGACGGCCGCCTCGACGATGTAGTCGGGTGTGGGGAAGTCGGGCTCGCCGGCGCCGAAGCCGATGACCGGGCGACCGGCGGCCTTCATCGCCTTGGCCTTGCTGTCCACGGCCAGCGTCGCGGACTCGGAGATCGCGGAGATACGCGCGGAGATGCGAGGTCGGGTCATGCCTCCATCGTTCCAGATCGCCTGTGTGGTTTCCCCGCGATATCCGGCCCTGGGAGGCCGTGCTGCGGTACGGTCGAGGGGCACGGAGGCGATCTCCGGGCAACGCTGTGAGCTGGGACGCGGTCGGTGTGGACAACGTCGGTTCGACGTAGCCGCCATTCCCCCGTACACTTCACCGTCTAGTGGGCCACGCGGGGAACGTGCGGACGCATCAGAGCGTTTCTCGGGTATCGTGGTGCACGGCCTAGGGCACTGGCGCAATTGGTAGCGCACCGGTCTCCAAAACCGGCGGTTGGGGGTTCGAGTCCCTCGTGCCCTGCGGAGTGCGGTCCGCGCAACAATGGCGTGAAAAGCGCGCCGCAAGCTGCGACGGACACGACGGATCAGGTGAGGACTGTGGCGATCGACACCCGCGGCGAGACCGCTGGAAAGCCAGGCAAGTCGACCGGTGAGAAGAAGACCAAGCGCACCTCTCCCGCCCTCTTCTATCGGCAGGTCGCCGCTGAGCTGCGCAAAGTCATCTGGCCACGGCGAAACGAGCTGGTCTCGTACACGGCTGTGGTCCTGGTCTTTGTGCTGATCATGGTTGGCCTTGTGTTCGGGTTCGACACCCTGCTGGGTAAGGCTGTGCTCTGGCTCTTCGGCAGCGGATCCTGATCCGGATTCGATCCGAGACGTCCCAGCGCGTCAAGACACCGAACGAAGAAGGAAGAGTCCCGTGTCCGAGTCCCCGATGTCGGCCGACCACTCCCGCGACGAGTGGGAGATCGAGCAGGACGAGGCCGTAGCGGAGGTTGGCGACACCGCGGCCGTCGACTCAGACGCCGTCGGCGACGACGCCGACTCGACCTCGGCCGCGCCGGAAGTCGACGAGGACGGCGACATCGTCCCGGACGTCGACCCGGTTGAAGAGTTCAAGCGTCAGCTTCGCGGGCAGATCGGCGAGTGGTACGTGATCCACTCCTACGCCGGCTACGAGAACCGTGTGAAGCAGAACATCGAGAGCCGGATCGGCAATCTCAACATGGAGGAGTTCATCTTCCAGGTCGAGGTGCCGACTCACACGATCACCGAGTTCAAGGGCGGCAAGAAGACCCCGATCAAGGAGCGGGTGCTTCCCGGCTACGTGCTGGTCCGCATGGAACTGAGCGACGAGTCCTGGGCCGCTGTACGGAACACGCCCGGTGTGACCGGTTTCGTCGGCCTCTCGAACAAGCCGAGCCCGCTGAACCTCGACGAGGTCGCCAAGCTGCTCGCACCGGAGCCTTCCGAGGAAGTCAAGAAGACGACGACCAAGACGGTCACCGCGACCGTCGACTTCGAGGTCGGCGAGTCGGTCACCGTGATGGACGGGCCGTTCGCCACGCTCCCGGCCACCGTCAGCGAGATCAGCGCCGAGTCGCAGAAGCTCAAGGTGCTCGTGTCGATCTTCGGGCGGGAGACGCCGGTGGAGCTGTCGTTCAACCAGGTCTCGAAGATCTGACCGTCTGACTTAGACTCGATAGTCGTCCTCGCGCGCATGCGCGAGGATTCTGTAGGACCAAGGACCCGGAGAAGGACAAATGCCTCCTAAGAAGAAAGTCGCGGCGCTGGTGAAGGTCCAGCTTCCCGCTGGACAGGCCACGCCCGCGCCGCCGGTCGGTACCGCGCTCGGTCCGCACGGTGTCAACATCATGGATTTCGTCAAGCAGTACAACGCTGCCACGGAATCTCAGCGGGGCAACATCATCCCCGTCGAAATCACCATCTTCGAAGACCGCACCTTCACCTTCATCACGAAGACGCCTCCGGCGCCTGAGCTGATCAAGAAGGCGGCCGGCCTGCAGAAGGGCAGCCCGAGCCCGCACAAGGAGAAGGTGGGCAAGCTGACCCGCGAGCAGCTCCGCCAGATCGCCGAGACGAAGATGAAGGACCTCAACGCCAACGACGTCGAGGCCGCCGAGAAGATCATCGCCGGCACCGCCCGTTCCATGGGCGTCACGATCGCCGACTAGTCCTCGCGAGCCGAGCAACCGAGCACTGTGGCAGGGCCTGCGCCGGCCCGGACCACGAACTCCACAAGGAGCATCAAGTGAAGCGCAGCAAGAGCTGGAAGAACGCGGCCGCCCAGGTCGACCGCGAGAACCTGTACAGCCCGCTGGAGGGCGCCCGGCTGGCCAAGGAGACGGCCACCACCAAGTTCGACGCCACCGTCGAGGTCGCCCTGCGCCTGGGCGTCGACCCGCGCAAGGCGGACCAGATGGTCCGCGGCACCGTCAACCTCCCGCACGGCACCGGTAAGACCGCCCGGGTCCTGGTCTTCGCGACCGGTGCCCGTGCCGAGGAGGCCCGCGCCGCCGGCGCGGACATCGTGGGTGCGGACGAGCTCATCGACGAGGTGTCCAAGGGCCGCCTCGACTTCGACGCGGTCGTGGCGACCCCGGACCTGATGGGCAAGGTCGGCCGCCTGGGCCGCGTGCTCGGCCCGCGTGGTCTCATGCCCAACCCGAAGACCGGTACGGTCACGCCCGACGTGGCCAAGGCCGTCACCGACATCAAGGGCGGCAAGATCGAGTTCCGCGTCGACCGGCACGCGAACCTGCACTTCATCATCGGCAAGGCGTCCTTCAGCGAGCGTCAGCTCGTGGAGAACTACGCCGCCGCCCTTGACGAGGTGCTGCGTCTCAAGCCGTCGGCCGCCAAGGGCCGCTACCTCAAGAAGGTCAGCTTCAGCACGTCCATGGGTCCGGGCATCCCGGTCGACCCGAACGTGACGCGGGGACTGACCGCCGAGATCGAGGCCTGATCGAGGCCTGGTCGCCTGATCGAAATTCCGAAGAACCCCTGCCCGTCGCCGGGCGGGGGTTCTTTCCTGCATTCAGGGTTTCTTGTTTCCACTGAACAGCGTGATTCGCGTGAGACCAGCTGTGCCGTACGGGCGGAGAAGTGTGCAGCGGGTGTGCACACTTCATGGGAATTTCCGCGGTTCGCCGCGTTCGGCTCCTCGGCCGAATAGGGTCAAGGGTAAGTAAACGGGGAACAGAAGGGATGCAACGATGCGCCGACTTCTGGTGGCCGCTTGTGCGGCGGCCGCGATCACGATCGCGGGATGTGGCTCGACCACGACGCCGACGCTGGAGAATGCCAAGCTTTCGGCCGCCGCGGTGCTCACGCAGAGCGCGAAGAAGGCCGATGAGGTCACTTCCTACTCTGCCGACCTCGTCATGGACATCACGGCAGGTGCGCAGGGCAAGGGCAACATTCAGGGGACGATGCTCTACCAGAAGACCCCTGAGCTGGCCACGGACACGACCCTCGACAAGGTCTCGTTCGCCGGCCAGGACCTGCCCGGGGGCATGCGGGTGATCCTCCTGGGCGATGTGATGTACATGAAGATGGACATGCTGAAGGCCCTCACGGGCTCCACCAAGCCGTGGGTCAAGGTGGACCTCAAGCAGATCGGCTCCTCCGCGGGAGTCAACGTCGACCAGCTCCTCGGACAGTCCAAGCAGATGGACCTCAAGACCAGCGTCACGATGCTCACGGCGTCCAAGGACGTCAAGGAGGTCGGTGCGGAGCAGGTCGGGGGCGTCGACACCACGCACTACGCGGGAACGTTCCCGATCGAAGAGGCGATCAAGCAGCTGCCGGCGGAGGCCCAGAAGAACATGAAGGGCCAGCTCCCGGCGGAGGTGAAGGACATGAAGTTCGACGCCTGGATCGACGGCGACGGGCTGCCCCGCAAGGTGCAGCTCAGCGGGGAGCAGAAGGAGGGCGCGTTCGCCGCCACCATGATCTTCAAGGCTTTCAACGAACCCGTCGAGATCAAGGCGCCGCCGGCCGACCAGGTGGGCGATCTTCCGCAGAACCTCCCGGTGGGCGGCTGATTTGGCGTCCTAGGGATTGACACGTATTCTGGCTTCTGCCGAAGACCGCCGGTCGTCGCCGGGCTCACAGCCTGGCGACCGAAGGATCCACTCAGTGGGTGGCCCGCGTAGGTGTATGTAGAAGCTTGGGACGTGTCATGTCAGTCCAAGCCCCGTGCGCCTGCGCCGGGGCTTGTCCGTTTTTGTGGGCCTTCGCCGGTGGCACATCTGGAAGGAGGCCCATGGCGAAGGCAGACAAGAGCGGTGCGATCGCCGAACTCAAGAGCGAGTTCGAGAGCTCCAGCGCCGCCGTTCTGACCGAGTACCGCGGTCTCACCGTCGCCCAGCTCAAGGAGCTGCGCGTTTCGCTCGGTGGGAATGCGAAGTTCGCCGTGGCGAAGAACACGTTGACCAAGATCGCGGCGAATCACGCCGGGATCAGCGTCCTGGACGACCTGTTCCAGGGGCCGACCGCCATCGCCTTCGTGAAGGGCGACGTGGTCGAGGCGGCCAAGGGTCTGCGTGATTTCGCCAAGGCCAACCCCCTCCTGGTGATCAAGGGAGGTGTCGTCGACGGCAAGTCGATGACCCCGGCCGAAATCACGAAGCTTGCCGACCTCGAGTCCCGTGAGGTGCTCCTCGCGAAGCTGGCCGGTGCGCTGAAGGCCAAGCAGTCCCAGGCTGCCGCCACCTTCGCCGCGCTGCCCACCAACATGGCTCGACTGGCCGAGGCTCTGCGCGCCAAGCGCGAAGAGGCCGGCGAGTAAGGTCCGCGCAGGCGGCGGGGGAAGCGCGCACCGCGGTCCCTTTTCACGTTTTTCGCTAGATCCACGAGAGGAACACCATCATGGCGAAGCTCAGCACCGACGAGCTGCTTGAGACCTTCAAGGAGATGACCCTCCTTGAGCTGTCGGAGTTCGTGAAGGTCTTCGAGGAGACCTTCGACGTCAAGGCCGCTGCCCCCGTCGCCGTTGCCGCGGCCGGCCCGGCCGGCCCCGCTGCCGCCGCTGAGGAGGCGGAGGAGCAGGACGAGTTCGAGGTTGTCCTCGAGGCCGCCGGCGACAAGAAGATCCAGGTCATCAAGGAGATCCGCGCCCTGACGAGCCTGGGCCTCAAGGAGGCGAAGGACCTGGTCGACGGCGCTCCGAAGCCGGTCTTCGATGGCAAGGTCAACAAGGAGCAGGCCGAGAAGGCGAAGGCGGCCCTCGAGGGCGCCGGCGCGACGGTCACCGTCAAGTAACGCTCTTCCGAAAGGGGCGGATCCATCCAGGTGCCGGATGGTCCGCCCCTTTCGCATGTTCGCAGTCAGTGCGGCGCGCGGCGGGGAAGTCGTGCGACGAGCGTCGAACCGGTGGGCAGATCGCGCAGGCTGATCTATGTTCGGAACTACCGCTCTTGGCGCGGCCGGCAGGGGAGCAGCGGGACCATCGGGACCATCGGGACCATCGGGAGCAGGGGGTGGCGGGCATGCGACGGCGGGTGCCGATCATCGGGCTCGTCGTCCTTGTGGCGCTCCTGTCGGGAACGGTCTTCCAGGTCAGGGCGAGCCGGGGCGCGGCGCGGGACGCGGCCGAGGCCCGACAGGAGGCGGTGCGTGCGGCGGCGGCTCATGCGATGAGCCTGCTGTCCCTGAACCACCGGACCATCGATGAGGACATGAAGCGGGTACTTGTCACCTCCACGGGCCGGGAGCACGAGCGGTACGCCGATGGCCGTGCTGCGTTACGGGCCGCCACCCTGAAGAACAAAGTCGTGCAGACCGGGGTGCTCCGGGCGTCCGCCCTGGAGTCTGCCCAAGCGGGAAAGGCACAGGTCCTGATCGTCGCCGACGCGGTGATCCATTGGGAGGACGGCAAGAAGTCGGCGCCTGAGGAGCGGTTCTTCCGTTGGCGTATGACGGTCACCGAGGTCTCCGGCCGGTGGCTGGTCTCCGACTCGGAACTGGTGCCGTGAGCCGGAGGCGCGGGCGGAGCAGGGTACTGCCCGCCCTGCTGGCGCTCGTGGCCGTCGGGTTGGCCGCCGCGGCCCTGTGGATCTTCCTCGACCTGCGCCGCCTGCAGGAGAGTGCCGCGTCGGCCGCGTCGGCCCGCACGGCTGCCCGGTTATATGCCGCCGAGATGTTGTCGTACGACTATCGTACGATTGATCGGGATTTAGCCAGGGCGAGCGGTCGTGCCACCGGAAGCCTGGTGGCTCACTTCCGTGAACTCGCCGGGACGCTGGGGCCACAGGCCCGGCAGCGGAAGACGGTCCAGCAGGCAGTGGTGGCGGCGGTGGGAGTGGAGTCGGCGACCCCGGACGAGGTGCACGTGCTGGTGTTCGTGAACATGGTCACGACCAGTACGCCACCGGGGCAGGAGAGCCCCCGACAGGAGATCAGCCAGGGTAGGGTCCGGCTTGTCCTGGTTACGCAGGGTGACGACTGGCGGGTCGCTCGGCTGTCCACCCTGCTGGGCGACGCACCCGTTCGGTAGTTCGCGTTATTTAATTGTTAGCAAAGGCCGTGTTTAGGGCGCGGATACGGGTGGGATACCTACGGCACGGCAGCGTCGACCCACGGTCAGCGTTGGACCCTTCGCGTGACGGAGCGTTACCCGGACGGGCTCTCGGGTAGGGACTGGAACCCCGGCGCTCGCGAGTCCTGCGAAGGGAAACACCCAGCGTGGCGGCTGTGAGTTAGGCGAAATGTCGGCTCTTGGGGTTGACGTATCGCCGCTAACGGGTGATGCTGCCAGCAACGTGGAGCGTAGAGCGAAAGCGGAGTGGACAGGTGTATGCCTATCGGCTACACTGCCCCTTTGCGCTGCCCTTTGACGACCGCTTCGCTGAGTGACTCCGAAACTCCTTGATTCTGGTCGTCTGGCGTGCGTGTAGTCAGTCCGCGAGCCCTCGGAAGGACATCTGTTGGCAGCCTCGCGCAACGCCTCCGCCGTACCCGTCGGTCCCCGTACCGTGTCGTTCGCACGTATCGAGGAGCCGCTCGAAGTTCCCGACCTTCTCGCCCTGCAGACCGAGTCCTTCGACTGGTTGGTCGGCAATGAGAAATGGAAGGCCCGGGTCGAGGCAGCTCGCCAGGCCGGGCGCAAGGACGTTCCCGCCCAATCAGGTCTCGAAGAGATCTTCGAGGAGATCAGTCCCATCGAGGACTTCTCCGGAAACATGTCCTTGTCGTTCCGCGACCACCGGTTCGAGCCGCCCAAGCACTCTGTGGACGAGTGCAAAGACAAGGACATGACCTACTCCGCCTCGCTCTTCGTGACGGCGGAGTTCATCAATAACGAGACCGGTGAGATCAAGAGCCAGACGGTGTTCATGGGCGACTTCCCGCTCATGACCTCCAAGGGCACGTTCATCATCAACGGCACCGAGCGTGTCGTGGTCTCCCAGCTTGTGCGTTCGCCGGGGGTCTATTTCGACCGCACGATCGACAAGACCTCTGACAAGGACCTGTTCGGCTGCAAGGTGATCCCGTCTCGGGGCGCGTGGCTCGAGTTCGAGATCGACAAGCGCGACAGCGTCGGCGTGCGCATCGACCGCAAGCGTAAGCAGCCCGTCACGGTGCTGCTCAAGGCACTCGGCTGGACGAACGACCGGATTCTGGAGCGTTTCGGTCAGTACGAGTCGATGCGGGCAACGCTGGAGAAGGACCACACGTCCGGTGAAGAGGACGCGCTGCTCGACATCTACCGCAAACTGCGTCCGGGCGAACCGCCGACCAAGGAGTCCGCGCAGACCCTGCTGCAGAACCTCTACTTCAACCCCAAGCGCTACGACCTGGCGAAGGTCGGCCGCTACAAGCTCAACAAGAAGCTCGGGGTCGACTCGGAGATCACGCAGGGCACGCTGACCGAGGACGACATCGTCTCGACCATCGAATACCTCGTACGGCTGCACGCCGGCGAGGAGACGATGGGCGAGAACGGCTCGGTCATCGTCGAGACCGACGACATCGACCACTTCGGCAACCGGCGGTTGCGCACGGTCGGCGAGCTCATCCAGAACCAGGTCCGCCTGGGCCTGGCCCGCATGGAGCGCGTCGTCCGTGAGCGAATGACCACCCAGGACGTCGAGGCGATCACCCCGCAGACGCTGATCAACGTCCGCCCGGTCACCGCGTCGATCAGGGAGTTCTTCGGAACGTCGCAGTTGTCGCAGTTCATGGACCAGACGAACCCGCTGGCCGGGCTGACGCACAAGCGGCGTCTTTCCGCCCTCGGCCCGGGTGGTCTGTCCCGGGAGCGCGCCGGCTTCGAGGTCCGCGACGTACACCCGTCGCACTACGGGCGCATGTGCCCCATCGAGACGCCGGAAGGCCCGAACATCGGGCTGATCGGTTCGCTGTCGTCCTTCGGCCGGGTCAACTCCTTCGGCTTCGTGGAGACTCCGTACCGCCGGGTCGTCGACGGCCGGGTGACCGACGAGATCGACTACCTGACCGCCGATGTGGAGGACAGGCACGTGGTGGCCCAGGCCAACACGGTCCTGAACGCCGATGGCGGTTTCGCCGAGTCCCGGGTGCTGGCCCGCCGCAAGGGCGGCGAGTTCGAGGCGGTGCACCCCTCCGAGGTGGACTACATGGACGTCTCGCCGCGCCAGATGGTGTCGGTCGCGACCGCCATGATCCCGTTCCTCGAGCACGACGACGCCAACCGCGCGCTCATGGGCTCGAACATGCAGCGTCAGTCGGTGCCCCTGCTCAAGAGCGAGGCCCCGCTGGTCGGCACCGGCATGGAGTACCGCGCGGCCACCGACGCCGGTGACGTCATCGCCGCCGAGAAGGCGGGCGTGGTGGAGGAGGTCTCGGCCGACTACGTCACGGTCATGAACGACGACGGCACACGCATCACCTACCGTGTCGCCAAGTTCAAGCGCTCGAACCAGGGCACCTGCTTCAACCAGAAGCCGATCGTCGCCGAGGGCGACCGGGTCGAGGTCGGTCAGGTCGTCGCCGACGGCCCGTGCACCGAGAACGGCGAGATGGCGCTCGGCAAGAACCTGCTCGTGGCGTTCATGCCGTGGGAGGGCCACAACTACGAGGACGCGATCATCCTGTCCCAGCGCCTGGTGCAGGACGACGTCCTTTCCTCGATCCACATCGAGGAGCACGAGGTCGACGCCCGTGACACCAAGCTGGGCCCGGAGGAGATCACGCGGGACATCCCGAACGTCTCCGAGGAGGTCCTGTCCGACCTCGACGAGCGCGGCATCATCCGCATCGGCGCCGAGGTCGTGACCGGTGACATCCTGGTCGGCAAGGTCACTCCCAAGGGTGAGACCGAGTTGACCCCGGAGGAGCGGCTGCTGCGGGCGATCTTCGGCGAGAAGGCGCGTGAGGTCCGCGACACCTCGCTCAAGGTGCCGCACGGCGAGTCCGGCAAGGTCATCGGCGTCCGCGTGTTCAGCCGCGAGGAGGGCGACGAACTGCCCCCGGGCGTGAACGAGCTGGTCCGCGTCTACGTGGCGCAGAAGCGCAAGATCACCGACGGTGACAAGCTCGCCGGCCGCCACGGCAACAAGGGCGTCATCTCCAAGATCCTCCCTGTGGAGGACATGCCGTTCCTCGAGGACGGCACTCCGGTCGACATCGTGCTCAACCCGCTCGGCGTCCCCGGGCGAATGAACGTGGGCCAGGTGTTGGAGACACACCTGGGCTGGATCGCCGCCCGGGGATGGGACGTCAGCGGCATCGAGGAGGCCTGGGCCGAGCGCCTTCGCGAGAAGGACCTGACCACGGTCGCGCCGAACACCAAGGTGGCGACCCCGGTGTTCGACGGCGCGCACGAGCAGGAGATCGTCGGTCTCCTGGAGAACACGATGGTCAACCGGGACGGTCAGCGTCTGGTCGGCGCCAACGGCAAGGCACGGCTGTACGACGGCCGCTCCGGCGAGCCGTTCCCGCACCCGATCTCGGTGGGCTACATCTACATCCTGAAGCTGCTCCACCTGGTCGACGACAAGATC
Organism: Sphaerimonospora thailandensis; assembly: GCF_016863115.1. GTDB lineage: Bacteria > Actinomycetota > Actinomycetes > Streptosporangiales > Streptosporangiaceae > Sphaerimonospora > Sphaerimonospora cavernae. The sequence continues at coordinate 73,404 of NZ_BOOG01000016.1, forward strand.
CACGCCAGGTCGACCGGTCCGTACTCGATGATCACCCAGCAGCCGCTCGGCGGTAAGGCCCAGTTCGGCGGCCAGCGCTTCGGTGAGATGGAGGTATGGGCCCTTGAGGCCTACGGCGCGGCGTACGCCCTTCAGGAACTGCTCACGATCAAGTCCGACGACGTGCTGGGCCGCGTGAAGGTCTACGAGGCCATCGTCAAGGGCGAGAACATCCCCGAGGCGGGCATTCCCGAGTCCTTCAAGGTCCTTATCAAGGAGATGCAGTCACTCTGTCTGAATGTCGAGGTCCTCTCCAGCGACGGTATGTCGATCGAGATGAGGGACACGGACGAGGACGTCTTCCGTGCCGCGGAGGAACTCGGCATCGACCTGTCCCGGCGCGAGCCGAGCAGTGTCGAAGAGGTCTGATCTAAAAGCGAGGGGACATCAACGTGCTGGACGTCAACTTCTTCGACGAGCTGCGCATCGGTCTGGCGACCGCCGACGATATCCGCCAGTGGTCGCACGGCGAGGTGAAGAAGCCGGAGACCATCAACTACCGGACTCTCAAGCCGGAAAAGGACGGGCTCTTCTGCGAGAAGATCTTCGGTCCGACCCGGGACTGGGAGTGCTACTGCGGTAAGTACAAGCGGGTCCGCTTCAAGGGCATCATCTGTGAGCGCTGTGGCGTCGAGGTCACCCGTGCCAAGGTGCGCCGCGAGCGGATGGGCCACATCGAGCTGGCCGCTCCCGTCACTCACATCTGGTACTTCAAGGGCGTTCCTTCGCGCCTGGGTTACCTGCTCGACCTGGCCCCGAAGGACCTGGAGAAGGTCATCTACTTCGCGGCCTACATGATCACGCATGTCGACAAGGAAATGCGTGAGCGCGACCTGCCGTCGCTGGAGGCCAAGATCTCCGTCGAACGGCAGCACATCGAGCAGCGCCGCGACGCCGATATCGAGGCCAGGCAGAAGAAGCTCGAGGCCGACCTGGCCGAGCTGGAGGCCGCGGGCGCCAAGGGCGACCAGCGTCGCAAGGTGCGGGAGGGCGCCGACCGCGAGATGCGGCAGCTCCGTGACCGGGCCCAGCGTGAGCTGGACCGGCTGGAGGAGGTCTGGAGCCGGTTCAAGAACCTCAAGGTCCAGGACCTCGAGGGCGACGAGCTGCTCTACCGCGAGATGCGCGACCGATTCGGCCGCTACTTCCGCGGTGGCATGGGCGCCCAGGCGATCCAGGAGCGGCTGGGCAGCTTCGACCTGGAGGCCGAGGCGGAGAACCTGCGCGAGACCATCCGCAGCGGCAAGGGCCAGAAGAAGGCCCGCGCGCTCAAGCGGCTCAAGGTCGTGGCGGCGTTCCTCAACACGCGGAACTCGCCCAGCGGCATGGTGCTGGACTGCATCCCGGTCATCCCGCCGGACCTGCGCCCGATGGTGCAGCTCGACGGTGGCCGGTTCGCGACCTCCGACCTGAACGACCTTTACCGCCGGGTCATCAACCGGAACAACCGGCTCAAGCGTCTGCTGGACCTCGGCGCGCCCGAGATCATCGTGAACAACGAGAAGCGGATGCTGCAGGAGGCCGTCGACGCGCTGTTCGACAACGGCCGCCGTGGCCGTCCGGTGACAGGCCCCGGCAACCGTCCGCTGAAGTCCCTCAGCGACATGCTGAAGGGGAAGCAGGGCCGGTTCCGTCAGAACCTGCTGGGCAAGCGAGTCGACTACTCCGGCCGTTCGGTCATCGTCGTCGGCCCGCAGCTGAAGCTGCACCAGTGCGGCCTGCCCAAGCAGATGGCGCTGGAGCTGTTCAAGCCGTTCGTGATGAAGCGCCTGGTGGACCTGAACCACGCGCAGAACATCAAGTCGGCCAAGCGCATGGTCGAGCGGGCCCGTCCGGTCGTGTGGGACGTGCTGGAAGAGGTCATCACCGAGCACCCGGTGCTGCTCAACCGCGCGCCCACGCTGCACCGCCTGGGCATCCAGGCGTTCGAGCCGCAGCTCGTCGAGGGTAAGGCCATCCAGATCCACCCGCTGGTCTGCACCGCGTTCAACGCGGACTTCGACGGCGACCAGATGGCGGTGCACCTGCCGCTGTCCGCCGAGGCCCAGGCCGAGGCTCGCATCCTGATGCTGTCCACCAACAACATCCTCAAGCCGGCGGACGGCAAGCCGGTGACGATGCCCACCCAGGACATGGTCATCGGGCTGTACTGGCTGACCACCGAGAAGGAGGACGCGCAGGGGGCCGGCCGGGTGTTCACCTCGGTGGCCGAGGCGCTCATGGCGTTCGACCGCCGGGAGTTGGACGTCCAGGCCAAGATCCAGATCCGGATGAAGGACGTTCCGCCGCCGCGGGGCTGGGAGGCGCCCGAGGGCTGGGAGAACGGCCAGGCGTTCCGGCTGGAGACCACGCTGGGCCGGTGCCTGTTCAACCAGACGCTGCCGGACAACTACCCCTTCGTGAACTACCAGGTCGGCAAGAAGCAGCTTTCCGGCATCGTCAACGAGCTGGCCGAGCGGTACCGGAAGGTCGAGGTCGCCAACGCGCTGGACGCACTCAAGGACACCGGGTTCTACTGGGCGACCCGCGCCGGTGTCACCATCTCGATCGAGGACGTCGTGGCGCCGCCCAACAAGGCGGAGATCATGGATTCGTACGAGAGGCGGGCCGACAAGGTCCAGCGCGAGTACGACCGTGGTCTGATCACCGACGAGGAGCGCCGTCAGGAGCTCATCGAGATCTGGACCCACGCGACGGCGGACGTCGAGACCGACATGGTCAACGCGTTCCCGGACACCAACCCGGTCTGGATGATGGTCAACTCCGGTGCCCGCGGTAACAAGATGCAGGTACGGCAGATCGCCGGCATCCGCGGCCTGGTGTCCAACACCAAGGGTGAGACGATCCCGCGGCCGATCAAGTCCTCCTTCCGTGAGGGCCTGTCGGTGCTGGAGTACTTCATCTCCACCCATGGTCAGCGGAAGGGTCTGGCGGACACCGCGCTGCGGACCGCGGACTCCGGTTACCTGACCCGTCGTCTGGTCGACGTCGCCCAGGACGTCATCGTCCGGGAGATCGACTGCGGCACGGACCGGGCCGTCCCGCTGCGCGTGGGCGAGCGAGACTTCCAGGGCAGCCTGGTCAAGGCCGAGAACGCCGAGAGCAACGTGCATGGCCGGATCCTGGCCGAGGACGTCGAGGCGGACGGCAAGCTCGTCGCCTCGAGGGACACCGACATCAACGACGCCGTGGTCACCGCGCTCGTCGCGGCCGGCGTCGAGCAGGTCAGGACCCGCAGCACGCTCGTGTGCGAGGCCAAGATCGGTGTCTGCGCGATGTGCTACGGCCGTTCGCTGGCCACCGGCAAGCTCGTCGACGTCGGAGAGGCCGTCGGCATCATCGCGGCCCAGTCGATCGGTGAGCCGGGCACGCAGCTGACCATGCGTACCTTCCACACCGGTGGTGTGGCCGGTGCGGACATCACCCACGGTCTGCCGCGAGTCCAGGAGCTGTTCGAGGCGCGCATCCCCAAGGGTGTCGCCCCGATCAGCGAGGTCGCCGGCCGGGTGCGGATCGACGAGACCGACAAGACGCGCAAGCTCGTCATCACTCCGGACGACGGCTCCGACGAGATCGCCTACCCGGTCTCGATGCGGTCCCGGCTGCTGGTCTCCGAGGGGCAGCACGTCGAGGTCGGCCAGTTGCTCGTCGCGGGTGCCCGCAACCCGAACGAGGTCCTGCGCATCCTCGGTCCGCGTGCCGTCCAGCTCCACCTGGTCGACGAGGTCCAGCAGGTCTACCGCTCGCAGGGTGTGTCGATCCACGACAAGCACATCGAGGTCATCGTCCGGCAGATGCTCAAGCGGGTCAACGTGCTCGAGTCGGGCGACACCGAGCTGCTTCCCGGCGAACTGGTCGAGCGGCCGCGCTTCGAGGCCATGAACCGCCAGACCGTGGCGGAGGGAGGCCAGCCCGCCGCCGGTCGTCCGGTGCTCATGGGCATCACGAAGGCGTCGCTGGCCACCGAGTCGTGGCTGTCGGCGGCGTCGTTCCAGGAGACGACACGGGTGCTCACCGACGCGGCGATCCACGCCAAGTCGGACTCGCTGCTCGGTCTCAAGGAGAACGTCATCATCGGAAAGCTCATCCCGGCCGGTACGGGCATGCCGCAGTACCGCAACATCCGGGTGGAGCCGACCGAGGAGGCGAAGGCGGCGATGTACACCGTGGGCGGCTACGACGGCTCCGCGGCGGACTACACGTTCGGCGCCGGCAGCGGCGAGGCCGTTCCGCTAGAGGAGTACGACTTCGGCCAGTACGGCCGCTAGCGAGACGACCCAGGTCGACGGGAAAACGCCCGGAGTGGTTCGCCACTCCGGGCGTTTTCCCGTTTCCCGGCACGGTGACCCCGCTCGTACCGGTAGACTCAGCGAGGGCCTTGTGTGGTCTGCGTAGAAGCAGGCCGCCGGAACAGGGAACGTGGACAGCGTCGATCCAGGCGCGTTCGTTTTGACGAGCGGCGTCGGCCTGGGTAGTGTTGTCCTTCGTGCCCACGGTTCGTGGGCTCACATGCGTGTGCTCGAGGGCCTGCTCCTCGCATGGGAGACGGGCGTAGGCGCCGCGTGATTCCTCCAGATCGACCGGGTCAGCCCGGGCGTGGTGCGGCAAGTCTGCGACACGCCCGAGCGCGTGGGTCGGAGGGCGAGGAAGACCAGCAGGTCATGACACCGGCAGTACCTGCGAAAAGCACAGTCGGAGGAAGAAACTGGGCCGAGCGTGGCCGAGGGACCTCGATCCGGCAACGACGTAGCACCGGCCAAGGCGCGAAATGGAGACGTAGTGCCTACTATCCAGCAGTTGGTCCGTAAGGGCCGGCAGGACAAGGTAACGAAGACGAAGACACCGGCGCTGAAGGGAAGCCCGCAGCTCCGGGGCCACTGCGTGCGCGTTTACACTACGACTCCCAAGAAGCCCAACTCGGCCCTGCGCAAGGTGGCGCGTGTCCGCCTCACCAGCGGCATCGAGGTCACCGCCTACATCCCGGGCGTTGGGCACAACCTTCAGGAGCACTCCATCGTGCTCGTGCGTGGCGGTCGTGTGAAGGACTTGCCGGGCGTTCGTTACAAGATCGTCCGTGGGGCGCTCGACGCTCAGGGTGTCCGCAACCGCAAGCAGGCCCGCAGCCGTTACGGCGCGAAGAAGGAGAAGAGCTGACATGCCGCGCAAGGGTTCCCCTGGCCGCCGCCAGTTGGTCGCCGACCCGGTGCACAACTCGCCGCTGGTGACCGCGCTGATCAACAAGGTTCTCCTGGACGGCAAGCGCTCGATCGCCCAGTCGATCGTCTACGGAGCCCTCGAGGGCTGCCGGGACAAGACGGGCAACGACCCGGTCGTCACGCTCAAGCGGGCTCTGGACAACGTCAAGCCCACCCTCGAGGTCCGCAGCCGCCGTGTCGGTGGCGCGACCTACCAGGTGCCGGTCGAGGTGCGCGCGTCGCGCAGCACCACCTTGGCCCTGCGGTGGATCGTCCAGTACGCGCGGGCACGCCGCGAGAAGACCATGACCGAGCGCCTCATGAACGAGCTGCTCGACGCGAGCAACGGCCTCGGCGCCAGCGTGAAGCGGCGCGAGGACACGCACAAGATGGCCGAGTCCAACAAGGCTTTCGCCCACTACCGCTGGTAGTAGGCACCTACGACGAGTTAGGACGCGAGAGAAGTGGCCACCACGACCGCTCTTGAACTGGCCAAGGTCCGCAACATCGGGATCATGGCCCACATCGACGCGGGCAAGACCACGACGACTGAGCGCATCCTGTTCTACACCGGCATCAACTACAAGATCGGTGAAACCCATGAGGGCGCTGCCACCATGGACTGGATGGAGCAGGAGCAGGAGCGCGGCATCACGATCACGTCTGCCGCGACCACCTGTAGCTGGCTTGATCACACGATCAACATCATCGACACTCCCGGTCACGTGGACTTCACCGTTGAGGTGGAGCGTTCGCTCCGCGTCCTCGACGGCGCCGTCGCGGTGTTCGACGCGGTCGCCGGCGTCGAGCCGCAGTCGGAGACGGTCTGGCGCCAGGCCGACCGGTACGGGGTGCCCCGCATCTGCTTCGTGAACAAGATGGACCGTGTCGGCGCGGAGTTCCACCGCTGCGTCGACATGATCGTGTCCCGTCTGGGCGCGACGCCGCTGGTCGTCCAGCTTCCCTGGGGTGTCGAGGCCGAATTCAAGGGCGTCATCGACCTGGTGAAGATGAAGGGCCTGATCTGGAGCGCCGAGGCTGCCAAGGGCGAGATGTACGACACCGTCGACATCCCCGCCGACCACGCCGAGGCGGCCCGTGAGTGGCGCGACAAGCTGGTCGAGACCGTCGCCGAGAACGACGACGAGTTGATGGAGCTCTTCCTCGAGGGCGTCGAGCCCAGCGAGGAGCAGCTGGTCGCGGCCATTCGCCGGGCCACCATCAAGGGTGCGGTCAACCCGGTCATGTGCGGCACGGCCTTCAAGAACAAGGGCGTGCAGCCCCTGCTCGACGCGATCGTGGCCTACCTGCCGGCGCCGACCGACATCCCCGCCATCGACGGGCACGCCCCGGGCAACGAGGAGAAGGTCGTCGAGCGGCACGCCGACCCGGCCGAGCCGTTCTCCGCGCTCGCCTTCAAGATCATGAGTGACCCGCACCTGGGCAAGCTCACCTACATCCGCATCTACTCGGGCAAGCTCGAGGCCGGCACCGGGGTCATCAACTCGACCAAGGGCAAGAAGGAGCGGATCGGCAAGATCTACCAGATGCACGCGAACAAGCGCGAGGAGCGCGCGTCCGCGTACGCCGGTCAGATCGTCGCCGTCATGGGTCTGAAGGACACCACCACGGGTGACACGCTCAGCGACCCGGCGAACCCGGTGATCCTGGAGTCGATGAACTTCCCCGCTCCGGTCATCAACGTGGCCATCGAGCCCAAGACCAAGGGCGACCAGGAGAAGCTGGGCACCGCGATCCAGCGCCTGGCCGAGGAGGACCCGTCCTTCCAGGTCCGCCGCGACGAGGAGACCGGGCAGACGGTCATCTGGGGGATGGGCGAGCTCCACCTGGAGATCCTCGTCGACCGCATGCGCCGCGAGTTCAAGGTCGAGGCCAACGTCGGCCGCCCGCAGGTCGCCTACCGCGAGACCATCCGTCGGAAGGTGGAGAAGGTCGAGTACACGCACAAGAAGCAGACCGGTGGTTCCGGTCAGTTCGGTCGCGTGATCATCGCCCTTGAGCCCCTGGGTGAGGGCAACGACGGGTACGAGTTCGAGAACAAGGTCACCGGTGGCCGCATCCCGCGGGAGTACATCCCGTCGGTCGACGCGGGCTGCCAGGAGGCCGCCGAGTTCGGTGTGCTCGCCGGCTACCCGATGGTGGGGGTCAAGGTCACCCTCCTGGACGGCGCCTACCACGAGGTCGACTCGTCGGAAATGGCTTTCAAGATCGCCGGTTCGATGGCCTTCAAGGAGGCCGCTCGTAAGGCGGACGCGGTTCTCCTCGAGCCGATGATGGCCGTTGAGGTCACCACGCCCGAGGACTACATGGGTGACGTCATCGGTGACCTGAACGGTCGCCGCGGACAGATCCAGGCGATGGAAGACCGGACCGGGGCCAAGGTCATCCAGGCCCTCGTCCCGCTGTCAGAGATGTTCGGCTACGTGGGAGACCTGCGCAGCAGGACCCAGGGCCGGGCGGTCTACAGCATGCAGTTCGACTCCTATGCGGAGGTGCCCCCGGGCATCGCCAAGGAGATCGTCGCGAAGGCTCGGGGCGAATAGGTTCCGCTCAGGACGACAGCCCCGCACGTACGGCGGAGCGCTCATGCGAGTGCCCCGCCGTACAGAGCCTGAGTTAGTAGACGCAAGTCAAGTCAGAATCTCTAAGGAGACAGACCAGTGGCCAAGGCCAAGTTCGAGCGGAACAAGCCGCACGTGAACATCGGCACCATTGGGCACATCGACCACGGCAAGACCACTCTGACCGCGGCGATCACCAAGGTGCTTCACGACCGCCTCCCGCAGCTCAACGAGGCGACCCCGTTCGACAAGATCGACAAGGCGCCCGAGGAGAAGGCTCGCGGCATCACCATCTCGATCTCCCACGTCGAGTACCAGACCGAGAAGCGCCACTACGCCCACGTGGACTGCCCCGGTCACGCCGACTACGTGAAGAACATGATCACCGGTGCCGCCCAGATGGACGGTGCGATCCTGGTGGTCGCGGCCACCGACGGCCCGATGCCGCAGACGAAGGAGCACGTCCTCCTGGCCCGCCAGGTCGGCGTTCCCTACATCGTCGTCGCGCTGAACAAGTCGGACATGGTGGACGACGAGGAGATCCTGGAGCTCGTCGAGCTCGAGGTCCGCGAGCTGCTGTCGGCTCAGGAGTTCCCCGGCGACGACGTGCCGGTCGTCCGCGTCTCGGCGCTGAAGGCGCTCGAGGGCGACGAGAAGTGGGGCGACGCCATCATCGAGCTGATGACGGCTGTCGACGACAACGTCCCCGAGCCGGTCCGTGACACCGACAAGCCGTTCCTGATGCCGATCGAGGACGTCTTCTCGATCACCGGTCGCGGCACCGTCGTCACCGGCCGTATCGAGCGCGGCATCGTCAAGGTCAACGAGACCGTCGACATCATCGGCATCAAGGAGAAGGGCACCACGACGACCGTCACCGGCGTCGAGATGTTCCGCAAGCTCCTCGACGAGGGCCAGGCCGGTGACAACGTCGGTCTGCTCCTGCGCGGCATCAAGCGCGAGGACGTCGAGCGCGGTCAGTGTGTCATCAAGCCGGGCACGACCACCCCGCACACCGAGTTCGAGGCGCAGGTCTACATCCTGAACAAGGACGAGGGCGGCCGCCACACGCCGTTCTTCAACAACTACCGTCCTCAGTTCTACTTCCGTACGACTGACGTGACCGGCGTGGTGAACCTCCCCGAGGGCACCGAGATGGTCATGCCGGGCGACAACACTGAGATGCGCGTCGAGCTCATCCAGCCGATCGCCATGGAAGAGGGTCTGAAGTTCGCGATCCGCGAGGGTGGCCGCACCGTCGGCGCCGGTCGCGTGACCAAGATCATCAAGTAGGACCGTTGCCGGGCGGCGGTCGGGTCCGTCCAGGCAGTGTCAGACGGCACTGCCGAGGGGCCTGACCGCCGCACCGCGAAGGGGCCGCCAGCCGGCCCCGCCCACGGGCGACGACACCGTGATCTCGCAGTCGTCTCGGCCGGAACGGCCGAGGGCACTGCCAGATCACGGTTCGGCTGGGTGGGATGACCTGCGGCGTAGGGCGAAATGCCCTATCGGCCGCGTGAAGCTTTATACGACGACAGCGAAGGACACCGAGGCCATCATGGCGGGACAGAAGATCCGCATCCGGCTCAAGGCGTATGACCACGAGGTCATCGACAGCTCGGCCAAGAAGATCGTCGAGACGGTGACGCGGACCGGTGCCAAGGTCGCTGGCCCGGTGCCGCTTCCGACCGAGAAGAACGTGTACTGCGTCATCCGGTCGCCGCACAAGTACAAGGACAGCCGCGAGCACTTTGAGATGCGCACCCACAAGCGGCTGATTGACATCATCGACCCCACGCCGAAGACGGTCGACTCGCTCATGCGCCTCGACCTGCCCGCCGGCGTCGACATCTCGATCAAGCTCTAAGGAACGCACTGACATGGCTAAGCAGATCAAGGGCGTCCTGGGCAAGAAGCTCGGCATGACCCAGGTCTTCGACGAGGCGAACCGGGTGGTCCCGGTGACCGTTGTCGAGGCCGGTCCGTGCGTGGTGTCCCGGGTTCGCACCCCTGAGAAGGACGGCTACTCGGCGATTCAGCTCGGGTACGGCCAGATCGACCCGCGCAAGGTCAACAAGCCGCTGGGCGACTACCTGCGTAAGCACGACATCACGCCCCGCCGTTACTTTGTCGAGGTCCGGACCGACGACGCCTCCGAGTACACGCTCGGACAGGAGATCCTCGCCGACACCTTCGAAGCCGGGCAGTACGTGGACGTCACCGGCAAGAGCAAGGGCAAGGGCTTCGCGGGTGTCATGAAGCGCCACAACTTCGGTGGTCTGAGCGCTTCGCACGGTACCCAGCGCAAGCACCGCTCGCCGGGCTCCATCGGCGGCTGCGCCACCCCTGGCCGCGTTTTCAAGGGCCTGCGCATGGCCGGTCGGATGGGCAACGTCCGCACGACTATTCAGAGCCTCACGGTCCACGCCGTCGACGCCGAGAAGAACCTCATCCTGATCAAGGGTGCGATTCCCGGCCCCAACGGCAGCCTCGTCCTCATCCGCACCGCCGCCAAGAAGGGGGTTGCCGCCAAGTGAACAGCATTGACGTCCTCGACGCGACCGGTGCCAAGACGGACACCGTGGACCTGCCCGCGGAGATCTTCGGCGCCAAGGTCAACGTGCCGCTGATCCACCAGGTCGTGGTCGCGCAGCTCGCGGCGGCCCGGCAGGGCACCCACTCCACCAAGACCCGCGGCGAGGTCCGCGGCGGCGGCAAGAAGCCGTACCGCCAGAAGGGCACCGGCCGCGCCCGCCAGGGCTCGACCCGCGCACCGCAGTTCGCCGGTGGTGGCACCGTGCACGGGCCCAAGCCCCGCTCGTACGACCAGCGGACGCCCAAGAAGATGAAGGCGGCCGCGCTGCGCGGCGCCCTGTCCGACCGGGCCGGCTTCGGTCGCATCCACGTGGTGACCGACTTCAACACCGGTGAGACGCCCAAGACCAAGGTGGCCCTGGAGGCGCTGCGCAAGGTCACCCAGGCCCGCCGGGTGCTGGTGGTCCTGGACGCGAACGACGAGGTCACCTGGTTGAGCCTGCGCAACGTGCCCGAGGTTCACCTCCTGGACGCGGGTCAGCTCAACACCTACGACGTGATGTGCAGCGACGACGTGGTCTTCACCCGCGAGGCGTACGACCAGGTCGTGGCCCGGCTGGCGAACAGCGGGAAGGAAGAGGCCTGATGGAGAAGATCACCGACCCGCGCGACATCATCGTCAAGCCGATCGTCTCGGAGAAGAGCTACGGCCTGATCGATGAGCACAACCAGTACACGTTCCTGGTGCGCAAGGACGCGAACAAGACCCAGGTGAAGATCGCCGTTGAGCAGATCTTCGGGGTCAAGGTGACCAGCGTGAACACGATCAACCGGCAGGGCAAGCGCAAGCGGACCCGCCAGGGTTACGGGCAGCGTCCGGGCTCCAAGCGCGCGATCGTGAGCCTGGCCGAGGGTGAGCGGATCGACATTTTCGGTCAGATCGGCTAACGCGGCGGGATCGCCACCATGTCAGCGCCGGGGGGACCGCCGTGAGGCGGACCCCGACCGGTACGAACCGACAAAGGATGAACGAAAGAGATGGGCATCCGTAAATACAAGCCGACGACCCCGGGTCGCCGCGGCGCGAGCGTCTCGGACTTCTCCGAGATCACGCGCAGCACACCGGAGAAGTCGCTGCTTGCTCCCCTGCACAACAAGGGCGGTCGTAACGTCCACGGCCGGATTACCGCCCGGCACCAGGGAGGCGGGCACAAGCGCGCCTACCGGATCATCGACTTCCGTCGCCACGACAAGGACGGAATCCCGGCCAAGGTCGCGCACATCGAGTACGACCCGAACCGGACCTCCCGGATCGCGCTGCTCCACTACGCCGACGGCGAGAAGCGGTACATCATCGCCCCCGTCGGACTGAAGCAGGGGGACCACGTCGAGAACGGTCCCGGCGCCGACATCAAGCCGGGCAACTGCCTGCCGCTCCGCAACATCCCGACCGGTACCTTCATCCACGCGGTGGAGCTCCGTCCGGGCGGTGGCGCCAAGCTGGGCCGCAGCGCCGGCGCGCAGATCCAGCTCCTCGCCAAGGAGGGCAACTACGCCACGCTGCGGATGCCGTCCGGTGAGATGCGCCAGGTCGACGTGCGTTGCCGGGCCTCCGTGGGCCAGGTCGGCAACACCGAGCAGGGCAACATCAGCATCGGCAAGGCCGGCCGTAACCGGTGGAAGGGCAAGCGCCCCACGGTCCGCGGTGTCGCCATGAACCCGGTCGATCACCCGCACGGTGGTGGTGAGGGCAAGACCTCCGGTGGTCGCCACCCGGTGAACCCGAAGGGCAAGCCCGAGGGCCGTACCCGTCAGCCGAACAAGGCGAGCGACCGGCTGATCATCCGTCGTCGGAGCAAGAGGAAGAAGCGGTAGGAGCAGCCGACATGCCACGTAGCCTCAAGAAGGGTCCCTTCGTGGACGACCACCTGATGAAGAAGGTGGACGCCCAGAACGAGAAGGGCACCAAGACCGTCATCAAGACGTGGTCGCGGCGTTCCATGATCGTGCCGGACATGATCGGTCACACGATCGCCGTGCACGACGGCCGCAAGCACGTCCCGGTCTTCGTCTCCGAGTCGATGATCGGTCACAAGCTCGGAGAGTTCGCCCCGACGCGGACGTTCCGCAGCCACGTCAAGGAAGACCGCCGCAGCCGGCGGTAAGCGCCTTCAAGTAAGCATCAGAGGAGACAGCGATGGAAGCCAGGGCACAGGCGCGGTACGCGCGCCACACGCCCCGGAAGGCCCGCCGCGTGGTGGACCTCATTCGCGGGCTGCCCGCTTCGGAGGCGCAGGCCGTGCTGCGGTTCGCTCCCCAGGCGGCGAGCGAGACGGTTTACAAGGTGCTCTCGAGCGCGATCGCGAACGCCGAGCACAACTTCAAGCTCGACCGGGACACACTGGTCGTGAGCCGCGCGTGGGTCGACGAGGGACCGACGCTGAAGCGGTTCCGCCCGCGCGCCCAGGGTCGTGCCTATCGGATCAACAAGCGGACCAGCCACATCACCGTGATCGTGGAGTCCCGCGAGCCGAAGGGGAGGACCCGCTAGTGGGCCAGAAGGTTAACCCGCACGGGTTCCGCCTTGGTATCACGACCGACTTCAAGAGCCGGTGGTACGCCGACAAGCTGTACAAGTCGTACGTCGCCGAGGACGTGGCGATCCGCCGCATGCTGCAGAAGGGCATGGAGCGGGCCGGCATCTCCAAGGTCGAGATCGAGCGCACCACCGACCGCGTTCAGGTCGACATCCACACCGCCCGGCCGGGCATCGTCATCGGCCGCCGCGGCGCGGAGGCCGACCGCATCCGCGGCGACCTGGAGAAGCTGACCAAGAAGCAGGTCCAGCTCAACATCCTCGAGGTGAAGAACCCCGAGATCGACGCGCAGCTCGTCGCGCAGGGCGTGGCCGAGCAGCTGTCCAGCCGCGTCTCGTTCCGGCGGGCGATGCGCAAGGCCATGCAGTCCGCGATGAAGAGCGGGGCCAAGGGCATCCGGGTCCAGTGCTCGGGCCGTCTGGGCGGCGCCGAGATGTCGCGCTCGGAGTTCTACCGCGAGGGCCGGGTGCCGCTGCACACGCTGCGCGCGGACATCGACTTCGGCTTCTACGAGGCCCGCACCACCTTCGGCCGCATCGGCGTGAAGGTGTGGATCTACAAGGGTGAGGCCCCGACGAGCCGCGCCGAGCGTGAGGCGGCCGCTGCGGCCGCGGCCGGCGCCCGGGCGGGCCAGCGCCGTGAGGACCGTCGTGGCGGCGGCGAGCGCCCCCGTCGTGGCGGTGGCGGCGAGCGTCCGCGCCGGGGCGGCGCGGGCCGCGGGGACCGTGCCGGCCGGGGCGAGGGCCCCAGGACCGACGCAAGCAGGAGCGAGGCGGCTTCGCAGGCCGCCCCCGAGACCGGCCCGGCGCAGCAGCCGGGTGCTGAAGGGAGCTGACCATGCTGATCCCGCGCAGGGTCAAGCACCGCAAGCAGCACCGGCCTGACCGCAGCGGCGCCGCCAAGGGTGGCACCCGGGTCGTGTTCGGCGAGTTCGGCATCCAGGCGCTTGAGCACGCCTACGTGACGAACCGCCAGATCGAGGCCGCGCGTATCGCCATGACCCGGCACATTCGCCGTGGTGGAAAGGTCTGGATCAACATCTTCCCGGACCGTCCGCTCACGAAGAAGCCCGCCGAGACCCGGATGGGTTCCGGTAAGGGCTCGCCGGAGTGGTGGATCGCCAATGTCAAGCCCGGCCGCGTCATGTTCGAGCTGTCCGGCGTCGCCGAGCCCGTGGCCCGTGAGGCCATGCGGCGGGCGATGCACAAGCTCCCGATGAAGTGCCGGTTCGTCAAGCGTGAAGTGGGTGAGGCGTGATGGCTAAGGGTCTGACCGCCGCTGAGCTGCGGGTGGAGGACCAGGACGTCCTGGTCCAGAAGCTGAAGGAAGCCAAGGAGGAGCTGTTCAACCTCCGCTTCCAGGCGGCGACCGGCCAGTTGGAGAGCCACGGGCGGCTCCGTGCCGTCCGCCGCGAGATCGCCCGTATCTACACCGTGATGCGCGAGCGCGAGCTCGGCATCGTCACGGTCGAGAAGGAGTCGAGCGATGGCTGAGACAACCGAGGCAACTGAGACGACCGAGGCGACCGAGGCCGGTCGCCAGGCCGCGCGGAACTACCGCAAGACCCGTGAGGGTCTGGTGGTCAGCGACAAGATGGACAAGACCGTCGTCGTCGCTGTCGAGGACCGCGTGAAGCACCCGCTGTACGGCAAGGTCATCCGTCGGACGACCAAGTACAAGGCCCACGACGAGCAGAACGCGTGCGGCGTCGGCGACCGCGTCCTCCTGATGGAGACCCGGCCGATGTCCGCCACCAAGCGCTGGCGAGTCGTCGAGATCCTCGAGAAGGCCAAGTAACACGAACGCGCCTCGTGGGGGGTGGGCGGACCACCCCCCACGACGGTGTCCAAGGGGCCGGGCGGATCACCCGCACGGCCCGCCCGCGGCGGCGGTCGTACGGCTGTCGCCGGGGGAACAAGACCACATCAGGTTCCGCCAGGCTCACCCGCGAGGGTGAGAACCGGCGCGACACACAGGAGTTGACGTGATCCAGCAGGAGTCGCGGCTCAAGGTCGCCGACAACACGGGTGCGAAGGAGATTCTCTGCATCCGTGTTCTCGGTGGCTCGGGTCGGCGCTACGCGGGAATCGGCGATGTCATCGTTGCTACGGTGAAGGACGCCATTCCCGGCGGAGGCGTGAAGAAAGGCGACGTTGTCAAGGCTGTCGTGGTGCGCACCGTGAAGGAGCGCCGCCGCCCCGACGGCTCCTACATCCGCTTCGACGAGAACGCGGCGGTCATCATCAAGGACAGCGGCGACCCTCGGGGCACCCGCATCTTCGGCCCGGTGGGCCGGGAGTTGCGTGACAAGAAGTTCATGCGCATCATCTCGCTCGCCCCGGAGGTGCTGTGATGCCGACGCCGAAGCTGCATGTGAAGAAGGGTGACCTTGTCCAGGTCATCGCCGGCAAGGACAAGGGCGCCAAGGGCCGTGTGATCGCCGCCTACCCGCGCGACCAGCGCGTGGTGGTCGAGGGTGTGAACATGATCAAGAAGCACTCCAAGGTGACCCACCAGGGCCCGCGCGGCGCCAAGGAGGGCGGCGTGCAGACCATGGAGGCCCCCATCCACGTGAGCAACGTCAAGAAGCTCAAGGACGAGGACAAGGCCGAGAAGAAGTCCGCCGGCAAGGACGAGTCCGGCGCGGCGGGTGAGGACAGCTGATGACCGCCACGACTGAAGAACGCGTCGTTCCGCGCCTCAAGCAGCGCTACCGCGAGGAGATCATCGCGAAGCTGCGTGAGGAGTTCGGGATCGAGAACATCATGCAGGTGCCCACGATCACCAAGATCAAGGTGAACATGGGCGTCGGCGAGGCCGCCCGCGACTCGAAGCTCATCGAAGGCGCCGTTCGCGACCTCACCGCGATCACCGGTCAGAAGCCGGCCGTCGCCCGTGCCCGCAAGTCCATCGCGCAGTTCAAGCTGCGCGAGGGCATGCCGATCGGCGCGCACGTGACGTTGCGTGGCGACCGCATGTGGGAGTTCCTCGACCGCCTGCTGTCCCTGGCGCTGCCGCGCATCCGGGACTTCCGCGGCCTGTCGCCGAAGCAGTTCGACGGCAACGGCAACTACACGTTCGGTCTGACCGAGCAGGTCATGTTCCACGAGGTGGACCAGGACAAGGTCGACCGGCAGCGGGGCATGGACATCACGGTCGTGACCACCGCGAAGAACGACGAGCAGGGCCGGGCGCTGCTGAAGCTCCTCGGATTCCCCTTCAAGGAGGCCTGATCATGGCGAAGACGTCGCTGAAGGTCAAGGCAGCGCGCAAGCAGAAGTTCGAGGTCCGGGCGTACACTCGTTGCTCCCGCTGTGGCCGGCCCCGCGCTGTCTACCGCAAGTTCGGGCTGTGCCGCGTGTGCTTCCGTGAGATGGCGCACCGCGGCGAGCTGCCCGGCATCACCAAGTCGAGCTGGTAAGCCCCGCCGGGCTGCCGGCCGTACGTCAGAAGTAGTAACCAACCGGGCGCTGCTCGCAGCGCCCACGACCGCACCGAAGGTCCGCCGCGTGTCGAAGACACGAAACGAACCGGGCGGAAACCGCGGTGAGGAAGGCCACCGGCCATGACGATGACCGACCCGATCGCAGACATGTTGACGCGTCTGCGCAACGCGAACTCGGCCTATCACGACAGCGTGACCATGCCCTACTCCAAGATCAAGGCCCACATCGCCGAGATCCTGCAGCAGGAGGGCTACATCCAGGCCTGGAGCGTCGAGGACGCCAAGGTCGGCAAGAACCTCGTGGTGGAGCTCAAGTTCGGGCCCACCCGGGAGCGTGCGCTCGCGGGCCTGCGCCGGGTGTCGAAGCCCGGTCTGCGGGTCTATGCAAGGAAGGACAATCTGCCTCGAGTCCTGGGCGGGCTGGGCGTCGCGATCATTTCGACGTCCAGCGGCCTGATGACCGACAGGCAGGCCGGCAAGCGTGGAGTGGGCGGGGAAGTCCTCGCCTACGTCTGGTAACGAGGGGAGGAACCACAGCATGTCGAGAATCGGACGGCTGCCCATCCCCGTACCGTCGGGTGTCGAGGTCACCATCAACGGCCGGGATGTCCAGGTCAAGGGGCCGAAGGGCACGCTCGCTCACACCGTCGTCGATCCGATCGAGGTCGCCAGGGCCGAGGACGGCGCCATCGCCGTCACCCGCCCGAACGATGAGAACAAGGTTCGTGCGCTTCACGGGCTGTCTCGGACGCTCATCGCCAACATGGTGACGGGTGTGACGCAGGGGTACACGAAGACGCTGGAGATCGTGGGCGTCGGTTACCGTGTCCAGGCCAAGGGCCCGAACCAGCTCGAGTTCTCGCTGGGCTTCAGCCACCCGGTGGTCGTGGACGCTCCTGAGGGCGTCACCTTCCGCGTCGAGAAGCCGACGCTGTTCCACGTGGACGGCATCGACAAGCAGAGGGTCGGCGAGGTCGCCGCGAACATCAGGAAGTTGCGCAAGCCGGACCCGTACAAGGGCAAGGGCGTGCGCTACCAGGGTGAGGTTATCCGCCGCAAGGTCGGAAAGGCTGGTAAGTAGGCATGGCTGGGAAGACTGCGTTCGGCAAGCACACCGCCGCCCGCACGGTCTCGCGGGCCCGCCGGCACCGTCGCGTCCGGAAGAAGGTCGTCGGCACGGTGGAGCGTCCGCGCCTGGTCGTCAACCGGTCCACGCGGCACCTGTTCGTGCAGATCGTCGACGACACCAAGGGCCACACGCTGGTGAGTGCGTCCACCATGGACGCCTCGCTGCGCGGCGCGGAGGGCGACAAGACCGAGAAGGCGAAGAAGGTCGGCGAGCTTCTCGCTCAGCGGGCCAAGACCGCCGGGATCACCGCTGTCGTTTTCGACCGCGGTGGCAACCGCTACGCGGGGCGCCTCGCGGCCCTCGCGGACAGCGCCCGTGAAGGCGGGCTGGAGTTCTGATGACCTCGGCCCGTGACATGAGCAACGAGAAGAGGAACCACTGATGGCTGCAGCTCCGCGTCGCGGTGCGGGCGGCGGTGGCGAGCGGCGGGACCGTCGTGACGATCGCCGCGGCGGCGCCGCCGACAAGGGCGTCTCGTACATCGAGCGCGTCGTAAAGATCAACCGAGTGGCCAAGGTCGTCAAGGGCGGCCGGCGCTTCAGCTTCACCGCGCTGGTCGTCGTCGGCGACGGCAACGGCATGGTCGGAGTCGGGTACGGCAAGGCCAAGGAGGTGCCCGCGGCGATCGCCAAGGGCGTCGAGGAGGCCAAGAAGCACTTCTTCAAGGTGCCCCGCATCCAGGGCACGATCCCGCACACCGTGCAGGGCGAGGAAGCCGCCGGCGTCGTTCTGCTGCGTCCGGCCTCGCCCGGTACCGGTGTCATCGCGGGTGGCCCGGTGCGTGCGGTCCTGGAGGCCGCCGGGATCCACGACGTGCTGTCGAAGTCGCTCGGCTCCCAGAACCCGATCAACATCGTCCACGCCACCGTGCGGGCTCTGAAGGACCTGAGCCGTCCCGAGGAGATCGCCGCCCGCCGTGGGCTGCCGATCGAGGACGTCGCGCCCAAGGCCATGCTCAAGGCGCGTGCCGAGGGTCTCGCCGAGGCCGCAGCGGCGGCGAAGGCGGTGAGCTGACGGATGGCCCGACTGAAGATCACCCAGCTCCGGTCGAAGATCGGTGGCAAGCAGAACCAGCGTGACTCGCTGCGCTCGCTGGGTCTGAAGCGGATCGGCGACGTCGTCATCAAGGAGGACCGCCCGGAGATCCGGGGCATGGTCGCCACGGTGGCGCACCTCGTCCACGTCGAAGAGGTCGATTAGGCATGACTGAGAACGCTCCTCTCAAGATTCACGACCTCCGTCCCGCCCCCGGCGCCAACAAGGCCAAGGTCCGTAAGGGTCGCGGCGAGGCTTCCAAGGGCAAGACGGCCGGTCGCGGCACCAAGGGCACCAAGGCCCGTAAGACCGTCGCCCTCGGCTTCGAGGGTGGCCAGATCCCGCTCCAGCGGCGGCTGCCGAAGCTGAAGGGCTTCTCCAACGCCCTGTTCAAGACGACCTACCAGGTCGTCAACCTGGACAGGCTCGGCGAACTGTTCCCGGCCGGTGGGACCGTGACCCTCGACGACCTGGTCGCCAAGGGTGCGGTGCGCAAGAACCAGCCCGTCAAGGTGCTGGGAACCGGTGACATCTCCGTGGCGTTGAACGTGCAGGCGCACGCATTCTCGGCCACCGCCAAGGAGAAGATCGCCGCCGCCGGTGGTTCGGTATCCGAGCTGTAGACACAGCTGGGGTCTGGCCAAGGATGTGCGGAGGCGCGGAGGTTCGTTATGAGCCTCCGCGCCCGTAGTGCGTTAGAGTTCGCTGGGCAGCGAGTTGACTCGCTGTTCGGCCTGACTTGTTGGCAAGAAGAAATGTCGATGGTCGCCCCCCAGCCCATCGCCGACCATTACCGCGTCTCTGGCGCGCAGGAGGGACCGTGCTAACCGCGATTACCCGGGCATTCCGGACGCCGGACCTGCGCAAGAAGTTGCTCTTCACCTTGGGCATCATCGTGCTGTTCCGGCTGGGCTCGGTGCTTCCCACGCCCGGCGTCAACTCCGAGAACGTCGCCAAGGCGCTGGAGCAGGCGCAGGCCGGAGAGTCCAACAACATCTACGGGATGGTGCAGTTGTTCAGCGGCGGCGCGCTGCTGAGACTCTCAGTCTTCGCGCTGGGCATCATGCCGTACATCACCGCGAGCATCATCTTGCAGTTGCTCGTTGTGGTGATCCCCCGTCTTGAGGCCCTGAAGAAGGAGGGCCAGGCGGGCACCGCGAAGATCACACAATACACCCGATATCTGACCATCGGGCTCGCCGTGCTCCAGTCGACTGCTTTCGTAGCTCTGGCGCGCTCGGGGCAACTCTTCCCGAACAGCAACCTGCCGGTCCTGCTGAGCAATGACGTCTTCCCGCTCGTGACCATGGTGATCACGATGACGGCTGGCACCGCCGTGATCATGTGGCTGGGTGAGCTGATCACCGACCGCGGTATCGGAAACGGCATGTCGGTCCTGATCTTCGCGCAGGTCATCGCGGTCTTTCCTGCCGAACTGATCAACATCTACCGGCTCAGCCCGTTCAAGTTCGCCGTCGTGATGATCACCGGTATCGCGATGATCGCGTTCGTGGTGTTCATCGAGCAGGCGCAGCGCCGCGTCCCGGTCCAGTACGCCAAGCGCATGGTGGGCCGGCGGATGTACGGCGGGACCTCGACCTACATCCCGCTGAAGGTGAACCAGGCCGGCATCATCCCGGTCATCTTCGCCTCGTCGCTGATGTACCTGCCGCAGTTGGCGGTCACCATGTGGGGCAACAGTGAGAAGCCCAACGTGGTGGTCGAGTGGCTGGCGCAGAACCTGATGCAGGGCGATCACCCCGTCTACGCGAGCGTGTACTTTCTGCTGATCATTTTCTTCACGTACTTCTACGTGTCGATTACCTTCAACCCCACTGAAGTGGCCGACAACATGAAGAAGTACGGTGGGTTCATCCCGGGCATCCGTCCGGGCAGGCCGACCGCCGAGTATCTGGGCTTCGTGCTCAACAGGCTCACGGCCACAGGCGCTCCGTATCTGGGTTTCATCTCGCTGATCCCGGTCGTCGCGCTTGGGGCGGTCGGCGCCAGCGCGAACTTCCCGTTCGGAGGGACCAGCATTCTGATCATGGTTGGTGTGGGCCTGGACACGGTCAAGCAGATCGAAAGCCAGCTTCAGCAGCGTAACTACGAGGGCTTCCTGAGATAGTGCGCCTCGTCTTGGTCGGGCCCCCCGGAGCGGGTAAGGGGACGCAGGCCCAGTTCATCGCATCGCACCTGTCGATCCCGAAGATATCGACCGGTGACATCTTCCGCGCCAACGTGTCGGGGGGCACGCCCCTCGGCAAGCTCGCCAAGGAGTACATGGACCGCGGCGACCTCGTCCCCGACGAGGTGACGGTCGCCATGGTCCGAGACCGCCTGTCGGAGGACGACGCGCAGGAGGGCTTCCTCCTCGACGGCTTCCCGCGCAACGTGCCCCAGGCGGAAGTGCTCAAGAAAATGCTGGCCGAGTTCGGCACGACACTCGACCTGGTCCTCGAGTTGGTCGTCGACGACGATGAGGTCGTCAGGCGGCTGGCCGGCAGACGCACCTGCCGCTCCTGCGGCAAGGTATGGCACGTGCTGTTCGATCCGCCGGCGGAACCGGGTGTCTGCGACGCCTGCGGCGGCGAGTTGTTCCAGCGCGACGACGATCGGGAGGAGACCATCAGGCACCGCCTGGAGGTCTACCAGGAGCAGACGGCTCCGCTGGTCGCCTTCTACGCCGACGAGGGCATCCTCGTGGGGGTGGACGCGACCGGGCCCGTCGAGGAGGTAACCCAGCGGGCGATGGCCGTACTGCGACGGTTCGCCGACTAGGGGACCGCCTGGCAGGGGCTGTCCGTCGCGAGCGTGGGCCGCGCGGACCAGGGCTGGTTTGCCGGACGCGACCGAGTTGCTTACTCAAGGCGTGAACGCCACTCCAATGTATGGAGTGGCGTTCAGTCTTATATGGGACAATTGACACGAGGGGGTGCGAATACGTGTTCAAGAAGAGCCGGCACGGGATCCAGATCAAGAGCGCCGAACAGCTGGACAAGATGCGTGCCGCGGGACTGGTGGTGGCCAGGACGCTGGAGCTGCTCCGGGCGGCCGTGGAACCCGGGCTCACCCCTCTCGATCTCGATGCCGTCGCGGAGAAGGCCATTCGGGATGAGGGTGCGATCCCGTCGTTCAAGGGGTACCAGGGCTTTCCCGCCACGATCTGCGCCTCGGTGAACGAGGAGGTCGTTCACGGCATCCCGACGGACCGCCGGAAGCTGCGCGAGGGCGACGTCATCTCCATCGACTGCGGCGCGATCCTGGACGGCTGGCACGGAGACTCGGCCATCACGGTTCCGGTCGGCGAGGTCGACCCGAAGCTGACCGAGCTGATGCGGGTCACCGAGGAGGCCATGTGGCGGGGCATCTCGGCCCTGCGGGTCGGCGGCCACCTGTCGGACATCGGCTTTCGGATCGAGCGCTACGTTCGCTCTCAGGGCCGCTACGGGATCCCGCCTGAGTACGGCGGGCACGGGATCGGCACCGAGATGCACATGGACCCGTGGGTGGCCAACCACGGTAAGCCCGGCCGGGGACCGCGCTTCGAGGTGGGCATGTGCTTCGCGGTCGAGCCCATGGTCAACCTCGGCACAGAGCGCACGAAGGTTCTCGCGGACGACTGGACCGTGATCACGCTTGACGGCAGGGCCTCGGCGCACTTCGAGCACAGCGTCGCGGTGACCGAGGACGGCCCGCTGGTGCTTACCGCCCTTGACGGAGGTGCCTCCCGATTCGGGCCGCACCACACGGCGGACGCGGAGACAGCCGAGGATCAGGCAACCGGCGAAACCTGAACTGCGTGGCACGCGGCAGCCAAGAAGGCTCCATAATAGTCTTATCGCTCTATCAGCGGGAGTTGGTGATGGCGGCAACGCCGGAGATGCGCGCCTCCGACGGCGACCGAGACCGGGTCGCCGCCGCGCTGCGGGAGCACATGGCGGAGGGCAGGCTCGACGTTGACGAGTTCAACGAACGGCTGGAGCGGGTGTATGAGAGCCGCACCTACGGCGAACTCGCCCGGCTCACCGTCGACCTGCCCGAGATCGATCTGCACACGCTGCCCGCCACGGTCGGCAGGAGCGGTGACCAGCCGCGTCCGCGTGACAAGGGCCGGGCCGGGTTGAAGGCCGCCTGGGGCGTGTGGGCGACGGTCAGCATGATCAACTGGGCGGTCTGGCTGGTCGCGATCATCGGTGCCGGCCACCTGATCTATCCGTGGCCGCTGTGGGTGATGGGCCCGTGGGGCATCGTTCTGCTGATGGGCACGATCTTCGGCGACGGCCAGGCGCGCCGCCGGTCCTGATCCTCGCCGCTGCTCCTGATCACTCCGGGGGAGAGGGTCCCGTCGGTCCCTCGTCGGAGGTTCGTTTCGCATTCCGGGCCGTGTTGTCGTAGACTCCTTTGTCGGTTCACTATGACCTTATGCGCCAAGGCGGCCTGGCTGGCCGCCGCTCTCTGGAAGCGCCCGAAAGGTCGCGGCTACTTAGTGTTCCGAAGCCTCTGACGATCGATCAGTGAAACGCGAGGGCCATGGCCAAGAAAGACGGCGCCATCGAGATTGAGGGCACTGTGATCGAGTCACTCCCGAACGCCATGTTCCGGGTGCAGCTCGACAACGGCCACAAGGTCCTTGCCCACATCAGCGGACGGATGCGGATGCACTACATCCGAATCCTCCCCGACGACCGAGTTGTGGTCGAACTGAGTCCCTACGACCTGAGTCGTGGTCGGATCGTCTACCGGTACAAGTAGGTTCCCCCTCTCAGGAGGGCGGACCGCGCGGAACGAATTAGGACTATGAAGGTCAAGCCGAGCGTCAAGAAGATCTGCGACAAGTGCAAGGTGATCCGCCGGCACGGTCGCGTCATGGTGATCTGCGACAACCTGCGCCACAAGCAGCGCCAGGGCTAGTCGAGTCGCAGCGGCCCCGCTGAGCCCGCTCTGGTGGCGGACTCGAGGCACGTGGGGCCGGACAACAGAAATCGCGTCTCACACCCGCGCAGGCGGTTTCCGGAAGCGGAAGCCGTACCACGTGGGAGACCCCCGGTCGGAGGCCGGGGCCCTCGCCCCGGGCATGGGGAGGGGAGTCGAGGCGCAGGACCTCCGCCATACCGAAGGAGAATGCCCGACCATGGCCCGCCTGGTTGGCGTCGACCTCCCCCGCGACAAGCGGCTGGAGATCGCTCTCACCTACATTTTCGGAATCGGCCGCACCCGCGCCCAGGAGATCCTGGAGGCGACGGGCATCAGCCCCGACCTGCGTGTCCACCAGCTCACCGATGCCGAGCTGGTCCCGATGCGTGACTTCATCGAGGCGAACTACAAGATCGAGGGTGACCTCCGCCGCGAGGTTCAGGCCGACATCCGCCGCAAGATCGAGATCGGCTGTTACCAGGGCATCCGGCACCGCAAGGGGCTGCCCGTCCACGGCCAGCGGACGCAGACGAACGCCCGCACCCGCAAGGGCAAGAAGAAGACCGTGGCCGGCAAGAAGAAGCCGGGCAAGAAGTAGTCCTAGTAGCCACCATTCCAGGAGATAGCGCTTAAATGCCGCCGAAGAGCCGCCAGGGCGCACCGAAGAAGGTGCGCCGCAAGGAGAAGAAGAACGTCGCTCACGGGCACGCCCACATCAAGAGCACGTTCAACAACACGATCGTTTCGATCACCGACCCCAACGGGAACGTGATCTCCTGGGCCAGCGCCGGTCACGTCGGGTTCAAGGGCTCCCGCAAGTCCACCCCGTTCGCCGCGCAGATGGCTGCCGAGAACGCCGCTCGCCGGGCCATGGAGCACGGCATGCGCAAGGTCGACGTGTTCGTCAAGGGTCCCGGCTCCGGTCGGGAGACCGCGATCCGTTCGCTCCAGGCCACCGGCCTGGAGGTCGGGTCCATCCAGGACGTCACCCCCGTTCCGCACAACGGCTGCCGCCCGCCCAAGCGCCGTCGCGTCTGAGCTCAGGAGATAGAAAGAAATGGCTCGTTACACGGGTCCGGACTGCAAGCTCTGCCGCCGTGAGAAGACGAAGCTCTTCCTCAAGGGCAAGAAGTGCGAGTCCGCCAAGTGCCCCATCGAGATCCGTCCTTACCCGCCGGGTGAGCACGGCCGCGGCCGTCCGAAGGAGTCTGAGTACCAGCTCCAGCTTCGTGAGAAGCAGAAGACCCGCCGCATCTACGGCGTCCTCGAGAAGCAGTTCCACAACTACTACGAGGAAGCCAACCGCAAGGCAGGAAAGACCGGTGAGAACCTCCTCCAGATCCTGGAGAGCCGTCTCGACAACGTGGTCTACCGCGCCGGTTTCGCCGAGTCGCGCGACGCCGCCCGCCAGCAGGTGCGCCACGGCCACTTCCTGGTGAACGGCAGGAAGGTCGACATCCCGTCGTACCGGGTGCGCGAGCACGACATCATCGAGGTGCGCGAGAAGGCTCGGGGCCTCATGCCGTACGAGGTCGCGCGCGCGGTCGCCGGCGACAAGACCGTCCCGGCGTGGCTGGGCGTGTCCGCCGAGCAGATGCGCGTCCTCGTGCACCAGCTCCCGGTCCGCCAGCAGATCGACACGCTGGTCCAGGAGCAGCTGATCGTCGAGCTCTACTCGAAGTAGTAGGGCTCGTGGCCAGGGCTCGCGGTTAGAGCCCGCGGTCTCAGATATCGCATGGCGCCGTACGGCCCGCCCCGCGCGAGCCGTACGGCATCATGGTTGTAAGCGAGTGGCGTCAAATAGCGGGCGTCACCGTAATTCGGGACAGGGAGTTCCCACATGCTGATCGCACAGCGCCCGAGCCTCCAGGAGGAGACGCTCGAGGAGCACCGGTCCAGGTTCGTCATCGAGCCGCTGGAGCCGGGCTTCGGTTACACCATCGGCAACTCGCTGCGGCGCACGCTGCTGTCCTCCATTCCGGGGGCGGCCGTCACGAGCATCCGCATCGAGGGCGTGCTGCACGAGTTCTCGACCGTGCCGGGGGTCAAGGAAGACGTCACCGACATCATCCTGAACCTCAAGTCGCTGGTCGTCTCGTCCGAGCACGACGAGCCCGTGGTGATGTACCTCCGCAAGCAGGGCCCCGGTGAGGTCACCGCCGCCGACATCGCGCCTCCGGCCGGTGTCGAGGTGCACAACCCCGACCTGCACATCGCCACGCTGAACGGCAAGGCGAAGCTGGAGATGGAGCTGACCGTCGAGCGCGGTCGTGGCTACGTCTCCGCGGCGCAGAACAAGCAGCCGGGTCAGGAGATCGGCCGGATTCCGATCGACTCGATCTACTCTCCGGTGCTCAAGGTCACCTACAAGGTCGAGGCCACCCGTGTCGAGCAGCGCACGGACTTCGACCGTCTGATCCTCGACGTCGAGACCAAGCCGTCCATGAAGCCCCGCGACGCGGTGGCCTCGGCCGGTAAGACCCTGGTCGAGCTGTTCGGCCTGGCTCGTGAGCTCAACGTCGAGGCCGAGGGCATCGACATCGGCCCGTCGCCGACCGACGCCGCCCTCGCCGCCGATCTGGCACTGCCGATCGAGGAGCTGAACCTCACGGTCCGCTCCTACAACTGTCTCAAGCGCGAGGGCATCCACACCGTGGGTGAGCTCGTCGCCCGCAGCGAGCAGGACCTCCTCGACATCAGGAACTTCGGCGCCAAGTCGATAGAGGAAGTCAAGCAGAAGCTGCACGAGATGGGCCTCGCTCTCAAGGACTCCCCGCCCGGATTCGACCCCACCGCGGTCGCCGGCGCCGGGTTCGACGACGAGGACGGCGGCTTCATCGAGACCGAGCAGTACTGACCTGCGCGGTTCGTCGATCCGCTGATCACAACTGTCCGTCTCAGCTCGATGAACTGATGAGACGGCGATGACAAGTCACGACCGGTTCGCCGGTCGGCCCGACCCCGGTACCTCATACGGCCGGGGCGGGTTATTCATGAGGAGCATGAAATGCCCAAGCCCACCAAGGGCGCCCGTCTCGGCGGCAGCCCGGCGCACGAGCGGCTGATCCTGGCGAACCTCGCCACCCAGCTGTTCCAGCACGGCCGGATCCGCACCACCGAGGCCAAGGCCAAGCGTCTCCGCCCGCTCGCGGAGAAGCTGATCACCAAGGCGAAGAAGGGCGACATCCACAACCGGCGCCAGGTGCTGACCGTCGTCCGGGACAAGAGCGTCGTCCACCACCTCTTCACCGAGATCGCGCCGACGTTCGCCGAGCGTCCCGGTGGCTACACCCGGATCACCAAGCTCGGTCCGCGCCGTGGCGACGCCGCGCCGATGGCCGTCATCGAGCTGGTGAGCGAGCCGATGAACGCGGTCCGCGTCGGGCGTACGGCTCCCGCCGAGGCGGCAGAGGCGGCCGAGCAGGGCCAGACGGAGGCGCCGGCTCAGGAGAGCGCCGCTCAGGAGGCACCGGAGGCCGCCGTCGCGGAGTCCGCTGAGGCCGCCGTACCCGCCGAGGGCAGCGGAGAGACCAAGGCCTGATTTGCGGCATGGTGCGCGGACCCAGTTTCCCCTCGGGAAACTGGGTCCGCTTTTCGTTGTACGGCTGCCTGAGGGAGGAGCTTCGTGGATCGAGACGTACGGCTGAGGCTGGACCTGGGCTATGACGGCACCGAGTTCTCCGGATGGGCCAAGCAACCCGGACGGCGCACCGTCCAGGGCGAGTTGGAGGACGCCTTCGGCCGGATCCTGCGACTGGAGGTCCCGCCCGCGCTGACCGTCGCCGGCCGCACCGACGCGGGAGTCCACGCCCGTGGCCAGGTCGCGCACGTGGACGTCCCCATGTCCGCGTTGGCCGCGGTCGGCATGCGCCAGTCGGCAGCTCCCCACGGCATGGCCCAGGGAGGGAGCGAGGCGTCCACCGGTTCGGCCGCGGGGGCGGCCGCCGGCTTGATCAGGAGGCTGGCCGGTGTGTTACCGCCAGATGTCCGGGTTCATGCCGTCTCCGTCGCTCCTGAGGGCTTCGACGCCCGGTTCTCCGCGCTTTCCCGCCGGTACGGCTACCGCGTGTGCGACGCGCCCGGGGGCGTCGATCCCCTGCGCCGCCGCGAGGTGCTCTGGCACAGCCGTCCGCTGGACGTCGAACTCATGAACGCGGCGGCCGTCCGGTTGCTGGGGGAGCACGACTTCGCCGCCTTCTGCAAGCGCCGTGAGGGCGCCACCACGATCCGTGAGCTGCGGCGGCTCGACCTGGACCGGGGAGCCGACGGGATCATCCTCGCGACCGTGGCGGCCGACGCGTTCTGCCACTCGATGGTCAGGGCTCTGGTGGGCTCCCTGCTGGTGGTCGGAGAGGGCAGGCGGCCGGTCGGGTGGCCGGGGGAGGTGCTGGGCAGAGCCGTACGCGACTCGGGCGTGCATGTCGCGCCCGCGCACGGCCTGACGCTGGAGGAGGTGCGCTATCCGGCCGAGGCCGAGTTGGCCCGGCGCGCCCTGCAGACGCGCCGGGTCCGCACGCTCAGCCGGTGACGCGCTTTTCGATCACCTTGGCGGTGTGATCGCGGAAGGCTCCGCTGATCGGCCCCAGGGTCTTGTCCTTGTCATCAGGGGTGTGACCGTCGGCGTAGGTGGCGTAGCTGAAGACGACGTAGCGCCCCCACACCATGCCGGCCGCGTAGCCGCCGGAGATCGAGACCCGGTCGGCGCGGCTGGCCCGGCTGCCGTCGAGACCGCGGAACCACACGTTGCCGCCGAGGTCCTTGGCCTGGTCGACGGCGAGCGCGGCCTCCTTGGAGGGGAGCACGGCGATGCCCGTCGTGACGGCGTACTCCCGCTTGCCGTCCACATAGGTGGCGCGAACCACGCGCCGGCACTGGTGCTGCTCGAGGGCCCTGGCGAAGGCACCGGCGGCTGCGCGCTCGCACTTCTCGGTGATGCCGACCTTCACTCGCCGGTATGTGCGCCCGGCGAGGGTGATCTTCTGCTCGGGGAACGTTTCGGAGACGGTCAGCGTCCGCGGGTCGGTCGTCTCGGAGTCCAGGATCGCGGAGGCGGCGCCGGTCTGCTGGGGGAAGGCGGTCGCGTCGGGATCCGGGGCGGAGGCGTCCGTGGTGGGAGCGACGGTGGCTCCCGCCGTCCCGCCGTTCGCGGAGCCGCCCGGCTGGTCGGCGTAGGCGAAGTAGGCCGCCGTGCCGATCGCGCCGATCACGACCACGGAGCAGGCGGTGAGCAGCACCTTCCGCAGGCCGCCGCCCCCGCCGTCGGTCGTGGCGGCCCCCGGGGATCCGTTGCCCGGCCCGCCCGGCACGCCCCGTGTGGCCTCCGACGGCGGCACGGCCGGTCCGAACCCCGGTGGCGGGGACGGCTTGCCGGCCCGGGCCGGCGTCACCGGGGTAAAGGCGAACGGCGTCGAGTCGGGTGCCGGGGAGCCGGACGGGAGCCCCTGCTGGGACACCGCTGGAGGCGGCATGGGCCCAGCGGGGGGTGCTGCGGCGGGAATCGGTCCTGGGGGCGTCTGGAGGGATGTCTGGGGCCGCACCTCTCGCGGGGCATCGGACGGCGCTCCTCCCCCCGCAGGGAGCGCCCGCGTCTCCGGCGTCTCCCGCGGCGCGGGGACGCCGATCGGCATGCCGTCCGTGCTGTGTGCGGGCTCATGCGCGGATCCGGTGCCGGCAGCGTCGGCGGCGATCTGCGAGGGGGCCATGTCGGTCGGCTGGCGGGCCGGGGCCCCGTCCGGTGGCGGGACCTGCGCCTGTGGCGGCCCGGCCGATGTCGCCTCGGCCCCGCGCTGCGGGTGCCTCTGGTCGTCCCCGTGCGAAGTGGGTGGCGGCGAAGTGGGCGGCGGGGAAGGGGGCGGCGGCCATGGGGCGCCGAACGGACGGGTGACGGCGGCGGTGGGCGCGCCGGGCCAGGCGGCGGGCGACGGATGGTCGGGCTCACCCGGCAGCCGGGGCGGCCACGCGGGAAACTCGGGGGGACCCGGCATACGGAAGCGCGCGGTGTCGTCGGGTTGCGGGGTTTCGGGGGGCTGTGGGGTTTCGGGCGGCTGAGGAGACTGCCCGTACGGTCGTTGGTCCCCCTGCGTCGGGGCACCTCCGTAGATCGGCTGATATCCCTGTGCTTCCTGACGCCAGTACGCCTGATGATGCCCCGGGGCCTGGGCCTGGACATGGCCGTAGGTCCAAGTGGTATCGACAGTGCCGTGCTCATTTGGGCTGCCCGCAATGCCGGGGGCTCCCGGAGCGTCTGCCGGCGCCTGGCCGAAGCTCGGCGGTGGCATGGGCGGCGCCGCCGAGCCCTCGGCGTCGGACTCGCGGCGAGTCCACGCCGGGTCGTTTTCGTGCTCGGAACCGGAATCCTGGCCACGCATACGCGGAAGCGTATAGGCGCACGCGAGATCGACGTGCCGCTATGGGCGTTTCCGTATCTGCCCCGGCGGCGGCCCGCCCCCCGCTTCCATCGCCCAGAACGACGCGTCGACCGGCCGGTTTCAGGTGCGGCGACCCGTCAGCGAGCGGTGCTCCAGGGCCGGGAAGACGGTTTTGTCAGCGATGTCCGCGGCGGCTTGATACAGCAGCTTCTGCTCGGCCTTGGTGGGCTTGTGGCCATCCTTGAACTGGAACCACAGCAGAACCGCGTAGTGGCCGTACGCCCAGCCGCCGGCGTACGCATCCCCGGCGCCGCCCAGGTGCTTGGTGGCGTCGTCCTTGCCGGGCAGGGGCTTGAGGTAGTCAGTGCGCTGGGCGCCCCCGCCCGCCGAGGTGACCTTCTTGGCGTGGGCCGAGGTCGTGAGGTTGGCCACGCCCACCGTGCCGATGATCGTGCCCTTCGCGTCGGCGAAGCTCGCCCGGATGAGCTGGGTGCACCTGCCCGCCTTGAGCGCTTTCTGGATCTTCGCGCCGGAGACCCCGTCGGTGCAGGTCTTCTCCTTGCGGCGCACGGTCATGACATACGCCCGTCCGCTCCTGCCGAACTTCTTGTCGCCGAAGACCTCCCCGAGGGTCAGGGGCATCTTGTCGGTGGCCCGCGAGCCGGCGAAGCCGTACTTGCCCTTGGGCGCCTCCGGCACCTGGAGCGTCGGCGTGGGCAGGGCGCGCGGCGCCGGCGGCTTCTCGCTGCGCGCCGCGACCCACAGCCCGAGGAAGAGCGCCCCGATCAGGGCCAGCAGGGCGCAGCCGAGCACGACTGGGCGACGCCACAGGGGAGCCGGAGCGTACGGATCCCATTCCGGCCCCCCGTACTGGGGTGAGGACGTGCGTTCCGGCAGCGGTCGGTCGGCGGCCGCCGCCTGGTCCGGCTGTTCTCGGCGCCGGCCGGCGTACGGCGAGCTCTCGCCGGGTTCCTCCTGCCCGGCTTCCGGCGGTCCGCCGTCCCGGCTCTGCCACGGCGTCTCGTAGGGATTGCCATAGGGGTTCTCCCGAGACGCGCCGTACGGGGAGGCGTTGCCGTACGGGGAGGTGCCCTGTGGACTCGGCGGAGGCGGTGACGATGGTGCAGGCGGTGACGATGGCGCAGGCGGTGCAGGCGGCTGGCGGGGTGTTAGCGGATCGCCGGGGTAACCCATGCCCCGAGATTAGTCGGCTGGCCGGACACGGGAGGAACGGTCAGGAATAACCGAAGTCCTCGGTCCACCAGGGGCCGCCCGGCCCCATGTTCACCCCGACGCCGGTCGCGACCAGGCGGCAGTTGAGGATGGTCGTCCGGTCCTGGCGGTCGGCCATCCAGCCTCGTACGACTTCCTGGGCGGTCTGGTAGCCACGGGCGATGATCTCCGCGCCGCTGTTGGTGTATCCGGCCGCGGCCATGCGGTCCCAGGGCGTGGCGCCGTTCGGGGAAGAATGATCGAAATGGTTGGCGGCCGCCATCTCGGCCGAGTGGGCGCGGGCGGACCTGACCAGACGGCGGTCCATCCGCAACGGCGCGCAGCCGCGCCTGGCACGCTCGGCATTGACCAGTCGTACGACCTGCCGCTCCAGCGAGGGGAAGACGTCCGAGCCGACGCCGCCGTCGGCCGTCCCACCGGTGTTCTCCCGGCCGAGCGTGCTCCACAGCGGACTCCCGCCATCCGAGCCGTCGATCATGTTGGAGGGGCGGCGCGGTCGCGAGCGGGGAGTCGGAGAGGCCTTGGCCGCCTGCCCTGTCCTGGGCGTGTCGGTGCGCATCACGTGGTCGAGCGGCGGGCGGTCCTTTGAGGGAGCGGGCGGGGCGCTCTCCACCGGGGTGGGGGAGGGAGCCTGGTTGCGCAGATAGACGTCGTCCATGTCCTCTCTGGGCGAGGTCACCCGGCCGATGACTACGCCGATCAGCAGGATCGCCGTTGAGCACGCGAGCAGACCCAAAAGAGTCCCGCGCCGGGGCGTCCGTTGGGTATGCCGGTTGTGAGGGGGCTGCCACATACCGCAGTCAAATATAGGGATGTCGGGGAGAGGGAGGTAAGTGTCGGCAGATATGGATTTGATGAACGTTCAAAAGCCGTCCTGCCGACGGCTGAGCCCGGTGCCCGGGCTGCTGTTTTGACCGGGGGTCGGGAGGCCGGTAGTCTGCTAGTTCGTTGTGTGTGGATCGGTCTGCTCGATCGCGGACCGGTGCACGGCGCGTCCGGCGTCTTCTCCCGTACATGTGGAGACGGAGGTTGTGTCGTGCCTGCGCAACCTACCGAGTGTTCACATCCCGACAGAAGGCAGCACTGCCGTGCGCACGTTCTCACCGAAGCCCAACGACGTCGAGCGTCAGTGGTACGTCATCGACGCCACCGACGTCGTGCTCGGCCGGCTGGCCAGTCAGGTAGCGACCCTGCTCCGTGGCAAGCACAAGCCGATCTTCGCTCCGCATGTCGACACCGGTGACTTCGTCGTCGTCGTCAACGCCGACAAGGTCGCACTGTCCGGCAACAAGCTTCAGCAGAAGAAGGCCTACCGCCACTCGGGCTACCCCGGCGGTCTCCGTGCCGTCACCTACGGCGAGCTCATGGAGAAGCGTCCCGACCGGGCCGTGGAGAAGGCGGTCCGCGGCATGCTGCCCAAGAACTCGCTCGGCCGGAAGATGGCGAAGAAGCTCAAGGTCTACGCCGGCCCCGAGCACCCGCACCAGGCCCAGCAGCCGGTGCCGTACCAGATCACCCAGATCGCCCAGTAATCGCCGAGCCAGGAAAGTTAGAGGAGAGCCGTGGCCGAGCCCACCGGTATCGAGACGCTCGTCGAGGGCGAGCCGGAAGAAATCTCCTCGGAGGAGTTCCCCTCCGAGTACACCACTGAGTCCGCTCCCGCCGACGACGCCGCCGTTCGCCAGCCCATCACCACCGGCAACTCGTACGGCACCGGCCGCCGCAAGCAGGCCATCGCCCGAGTCCGGATCGTGCCGGGCACCGGCAAGTGGACCATCAACGGGCGTTCGCTCGACGCCTACTTCCCGAACAAGGTCCACCAGCAGATCGTCAACGAGCCGTTCGTCGTGCTCGGCGCCGAGGACGCGTTCGACGTCATCGCGCGCATCGACGGCGGCGGCGTGACCGGCCAGGCCGGTGCGCTGCGCATGGGGCTGGCCCGCGCGCTCGCCCTGCTGGACGTCGAGGTCAACCGCCCGCCGCTGAAGAAGGCCGGCTTCCTCACCCGTGACGCCCGCGCCACGGAGCGGAAGAAGTACGGTCTCAAGAAGGCCCGCAAGGCTCCGCAGTACAGCAAGCGCTAGCAGCAGTGTCTCTGGAGCCAGCAGGCGCCTCCTTGAGGGGACGCCTCTTCGGCACCGACGGGGTACGTGGGGTCGCGGGTCGCGACCTCACAGCCGAGCTGGCCATGGATCTGTCCGTGGCCGCGGCGCACGTCCTCGGCGATGCCGGGGCTTTCCACGCCAGCGTCGGGCGGCGCGGCCGCCCGATCGCCGTCGTAGGCCGGGACCCGCGAGCCTCGGGGGAGTTCCTCGAGGCCGCCGTGGTCGCCGGCCTCGCGTCGTCAGGCGTGGACGTGCTCCGGCTCGGCGTGCTGCCCACCCCGGCGGTCGCGTACCTCACCTCAGCGCTGGGGGCTGACCTCGGGGTCATGCTTTCCGCTTCGCACAACCCCGCGCCCGACAACGGGATCAAGTTCTTCACACGTGGCGGGTACAAGCTGCCCGACGCGGTTGAGAACGAGATCGAACGTCGGCTCGGGGAGAAATGGGACCGCCCGATCGGTGCGTCCGTCGGCCGTGTCCGGGACGCGTACGGCGAGGCCGACCGATATGTCTCGCACCTGCTGACCACGCTGCCGCACCGTCTCGACGGTTTGCGCGTCGTCGTCGACTGCGCGCACGGGGCGGCGCACATGGTCGCCCCGGAGGCGCTGCTGCGCGCCGGCGCCGAGGTGGAGACCATCGGGGCGGCTCCGGACGGTCTGAACATCAACGACGGGGCGGGCTCCACCCACCTGGACGCCCTGAAGGAGGTCGTCGTCAAGCGCGGCGCCGACCTCGGGGTCGCCTACGACGGAGACGCGGACCGGTGCCTGGCGGTGACCGGCTCCGGCGAGGAGATCGACGGCGACCAGATCATGGCGATCCTGGCCCTGGCCATGCATGCCGACGGCCGCCTGGCCGGCGACACCGTCGTCGCGACCGTGATGTCCAATCTGGGCTTCAAGATCGCATTGCGGAACGCGGGCCTGACCATGGTGGAGACCGCGGTCGGCGACCGGTACGTCCTGGAGGCCATGCAGGAGGGCGGCTACAACCTGGGCGGTGAGCAGTCGGGCCATGTGATCATGCGTGATCACGCCACCACCGGTGACGGCCTGCTCACCTCGCTCCAACTGATCGCCGAGGTGGCGAGGTCGGGGCGTTCCCTGGCCGAACTGGCCACGGTGATGACCAAGATGCCGCAGGTGCTGGTCAACGTCCGTGACGTGACGAAGTCGAAGGCGTCGGCGCCCGAGCTCCGGGCCGCGGTCGAGAAGGCCGAGGCCGAGCTGGGAGACGCCGGCCGGGTGCTGCTGCGGCCGAGCGGAACCGAGCCCATCATCCGCGTCATGGTCGAGGCCGAGTCGCACGACCGGGCCGCCGCCGTGGCGGACCATCTCGCCCAGGTCGTCCGTACGGTCTGCGGCTGACCGCTCCCACGCGCTGGAGCGAACCAGGGCCGTCCGGATCACCGGGCGGCCCTTCGTCTTCATGCCAGGGCTTCTACCAGGATTGTCCGGTGATGCGTTCGTAGGCCTCGATGTAGCGGGCTCGGGTCGCGTCGACGACCTCCTGGGGGACCTCCGGAGCCGGAGAGGTCCTGTCCCAACCCGTGCCGGTCGCCCAGTCTCGGACGTACTGTTTGTCGAACGCGAACTGGGGGCCGCCCGGCTGCCAGTCGTCCAGCGGCCAGAACCGTGAGGAGTCGGGGGTGAGGACCTCGTCTCCGAGCACGAGCCTGCCGTCGGCGTCCCGGCCGAACTCCAGCTTGGTGTCCGCGATGATGACGCCGCGCCCGCGGGCGATCTCCGCACCGCGCCGGTAGATCTCCATCGTGATCCGGCGGAGCTCCTCGGCGACGTCCGAGCCCTCCTGCTCCATCACATCGTCGAACGTGATGAACTCGTCATGCGCCCCGAGCTGGGCCTTCGTCGTGGGCGTGAAGATCGGTTCGGGAAGCCGCGATCCCTCCACGAGCCCGGCCGGCAGCGGCACGCCGGAAACCGAACCGTCGCGTTCGTACTCCTTCAGCCCCAGGCCCGCCAGGTAGCCGCGGGCGATGCACTCGACCGGGATCATGTCGAGCCTGCGGCACCGTACGGCACGGCCCGCGAACTCCGCCGGCACGTCCGTCGCGGAGATGAAGTGGTTCGGCACGATGTCCGCGAGTTGTTCGAACCACCACAGCGAGAGCCGCGTGAGGACCTTGCCCTTGTCCGGGATGGGCGTAGGCAAGATCACGTCATATACGGACACCCGGTCCGACGCGACGAGGATGATGTCTCCACGATCCTCGTAAACGTCCCGGACCTTCCCCGAATGGATCAGCTTCACTGTTGTGCTTCCTGTGGATCGTCAGATGGTGAGGAGCTTGTGTACGCGGTCGGCGCCGACGGCGAGCAGCAGGGTCGGCAGCCGGGGGCCGGTGTCGCGGCCTACCAGGAGCTTGTAGAGCAGGGCGAAGAACTCGCGCTGAGCCGTCTTCAACTCGGGGGTGGGCTTGGCGTCGGGGGTGAGCCCCGCCTGGATCTTCGGCACGCCGTACACGAGCGTGGTCAGGCCGTCGAGCGACCAGTGCTCGTCGAGACCGTCCAGCAGGATCCGCAGCGACTCGCGTTCGGCCTCGCCGAGCGAGGCGAGCAGGTCGGCGTCGGGGGTCTCGCGAACCTGGGTGCGCTGCTCGGCCGGAACCTGCGTGGTGATCCACCGCTCGGCGCGGTCGAGCCGGGGTCGGACCTCGTCCAGGGAGGTCACCGGGCTGTCCGGGTCCAGGTCGCGCAGGATGCGCAGCGTCTGCTCGTCGTGGCCGGTCGTGATGTCCACGATCGAGGCCAGGGTCCGGTACGACAGGGGCCGCGGCGTGGTCGGGAGGAGGCCGGCGGCGGTGCCGACCGAGCGCTGGTGGGCCGCGAGGTCGGCCGGCTGCGCCGTACCGTCCGTGACCTTCCGGACGAGTGAGTCCCACTCGTCGTACATCCGCTGGACCTCCTGGTCGAACGCGACCTTGAAGGACTGGTTCGGCCGGCGGCGCGCGTACAGCCAGCGAAGCAGCGGCGGCTCCATGATCTCCAGGGCGTCCGACGGGGTCGGCACACCGCCCTTGGAGCTGCTCATCTTGGCCATGCCGGAGATGCCGACGAAGGCGTACATCGGCCCGATGGGCTGGTCGGCCTTGAAGACGTCCCTGACGATCTGCCCGCCGACGACGAAGGACGACCCGGGAGAGGTGTGGTCGACTCCGGAAGGCTCGAAGACGACGCCCTCGTAGGCCCAGCGCATCGGCCAGTCGACCTTCCACACCAGCTTGCCGTGGTTGTGCTCCGACAGCAGCACGGTCTCGGCGTGCCCGCACGCGCAGGTGTAGGACAGCGCGGTGGTGTCGTCGTCGTAGGAGGTGACCGTGGTCAGGTCGCGGTCGCAGGCCGAGCAGTACGGCTTGTAGGGGAAGTAGCCGGTCGCCGCCGAGCCGTCGTCCTCGCCGGCCGCGCCCGACCCCTCCAACGCGGCGGCCTCGTCCGCGTCGGTGATCGGCTTGGCGGCCTTGGGCTTGGTCCGATACTGCGCCAGAATCGCATCGATCCTGCCGCGTTCGCGCATCGCGAGGAGGATCTGCTCCCGGTAGGCGCCGGAGGTGTACATCTGGGTCTGGCTGATGCCCCGGAACTCGACGCCCAGCTCGGCCAGCGCGGCGGCCATCGCCGCCTTGAAGTGCTCCGCCCAGTTCGGGTACGTGCTCCCGGGCGGAGCCGGCACCGCGGTCAGCGGCTTGCCGATGTGCTCGTTCCACGCCTCGTCGATCCCGACGGGGACCTTGCGGAAGCGGTCGAAGTCGTCCCAGGAGATGATGTGCACGCAGTCGTGGCCCCGGCGCCGGATCTCGTCGGCCACCAGGTGCGGGGTCATGACCTCGCGCAGGTTGCCCAGGTGGATCGGCCCGGACGGGCTGAGTCCGGAGGCGCAGACGATTGTTTTGCCCGGCGCACGCCGCTCCGCTTCGGCGATGACCTCATCCGCGAAACGAGAGACCCAGTCGGCCTCGATGCTACGAGCCACTGTCGGCGTGTCCTTCCTAGAAACCTGGCGTATCCGCTCTGACGCCCCAGAATCAATCCATAGCGTAGTCGCCTTTCCCGCCACGGGTTTCCAGCGATGCCGGTGGGACCCTCGTCGCGGTCCTCACTCCCCATGCTCCGCCGGCTGGATCCATCCGAAGCGGTGAGCGTGAAGCACGGCGGGGCGTGCATCGGGGCAGGCGGTTTTCAGACCGCTTGACCATGGGGTGGCAGGCACAGTCACGCTCTCGTAACGAGTCCCGGTTCGAGCCCTCGATTCGTTGATTTATGGCCATATCTGGGTGATGCTGCGCAGCAATGATCAGGGGACGTACGCACAACGTTGCTTCGCCTGTCATCGGTGTTCACGCGGGCCGAACAGGGACGGCCAGAGCTGATCGAGCGGGAGGACGTCAGGGCTACTGGTACGCGGGTTTTTCTTAGGTAGGTCTTTCTGGACGGGCGAACCTCGCCCGAGGCGGCCGGATCGCAAGCACGAGGTATGCGAGTCAAGGAGTTGACTTGAGCATTTCGTTCTTATCCGCCGTGTCCGCCAGGTGGGTGCGGCGGAGGAACCGTGACCGGGGCCGGCGCCCCCGGGCCCGGACGATCTCCGCCCTGACAGCCGGCGCGCTGCTCACCGCGTCTCTCACCGGTGTCATGACGGACGGCGGCGCCTCGGCCGACGCGTCGGCGGTGCCCGCCGCGCCCCGAGTCGTCCCACTCCCGGTTTCGATGACCTCCGGCAAGGCCGGGGATGCCTTCACGCTCGGCTCGGGCGCCCGCATCGTGGTGAACGACGCCTCCGCCGTCGCGGTGGCCGACCAGTTGGCGGCGATCCTGCGTCCGTCGACGGGCTATGCCCTGCCGGTTTCGAAGGGGTCCGCTGTGGCGGGTGACATCTCGCTGGCAGTGGGTGATCCGGGTGTTCCCGATGCCGAGGGCTACCGGCTGGACGTCACGCACAGCGGTGTCGAGATCGTCGCGGCGAACGGGCATGGCCTGTTCAACGGGGTGCAGACGCTGCGGCAACTTTTCCCCGTCTGGGTCGAGAGCAGGACCGTGCGGCCGGCCGGCTGGACCATCCCCGGGGTGAAGATCTCCGACTATCCGCGCTACGAGTACCGGGGCGCGATGCTCGACATCGGCCGGCACTACGAGCCGCCCTCGGTGATCAAGACGTATATCGATGAGATCGCGGCGTACAAGGTGAACACGCTGCACCTGCACCTCAGTGACGACCAGGGTTTCCGCATCGCCATCGACGGCCGCCCCGAGCTCACCGACATCGGCGGGCAGTATTCCGGCGGCACGAGCAAGCCGGGCGACGGCGCCGAGAACGCCGACCCGGGCGGCTACTGGACGCAGGCGGACTACGTCGACGTGGTGAAGTACGCGGCATCGCGCTTCGTCACGATCGTGCCGGAGATCGACCTGCCGGGTCACACCAACGCGATCATCATGTCGTACGCCTCTGACGAGGCACAGGCGTACAAGGACGGCACGATCTACGACCCGAGCGTCAACTGCAGCAACAAGAAGCCGCCGGTCTGGAACCTCAGCAACCAGGTGAACTACAGCGCGCTGTGTCCGGACAGCCCGCTTACCTGGCGGATCGTCACGGACATCGTCGAGCAGCTGTCCGCCCTGACGCCGGGGCCGTACTTCCACATCGGCGGCGACGAGGTCTCGACGAAGCTGCTCTCCCACGACCAGTACCGGGACTTCGTCGCGCGCACAGCGAAGATCGTCAAGGCGCGGGGCAAGTCCGCGATGGGCTGGAACGAGATCGGCGTGGCGCCCTTCGGATCCGATCCGGAGATGCCGCAGGGCGTCGTGCAGTACTGGGGCGTCGCCCCGGCCGGCGCGGGCGGCGACTCGGCGCGGACCGCGGTCCAGAAGGGCATGAAGATCGTCATGTCCCCGGCCAACAAGACCTATCTGGACATGAAGTACACCCCCGGCACGCCGATCGGCACCAGTTGGGCCTGCGTCTGCGACAACGACGTCTTCTACGACTGGGAGCCGAGCACGCTGGTCCCGGAGCGTACGGCCTCCGGCACCACTCTGCCCGCCGTCACCGACGAACACATCATCGGGGTCGAGGCGCCGATCTGGACGGAGACCCTCAAGACCCTCTCCCACATCGAGTTCATGGCCTTCCCCCGGCTCACCGCGATCGCGGAGATCGGCTGGTCTCCGAAGCCCGGACCTGATCAACCCGACCGCTCCCTGGCCTCGTTCAAGGTGCGCGAGGCGGCTCAGGGCGGGCGTTGGCAGGTGAAGGGGCAGAATTTCTACCCCTCAACTCAGGTGCCGTGGGGCCTCGATCTGCTCGCCGGTGACAGGACGCTGAGCGACCGGAACGAGGTCTCCGGCGCGCTGGCGACCCTCGCCGCGCCCGGCAGGGCCCTCGGTGAGCTGTCGGCCACGATTGAGTGGGGCGACGGCACCAGCTCGAAGGGCAGGCTGACCGGCGTCGAGGCCACCGACCGGACCGCCAACGGCCTGTACACGCTCAGCGGAGACCACACCTACCGCGCCAACGGCGAGTACCAGGCGAAGGTAACCGTGTCCGTCGACGGCCGCGACCCCGTCGTCGCCGGTTTCACCGTAACGGCGAGCGGCGTGCCCTCGTGCACGACGACGATCACCGGGACCCGCTCCGGTCCGTTGACCGTCTCTTCGGGTGTCACGTGCCTGGACCGTGCGACGATCTCCGGTCCCGTGACGGTGAGGGCCGGTGCGGGACTGTACGCGTCCCGTTCCCGGCTGACCGGCCCGTTGACGGCGTCCGGTGCCGTCGATGTGCTGCTGTGCGACACCACCGTCTCGGGGCCGCTCTCCCTGGCCGGCGGGGGGCGGGTCTGGCTCGGCAACCGGAACGGCGGCTGCGCACCGGTGAAGATCAACGGCCCGGTGACGGTCACCCGCACGACGGGTCAGGTGACGATCGACGGCGGGGTGGTGAGCGGTCCGCTCCATCTGCGGGACAACAAGGTGTCGGCGGCGCCGAGCGTCGCCGGCAACCGCATCGGCGGCCCGCTGTCATGCGCTGGAAACTCCCCGATGCCGAGCAACGACGGCAGGCCCAACACCGTCTCCGGCCCGAAGACCGGCCAGTGCGCCAAGCTCTGATCCCCACCCCACGTGCGTGATCTCGCGGAAACTCGCAGCGATGCCATTGATCCGCGAGATCACCACGAGGTGGTGGGGTTAGGCGTTCCCCGGTTCGGGGTGGGTGTAGCGGTCACGGCCCGCCCACAGGGCCACGCACGCCTGCGCGAGCGCGAGCCCGGCGGTGAGGACGATGACGAGGGTCCAGGATCCGGTGCCGCCCGCGAGCCGCCCCGCGGCGAGCGGGCCGGCGGCGGCGAGCAGGTAGCCCACCGACTGCGCCATGCCGGACAGCTTGGCGGTCTGCGCGAAGGTACGGGTACGCAGGCCGATGAGGGCGAGGGCGATCACGATGGTGCTTCCGGAACTGATCCCGGCGAGCACCACCCAGACCGGGCTCCAGCCGGGAGCCCACAGCATGCCGGCCATCGCGGCGACCATCGGCGTGCTCATCAGCACGCCGGTCGCGCGCTGGTCGGCCCGGGCGCCCATGATCACGGTCACCGCCAGCCCCGAGACGATGCCGACCGCCTGGAAGAG
This sequence comes from Sphaerimonospora thailandensis, assembly GCF_016863115.1. Lineage (GTDB taxonomy): Bacteria > Actinomycetota > Actinomycetes > Streptosporangiales > Streptosporangiaceae > Sphaerimonospora > Sphaerimonospora cavernae. Next base: position 114,233 of record NZ_BOOG01000016.1, read on the forward strand.
GAAGAGGTGCCAGCCGGCCGTGCTCGCCGGGACCCCGCGCGCCGTCTGGATCGTGGGCAGCCAGTTGACCAGCAGATAGAACGTCGCGGACTGCAGGCCCAGGAAGAACGTCACCTGCCAGGCGACGGCCGACCTCCAGACCGAGGTCTCCCGCACGGTGGCGACGGCGGGCGCGGCCGTCCCCGCGGACGCCGTACGGGAGCGCGTGCCGCGCATGCGCAGCGCCCAGACCCCGGCGGCCAGCAACGCGGGGACGGCCCACACGGCCAGCGACCACCGCCAGCCGCTCCCGGTCGCGGCGGCGATCGGGACGGCGACGCCCGATGCGAGCGCCGCGAAGCCGGTCATCACGGACGTGTAGAGGCCGGTGACCCGCGAGATCGCGCCGGGATGGTCGCGTTTGACGATCGAGGGGACGAGCACGTTGCCGAGCGCGATCGACGCGCCCACCCCGACGGTGCCGGCCCACAGCCAGGCGTTGCCCGGGAGCGACCGTACGGCGATGCCGGCGGCCAGCGCGACCATCGCCCACAGGACCACGCGTTCGGCCCCGAACCGGCTGCTGGTCCCGTGAGCGAGAGGGGACAGGACGGCGAAGGCGAGCAGCGGCAGCGCGCCGAGGGCGCCGAGGGCGGCGGTGCCGAGGCCGGTGTCGGCGCCGAGCAGGTCCAGGACCGGGCCGACGGAGGTCAGCGGCGGACGCAGGCAACCGGCCACGAGCAGGACGGCCAGGAGTTTCACCGCCGGGTGCACCGCGCTGCGACTTTCCCCGGTGGTGTGCGGTGTCGTGGATGTGCTCGACATGGTCATCCGCGACACTGCCACTCCCATGCATGCGGTTTGTCCAACATCGTAAGCGTCGCCGGAAACGTGGTCGCCGCTCGCCTCGGTCACAGAGCCCGGGATTCGGCATCCTGTTCGAGCCAGGCCTGCAGCGGGTCGACGCTGCCGGTGATCGCCTCGTGGAACCAGGCGAACTGCCGCGAAGTCAGGTAGGCCTCGGCCCTGGTGAGGTCGGGCTCCGGCTCCGGACCGTCGTACAGGTCGCCGATCGACGTGCCGGCGGGCACCACCAGGTTCCCCCGATGATCGCGGATCGGGCCTCGCCAGATGTCCAGCTCGCCGGCCTGGAGCGCGCGGGAGGCCTGGCGGGCGCGCTCCGCGGCCTCCGGTGGCACCACCGCGGCCGGTTCGGTGTTGCGGACCACCCCGTCCCTGGACCGCAGGTAGGCGTGCCGAGCCCGCCATGTCCCGTCCTGGACTGCGCGCACCTCACGGATGTAGAACGGCGCCCAGTCGATGTAGGCCACGTCCAGCACCGCGCTCTGGTGCACCGACCGCAGGTCCCGTCCCATCGACCACAACCCGCGCTCGGAGGCCATCTTGGTGATGGTCGGCATCTCGGTGAGCGTGCCGCCGAAGGTGTCGACGCCGAGGTCGATGAGCTCGGTCACGACCGCCGCCTCCCGCTCGGCCTGATCCTCGGCGAAGTAACTGCCGACCCAGCGGTCGTGGATGATCGCGTCGGGGTTCGCGGTCCGGACGCCGATCGCCCAGGCGTTGACGATCTGCAGGTCCAGCGGCCCGGGGGTGCCGCCGACGGCACCCAGGACACCGGTCTTGGTCATCGCCCCGCACAGCAGCCCCGACACGTACGCGTGCTCGTCGCGGGCCTCACGGAAGGTGCCGAAGTTGGCCGCCAGGTCGACGCCCTGGTTGTGCATGAACCGGGTGCCGGGAAAGCGTTCGGCGACCGGCAGGACCTCGAGCCCACCGCGGGTGTCGCAGGCGAACACCAGGTCGAAGCCGCGCTCGGCGAAGTCGGTGGCCGCAGCCGTGAAGCCCTCGGCCCGGCCGGCGCCGTCGGCCACCTCGGTGTGCACCGCATCGCCGAACTCGGCCTCCACGGCTTTCCTGGCCCGCTCATGGCTGTGCAGCCAGCTGCTGATGCTGTCGCCCACCTTGGCGCGGTGGATCCAGCCGACGCGGACCGGTGAAGAGGTAGTCATGATGTCCTTTGGGTCGTGGTGTCGAATTCCTGGGCCAGCAGCCGTCCGCCGTCGTCGAATACGGCCGAGGCCGAGATTTCGACGACGTCCACGCCGCTGTGGTCGCGCAGCCGCCCTATCGCGGTCTTCAGCTCCGGCCGGGGCGCGACGAGGGTGAACTGGGCGAGGAGTTCCTCGGGCACCAGATCGGCGGCGCGGTCGAGTGTTCCGCCGCCGAACAGCTCCCGCTTGACCGCCTCGACCAGCTTGGCGTCGATGCCCGCGGCCTCGCGGTACTCGTCGCGGAGATTGCCGAGTTCGAGCGCGACGCGGATCAGCCCGTCACGGGTGACCGTCGCGTCGTCGCCGCCGTAGGCGACGCTGAGGCCGATGGTGACCGGCCGGTCCATGCCCGACCGCAGCTCCGCCGTCACCTGCGGCAATAACGCGTGCGGTATGCCGGAGAGCAGCAGTCCGTCGGCATGGCGCAGCGCCATCTGGGCCATCGCCGGGCCTTTGGTGGCCACCCAGGTCTCGGCGCCGGGACACAGCTCCCTGACCGCTCCCAGGGTCTCGCGGACCGCCGCGATCGGCCGCTGCGCGACCGCGCCGCCGCCGGCCAGGATCCGCTCGCCGCCGCGTGCCAGCACCACGAAGGCTCTGCCGCCGGTCAGCTCCCGCAGGGTGCGCAACGCGTTCGCGGTGGTGGCCGGCGTCCGGGTGAACGGGTTCGTCACCAATCCCAGCCGGATCCGCTCGGTGGCGCCGGCCATGGCGCCGAGCATCACCCACTGATCGCGGCCGTCCAGCCCGCGATCGGCGAGGTGGAACCGCCCGAACCCGCACCGGTCGGCGGCCCGTACCCGGTTCGCTCCCGCATCGGTCGGGCTGTCGGCCAGCATCACCCCTGAATGGGCGGTTTTTGCCGTCATGCCGATTCCTTTCGCTCAGCAGGGTCGGCCAGATGACAGGCGACCCGCGTACCGTTGGCCGGCTCACGCATGGCCGGCACCTCAGTCCGGCACCGATCGATCACCAGCGGGCAGCGGTGTTGGAAGGCACAGCCGGCCACGGGGACAGAGGTCGGCGGCTCGTTCAGCGAGAACCGCCGGCGCTCCTCGCGCCGCCGCCGCTGCCGCACCGGATCGGCCACCGGCGTGGCCTCCAACAGCATCCGGGTGTAGGGGTGGCCGGGCCGGCGGAAGACCTCGACCACCGGGCCGATCTCGACGATCCGGCCGCGGAACATCACCGCCAGTTGATCGCTGACGTGCGCCACCACGTCCAGGTCATGGCCGATGAACAGGTAGGACATCCCCAACTCCGCCTGGACATCGGCGAACAGGTTGATCACCTGGGCCTGGGTCGAGACGTCCAGCGCCGCCACCGGTTCGTCGCAGACGATGAGCCGGGTCTGGCTGGCGAGGGCGCGCGCGATCGCGATCCGCTGCTGCTGGCCGCCGGAGAACTCCGCCGGGTAGCGATGCCGATGGTGCGCGGCGATACCCACCATGTCCAACAGTTCGACCACCCGCGCGTCGGCGGCCGCGCCGCGCAGCCCCAGGTGCAGCCGCAACGGCTCGGCGATCGCATCGGCGACGGGGTGTGAGGGGTCCAGCGACGAGCCCGGGTCCTGGAAGACCGCCTGGATCTGCCGCCGCAGCTCCCGCGGCATCCGTGGGGAGGCCGCGCCGTACTCGTGATCGCCGAAGCTGATCGATCCGGTTGTCGGCCGCTGCAGTCCGAGTACGGCGCGGCCGGTGGTCGACTTGCCCGAGCCGGACTCGCCCACCAGACCGAGCGTGCTGCCGGGCGGGATGGTGAACGAGACATCCTCCACCGCCCGGACTACGCCGGCGCGGGTGAACGGCAGGCCTCGATGGGCGAAATGCACGGACAGGTTCCGCACCCGGAGCAACCCGGGATCGACCGACCCCGAGGGCGCGCCGGAGCGCGGCTTCTCATCCGGCGGCGAGGCGGCGGGTTCTGAGGTGTTCACAGCCAAGGGTGCTCCTGTGCTCGCAGGCAGCGTGACCGGTGATCTCCGGTGAGCGTGATGGTCGGGACGGCCGCGGCCGAACAGTCGGTCATGGCGTGGGCGCAGCGCGACTGGAAGCGGCAGCCGTCGGGCCACTGCCCCGGGGCCGGCACCGAGCCGGGAATGGTCGGCAGCCGTCGGCCGGTCAACGCCACGGGCCGGGCACCGAGCAGGCCGTGGGTGTAGGGGTGCGCGGGCGCGCGGAACAACTCCTCGACCGGCGCCTGCTCCACCAGCTCCCCCGCGTAGGCGACGATCGTGCGGTCGCAGGCATCGGCCACCACCCCCAGGTCGTGGGTGACCAGCAGCACGGCCATTCCGAACTCCGCGCGTAGGTCCAAGATCAGATCCAGGACCTGTTCCCGGACGCGTACGTCGAGCGCGGTGACCGGCTCGTCGGCGATCAGCAGCTTGGGACGGCCGGCGATGGCCATCGCGATCATCGCTCGCTGGGCCATTCCACCGGAGAACTCGTGCGGATACTGCCTGGCCCGGCGTGCGGGGTCGGGAACGCCCACCTTCTCCAGCAGGGCGACCGCTTCGGCGCGGGCGGTGCGGGCGCTGTGCCCGGCCAGCCGAAGCGGCTCGGCGATCTGGTCGCCGATCCGCATCGTCGGGTTGAGGCTGGTCTGCGGGTTCTGGAAGACCATCGCCAGGCCGTGTCCGCGGGTCCGCTCCCAGTCCGTCGCCGAGGCGCCGACCAGTTCGGTCCCGGCCAGACGGATGGAGCCGGCGGCGACGCGTCGCTGGTCGTCGAGCAACCCCATCAGCGCCAGGGCGATCGTCGACTTCCCGCAGCCGGACTCGCCGACCAGACCCACCACTTCGCCCTCGGCGATGTCGAAGGAGACATCCGAGACGACCCGCGTCTCACCGGCGGTGACCGTCAGTCCACTCACCCGGAGCAGCGGTTCGGCGTCGTCCGGTTCCCTGGCCGGTTCCGTGGCCGCGGTCGTGGTCGTGGTCGCGGTAGGGGTGGGCTGTGGGACGGTTTCCGCCCGCCGGCGGCGGCCCGGCCGGATGCGGGACATCCGTCGGCCGCGGCCCGGCTTCAACGCGGCCAGCAGCCCGTCACCGACCAGGTTCAGGGCGAGCACGGTGACCGTGATCGCCACCCCCGGCCAGACCACCAGCAGCGTGTCGGCTCCCTGGATGCTGGTGGCGGCCATGGCCAGCAGAGTGCCCCAGCTGACGTCCGGCGGCTGGGCGCCGAGGCCGATGAAACTCAGCGAGGCCTCGATGGTCAGCACCACGCCGCATTGCAGCGCGAGTTGCACCATGATCGGCCCGAGGGCGTTGGGCAGCACGTGCCGTCGTACGAGCTGCCCGGTAGGCACCCCGATCACCTGTGCAGCCGCCAGATAGGTCTCCTCGCGGATGGCGGTGACCGCGTTGCGGCTCACCCGGATGAAGCCGGTGGAGAACACCAGCCCGAGCGCCGCCATCGACGGGCCGAGACCGGTGCCGAGCACCGCGATCACCAGCATCACCAGGACCAGCGCGGGGATGGCGAACACCAGGTCGTTGAGCCGCATCACGATCCGGTCGAGCAACCCACCGCGGAAGCCCGCCAGCAGCCCGATGGGCACACCGACCGCCACCGCGATGCCAACGGCTTCGGCCACGGCGAGCAGCGAGATCCGGGTCGCCACCAGCATCCGGCTGAGTTCGTCCCTGCCCAGTTCGTCGGTGCCGAGCCAATGCTCCCAGCTCGGCCCGCCGAAGGCCTGTAGCAGGTCCTGCCGCTCGGGATCGTGGGGAGCCAACCACGGCGCGAAGACCGCGACCACGACCAGCAGCCCCAGGTAGCCGGCGGCGATCAGCGCCCACCGGTCGGTCCGGAACCGCTGCCAGATCCGGAGCATCTGCCCGGTGGGCGTCGGCTCCTCGGCCGCGGGGGCGGACGCCGAGTCGGCTGCCGGGTCGGCTGCCGGGTCGGACTCAGCTGTGGACATGGCGCTGCTCATGCCTGCCTCGTCTTCGGATTGAGCGCCGACAGGAACAGGTCGACGACCAGGTTCACCAGCACCACGATCACCACCAGGGCCAGGGCCAGTCCCACCAGCAGCGGGACGTCGTGCTGCATGATCGCGTTGCTCATCGCGCCGCCGATGCCCGGCAGCGAGAACACCTGCTCGACGATCAGCGAGGTGCCCAGCATGATCGCCACCCAGAAACCGAGCTGAGTGACCACTGGGCCGGCCGCGTTCCGCAGGGCGTGCCGCTGGACGATCTGCGCCCGTGGCATGCCCTTGGCGTGGGCGGTGCGCACGTAGTCGCTGCCCATCACTTCGGCCATCGAGTTGCGCATCTGCCGTGCCAGCGCGGCCGCCGGGGTCAGTCCGAGCGCGACGGCCGGGAGGATGATGCTGCCCAGCCAGCCGGCCGGATCCACGTCGATCGGGACATAGCCGGTGGCCGGCAACCAGCCCAGCCGCAGCGAGAAGATCGCGACCAGGATCAGTCCGAGCCAGAAGGCCGGAAAGGCGACTCCGATGGAGGCCCCGGTGGTGGCCGCCCGGTCCCAGAGGGTTCGCGGCCGCAGACCGGCCATCACCCCCGCGGGGACTCCCAACAGGCAGGCCACCACCGCACCGGCGACGGTCAGAGACAGCGTCACCGGCAGCCGGTCGGCGATGGTTCCCGCCACCGGTGCACCGTCGATGAGCGAGCGGCCGAGATCACCGCGTACCGCGTCCAGCAGCCAGGAGAGATACTGACTCGGCAAGGGGGCGTCCAGCCCCATTTCCTGGCGCAGCCGAGCCACCTGGGCGGCATCGGCCTGCACTCCGGCCACGGACTCGGCGGCGTCGCCGGGCACCAGGTAGGTGATCCCGAAGATCACCGCCGACATCGCCAGCACGACCAGCGGTAGCGACACCAGCCGTTCGGCAAGGACCTTGCGCATCAGGTCAGCCCTGCCTGCCGACGGTCACGCCGTACACGGGCGGGCCCATGTAGCCACCGGCCCACGGCTGCAGGCCCTTGACATGGTCGGCGTAGGCCACGCCGACCGGGCTCCAGAAGGCCGGGATGACCACGCCTTCCTCGGTCAGGTCGGCCATCATCTCGCCGTACAGCGCCCTGGCCTCGGCCTCGTCGGAGACGCTGGCGGCGGCCGCCTGCTTGGCGAGGTCCAGAGCCTTGGCGTAGGGCTGTCCGGTGGGGTTCATCGAACCGCCCTTGGGCGCCAGGGCGTCGGCGAGCATGGGAGCGTCCGGGACGAATACCGGCACGTACGCCAGGTGGTACTTGCCGGAGAAGACCTCCCGGCCGATCATCTGCGGCGGCGGGGAGACCACCTTCGCCTGGAAGCCCACCGCGTTGAGCATTCCGGCGACGGCCTCGGCCTCCGTCTTGTTCTGCGGGCCCGGCATGGCCGGAATGGTCACCGGCACGTCCTTCACACCGGCCTCGGCCAGCAGCGCGCGGGCCTTGTCCGGGTCATAGGTGTAGGTGAAGGAGGGGTTGTCGACGTGACCGGGGTTGCCGGGAGAGAACAACTGGTCCGACGGGGTCGACATGCCCTTGCGGAACGGGGTGCCCGTCAGGGCCGCTCGGTCGAGCGCGTAACCGACCGCCTGCCGTACCCGCTTGTCGGCGAACGGCCCGCTGGGGTCGACGGTGACGACGCCGATCGGGTCACCGCCCTCGGAGACCGCGGTCGCCACCCCGGCCTGCTTGTAGCTCTCCAGTTCCTGGGCGTCGCCGATCATCGAGGCGTCCACCTGGCCGGTGCGCAGTGCGGCGACCCGCTGCTGCGCAGTGTTGATCAGCACGATCTCCAGCCGCTCCAGCGTCTGCTGGCTGGGGTCCCAGTAGTTCTTGTTCTTGGTGTAGACCCACTTCGAGCCCGGTACGGTGGCCTGCTCGTCCAGCACATAGGCGCCGGCTCCGACCGGTATCCGGCCCAGGTCGGGGGAGTCGAAGGCCTTCGGGCTCACCATCATTCCGGCACCGGTGGTCAGCCCGAAGAGCAGCGCCGGCTGTGGGCCGTCGGTGTTGAGCACCACGGTGGTGTCGTCGGGGGTGTCGATGCTGGTGACGTGGGCCAGCGTGCTGCCGCAGCCGCCGCCGACGGCCTGGCATCGCTCCAGGTTCGCCTTGACCGCGGCCGCGTTCAGGGGCTCTCCGTCGCTGAACTTGAGGCCCGACCGCAGGGTCAGGGTGACATTGTCGGCACTCAGCTTCCACTGGGTGGCCAGCCCCTCGACCACCTTGCCGGTCGGATCGGTGCGCAGCAGCGGATCGTAGACCGGGAACAGGTAGTTCAGTCCCGAGGTGCCGGCGGAGCGCTTGGTGGGGTCGAAGGTGTCGGGAACGGTGAAGGTCGCGAACCGGAGAACCCCACCGGTGGTGTCCGCGGCGTTGGGACGGGTGGTCGGCGACTGCCCGCCACCACAGGCGGCCAGCGTGAGCAGACCGGTCAGGGCGGCGGCTGCGAGGCCTTTGGGACGATGACGCACAGCAGTCTCCTTTCGTTTCGTTTCGTTCGTTTCGTGTTGGGGCTGGTCAGAGCCGGGTCCGTACCGCCCACAGCTCGGGGAAGAACTGGTGTTCCACGATCTTTCGCAGCCAGCCGGAGCCGCTGGTCCCGCCGGTGCCGGGCTTGTAGCCGATGATCCGTTCCACGGTGATCAGGTGCCGGTAGCGCCACTGCTGGAAGCGGTCGGCGATGTCCATCAACGCCTCGCCGAGCTGGTAGAGGTCGTTGCCGGGAGTCGGGTCGCCGTAGACCTCGAACCAGGCCTGCTCCACCGAGTCGTTGGCGGCATAGGCCTGCGACCAGTCCCGATCCAGCGCCTCGGCGTCCACCTTGTGGCCCCGGGCGGCCAGCAGGCCGATGACGTCGTCGTACAGGCTGGGCGCGTGCAGTGCTTCCTCCAGCTCCTGATACACCCCGGCCACACCGCGGTGCGGGTTCAGCAGCGCCCGGACCTTGTTGCCCAGCAGGAACTCCAGGTGCCGGTACATGTAGGACTGGAAGCCCGAGGCGGTGCCGAGGTGGTCCCGGAAGGCGTTGAACTGGGCCGGGGTGAGCGTGCCGAGCACGTCCCAGGTGGAGACCAGCAGTTCCTGGATCCGCACCACCCGGCGGAAGGCCTCGAACGCGCCCGGCAGATGGTCGGCCCGGATGTGCCGCTGTGCGGCCAGCAGCTCGTGCCGCATCAGCTTGAACAGCAGCTCCTTGACCTGGCCCATGATGTAGAAGGCCATCTCGTCGTGGGTGCCGCTGCGGGTCTGCTGCAGGTTCAGCAGCACGTCGATGCTCTCGTAGTCGATGTACGGCGTGCTCCCGCCCGGCAGTTCCAGCAGCGGGGTGCCGCCGGTTCGGGCGACGGTCGCGGACCTGGCTTCGTCCGACGAACGCTCGATCAGCCGGGGTGCGGGGTTGGGGGAACCGGTCATGGTGTCTCCAAGAGGGAAAGGGTGGACGCGCCCACCGGCGTCGCCGGGTCGGTGAGCGCGAAGACGTTGTCGAAGTGGTTCAGCCCGGCCAGTTCGTAGGCCTCGACCCGGTTGCCGGCCGCCGCCATGGCGGCGGCGAAGTCCCGGCTCTGTGCCACGAACTCGCTGGTCTCGATCTCGCCCCAGGCCACCGCCACCCGGGCCGGGGTGCACCGCACCCGGTTCATCGGGCTCAGCCGCCAGGCTTCCCGCTCGGTCAGCCCCAACGGGTCGTTGACGGTGGTGGTGACCAGTGGGCGCAGGTCGTAGACGCCGGAGAGCAGGGTGACCGCGCGCAGCGGCACGCGGCCGTGCAACAGCACGCAGGCCGCCAGGTGCGCGCCGGCCGAGCTGCCGGCGAGCTGGATCCGTTCGGGGTCGATCCCGTACGCGGGCGCGTGGCCGTGTAGCCAGCTGACGGCCCGGCAGACGGCGTCGGTGATCTGGGCCACGGAGGCCGTCGGCGCCAGTGGATAGCCCACCGAGGCGTAGGCCGCGCCGCGGGCGAGCACGGCGTCCGCGGGGAAGCCGGCGTCCTCCTTGCCGAGTTCCTGCCAGTAGCCGCCATGCACGAAGATCAGCAGCGGTGCGGGCCCGGGGGTCTCGGGCAGGAACAGGTCCAGCAGTTCGCCGGGGCCGGGGCCGTAGCGCAGCTCGACCGGCGGATGAGCCGACCGGGTGCGGGCGCTGGCGGTGGCGTAGGCCTCCAGCTCAGCGGCGAGCGAGTCGATCACCGAGCTGGGGGTGTACTCGCGCTCCAGGTCGGCGGCGTCCAGCGACTGCCACGATCTGCTCATCTCAGTACCCCTTTCCTGCCGGGAAGATCTGCTTGACGGAGGTCCGGCTCACCACCACGCCGTCCTTGAACACCACCCGGGCCGCCGGTCGCTCGGCGATCGCCTCCCGCGCTGAGGCGGCCGGCAGGGCGACCAGGTCCGCCCGCGCGCCGACCTCGACACCGGCCGGGGGGAACCCCAGCACCCGCCGTGCCGTAGTGCTGACGGCGCTGACGGCGGTGTCGGCGTCGGCGTGTCCGGCCAGCATCAGCAGCAGCGCCACGTCCAGTGGGTCGCCGTTGCCGAGGGGATTGAAGGGGTCCTGCACGTTGTCCCCGCCGGCGGCGACCAGGCAGCCGGCGCCGCGTAGTACGGCCACCGCGGTCAGGCCCCGGGGGGTGGCCACCGGGTGGCCACGGCCCTGCAGCCACAGATTGGTCGGGGGACAGGCCACCACCGAAATCCCGGCGGCGGCGGCAGCGGCCGCGATCCGGATCTGGGTCTCGGCTTCCTGCATCGCCAGGCTCACACAGTGGCTGGCGGTGACGCCCGTCGAGCGGCGGGCCATGACGAGCCCGGCCAACGCGAGCAGGTCGAGGTCGGTGCGCAGATGCTCATCCATGTGCAGGTCCACCGGGCAGCCCCGCTCGGCGGCCAGATCGAGGCAGTAGCGCATGGCCTCCAACGGGTCGGACTCGCCGTGGGGCACACCGCCGACCACGTCCGCGCCCTCAGCAAGCGCCCGCTCCAGGTCTGCCCGGCCGGTGGCGGCGTCCGGACCGCTGAGCGGTGCGCCCATGGCGACGATCTGGATGTCGACCAGGCCGGCCAGTCGCTCTCGGGCCGCTGCCACGCCGGCCAGCGCGGTGAAGTCGACCCCCGGGCCGCCGACATGGGTCCGGATAGCGGTCGTGCCCCTGGCCAGACCCGCCAGCGCGGCTCGGACCGCTCGCTCCTCGATGTCGCGAGCGCTCAGACCCGCGCGATACCGCCGCCAGCCCCGCACCGCCCCGGAGAGGTCGTCCGTCGGGTTCGCCACCGCCTCGGCGGTGTAGGCCTTGTCCAGGTGGGCGTGCGGCTCGGCGAAGGCCGGCCAGAGCAGATGTCCGGTCAGGGTGATGGCCTCCTCGCCGGGTGACGTCGTCAGTGACCCGGCGGGCACCACCTCGGTGATCAGCCCTTCGGCGACGCGCACATCCACCCGGTCACCGGCGCCGGTGGTCACGTCGAGCAACGCGGTCATCGGGACGGCCAGACGCGGGGACGGCGGGTGGCTTCCGCACGATGGCCGGTGGCTTCGGCTTCGACGAATCCTTCAGAGCGGGCCGTCGCGATGCCGTCGGCGGTCCGCCGTAGGATGGAGCACGGCTTCTGAACGCCCGTCCGTCCCCGGGAGCCGGCGAGCGCTGTGTGAGCGGCCCGCAGCGCCGCGTCGACGAGGTCGCGCGGGGCTTCGGGAAAGATTCCTGCCTGGCTCCCGTCGACGGGCGAAAGCAGCGGAAAGGCCGGTCCCGTCGTCGTGAAGACACCGTTGTGGTAGTGCGCGGGCTTCATGGCCACCATCGTGCAGCCCCTCGCGCATAACGGTCTAATACCACTATTCACCTTATATATATCAATTTCGTTATAGGTGTCATCAAAGTGGCTCGTCCGGAAATCGGGCCATTCTCGGGCAGGCGGCAGCGAGCACCGGCGCTCGTGACGCGCCAGGGCCGGCCGTAGCTCCGCCGGTCAGGCGGGAAAAGCCGAACGGGACCTCTGGTGTCACGAGTGATCGGTCAGGATGCACCCGATGCCAGAAGTCCCGCTGCGTGCTGAAACCCCTCATTCACGAGGGGGGTGTCAAGCGTCCTCCGCCACACAGTCGGCCAGCGCGATGGCGGTACGCCGGCAGTCGTGGTAGGTCGAGTAGAGCGGTGTCGGCGCTATTCGGATGATGTCCGGCTCGCGGGCGTCGGCGACGACCCCGTGCTCGTGGCGCAGCCGCCGGGTCAGTTCCGCGGCGCTCCTGCCGCCCTCGACACGCAGGGAGAGCTGGCAGCCGCGGCGGGAGGGGTCCCGCGGCGTGACCACGGTGATCGGCCGGGTCGCCGTGACCTCGTCGAGCAGGCTCTCCAGGTAGCCGGTGAGCCGCACACTGCGAGCCCGCAGCTCTGCCATGCCGATCCCGTCGAAGAGGTTGAGCGAGGTGCGCACCGGGCCCATGGCGTAGATCGGCGGGTTGGAGATCTGCCAGGCGTCGGCGCTGGCCGGCGGCCGGGAGACCGGCTCCATCTGGAAGCGGGTCTCGGGCTCGGTGCTCCACCAGCCCTCGAACCGCTGAAGCGAGAGGTCGCCGAGGTGCCGCTGGTGGACGAAGACCCCGCCGAGCGCGCCGGGACCGGAGTTGAGGTACTTGTATGAGCACCAGGCGGCGAAGTCCGGCCCCCAATCATGCAGCCGCAACGGGACATTTCCGGCGGCGTGCGCCAAGTCCCATCCGACGATCGCGCCGGCCGCATGTCCGGCCGCGGTGATCGCGGGGATGTCCAGGAGCTCGCCGGTGAGGTAGTTGACCCCGCCGAGCATCACCAGGGCGACCGTGTCGCCCTCGCGCTCCAGGAAGTCGAGCACCGCCTTGCCGTCGCCGAGCCGTACCACCGCCCTGTCGGGATCGAGGCCGTGGAAGCGGGCCTGGCTGCGTACCGCGTAGCTGTCGGAAGGAAACGCGGTGTCCTCGATGACGATCCGGGTGCGCTCACCCCGCGGCCGGTAGAACGACACCATCAGCAGGTGCAGGTTGACCGTCAGCGAGTTCATGACCACGGTCTCTTCGGGCAGTGCGCCGACCAGCCGGGCGGCCGGTCCGGTGAGCTGCTCGTGATACGGCATCCAGGGGCGGTCCGCCTCCAGATGGCCTTCGACGCCGAGCCGGGCCCACGCGGCCAGGTCCTCCAGCAGCTCCTCCTGGGTGGCCCGGGGCTGCAGGCCGAGCGAGTTGCCCGCCATGTAGGCGCTCTCCGGATATTCCCCGCCGTCGGCGGGCGGGATCCGGAAAAGGTGCCGGTGGCCGGGATCCTCGGCGTCGCGTCGCAGTGCGTCCTCTTCGGTCGACTTCAGCGGGCCGTTTCCCAACGGGGCGATCATGTCCGTCTCTCCCTTCACGTGTGAGTTCTGGCCGACTGGAGATCGAGGGCGATGTCGACGATCATGTCTTCCTGCCCGCCGACCATCCCTCGGCGGCCCACTTCGACGAGGATGTCTCGAGTGTCGAGGCCGTAGCGGGCGGCGGCGTCCTCGGCATGGCGCAGGAAGCTGGAGTAGACCCCGGCGTAGCCGAGGGTGAGCGTCTCCCGGTCGACCTGCACGGGACGGCTCTGCAGCGGGCGGACCAGGTCGTCGGCCGCGTCCATCAGCCGGAAGAGGTCACAGCCGTGGTCCCAGCCCATGAGGTCGGCCACGGCGACGAACGCCTCCAGGGGACAGTTGCCCGCTCCGGCGCCCATCCCGGCGAGGGAGGCGTCCACGCGGGTGACACCGTTCTCCACGGCGACCACGGAGTTGGCCACGCCGAGCCCGAGGTTGTGGTGGGCGTGGACCCCGATCTCGGTGCCGGCGTCGAGGACATCGCGGTAGGCGTGGACCCGCTCGCGCATGCCGTCCATCGTGAGCCGTCCGCCGGAGTCGGTGACGTACACGCAACACGCGCCGTACGACTCCATCAGCTTGGCCTGCCGCGCCAGCTCGGCGGGCGGGGCCATGTGCGACATCATGAGGAAGCCCGCGACGTCCATGCCGAGTTCGCGGGCCACTCCGATGTGCTGGGCGGCGATGTCGGCCTCGGTGCAGTGCGTCGCCACCCGCACGGACCGCACACCGAGGGCATGGGCACGGCGCAGGTCGGCGATGGTGCCGATGCCGGGCAGCAGCAGCGTGGTCAGCACCGCCCGCGACATGGCCGAGGCCGCCGCCTCGATCCACTCCTCGTCGAGACACGCTCCCGGGCCGTAGTTGACGCTGCCGCCGGCGAGCCCGTCGCCGTGCGCGATCTCGATCGCGGCGACACCCGCCCGGTCGAGAGCCCCGGCGATCTCCGCGACCTGGTCGGCGGTGTAGCGGTGCCTGATCGCGTGCATGCCGTCCCGCAGGGTCACGTCCTGCACGTAGAGCTTCATCGGGCGGCCAGCCTCTCCGCGACGCGCAGCGCCGCCGACGTCATGATGTCCAGGTTGCCGGCGTACGCGGGCAGGTAGTGCGCGGCGCCCTCGACCTCCAGGAACACCGAGACGAGCAGGCCCGCACCGCCGAGGTCGGCGAGGGGGTCGCCGGCGCGCACCGGACGGAACTGCACCTCCTGCTTGAGCCGGTAACCCGGCACGTACGCGGCGACCCGCGCGACCATCTCCTTCACCGACGCGGTGACGGCGGCCCGGTCGCACTCCTCGACCAGGCAGTACACGGTGTCCCGCATGATCATGGGTGGCTCGGCCGGGTTGAGCACGATGACGGCCTTGCCACGCCGGGCGCCGCCGACGACCTCCAGGGCGCGCGCGGTGGTCTCGGTGAACTCGTCGATGTTGGCCCGAGTGCCCGGGCCCGCCGACTTCGAGGCGATCGAGGCCACGATCTCGGCGTACCGCACGGGAGCCACGTGGGAAACGGCCGCGACGATCGGCACGGTGGCCTGCCCGCCGCAGGTGACCATGTTGACGTTGCCCTCGGACAGGTGGCTGTCGAGGTTGACCGCCGGGACGACGTAGGGGCCGATCGCCGCCGGCGTCAGATCGACCACCCGCTTGCCGTACGGGCGCAGTGCCGCCTCGTTGTGCCGGTGCGCTCCGGCGGACGTCGCGTCCAGCACCACGGACACGTCATCGAAGCACGGGAGCCCGATCAGTCCTTCGACGCCCTCGTGCGTCGTCGCCAGGCCCAGCCGTCCGGCTCTGGCCAGACCGTCGGAGCCGGGATCGATCCCGGCCATCGCCGCGACCTCCAGGGTCTTCGACAACCTGATCACCTTGAACATCAGGTCGGTGCCGATGTTCCCCGATCCGATGATCGCGACCTTGGCCTTGCTCATCGCGTTTCCTCCTCGCCGCGGCAGAACGGGTCGAACTCCTCGGTCATGCCAGCCCCAGGAATCTCCTCGCGTTGCCGCCGAGGATCGCGGCGCGCTCGGCCTCGCCGAGTCCGGCGCAGGCGCGGACGGCCGCGCCCGGCTCCTGCTCGCCGAGGGGGAAGGGGAAATCGGTGCCGAGCATGACCCGCTCGACGCCCATCACGTCGATGAGCAGGCTCAGCGCCCGCGGGTCGAACACCGCGGAGTCGACGTAGAAGCGGTCGGTGTACGCCGAGGGAGGCTTGGGAGAGTCCTTCCTGACGATGTCGCGGTTGCGCCAGGCGTTGTCGGCGCGGCCGAGGAGGAAGGCGAAGCTGCCACCGCCGTGGCAGAAGCACAGACGCAGCGAATCGGGCAGCTTCTCGAACGCGCCGGACAGCGTCAGCGACAGGATGCTGAGCTGCGTCTCCGCGGCCATGCCGACCAGCCACGGCAGCATGTACCCCGTCATGCGGTCGGCGGCCAGCATGTCCCACGGGTGGACGAGCACCGGCATGTCCTCATCCGCGCAGTGGGTGAGGAATTCGATGATCTCCGGATCATGCAGGTTGCGCGGGCCCACGTGGTTGCCGATGTGCACGCCCCGGTGCCCGGCGGCCCTGGCCTTGGTGACCACCGTGCGGGCGGTCTCCAGGTCCTGCAGCGGGACCTGACACAGGGGCAGCAGGCGGTGGGGGGCCTCGGCGCAGTAGGCGAGGATGCGGGCGTTGACCATCTCGCACCAGTCGGCGGCGCGTTCCGGCTCCGCCGCGTACCCGAACAGCAGCGGCGTGGACGAGACGGCCTGCACGTCGACGCCGGAGCGGTCCATCGCCTCCAGGCGCGCGCCGGCGTCCCACAGCTCCGGGGTGACGGGCCGGTAGTCGTCGTCGCCGCTCATCATCATGCCGTCGCGCAGCCAGGGCTCGCCGGCGCCGGTGAGGATCCGGCTCTCCTCTCGGGAGATGCGCGGGAAGACGTGGGCGTGGACGTCGATGACCTGGGTGGCGACCTGGGCGGCCGGGGTCATCGGACCACCGGCCGAAGGTGCTCGGGCCAGTCCTTGCCGGGATGGGTCGCCCCGCAGTGCGGGCACGTGCGGTCGCCGTCGTAGTACGCCTGGAAGACGGGGGGCAGATCATCGACGATCGACTGGAGCTGGATCTCGGCGCGGTGGACCAGCCGGTGACAGTCCATGCAGTACCACTCGAAGGCGTCCACTTCTCCCTGCGGACGGGCGTATTCGACGACCAGACCGATCGAGCCGGGCACCGGCCGCTGCGGGGAGTGCCGGACATGCGGCGGCAACAGGAAGACATCACCCTCCCTGATCCGCACATCGACGGGAGGCCGGCCCTCCTCCTCCATGACGCGCAGCACCATGTCGCCCTTGAGCTGGTAGAAGAACTCCTCGATCGGGTCGTCGTGGAAGTCGGTGCGCTGGTTGGGGCCGCCGACGATGGTGACCATCAGGTCGGCGTCCTTCCAGATCTGCACGTTGCCGACCGGCGGCCTGAGCATGTCCTGGTGCTCGTCGATCCACTTCTGAAGGTTGAAGGGAGGGATCATACGGCGCTCCTCTGCGGAATGTGGGCGATGCAGGAGATCTCGATGAGCAGGTGGGGGTGGGGGAGTTGGTGGACCGCGACCGTGGTGCGGGCGGGGCCGTTCTCGTCGAAATACTCTCCGTAGACCTCGTTGTAGCCGCCGAAGTCGTTCATGTTGACGAGATAGCTGGACACGTTGACGACGTCCGTGAGGTCTCCGCCCGCCGCCGCGAGCAGGTCGCGGATGTTCTCGATGACCGCCCTGGTCTGCTCGCGGATGTCCAGCGTGGTCGTGCCCATGGCGTCCGCGCTCGCCCCGGCGAAGGAGCCGTCGGGGCGGCGGGAGCTGGTGCCGGAGACGAACACGAAGTCGCCCGCCCTCCTGACGTGGGGGAACCTGCCGCGTGGAGCGGCCTTGCCCCGGACGAGCAGCGCGTTGTTCGTCTGGTCGTTCGTCTGGCCGTTCGTCTGGCCGTTCATCGTGTCGTCACCTCCGCACGGCCGAGACCCGCGGCGCTCACACGGACGTGGGCGCCGGCGGGGAGCGGGATGGCCGCCGTCGCGGCGCCCGCGAGGATGACCCACCCCGGCTGCAGTTCGATCCCGGCGGCTTCCGCCAGGCGGGCGGCGGCGGCCAGCGACCGCATCGGGTCGCCGAGAATGGCCGCCGACGAGCCACTCGCGACGGTACGGCCGTCGATCTCCAGCAGCATGCCCACGTTGCCGACATCCCTGGGCCTGTGCCAGGGGCCGAGACCGAAGCCGGCGGCCGAGGCGTTGTCCGCGATGACGTCGGACAGGGTGAACCTGAAGCCTTCGTAACGGGAGTCGAGCACCTCATAGCCCACCGCGATCCCGCCGACGGCGTCGACCGCGTCGGCGGGAGTGCGCACCGGCCGATCGATCAGGAACGCGATCTCCGGCTCGATGCGCGGATGGATCAGATCGGCGGTGTCCACGTGGGACTCGATCAGCATGGCGTCGGTGAGCAGGCCCCAGATGACGTCGTCGACGCCCATCTGGACCATCTTGGCGCGGCTGGTGAACCCCATCTTGATGCCGATGAGAGTCTCGCCGCGTGCCAGGCGCCGCTCGATCACCGCCCGCTGCACCTCGTAGGCGGAGGGCACGTCGAGCGCGGCGGTGTCGGTGAGCCTGGGGACCGCGCGACGGTTCAGCGCCGCCTCGTCGAGGATCTCGGCGAACGAGTCCAGGTGCGGGTTCACATGTCCTCCTGGGGAGCGGGCGCCTCGTGGGCGAAGGCCGCGCGCACGTCGCCGAGCCCGTCGATGCGCGCTTCGAGCACGTCGCCGGGCGCGACGGGGACGACCGGCCCGAGTGCCCCGGTCAGCACGGTGTCTCCGGCCTGGAGCGGGCGGCCGATCCTGGCCAGCGTGTCGGCCAGCCACACCGCCGCGTGGAGCGGGTGCCCGAGGCAGGCCGCGCCGACGCCGGTCGACACCTGCTCGCCGCCCCGCTCGATGACCATCCCGGCCAGCCGCAGGTCCACGTCGCGCAGCGGCACCGGGCGGGTGCCGAGGACGTACATGCCGGCGGAGGCGTTGTCCGCGACCGTGTCGGCCAGGGTGATGTCCCAGCCGCGGATGCGACTGCCCACGATCTCGATCGCGGGCAGCGCGAAGGCCGTCGCGCGGATCACGTCGGCGACCGTGTGCCGTTCGTGCGTCAGGTCGTGTTCCAGCACGAGTGCGACCTCGGCCTCGGCGCGGGGCTGCAGCACCGCGCCGACGGGGATCTCCTCGCCGTCCGGCACGGCCATGTCGGCGAAGATCATGCCGAAGTCCGGCGAGTCCACCCCCAGTTGCCGCTGCACCGCCGCGCTGGTCAGTCCGATCTTGCGACCGGTCAGGCGGCGCCCCTCCGACAGCCACCGCTGGGTGATCAGGTCCTGTACGGCATAGGCGGCGTCCGCGCCGTCGATCAGGTCGCGCACCGGTTCGCAGGGGCTGCCGGACGCGTACGCCTCCAGCAGCCGCGACGCCGCGGCCTGGTGTCTTTCTGTCACGGATGTCCTCAAATCTTGACGCACACGTTGACGGGTTCCGAGAAGAAGTCGAGTGAGTATTCGCCACCCTCGCGTCCGATGCCGGACGCCTTCACACCGCCGAAGGGGGTGCGCAGATCCCGAAGATTCCAGCAGTTGACCCACACGATCCCGGCCTCCACCCGCGGAGCCACGCGGTGGGCGCGGGACAGGTCGGTGGTCCACACCGTGGCGGCCAGGCCGTACGGGCTGTCGTTGGCCAGCCGGACCGCCTCGTCCTCGTCGTCGAACGGCGCCACATGGCAGACGGGCCCGAAGATCTCCTCGCGGACGGTTCTGGCGGTCTGGGGCAGCCCGGTGAGCACGGTCGGCTCGACGTAGAACCCGCCGTCACGCTCGTCGCCGAAGCTCGGCACCCCGCCACCGGCGACCACCGTGGCGCCCTCCTCGACAGCGAGGCGGTAGTACGACAGCACCTTGTCGCGGTGCTCTGCCGAGATCATCGGGCCGTAGTCCTGCAGCGCGCGAACGCGCTCGGCCAGGGCGTCGACGAACTCCTCGAAGCGGGAGCGCTGCACGTAGACACGCTCGGTGCACAGGCAGATCTGACCCGAGTGGGTGAAACTCGACCGGACGGTCCCCTCGACCGCCTCGGCGAGGTCGGCGTCGGCGAAGACCAGGGCGGCGTTCTTGCCGCCGAGTTCGAAGGAGACCGGCGTGACGTGGTCGGCCGCACCGCGCATGATGGCGGTCCCGGTGGCGGACGCGCCGGTGAAGGCGATCGCGTCGACGCCCGGGTGGGAGGCGAGGTGCTCGCCCGCCGCGTTCGCGCCGTGGCCGTGCACGAGGTTGAAGGCGCCGGCGGGCAGCCCCGCCTCGTCGATCACCGCGGCGAGCAGGGTCGCGGTGGACGGCGTCTCCTCCGACGGCTTGGCGACGACCGCGTTGCCCGCGGCCAGTGCGGGCGCGACCTTCCAGGTGAGCAGGAGCAGCGGCAGGTTCCACGGCGAGATGATCGCCACGACGCCGAGCGGGCGGCGGACGGTGTAGTTGAGCGCCTGACCGCTGCCGCTCCATCCCGGGACGGTGGTGGGGTAGGCCCGTTCCGGACGGCCGTAGGCGAGGTCGGCGTAGGAACGGAAGTTGCCGATCGCGCGCGGGATGTCGACCGTGGCCGCCAACTCGCGCGGCTTGCCGGTGTCGGCGACCTCGGCTGCGACGAACTCGTCGAAGCGGGCCTCGATGCCGTCGGCGATCCGCCGGAGCATGGAGCACCGCTCCTCGACGCTGGTACGCCCCCAGGGGCCGGCGAGCGCCGTGCGGGCTGCCCGCACGGCCGCGTCGACGACGTCACGCGGGGCTTCGGGAACGGCTCCTACCTGGCTTCCGTCGACGGGTGAAAACAGCGGAAAGGCCGTTCCCGTCGTCGTGAAGGCACCGTTGACGTAGTGCGCGGGCTTCATGGCCATCATCGTGCAGCCACTCGTGCATAACAGTCTAATACCACTATTCACCATATATATATCGATCCTGTTATATGGTGTCATCGACGTGGCTCGCGCCAGATCGGTTCGGGGCGGCGACGGGCAGCCACGCCGTCGACGGCCCACGTGCCTCAGGGGGTGTACATCGGTGGCGCGCTCAGTCCGCTCCCGCGGATATATCAAAGTGAGCCCTGATTCTGTGGCTCATATGATGTTCCGGTGATGTCCCGCCCCCTGGACCTGCTGAACGGCCGCCTCAAACTCAGACACCTGGTGCTCGTGACGACCATCGCCGAGCAGGGCGGCATCCTGCGTGCCGCCGAGCATCTCCACCTGGCGCAGCCCGCCGTCACGCGTGGGCTGCGGGAGGTGGAGCAGATCCTCGGGGTCGAGCTCTTCCACCGGGGCCCGCGCGGCGTCACTCCCACCCTCTTCGGCGCCGCCCTCGTCGACCACGCGCGCGCCGTACAGGCGGAACTGCGCCGGGCGGGCGCCCGGATCGCCGGCCTCGCCGACGGTGAGACCGGCACCGTCACCATCGGCACGCTCCTGGCCGCCACCAACGTGCTGCTGCCCCGCTCGATCGCCGCTCTCAAGGCAGAGCGCCCGGGCATCACGGTGATCGTCAAAGAGGGCACCTTCGACTCGCTCGTTCCCCGGCTGATCGACGGCGAGACCGACCTGATCCTCGGTCGGCTCAACTCCATCGAGGACTGGCCGGGCCTCCACCAGATCCCCCTCTACAACGAGCCCACCCTGCTGGTGGCCCGCGCCGGGCATCCCGCTCAACAGGCGCGCACCCTGCCGGAACTACTCCGATATCCATGGATCGTCCCGCTCGAACAGACCGCGCTGAAACACGAGCTGGAGCAGGTGTTCCAGCGCCAGGGGCTGACAATTCCGGAAAATCGGGTCGAGTGCACATCCATTCTGACGATCCGCTCGCTGCTTCTGGCGACCGACATGATCGCGGCCCTGCCCGCGCTGCTCGTCAGGACCGACGATCGGCTCGCGGAGCTACCGGTGCCGCTCGCCTCCGTACGGCGCTCGGTCGGCGTGACACTGCCCGAAGCCCGCACCCTCACGCCCGCGGCCAACGCCATGCTCGACCATCTGCGTCGGCAGGCGGAACCGCTCCGCCGGGAACTACCCGACGAACCCCAGCGAATAGATCATGGCGGCACGGCTCACTGATCGCGGCGAGAGGAGCTCAACCGACTGATTTCCCCGTCGTCTTTCCTAGTCGTCGCCGGTCAGGGAGAGGACGCGCAGGCGCCGGCCGGCCCACAGCAGCGCGCCGACCGTCACGATGGCCATGGCCGGTACGGCGAAGCCGAGCGTGACGTCCGTGGAGAAGAAGGGCGACGTCGAGAAGTGGTCTGCGACGGACTGGGCCCACTGCTGGATGGAGAGCTTACGCGCCCCGGGGACGTAGCCGCCGACCACGCCCTCCCATACCAGGGCGTAGATGACCCCCACGGTCACGGCGTGCCGGGTGACCACGCCCAGCAGCAGGAACACCGCGGCGTAGGCCACGCCGCCGAAGAGCGCCCCGAGCGTGAAACCGTACGCGACGCCCGATTCGGCGCCGGTGAGCAGGTAGGCGGCGATGAAGGTCGGCAGCGCGGCGAACACGACGAGCAGCGAAGCGGCCACCGCGAACTTCGTCACCGCGATCACCGGCCGGGAGATCGGCTTGGCCAGCAGGTGGATGATCGTGCCGTCCTCGATCTCCGGCGCGATCACGCCGGTTCCCGCGATCAGTCCGAGCAGCGGCAGCATCGTGCCGACGGCGAACGTCTTCATCAGGATCACGGCCGTGTGCTCGTCCGGCCCGTCGACCGCCCTGAGCAGCGCGGCCATGCCGATCAGTGCCACCGGCAGCAGCACCAGCAGCCAGATCCGCTTCCGTCCGAGCATCGCCCGGTAGGTGATGTCGGCCACCACAGCGTTCATCGGGAGCCCCCAGAGGTCGGGCCGCTGATCAGATAGGAGAAGACGCTCTCCAGGTCCTCGTCGGTGGGGGAGAGCTGCCACAGGTGGACGCCGATGTCACGGGCGACCTTGGGCAGCAGCCGGGTGAAGCGGCGGAAGTCCACCGTCTGGACCTCGATGCCCTGCGCGGTCAGGGCGACCGCGCTGGAGGAGGAGTCGGAGATCAGCGCGGCGGCCAGTCGCCGGTCGTCGCTGGACCTGACGCGGAACAGGTGCGGCCGGTCGGTCATCCGGCGCCGGATCTCGCGGTAGTCGCCCGACGCCGCGTGCCGCCCGGCGACCAGCACCTCGATCTGCTCGGCGACCCGCTCGACCTCTTCGAGGATGTGCGAGCTGAACAGGATCGTACGGCCCGCCCGGCCCATGTCGCGGACCAGATCCATGAGGTGCATCCGCTGCCGGGGGTCCATGCCGTTGAACGGCTCGTCGAGCAGCAGCACCATCGGGTCGTGCACCAGGGCGGCGGCCACCTTGACCCGCTGTCGCATGCCCTTCGAGTAGGTCTCGATCCTGCGGTCCTTGGCGGCGGTCATCTCCACCAGGTCGAGCGCCCGCAGGGCGGCGTCCGCCGGAGACGGCAGCCGGTGCAGCCGGGCGGCGGAAAGCACGAACTGCCAGCCGGTCAGGAAGCCGTACACGGCCTCCTTCTCGGGGACCAGGCCGACCAGCCGGTAGATCTCGTGGTTGCGCCAGATCGGCTGCCCGTTCAGCGTGGCCGTACCGGTCGACGGGGCGAGGAAGCCCGCCATCATGTGCAGCAGCGTTGACTTTCCGGCGCCGTTGGGGCCGAGCAGGCCGGTCACGCCGGGGCCGATCGTCATCGTGACATCGTTGACCGCTACGACGTTGCCGTACCAGCGGGACACCTGGCCGAGCTCGATGACGCCCTGCCGGGTGGTCGTGGGAGAGGTCGTCATGGTCATGCGGAGGCGGCCTTCCGGTAGCGCAGGAGGATGCCGGTCGCCGCGAGGGCACCCGCGCCCACCAGGAT
The DNA here is from genome assembly GCF_016863115.1 of Sphaerimonospora thailandensis. Taxonomy (GTDB): domain Bacteria; phylum Actinomycetota; class Actinomycetes; order Streptosporangiales; family Streptosporangiaceae; genus Sphaerimonospora; species Sphaerimonospora cavernae. Next base: position 137,582 of record NZ_BOOG01000016.1, read on the forward strand.
CAGGAACGCCCCCGGGCCGGGCGGGTAGCCGTTCGACGCCACGACGCCGAACAGCGCGGACTGTACGGCTTCGACCAGGAAGAACGGGTTGATCAGCAATGCCCAGGCGGCGGTGTCGTCCCGTCCGGTCGCCGACAGGACGAGGTAGAACACCCCGGCGACGGCCGAGGTGAACAGATAGAACGCGATCACCGACGCCACGCCCAGCCCGCGGCGCGGGGTGACGGACGCCAGCGCGATGCCGATCAGGGCGAGCAGCAGGGCCAGGATGACCGCGCCGCCCATCGCGGCGGCGTAGTCCCCGGTGTGGAGTGGCCCGGGCAGGTCGACGAGCAGCTCGCCGACGAACAGGACCGTGAGCGGCACGGCCAGCAGGAGGAAGAGCGCGACCGTCAGCGCCGCCACCTTGGCGATCACGTAGTCGATGACGCCGAGGGGACGCGACAGGTACAGCGGCAGCACGCGGAACCGCAGGTCGGGCGCGACGAGGTACGGCGACTGCGCCGCCATGAAGATCGCGATGACCGGCTGCATGACGACCGCGTAGGTCGGGTATTCCGCGCCCAGCTCCGGCCGTTTCAGGATGGCCATGGCGGCGATCGTCACCGCGGCGGGCAGCAGCATGATGACCATCAGCAGGATCGGAATGATCTTGGCGCGGGCCGGGCGGCCGAGGCCGAACGTGCCGCGCAGGCTGTGTACGGCCAGGGCGTACACGGCGTTGGCGCGCCCCAGCCTCGGGCCCTCGTAGTGGCGGTATCCGATGTCGTGGATGACCGCGGTCGGCTCGGAGGTCATACCGCCGGCTCCTTCGGCGCGGGGTCCTTGACTGTGTTCTCTTTGAACACATCCTCGATGCGGCCGCGGCGCTGCTCCAGCCGTACGAGATGGAGGTCGAGATCGCAGACGGCGTCGCGCACGGCGTCGAACGTGCGGGCCGGGTCGGCGTCCGGCGGCACCTGCACGGTCAGCAGCCTGCCCTGCACGGCCACCGCCTCGCCCATCCGGCCGAGGCGCTCGGCGAGGGACTCCAGCCCGTCCTCCACCTCGATGGCCACCGCCTGCGTGGTCCGGGTGAACTCGCGGATGGCCGAGGAGCGCAGCAGCCGCCCCCCGTCGATCACGATGACGTGGTCGCAGACCCGCTCGAGCTCGCCCAGCAGGTGCGAGGTGACCAGCACGCTGATGCCGAACTCGGTGCCGATGCGCCGGATCAGCGCGAGCATCTCGTCGCGGCCCTGCGGGTCGAGACCGTTGGTCGGCTCGTCGAGGAAGATCAACTTGGGGTCGTGGACGAGCGCCTGGGCGAGCTTGACACGCTGGCGCATGCCGGTGGAGTAGCCGCCGATGGGCCGGTACCGCTCCTCCTGGAGGCCGACGTGGCGCAGCGTGTCGGCCGCGCGTTCGCGGGCCGCCGTACGCGGCAGGCCGGACATCCGGGCCATGTGGACCACGAACTCGGTGGCCGACATGTCGGGCGGCAGACAGTCGTGCTCGGGCATGTAGCCCACGGCCCGCCGGATCTGGGGACCCTGGGTGATCGCGTCCATCCCGAGCACGCTCGCCCGGCCGGCCGTCGGGGCGGCGAGGCCGAGCAGGATCTTGATCAGTGTCGATTTGCCCGCGCCGTTGGCGCCGACCAGGCCGGTCACCCCCGTTCCCGCCGACACCGTCAGCGCGTCGAGAGCCGTTACCCGGGGAAATCGCTTGGTCAGGCCCTCGGTCGCGAAGCATGTGCTCGCTGTCATGATCCGCACCCTACCCAGCGACCGGGCCCGGCGCGCGGCCTCGGCGGGAGCCCTTATGTACGGCGGAGCCGGCTGTGCCTTCAGGTACGGCGGAGCCGTACGTGACGGATGGAGTGGTCGGAGCCCTTCCGCATGATCAGGCCGGCCCGGCCGCGGGTGGGCGCGATGTTCTCGATCAGGTTGCGTTCGTTGATGTCGCGCCACACGTTCCTGGCGAACGCGGTCGCCTCGTCATGGGAGAGCGCCGCGATGTGGTTGAAGTACGACTTGGGGTCGGAGAAAGCCGTACGGCGCAGCTTGTGGAAGCGGTCGACGTACCAGTTCCTGATGTCCTCGACCCGGGCGTCCACATAGATCGAGAAGTCGAAGTAGTCGCACACGGCGAGCGAGGCCGGCGGCGCCGGCTGGAGGACGTTGAGACCCTCCACGATGAGGATGTCGGGACGACGTACCGTCTGCGCCGCGCCGGGCACGATGTCGTACTCCAGATGGCTGTAGACCGGCGCGTCGACCGTGGGGTGACCGGCCTTGACGTCGGCGACGAAGCGCACCAGCGCCCGCCGGTCGTAGCTCTCGGGGAAGCCCTTGCGGTGCATGATCCCGCGCTCCTCCAGCACCTTGTTGGGGTGGAGGAAGCTGTCGGTGGTGATCAGATCGACCCGCGGATGCTCGGGCCAGCGGGCCAGCAACGTGTGCAGGAGGCGGGCTGTGGTCGACTTGCCGACCGCGACGCTTCCCGCGATGCCCAGCACGTACGGCAGGGGCGAGGCGGACTCGCCCAGGAACGCCCCGACGGCCGCGCTGCGCTGGCGGGAGCCGGTGAAGTGCAGATTGAGCAGCCGGGCGAGCGGCAGATAGATGTCCGTCACCTCGGTGAGGTCGATCGGGTCATCGACGCCGCGCAGCTCGGCCAGCTCCGCCTCGGTCAGCGTGAGCGGCGTGTTCTTTCTAAGGTCACGCCACTGCTCTCTGCTGAGCTGGACGTATGGGTCCCCACCTGCCACGTCGGCCAAGCGTACCCACGGTCCTTCCACCGGCCGCCGGGGGGTGCGAGCCTGTGGATGAGCGTACGCTGGCCGCGTGATCGTGGGCATCGGGGTGGACGTGGTGGACGTGGCCCGCTTCGCCGCCGTGCTGGAACGCACGCCTGCCCTGCGCGGCCGCGTGTTCACCCGGGGCGAGAGTGGGCTCGCGGTGCCGTCGCTGGCCGCGCGGTTCGCCGCCAAGGAGGCGGTCGCCAAGGCGCTCGGCGCGCCGCCGGGCCTGAGCCACCACGACGCTGAGATCGTCACCGGCGAGTACGGCAGGCCGAGCCTGCGGATCACCGGCCGGGCCGCGGAGGTGGCCGACGGCCTGGGCGTCACCCGATGGCACGTGTCCCTGACCCACGACGGCGGCGTCGCCGTCGCCTACGTGATCGCCGAGTCCGGGTGACGGTTGTCCACAGGGTGATCGCGATCTAGGTTCTGGGCGGCTACCGTCGGACGCATGCGGACCGCCTACACCTCTGACCAGATCCGCGCCGCCGAGTTGGCGCTCATGGCGAAACTGCCCGAGGGAACGCTGATGGGCCGGGCCGCCGCCGGGCTCGCCGCCGTCTGCGCCGGACTGCTCACCGGGGTCCGCGGCCGGGTGTACGGCTCCCACGTCGTCCTCCTCGTCGGCAGCGGGGACAACGGCGGTGACGCGCTGTACGCGGGGGCCCGTCTGGCCCGCAGGGGGGCCAGGGTCGTGGCGGTCCTCGCGGGGTCGCGCGTGCATGAGGGCGGCCTGGCGGCACTGCGGGCAGTCGGCGGCAGGGCGACAGACCTGCGCGTTCCGATCCTGGAGCAGGCGCGTGAACTGATCGGCGACGCCGACCTCGTCGTGGACGGGCTCGTCGGCATCGGCGGCAGCGGAGCGCTGCGCGAGCCGTACGCCACGCTGGCCGGGCTGACCGCGCAGGCCTCCGGCCTGGTCGTCGCGGTGGACGTGCCGAGCGGGGTGGACGCGAGCACCGGGGAGGTTGACGGCGCCGCGGTGCGGGCCCAGGCGACCGTGACGTTCGGCGCGTACAAGAACGGCCTGCTCATCGATCCGGGGGCGCGGTTCGCCGGAGCCGTGGAGTTCGTGGACATCGGGCTCGGGCCTTACCTCCCGGACCCCGACGTCGCCGCGCCGACCGACGAGGACGTGGCGGACCTGCTCCCCCGGCCGGGCGCCGAGAGCGACAAGTATCGGCGCGGGGTCGTGGGCATCGCGGCGGGCAGCGACCGGTACACAGGGGCGGCCGTGCTCGCGGTCGGCGGAGCCGTACGGGCCGGGGCCGGCATGGTCCGCTTCGTGAGCTCGGCGGAGCCGGTGCGTCTGGTCAGGGCCCGCTGGCCGGAGGCGGTCACCACGATCATCGCCGATCCGCTCGGAGCCGATCCCATCGAGGAGGTCGGGCGCGTGCAGGCGTGGGTGCTCGGCCCGGGTCTGGGGACCGGCGCCGAGGCGCACGCGGTGGCCCGTGCCGTACTGTCCGCCCAGGTCCCGGTGCTCGTGGACGCCGACGGGCTGACGCTGATCGCGCGGGACCGGGGGCTGCTGCGCCGGGACGGTCCCACCTTGATAACCCCGCATGCCGGTGAGCTGTCTCGCCTGCTCGGCGTGCCGAGGGAGCGGATCGAGGCGCGGCGTCTGGAGCACGTGCGGCGGGCCGCCGCCGAACTGGGCGTGACCGTGCTGCTCAAGGGATCGACCACGCTGGTCGCCGAGGAGGATCGGCCGGTGCGGGTCAACACCACCGGCACGCCGTGGCTGGCCACCGGAGGCACCGGCGACGTGCTGGCGGGCATCGCCGGGGCGTTGCTGGCGGGCGGGCTCAGCTGTTACGACGCTGCCTCCGGCGCGGCGTACGTCCACGGACTGGCGGCGCGCCTCGCGGTGCGCGGCGATCCGGCGGGGCGTGGTGATCCGGCGGGGCGTGGTGATCCGGCGGGGCGTGGTGATGCGGCGGGGCGGGCCGAGGCCCCGATCGCTGCCCTCGACGTGGCGCAGGCGCTCCCCGAGGCGCTGCGCGCCCTGTGATGCCGGTCACCCTGTTATCGGATCGAGATGCCCGTCGCGGCGTCGATCGCGTCCCGCTCAGTCGGGCCGACCTGCCACACTGGGAAAGTGAACTCTGCGACAACGCGCCTGGTCACCCCTGCCGAAGCACGGGTGGACCTGGGGGCGGTCCGACACAACATCGGGGTCCTGGCCGGACATGCCGAGGGTGCGGAGATGATGGCGATCGTCAAGTCCGACGGCTACGGCCACGGCGCTGCCGCGATCGCGGGGGCGTGTCTGGAGGCCGGCGCTTCGAGACTCGGCACGGCGCTCCTCTCCGAGGCGTTGACATTGCGCGAGGCCGGCGTGACCGCGCCGATCCTCGCGTGGCTCATCACACCCGGAGAGCCGCTCGACAAGGCGGCGCTGCGGGAGATCGAACTGTCGGCCGCGGCGCCCTGGGCGATCGACGAGATCGCCGCCGCCGCGCGCCGCACCGGCCGCCCGGTGCGCGTACACCTCAAGGTGGACACCGGGATGTCCCGGGGTGGGGCGTCGGCGACCGACTGGCCGTCGCTGGTCAAGCAGGCGCTCGCGGTACAGGCCGAGGGCGCGATCGAGATCGCCGGCATCTGGTCGCACCTCGCCTGTGCGGACACGCCGGAGCACCCGGCCAACAAGCTTCAGCTCGTGGCATTCGACGAGGCGCTCGCCGTCGCGGACGAACTGGGCGTGTCCAGCGGTGTGATCCGGCACATCGCCAACTCGGCCGCCACCGTGACGTTCCCGCAGGCCCGGTACGACATGGTCCGTCCGGGCCTCGCGACGTACGGTCTGAGCCCGGTTCCCGAACGCGGCGATTTCGGGCTCCGCCCGGCCATGACCCTCGTCGCGCGGCTGGCGAACGTGAAGCGCGTGCCCGCCGGTTCGGGCATTTCCTACGGTCATCTGTACGTTACGGACCGTGAGACCACGCTTGGTCTCGTTCCGCTCGGGTATGCGGACGGCATCATGCGATCTGGTACAAATCGGGTCGAAGTGCTAGCAGCGGGGAAGCGCCGGCGGGTCGCGGGCCGGGTGTGCATGGACCAGTTCGTCATCGACCTCGGCGATGACTCGGCCGATGCGGGGGACGAGGTGATCCTGTTCGGGCCCGGGGACCGCGGCGAGCCGAAATGTCAGGACTGGGCGGATTCACTGGGCACGATCACTTATGAGATCGTGACGAGGATCGGTTCCCGCGTGCCCCGCGTTCACTCGGCCGGGGTTGATTCGGTCGGGCGCTGAGTCGCGGTTACGAGGAGGGCAGGTATGGGCACACGTCGTAAGGTCGGGATCGCGGGAGCGGTCGTCGGCGCGGCTTCGGCGGGCGCGGCAGTGGCCACGCTTGCCAAGCGGTACGCCGTCGGACGGATCCGGCTACGGCCCGACCTGGAGGCGAGCGAGCCCTTCGGCGAGTTGCGCGGACAGCCGGTGGTGCTGACGACGTCCGATGGTGTGTCGATCCAGGCCGAGGTCGACGGGGTCGAGGACGCTCCCCTCACCGTCGTCCTGTGCCACGGTTACTGCCTCTCGTCGGACTCCTGGCACTACCAGCGACGCGACCTGCGCGACACCCATCGGCTGGTGCTGTGGGACCAGCGATGTCACGGCGCCTCAGCCCGGGCGCACGCGGACGACTGCACCATCGACCGGCTCGGCGAGGACCTCGCCCTCGTCCTTCAGGAACTGGTCCCCGGGCCGTGCGTGCTGGTCGGCCACTCGATGGGCGGCATGACCATCATGGCGCTGGCCGAACGGCGGCCCGAACTGTTCGGCGACAAGGTCCGCGGGGTGTCGCTCATCGCCACCTCCGCCGGGAAGCTGGCCGAGGTCACGCTTGGCCTGCCCGCCCTGGTGTCGAGGATGGTGCACATCGCCATCCCGTCCGCCGTTTCGGTCATGCGCCGCCGTGGCGCGCTGGTCGACCGGGGACGCGAGGCGGGGACCGACCTGTCCTTCCTCGCGCTGCGCCACTTCGCCTTCGGCGACGCGAAGAACGTGAGCCCGACCCTGGTGGACTTCGTCGAGTCGATGATCCGGGGCACCCCCTCCGAGGTGATCGCCGACTTCTACCCGGCCCTCATGTCGCATGACAAACTGACCGCGCTCGACGTGCTGAACAAGGTTCCGACCGCGATCATCGTAGGTGATCGTGACTGGCTGACCCCGGTCGACCACAGCCGGGCGATCGCGGCAGCCGTACCGACCGCACAGCTGACCACTGTGCCGGACACCTCTCACATGGTGCAGCTCGAACGGCCCGACCTCGTCAACGAGGCGCTGCGCGAGCTGCTGAAGCGAGCAGAACGGGGGAACGGATGACCGACAGACCGCAGTCCCGGGAGTTCCGGGCGGCGACCGCGGAGGAGACTCGGGCGCTGGGCGCGCGGATCGCCACGCTGCTCGGACCCGGTGATCTCGTCGTGCTCGCCGGGCCGCTCGGCGCGGGCAAGACGACGCTCGTGCAGGGCCTCGCCGAGGGGCTGAAGGTACGCGGCCCGATCACCTCGCCGACCTTCGTGATCGCCCGAGTCCACCCGTCGCTGTCCGGCGGCCCCGCGCTGGTGCACGCGGACGCCTACCGGATCGGCGGCGCACTGGAGATCGACGACCTCGACCTGGACGCCTCTCTGGCCGAGTCCGTCACCGTCGTCGAGTGGGGCGAGGGCCTGGTCGAGGGCCTTTCGGAGGATCGCCTGGAGATCCTCATCAAGCGATTCGAGGGCGAGGAGCGTCCCGCTGCGGGGGTTCCCGCCGACGCCGAGGAGCGCGTGATCCGCCTCACCCCCATCGGCCCCCGCTGGTCCACCACCTCCCTCACCCACCCGTGATCTTATGTTGAGATCACAAGGAATTCCGGAGCTTGGATCTGCGCGGTAGCGCCCAGCGATTTCTTCCACGTCCTCCGTGTCGATCCAGACCGCATCGAAGCGGGTGTTCAAGGCGTGCTGAATTCAATCGGTCGAGGAAAGCTGAACCAGTAGACCTTGCGAGGAGAACAGGTCGTGGTCGAGGAATCGCCCAGCGACTCTTCCCATGACGCATAGATACTCCTCTAGCTGTCCTTCTTCCGATGTAATATCGTATGCCAGGTCCTCCCAGTAAGTGCCGTATTCTTCCTCATTGTAGATGGTTCCAGTGCATACCCCGTCGTGGGTGTAGAAAAGTTCTTCGATTTCTATGCCAGGGACGTATGAGACATCGAAAACGCGCTGGCCACCGAGACTGAGCTGATCCGAAGATGACATCAAGCCGTTGAGGTAAATAACTATGGACCAGCCAGGAGCAAGGCGGGCGATCCAAGCCTGCCACGGTCCTCTGGACCTAGAACCGTACGATCTCATGGCAACCTGAAAGTCGCACGCGACTGTCGCCTCCGTTGCGACTTGCAGTCGCCGGGCCACCTCATTGATGTCTTCGACGCTGACCCATTGGGCCATGAAGAATTCATGGAGTCCATATTCGAACAGGAGACGCTGTTGATTTGCGGCAGGGAATGCATGCATGGAGGATATCCGAATTTCGCGCGTGGCTGACTCATTTGAAAGTCGCCGAGGTCGGCTCACTGAATTGAATCAGTCAGGGGGAAGTTGAACCAGCAATCCTTGCGAGGAGAACAAGTCATGGTCGAGAAACCGTCCGGCAACTCTTCCCAAGATGGTTAGATACTCCTCCAACTGCCCATCTGTCGATTTGAGGTCGTATTGCAAATCATCCCAGTAGACTAGATATTCTTCTTCGTCGTAGATGGTGCCCGTGGATACTCCGTCATGCGTATAGAAGAGTTCTTCTATTTCTTCTATTCCGCTGATGCATGAGACGTCGAAAACGCTCTTTCCGCCGAGGCTGAGCAGATCCGAATCCGAATCTGGCATCCAGCCGTCTAGATAAACGACCAGAGACCAGCTGGCAGCAAGTCGGGCGATCCAAGCCCGTCGCGGTTTTCTGGAGCTGGCGCCGGACGATCTCATGGCGGCCTGCAAGTCACACGCGACTGTCGTCTCCGTTGCGACTTGCAGTCGCCGGGCCACCTCATGGACGTCCTCGATGCTGACCCATCGGGCCATGAAGGAGTAATAGAGACCGTGTTCGATCAGGATGCGCAGTTGATTTTCAGCCGGGAAGACAGGCACAGGTACACCAGATTCCGCAGGGTACAGGGCGAGAAGTGCTTTCCTCAGAACCGCAATCACCACCCCACACAAAAATCGATTCCGAACGACGGATCATCTCCGGGCTCACGTCCCGCCAGCATCAGGGGATGCTGGCGAGCAACCCCTGCGATGAAACCCAGTCGCGGTCGAGAAAGCGTCCCGTTATCCGTCCCAGGACGACCAGATACTGCTCCAGTACCTCTGGCAACGGCGTTCGGTCGTTGAACCTCAGATTCGCGCAGTGGACGCTGTACTCATCCTCAGCGAGGAATTCCACGTCGAGCACCCCATTGTGGGCGTAGAACGGTGGATCAATCTCACCGACTAGGGCAAAGTAGGTGATCTCGAAAACACGATGACCACCAAGGCTGAGCTCCACGGGCGACGGCAATGAACCGCTGAGACGAAAGATATGAGACCAGCCACTCGCAAGTGAGGAAATCCAGACCTGCTTCATGTCGGACAAGGGAGAAACCGACCTCACGGCAGTTTGGAAGTCGCAGGTGACTATCGTATCCGAGGTGACCTGAAGACGCCGCGCCACATCGTGGAGATCTCCGATGTCGACCCATTGGGCCTGGAACTCGGGGCCGGCCCCATATTCGGTCATGAGGTCGTATTGACTCTCGACAGAAAAAATGTTCACGCAAGTCACCTGAATTTCGATGAACTATCAAGCTGACAAGGGCCGAGAAGCGATGAGATATCACCTCATCAGCCCTTGTCGCCACCTATGCGCCACCTAGTTTGGTTTA
>NZ_BOOG01000017.1 GCF_016863115.1 Sphaerimonospora thailandensis
GGCCGACTCAGCCCCTTCCGGCCCAGCCCCAGCCTCCGCCGTCTCAGTCTCGGCCGTCTCAGGCTCGGCCGTCTCAGGCTCGGCCGTCTCAGGCTCGGCCGTCTCAGGCTCGGCCGTCTCAGGCTGCTCCTCGGCCGCCTCACTGGTGCCGAGGCCATCTGCGCGGCCATCTAGCGACGGAGCTGTCCATCCACCCTCTCGGCCGGCCGTGCGCTCGCCCGCACTCTCGCAGCCATCCGCTCCCGCGCGATCGGCGTGGCCATCCCCACCCGTCCGGTCGTCAGCCTCCACGTGGTCCGTATGGGTGCCCGCGTCCACATCCGCGTCCATGCGGTTGTCCGCGAAGCTACCCGCATCCACGTGGCCCGGGAATGCGATGTCCGAGGGTGCGACGCCCGGGAGAGAGGCGTCGGAGGGCGTACCAGGAACGGCAGCAAGCCAGTCGGGCCAATCAGACCACTGCTTAGAACGCACCGAAACACCCGTGACACGGCCACCCGAGGTACGGGCGGCGGCACGCGCCTCCGCCTCGGCCCGCACCGCGGCCCACCACCGCGGTCCCAGCAGCGGCCGAGCTCGGGAAGGCGGCGGATCCGGATCGAAGAGCCCGGCGGGTTTCGTCGCCCGTGCCGTCGCGTCCGGCTTCATCGCCCCCCTCCCCATGAACCTGTCATTTCGAAAACCTGTCTGAATTCTCTCACACTCAATCCGGCAACGACAATAGTTTCGACCATCAAATTCCAAATAAAATACGAGAAGTAAATGGCGAATGACTTAGATGTTCCTAATGTCGGAAATGGATAGTGCCTCTTCGAAGCCAAGCGAGGTTGCGATGCCCACGGCTCCTGCGAGTGGTGTGCGCAGCGGGTACGTAACCGCTGGGCCTCGAGGTTGCGGAAGCCGTACGCGTCCCGCCTGACCGTGAAGCCGTACGCGTCCCGCCTGACCGTCTTGATCACCCGGTTGGCGCCCTCGGAACCCGCGTTGGTGATCCCGGTCCGCGGGAACGCGAGGATCTCGAATCACCGAGTCTCGACCGTGGAGGCGCCCAGCGCCTCACCATCGAAACCGCATCGCGTTGGAGATCATGGAGTCTGATCGGCGGAGCGGGGCCGCTCGTTTCGCTGGTCCGCCTGTACGGCGGTGCCGTACTAAGATCGCGTCCCGTGCTTCCGGATAGTTTCTGGCGGTTTATCCGGATCGGATTAGTAGGTCTGGTTCTGGCGGCGGCGGTCGCGGGCCTGGTGCTCGGCGACGCCTGGCTCTGGGTGGCCGTCGAATGGTCGCCGCCGACCTACGCGTGGTTCTACGCGCGCGGCGGGTTCGACACCCTGACGGTTGTGGCGCTGCTCGTGGCCGCCCTGGTGAAGGCCGCGCTCCTGTGGCTGATCCTGCGGGCGCCCGCGCCGGGACCGCTGGACCGCCGGGCGAAGGCACTGCGCCGACTGCTGTATCTGGCGGTGGCGTACGCCCTCGTGCTGTGGTATCCGATCGCGCTGCTCCCCGACGCGGTCGATGCGGCATTCCAGCTCGCGCTGTGGACCGCCATCGACGTCCTCTACCTGCTCGTCATCCGCTGGCGGTCCCGCGCGCTGTGCGCGGCGGCCGGAGCGATGTTCGCGGTCGAGCTGGCCGGGATGGCCAACGAACTGCTCGACGAACTCGACCTCCCAGAGCTCGGATCGGGCGGCATCGTCGACCTGGGCTTGATGCTGGGCGCGGTGGCGGCGACCATCATCACAGTTGTCGGGCAGCGGCGGGATGGCCGGTGGAGCCGCGGCACGCAGGCCGCCGGGTGGTTGTCAGTGGGCACCTACGCGCTGGTGATCCCGCTCAACTTCTTCTTCGGAAGGATCTCCAGCGGCCATCTGGCGATGGGGGTCATGATGGACGCGGTGGGGCTCGTCAGCATCGTGTGGATCGCGGCGACCGCCCGTGAACTGCCCGCTGAGGGCCGCCCGGCGGACCTTTCGCCCGCGCGGCGGCGCATGATCCGCATCGCGGTGGCGGCCGTGGCCGTACTGCCGATCATCGCGCTGATCCACCCGGAGCAGACCCCGCACCTCACCTACACCGGCTGGTCGATGGACTGCTATCGCCGGCCCAGCTTCGGCGACCTGAAACCCGCGGAACGCGACGCCGCGTTCCTGTGCCGGGCGCGGAGCACAGACGGCGGCGTCCCGCCCATGTTCCCCGACAGCCTGTCGGACCAGCAGATCCTCGCGTATGGGCGGGCGTTGTGCCGTGCGAAGGACCGCGACGAGCAGAAGGCGATCCTGACGCGGGCCGGGAGCCCGCGGCCCGCCTGGGGCGCGGACCCGTGGGACCTCGTCTACCTCTGCCCGGAGATCGTCGGCGCGACCCATCCTGAGCTGCTGCGGTCGACCGCGGAGGCGGAGGCGGCGAACGCCGCCTACATCGCCGAGAAGAACGCGAAGTGCCGCGATCCGTGGCCCCGGACGAAGGGTGTCGTCCAGGCCACGGCCAACTACTTCCTGTTCGCCGACGGCGATCACGGCTATATGGTCCACGACCCCCAAGACGAAGCGGCCGAGGAAGCTGTGGAGCAGGCGATCGACAAGCTCTACGACGACAGCGCCCGCATCGGGGTGGCCGGCAGCACGGTGCTCATCGGGCACATCGAAGACGTCATCGATCTGTGCCTCACGGTGAAGGCCTTCCGCACCGCGCCGCCACAACGGACGGCCGGGTGGGATCAGGTCACCGAGGTGCCGATCGTCAGCCGCAGCGGCCGGCTCACCGTGCCGGAGAAGGGCGAGGGAGAAGTGGGCGCGGGCGCCCCGATGCCGAATCTGGCGATCGCGGGGAAGGGCCGCTACCGGCTCCGTGTCCACGTGCGGGTCGACGATGCAGGAGAGGAGCAGCACCTGGTCGTCGTGTTCCCGGGCGCGTCGAGAAAGAGGCTCAAGCTGAAGCCGTGAGCGGTGGCGGGGCGCAACCCGTGGGGGATGCCGAGGCGAGGGTCAGGGCGAAGTCCTCCGCGGGATCGGTGTATCTGCTGGTGACCGCGAACCCGGCCCGCGTGAGCTCACCGGCCACCCCCTCCTCCCGGAACTTGGCGCTGATCTCCGTACGGATCTCCTCGCCCTCGTCGAAGGAGACGGCGAGACCGAGCGCGCTGATCGCGACCCGCATGGGGCGGGCGGCTCGCAGGCGCATCTCGATCCACTCGTTGTCCTCGTCGTAGATCGCGACGTGCTCGAAGGCGTCCGGCTGGAAATCGGCGTCCAGTTCCCGGTTGAGCACGCGCAGGACGTTGCGGTTGAACTCCGCCGTCACGCCGAGGGCGTCGTCGTAGGCCGCGACCAACCGGGCGACGTCCTTCACCAGGTCGGTGCCGAGGAGCAGCATGTCCCCCGGCCGCAGCGTGGCGCGCAACTCCTTCAGGAACACCTCCCGGGCGGTCGGCGGCAGATTCCCGATCGTGCCGCCGAGAAAGGCCACCATCCGGCGGCCCGGCGTGGGCAGCAGGCTGGGCAGCAGCGCCAGATGTGCCTCGAAGTCCGCGCGTACGGGCCGCAACTCGAGGCGGGGATAACGGACGGAGAGCCGACCGGCGGCCGCCTCCAGCGTGACCACGTCGACGTCGACCGGCGTGTACGCGCGCAGCGTCCCCTCCGCAGCGAGGGCGTCGAGCAGCAGCACCGTCTTCTCACTGGTGCCCGATCCCAGCTCGACGAGTGTGTCGGCCCGGCTCCGCGCGGCGATGTCGAACACGTGCCGGCGCAGGATCTCCAGCTCTCGCCGTGTGGGGTAGTACTCGGGGAGGTGGGTGATCGCCGAGAACAGCGCGCTGCCCGTCTCGTCGTAGAACCATTTCGGCGGAAGCCACTTGGGCGTGGCCGTGAGCCCGGTACGGACATCGTGCTCCAGCGCCTGCCGCAGGTAGTCGTCGTCGAGACGGTCGATCACAGCCATGAGACGCTCCTCATCGAACGGTTCTCAGCGGATGAGTCCTCAACGGATCGGGGCGACCAGCACACCGTCGGGGGACGCCGACAGAAGGTTGCGGTCGGGCACCGGACGCCATCCCGGGCGGTCGTCCAGCGGCTCGCTGGCCACGAGCACTCCCTCACCGACATGGGCGTACAAGCTGTCACCCCAGGCGACGGCGGCGACCTCGGCGCCGCCGCAGGCGAGCAGGTTGAGCCGGGCCGCCGGATCGGCCGCGGCGACCCGCTTCACGACGAGGGTCAGTGCGTCGGCGAGCGAGGCGCCGGCCCGCAACCGGGTGAACACGAGCGAAGCGAGCCACGCCGAGTCGCACAAACTCTCCGGCTCGCACAAACTCTCCGGCTCGCACAGGCTCTCCGGCTCACACAGACTCTCCGGCTCACACAGACTCTCCGGCTCACACAGACTCTCCGGCTCGCACAGGGTCGCCCGACCGACCGCCAACCGTCTGACGACGTCCCGCTCGACCCGGCCGTTGTGGCTGAGCAGCCAGCGTCCGTCGGCGAACGGCGCGGTGGCCGTCTCCTCGACGGGCATGCCCACGGTGGCGCACCGCACGGCGGCGATGAGGCAGGTGGACCGCGCGGCCGCGGCCAGGCCGGGCAGGTTGGCATCGGACCAGATGGGGACGGTACGGCGGTAGCGCACCGGCTCGCACAGGACCGGGTCGTACCAGCCCATGCCGAAGCCGTCGGCGTTGACCGTGCCGTACCGCTGCATGCGCGGGGCGTACGACTGCTCGAGCAGGCCGTGCTCCGGCTCGGAGATCAGCCACGAGAGCGGTCGGGCCGGCCCGAACCACGCCGCATGACGGCACACGTCAATCCTCCGCTCTGTCCTCGATCCTCTGGCAGTCCTCTTCAGTCCCCTTCAGACCTCTGAACGGGCGCAGCGGAAACCGGCGAAGATCTGCCGGCGGATCGGATAGTCCCAGTTCCGGAACGTCCTTCTGACGGCGGTGGGATGCGTGGCCCAGGATCCGCCGCGCAGCACCCGGTAGCTCTCCCCGAAGAAGACCTCGCTGTATTCCGAGTACGGGAAGCTCCGGTAACCGGGATAGGGCAGGAACCAGGAGTCGGTCCACTCCCAGACGTCGCCGATGAGCTGCTCGACCCCGTACGGGCTGGCCCCACGCGGGAAGGCCCCGATGGGCGCGGGGCGGGCGGCCCGATTGCCGAGATTCGCCTGCCCGACGCTCGGCGGCCGGTCGCCCCACGGATACGCGTGCCCGCCGCACGCCTTCTCCCACTCGGCCTCCGTCGGCAGCCGCTTGCCGGCCCAGCATGCGTAGGCGTCGGCCTCGTACCAGGAGACGTGCTGCACCGGCTCGTCCTCCGGCACCGGCTCGACCCTGCCGAAACGCGTACGCGACCAGGTGTCGCCGTCCCGCGCCCAGAACAGCGGCGCGCGCACGCCGGAACGGCGCATCCACTCCCACCCCCTGGGGTTCCACCAACGCGGGTCGTCGTATCCGCCGTCGGCCATGAACGTGGCGAAGGCGCCGTTGCTCACCGGGTAGCGGTCGATCCAGTAGCCCGGCAGGTGCCTGCGGTGGGCGACACGCTCGTTGTCGTACGCCCAGGGCGAGGCGGCGCCCGCGCCCATCGTGAAGATCCCCCCGGGGATGTGGATCTCCGGGGCGACGGGTCCGATGGACCGGCCGGTGGGCAGACCGCCTTCCGGCACCAGTCCCGGATGCCCGGACAGCTGCAGTGTCGCGAGCATGGTCTCGTCGTGCTGGTGCTCGTGCTGTGTCACCAGCCCGAAGACGTACCCGCCGACCCGAAGCGGGTCGGGGCCGTCGAGGCGCATGGCCTCGGGGTCCATGCCGTCGAGCACGTCGAGCACCCGGCCGCGCACGCCGCAGAGGTACCGCCTGGTCTCGCCCGGCGGGAGGAGTGGCAGGGTCGGCCGGTCCCTGCGCGGCTGCTTGAACGCGTCGTAGATGTCGTCGATCTCCGGCCGCAGCGGGGCCATCCCGCCCACGGCACGCAGCACCCACAGCTCCTCGTAGTTGCCGACGTGGGCGAGGTCCCACACCAGTGGTGACATCAGCGGCGAATGCTGCCGGACGAGCAGGTCGTCGTCCGCGTCCGTGTACGTCAGTGAGCGCTCGCGTACCGTCACCAGCTCTGTCACGATCCGTTCCTTCAGCCTGTGCGGGTCGTCCCATGAGTACGGATCATCCGCGCTGGTCACGCCGTAGTGATCGTAGTGATCGTTGAGCTCGGTCACGCGATCATCTCCTCCATCAGATCGACGGCCGGGGATCGGCCCGATTCGATGTGCTTCGTGGCGAACGCGGAGACCTGGGCGACCAGCCAGGGCTCGGCCCCCAACCGGGGCAGCGCCTCGACGGCGGCCCGGAAACACACGGAGGCCGCCCCGCGCAGACCGGGATCGGCCAGCCCCAGGCGGGCGGCGTCCGCCCATCGGCCCTCCATCGGCGCGGCGGCTTCCAGCGCCGTGTCCGCCGTCCGGTCATCGGCGATCAGGGCGTACACGACGGCGGTGACGACCGCCCAGTCGTCGGCTCCCTGCGCGTCGGCTCCCTGCGCGTCGTTTCGTTGGGCATCGATTCCCTGGGCATCGAGGTAGCGGATCTCCAGCCAGCCGCGTGGTCGCACCGGCGGGAAGAGGGTGGTGGCGTGATAGGCGAGGTCGTCCTCCCCGGGCGGCCGGCCCGCCGCCCGGGCGAAGTCGCGGAACGCCGTGCCGTCGAGAACCGGGCGGAAGCCGCCCCCGGCATCTCTGATCATCATGAGGCGGGCGTCCAGCAGGTAGCGCGCCCAATCCGCGGCCGGGTCTCCACCCGCCTCGACGGGCGCGGTCCTGCTGGGGTCGAGGGCACGCCAGATGGCCTGCCGGGCCGACATCCATCCCCCGGCGGGCGAGTTGGCGAACGCCGCCACCAGCACGGGGCCGAGCCGGTGCGCCCGTGTCCAGCGGACCGCGGGGTCGTCGCCCACGTCGATGTTGAGCTGGATCGACGCCGTCGAGCACATCATGGTGAGCCCATACGGCACGCCGAGGAAGGCCGCCATCGCGTCATAGCGAGGCTCCCGCAGTTGTCGCACCGGCGATCGCCGCGGGTCGAGTCCCATGCCGCCGAGCGACAGCCCGGCACGGCCGAGCGCGAGCCGTACGGCCTGGACATCGGCGGCGAGAGCGGCGACCGCGACGGGCAGCCTTCCCGGCGGCCCGGAGAGTTCGAGCTGCCCTCCGGGCTCGAACGTGACGCGGCTCCTGCCGGGAAGCGGCGGGAGCGCGTCGCGGATTCGGGCGATGGGCACCTGCGCCGCCGGGAGGTCGGTGTCGTAAACCAGGAACTCCAATTCGACGCCCAACCGGTCCGCGGTCTCCCCGCGGAAGCACTCGCGGGCGTACGCCTGAACGTCCGTCATCCGCCCTCCATCGGCCAGCCGTGCCGAATCGAATTTCTTCCCACACACCTCACATTCAACCTAGATAGCCATAAATAGATCTATTTAGCAGAAATTAGGACAAATCACCCAGCGACTGAAAGCAGTTGCTGGCCAGGCTCCGGTTGCGTGATCGGGCCCAGGTGGTGTGATACGCGTACGAGGCCGGGCTCGTATGCCCTGGTGACCCACCCTGCCGGTAGCGTTGGGTGACATGACGACTATCGATCCCGGCACCACGGGTGCGCACGGCATTGGTGTGGCGACCATCACCTCGGACGGCACCGTTCTGGACACCTGGTATCCCTCGCCCTCGCTGGGCGAGCCTCCCGCCAAGGGCACTGAGCGGCTGACGGCCGAGGATCTGGCCGCATATCCGGACGGGGCGGACCTGGTGGCGCTGCTCGGCCCTGACCCGGCCCGCGGAGTGGAGGTCGTGGCGGTGCGGACGGGCATCGCCCTGCTTTCCGAACCACCGGTGGACACCCACGACGCCTACCTCAGGCTGCACCTGCTGTCGCACCGCCTGGTCAGGCCGCACGGAGTGAACCTCGACGGAATCTTCGGACTGCTGACCAACGTCGTGTGGACCAACCACGGGCCGTGCCCGGTCGAGGGTTTCGAGAACGTGCGACTGCGCCTGCGGGCCCGGGGACCGGTGACCGTCTACGGCGTGGACAAGTTCCCGCGGATGGTCGACTACGTGCTCCCCTCGGGGGTCCGGGTCGCCGACGCCGACCGTGTACGGCTGGGCGCCCACCTGTCGAGCGGGACGACCGTCATGCACGAGGGCTTCGTGAACTTCAACGCCGGCACGCTGGGCTCGTCCATGGTGGAGGGACGGATCTCCGCCGGCGTGGTCGTCGGCGACGGCTCCGACGTCGGCGGCGGCGCCTCGATCATGGGGACCCTCTCGGGCGGCGGCAGGCAGGTCATCTCCGTCGGAGAACGGTGCCTGCTCGGGGCCAACGCCGGCATCGGCATCTCACTGGGTGACGACTGCGTCGTGGAGGCCGGACTGTACGTGACCGCCGGGACCAAGGTCACCCTCACCGACGGCGGCGTGGTGAAGGCCAAGGAACTGTCCGGCAGGTCGGGCCTGCTGCTGCGTCGCAACTCGACCACCGGCACGGTCGAGGCGGTGTCCAGGGGCGGCGTCGGGATCGAGCTCAACGCCGAACTGCACGCCAACGACTGAGACTCTCGGGGTGTGGCGCCACGAGCCGTACGGCACCCTGAGATGTCCCTGAGACAGCCCTGAACTTGGCCGTCCGCCCTGGGATTCCAGGGCGGACGGCTCGTACGGTTGAGACATGGCACGAATTCTTTTCATCGCAGCACTCGTCGTCGTCGGCTTCATCCTCCTGGGCTCGGTGATCGGACTGGTCGTCAGCGCGCTCAAGTGGATCCTGATCATCGGGGCCATCGCGCTGATCATCTCCGTCATCCTCAAGATCACACGCTCCAGCGGCAGCCGCTCCGGTCACTACGGGCACTGACCGACCCGCCCCGCTGACCGAACGGCGACTGTCCGGCCGACCGAGGACTGCCCGCCTCGCACGTCGGCCGGCCGTACGCTTTCACCTATGAGCGAGCTTTCAGGTGCGAGGGCGTGAGCGACGCCCGAGAGCATGGAGGCGGGCACGGGCACGGGCACGGCGTCCGGGCGGATGCCGACCGACGGTTCCTCATCACGGCCCTGCTGTTGATCCTCGCCTTCATGGCCGCGGAGATCGTGGTCGGCGTCTTCGCGCATTCGCTGGCCCTGCTCTCCGACGCCGGGCACATGCTCACCGACGCGGCGGCCATCGGTCTCGCCCTGGTCGCGATGCGGATCGCCGCGCGCCCGCCTGCCGGGGGCTTCACCTATGGGCTGAAACGGGCGGAAATCATCAGCGCCCAGTTCAACGGCATCACGCTGTTGCTGCTCACGATCCTGTTCGTCGTCGAGGCGGTCCACCGGCTGATCAGTCCACCCGAGGTCCAGGGTGCGCCGGTGCTGGCGACCGGCCTGGCCGGCATCGCCGTCAACATGGCGGCGGCCTGGCTGCTCAGCAGGGCCAACCGGGCGAGCCTCAACGTCGAGGGCGCCTTCCAGCACATCCTCAGCGACCTTTACGCGTTCATCGCCACGACCATCGCCGGGCTGGTCGTGTGGATGAGCGGCTGGGTCCGCGCCGACGCGCTCGCGGCCCTCGTCGTGGCCGCGCTCATGCTCAAGGCGGGCTGGCGGCTGGTGCGCGACTCCGGCCGCGTGTTCATGGAGGCGGCCCCGGTGGGGATGTCACCGGCGGAGATCGGCCGGAGGATGGCCGCGATGGAGCAGGTCGCCGAGGTCCACGACCTGCACGTCTGGGAGGTCACCTCGGGATACGCCGCGCTCTCGGCCCATGTGCTCGTCGCCCCCGAGGCCGACTGCCATGCCGTACGGCAGGCCATCGAGGTGGTGCTGCGCGATGGGTACGGCATCGAGCACACGACGCTCCAGGTGGATCACGCCCCTGCCCGGCTACTCGAAATCGGACGAATCGACCGCTCCTCCTGTGAGACCGGCGGGGTCGGCGCGGCGGAACCGCACTGCCGCGATCCCCATGGCCCGTCTCATCCGGGCAACTCGGGAAGATGAGATCCAGGAAAAGGGGCGGGCTCCGCCGCCGGAGCACGGCAGGGCCCGCGCTGATCGGTCACTCGGTGACTCTGTGACCGGGGGCCGTACCGCCCCAGCCGTTGCGGGAGGTGTCGATCAGCATGCCGAGCGTCGACGGGCGACGGGCTATTCCGCTACCGTCGTATGACGTGCAGGACGCTGGCGATCCGCTCGGCGGCGGTGACGACGTCGGAGGCGTGGCCGATCCGCCCGGCCCACGACAGCCAGTACCACCACTCGCCGTCGGTCTCGTCGGACGCCAGCACGTCCTCGGCCACCGAGGGCTCCATCGGATTGACCACGCGCAGGCGTGGGTAACGCCCGGCAGGGGCCGTCAGGCGTACCTGAAACGCGTGGGCCTCGAGCTGGGCCGCGAGCCGTTGCAGATGGTCAAGCGCCTCACCAGGATCCGCGCACCCGGCATCGTCCAACACGGCATCGTCCAACACGGCGCCGTCCAACACGGCGTCATCCAACACACTGTCCTCCAAGGCGGATGTCGGGACCCGTCACCGGTCAGGGTGACCCCACGCGGACCGGCGGGGCAATCGCCGCCACCCGCGAAACCGTGTGACAACCAGGGAATCCACCGGGATTCCGTGGAACAGCCACGGAAACCGCGGCCACGAACCCGACACAGTCGATACGGATTGGGCGCATACGGCTTTACCTTGGGGGAATAACCGTAAGGGTGAGACTGCACTGCAGATGGGCCGGCTTGGGAGTGCCCGTGGATCTTTGCCGTAGCGAGGCGCCCGTACGGGCACCGCGGTAGGCAAGAAGATCTACGGGACAGGACCTTCTAGGGGGGCGCCGATGGCCCGTGGAGAGCATTCACCGGCGTGCGCTCGCCGCTGGCGCGAACAGGCCGGGGCGCGGCAGTGGACGCTCTGGCAGACCGCCCAGGCCATCCACGGATGCTGCGGGGCGAGCCTGCTCAAGGCCCACCGGCTGGCCCGGGGCTGGTCGGCACGGCAGGCGATCGAGGAGCTGGAGTCGCTCTGCGAGCGGGAGTCGCTGGGCCTGCCCCGCGCCAGCATCGACCTGCTGAACGCCTGGGAGAACAACCGGGCCCGGCCCCGCCCGCAGACCATCGACCTGCTCGCCCGGCTCTACAGAGCCAATGCCGTACGGCTCGGCCTGGCCGGCGACTACTGCGAGGACCCCGGCGGTCAGCGCGTCATCGTGGTGAGCCACGCCAGTGGCGACGAGCCGATGCGGCTCGACGAGCTCATGGCCGACCTCATGGCCGACGACGCCGAGCGCCGGGCGCTCTTCCATCAGGCCATGCTTCTCAGCATGCCGGACGGCCGGTTCTTCGCCGAGGTCGAGGGCACCCGGCACGATCTCGACCGTACGCTCGCCGCCGGGTCGGTGACCGAGGACCAACTCGACCTGCTGGACGAGCTGGTCCTGCGCTACCGCAGGGAATACATGGTCACCCCGCCGCTGCCGATGCTCTGCCGGGTCATGCTGGAGATCTCCGACGTACGTAGGCTGAGCGCCGCCCGGCAGCCGTTCTCCGTGCAGCGCCGCCTGCTGACCGCCACCACGATGCTGGCGCTGCTGACCGCCGACGCGCTGATGAAGCTCGGCGACACGCGCCAGGCCCACGCCTGGTACGGCACCGCCCGCGCGGCCTCGGACGACGTGGGAGACCTGCGGCTGCGCGCGCTGGTCCGGGCGCAGCAGACCATGCTGCTCTACTACTACGGGGACCCCGGCGAGACGGTGCGGCTGGCCCGCGAAGCGCGGATGCTGGCCGGTTCCGCCCCCAGCTCCCCCGCCGCTCTCGCGGCCGCGGCCGAGGCCCGCGCGCTCGCGCGCATGGGAGACGGCAAGGGCGCCAGGGCGGCGCTGGCGGAGGCCGAGCAGATCTTCGCCCGCATGCGCGGCATCACCCAGGATGATCTGGCCTTCGTCTTCACCGAGAAGCGGATGAAGTTCTATCGCACCGGGACGCTCATCGAGCTGGGGGACGCCCGGCAGATCCAGGGGATCGACGCCTATCCTCCCGGATTCCACACGATCGATCCCGCCCTGATCCTGCTCGATCAAGCCACTCATCTGGCCAGACAGGGTGACCAGGAGGAGGCGTGCCGGATCGCGGCGCAGGCCCTCGGGCAGGTGCCCGCCGAACACCGCACCTCGATCGTCGTCACCCGGGCCACGGCCCTGCTGTCCGAGGTCGATCCGGGCCTGCCCGCCGTACGGCACCTGCGCAGTGTGCTGGCGGAGTCGTCGCCCGGACTGCCCACGGACACGCGGCTGTGAACCGGGGCGCGGCGGGCGCGAGGGGGGTGACGGCGAGCGACTGCCGACTGGCCGACGAGGCGTCCGAGGTGCTGCGCGAGGTGTGCGTACGGCTCGGCGTCGACGTGACAGGAGCCCGGCTCCTGCGGCTGCGCAGCAACGCGGTGTTCAAGCTGCGCGGAGACATGGTCGTACGGATCACGACCGCCCCCGACGCGGTGACCCGGCTGCCGGTGGTGCTGGCGGTCGCCCGCTGGCTCGCCGACCGCGGCTTCCCCGCCGTACGGCCCGTCGACGAGATCCCCGGCCAGCCGATCGTGCACGACGGGCGGACCGTCACCTTCTGGCGGTATGTCCCGTCCACCGGGCGGCCGACCACGAGACAACTCGGCCGGGTGCTGCGCAGCCTGCACGGCGAGCCGGTGCCGCCGATCGCGCTGCGGCGGCTCACCGACCCGCTCGCCGAGGTGCGGCACGCGGTGGAGCATGCGGTGGAGCACGCGGTCGGGGACAGTTCCGAGGTGCTCACCGGCGACCAGCGGACCTGGCTGCGCGACCGCATCGAGGATCTCACCGGCCGCTGGCTGGATCTGGACACCGGCTCCCCGGTTCTCCTGCACGGCGACGCCTGGATCGACAATCTGCTCCGCCTTCATGACGGGCACGTCATGCTGTGCGACTGGGACGGCGTGGCCGTCGGGCCGCGTGAGTGGGACCTTGTGCACACCTACCACGGTCAGCGCCGGTTCGGGCTGTCGGCCGCCGACGTGGACGATTTCGCCCGCGCGTACGGCTCCGACCTGCGGCAGTGGCCCGGTTACGGCACCCTGATGGAGGTCAGGGACATGTACGCGGTGGGCGTCCACATCCGCAACGCGGTCGGCGACCCGTTCTCACGCCAGGAACTGCCCCGCCGGCTCGACTCGCTCGCTCGTGGTGACGGGCACGCGCGCTGGTACATGGCGGCGCCCGCATAGTGCCCGACATTCGGGGGTACATTTCGAGACGACTGCGAGGAGGTGTCGCGGTCGTCATTTCAGGACGGATATTTCGATACAGCGCAATCGGGGGATTGCCGGCCGCGGGCATGCATGCTTCCTGGTGGCGCGGCGAGGCTCCCGAAAAGGAGAAGCAGTTGTCTGAAGGCACCGTCAAGTGGTTCAACGCCGAAAAGGGTTTCGGATTCATCGCTCCGGACGACGGCACCGCTGACGTGTTCGTTCATTACTCGGCGATCAACTCGGGTGGTTACCGCAGCCTGGACCAGAACCAGCGGGTCAGTTATGTGACCGTGCAGGGCACCAAGGGTCCCCAGGCCGAGCAGGTCACGCCGCTGTAGCGATCGCCTCAACGTCTCGATAATCAGCGTCTCGATAACAGCGTTTCTACCACCACGTTTCTAAAACCGCGTTCCTACGACCGCGTTCCTACGACCGCGTTCCTACGACCACGGGCCCGCGCCGCACCGAATCGGGCGGCGCGGGCCCCCGGTTCAAGCCCGGCAGGTACGGCTGCCGCTGGTTCCGGGCCTCCACTCCCGAGGCGGCCCCGGCCGATTCCGGAGACACACCCGGGAAAACGCGACCACATCCCTAAGGGATGGGTCAGGGACGAGTCCGGCTGATCTCCGATGGGCCGGCGTCCTCATCGCGGTCACAGTGATGAGGCATGAGGATGCTGCTCGGGAATGCCGTGATCGGAGCCGGTGCGGCCGGGATGGCGGTCCTGCACCTGGTGTCGGGTCTGGACCCGCTCCAGGGCATGATCAGTGAGTACGTCTTCGCACCGTACGGCTGGCTGCTGCCCGTCTCGCTCACGCTGATCGCCGCGGGCTCGGCCGTGCTCGCCGTGTGGCTGACCCGCCTGCACCCTGACCCGCTGGGTCGGGGGGCCGCGTTCCTGATCGGGGTGTGGAGTTGCTGCCTGCTGCTGGTCGCCGGGTTTCCCACGGACCGGCCCGGACTGTCGCTGTCCGTTTCCGGCGAGATCCACAGGTATGCGGCGTGCGTAGCTTTTCTCAGCGTGCCGGCCGCCGGGCTGATCATCGCCAGGATCACCGGTTCGAACCTCATCCGCACGCTGAGCGTGGTCGCGCTCGGTTCCCTCGTGCTCGTGGCCGTGCCGTACGTCATCAGGGCGCTGGGTGTCGACCCGGGAGCCGTGCCCGCCGGGCTCACCCAGCGCCTGACTGTGATCACCGAGGTGGCCGCCCTGTTTCTCGTACCGCTGCGCCACCCGCTTGAGGGCCGTCCTGAGGAACGTCAGATCAGGCCGAGGTCCTTGACCGCGTCGCGCTCCTCGACCAGTTCGTTCACCGAGGCGTCGATCCGCTGCCGGGAGAACGCGTCGATCTCCAGGCCCTGGACGATCTCCCACCGCCCGTTCCTGGACACCACCGGGAACGAGGAGATGACACCCTCCGGGACGCCGTACGAGCCGTCCGACGGGATGGCGGCGGAGGTCCAGTCACCCTCCGGCGTGCCGTTGACCCAGTCGTGGACGTGGTCGATGGCCGCGTTCGCCGCGGACGCCGCCGAGGAAGCGCCCCGCGCCTCGATGATCGCGGCACCGCGCTTGGCGACGGTCGGGATGAAGGTGTCGCGCAGCCACTCCTCCTCGACCTGCTCCGCCGCGATCTTTCCGCCGACCTCGGCGTGGAAGAGGTCCGGGTACTGCGTGGCCGAGTGGTTGCCCCAGATCGTCATCTTCCTGACCTCGGTCACCGGGACGCGCAGCTTCGCCGCGAGCTGGGAAAGCGCGCGGTTGTGGTCGAGGCGGGTCATCGCGGTGAACCGCTCGGCGGGCACGTCCGGCGCGGCCGACTGCGCGATGAGGGCGTTGGTGTTGGCGGGGTTGCCGACCACGAGCACGCGGATGTCGTCGGCCGCGTGGTCGTTGATCGCCCTGCCCTGCGGGCCGAAGATGCCGCCGTTGGCCTCGAGGAGGTCGCCGCGCTCCATGCCCTTCGTGCGAGGACGGGCGCCCACGAGCAGTGCGACGTTGGCGCCGTCGAACGCCTTCGCCGGGTCATCGGAGATCTCGATGCCCTCCAGCAGCGGGAATGCGCAGTCGTCGAGCTCCATCGCGGTGCCCTCGGCCGCCTTGACGGCCGGTGGGATCTCCAGAAGGCTCAGCTTCACGGGGGTGTCCGCCCCGAGAAGCTGGCCGGAGGCGATGCGGAAGAGCAGCGCGTAACCGATCTGGCCGGCCGCGCCGGTGACGGTCACTTTGACGGTCATGACGATCCCCATTCGCATATCTGTGTGTCTCCCGGATGCTATCCGGCCACGATGATCCTCCCGTGGGGAGGTGGCGTCCCGGCCCGAAGTGTCCCGGCCCGAGGTGTCCCGGCCCGAGGTGTCCCGGCCCGAGGTGTCCCGGACGGTGCGTCGCGCGAAGAGCAAGACGGAACAAGAAGAACTGACCGGCGGAGGGTAAGTCCGGCGGTTTCTTGGGAATCATGATGACACCGGTTGAGCGGAACCCCACGGAAGGAGGGGCCCAGTTGAAGAAGGTGCGGATTGTGTCGCGACCGCGGCCGTCGAAGACCCCCCAGTCCCTTGACCTGCGTACCCCCTCAGGGCGCGTCCTGCCGTTCTGACTGATCAGGCTCTGGCCAGCTCGTAGCAGCGACCGAAGCCTTCCAGCACGGCCGCCCATGAGCACGTCACCGGCTCGGTCTCCCGGTTGTGCGCGGCGATCGAGCGACGCAGCTCCGCGTCCCCGGCGAGCCGGGCGACCGCGGCGGCCAGTTCGTCGAACGTCCGGCCCAGCAGGCCCTCCTTGCCGGTGGTGACGAAGTCGGCGACCCCGCTCTGGGCCCGGGCGACCACGGGGACACCCGTCGCCCGGGCCTCCAGCGCGGCCAGCCCGAACGACTCACGCGGCGCCGGGGCCACGAAGACGTCGGCGGATGCGAGCAGCTCCTTGATCTGTTCCCGGCTGAACCGTCCGGGCAGCGACACCCAGTCGAGGCGCCGGGCCTTCAGGTAACGCTCCATGCGTCCACGCGCCGGGCCGTCGCCCACGATCGTGGCCCGCAGCGCGATCTGGCCCGGCACCCTTGTGCGTACGGCCTCCAGCAGTTTGAGCAGCCGCAGCGGCTGCTTGCGCGGCGCGAGCCTGCCGACGGCCACCACATGCACAGAGTCTCCATGCACGGCGTCCCCATGCACGGCCTCCGGCGGCGCGCCGTCGTGCTGTGCTTCTTCCTGTGCTTGGTGGGGGCGCCAACCGGAGACGTCCAGGCCGTTGGACACCACCCGGACCGGGACCCGGGGGCCGGTCACCGCCCGGACCGGGCGGGCGGCGGCCTCGCTGACGGCGGTCGCGACCAGGCCCCAGCGCCGCCAGTCGAACGTGGCCTGCAGCGCCCGGTAAACACCGCGTGTGACCGGATCCCACATGCTGTGCACGGTGACCACGACGGGCAGTCCGGAGCGTACGGCGGCCCGCACGCCCATCCAGGCGAACGGCGAGACCGCGCCGGTGTGCACGTGGACCACGTCAGGCCGCCGGGAGGTCATGAGCCGGATCAGGTGGCCGGTGCCGCGCGGGTGAACCGGCAGGTCGAACGGGAGGCGCGCCACCACGCGGTGCACTCCGGGGATGGCGGCCCCCGGCGTCGCCGTCGCCACCTCGACCAGGTGGCCCGCCTCGCGCTGCGCTCTGACGAGGTCGGCGACCTGCACCTCTATGCCCCCGAGCCGGGGAAGGTAGCAGTCGCTGACGTGAAGAATCCTCACCGGCCAAGACTGACAGAGTGGCCGGTCCCCATCAAACGCCTCCTATCGAACATCTCCCGTCCACGGACGAGCGGCACGCCGTACGACTGCCCGTGGGATCATGGCCGGAAGAGGTACGACACGCGGGTGAGGCAGATGAGAACCTTCGACGAGGCACGATGAGCACCGCGGTGTTCTTTCACGCCCATCCGGACGACGAGGCGCTGCTGACGGCCGGGACCATGGCGATGCTGGCGCACGAGGGGCACCGGGTCGTGCTCGTCGTCGCGACGGCCGGGGAGCGCGGCCTCGCCGACCTCCCGCACGGCGACGAGCTGGGCCGGGCCCGGATGGACGAGTTGCGCGTCTCGGCGGCGGCGCTGGGCTGCGCGCGGGTGGTGCAGCTCGGCTACGGCGACTCCGGCCTGGCCATAGACGGCGGCGTGGCGGAGGACCGGCCGGACGACGCGTTCATCGACGCCGACGTCGAGGAGGCGGCGCAGCGGCTCGCCGCCGTACTCAAGGAGGAGGCCGCCGACCTCATCACGATCTACGATCCGGCCGGCGGGTACGGCCACCCGGATCACGTGCAGGTGTATCGGGTCGGCACCCGCGCGGCCGAGATCGCCGGGACGCCCGTCGTCCTGGAGGCCACGGTGAACCGGGACCTGTTGCTCAAGGGCGTACGGCTGGCGGCCCGTTTCTATCCGTCGCTCGACGTCAGAAGCTTCGAGCGGGCCTACTCCCCCGGGGAGGCGATCACTCATCGGGTGAACGTGCGGAGGTTCGCCAGGGCCAAGCGGGCGGCTATGGCCGCGCACGGCACGCAGACGACCGGCGGCGACGGCGACCGCACCCTGGGCGCCATGCTCAAGATCCCTTATCCGCTCTACCGGATGGTCTTCGGCACCGAGTGGTACGTCCGCCGGGGCCTGCCGCCCGGCACCCGCCTGCGACACCCGTTCGACAATCCGTAGGATGCCTCGATCCTCCGGGAGGAGGAGCCCACGGGCCGGCTGCCCCGGCAGACTGGGTGGAAAGCGTTCGATGACGACGACGGGGTACGACGGGGGACATCGCGGGTGAACAGGAAGTGGCTGCAGATCACGCTGTCCGTGGTCTCGCTCGCGTTGGCCGCCGCACTGGTGATCTATCTCCCGCAGATCGTGCACGCGCTGACCGGGGCGAAGGTCAGCTGGCGTGAGATCGGCCACGAGTTCGGCCGGATGGACGTGTCGACGATCGCGCTGATGACCGTGTTATGGCTGGCCAGCCTCTGGGCGTACACGTTCGTGATGACCTCGGCGCTGCCCGGGCTCACCCACCTGCAGGCGCTGACGCTCAACGCGGCGGGCAGCGCGGTCAGCAACCTGCTGCCGTTCGGCGGCGCCGCCGGGGTGGCGCTGACGTTCGGCATGACGCGCGGCTGGGGCTTCGCCAACCGGCCCATCGTCGTCTACACGCTCGTCACCGGCATCTGGAACACGCTGTTCCGCTTCATCCTGCCCGCCGTCGGCATCGTGTGCCTGCTGATCGCCGGCAGGGCGCCCAACCCCACGGTCGCACAGGCCGGATGGGCCGGCGCGGTCTCGATCCTCGTTCTCGTGGCCGTCGTGGCCGCCGCGCTCTACTGGGACCGGGCCGCCGCCGTCCTCGGGCGCGTGCTCGACGCGAGCGTACGGATCCTGCCCCGGCGCGTCCGGCCCGGCGAGCACACGGCCTCGGCGGCGATCGAGCGGCTGCGCCGCGACACCGCCGGGATCATCCACCGGCGGTGGCCGGGACTGTCCCTCGGGATGATCGCGTTCCTCGGCCTGCAATGCCTGATCATGGCCTGCTGCCTGATCGCCACCGGGTCCTATCCCGGCCCGGCCGAGACCGTCGCGGTCTTCGCGCTGAGCCGGGTGCTCACCACCGCGCTCGTCACCCCCAGCGGCGCGGGGATCATGGAGGGCGGCGTGGCCACCCTGCTGATCGGCGCGTTCGGCCAGCCCGCGAGCGGGGCCACCGCGGCGGCCGTGCTGTTCGGCTTCTGGACGTACACGATCGAGATCCCGTGGGGCGGGCTCGCGCTGGGCGGCTGGACGCTGCTGCGCAGGCGCGGCGGCGACCGCGCCGCGCGAGCCGCCTCCCCCATATCGGGGCACGATCTATCAGACACCCCCTAAGATCGCAGCGCGAAGACAGAATGCCGTCGTCGGCGAAACGCTTGTCTCCGATTCACCGGCGCGCATACCGTTGCGCGTGACATGAATCAGCGATCGGCGGCCGCTGAGCGCGGTGTGACGAATCGGATGGGCGGCGGCCAATGAGCTCGGTGGCGTTCCGGGTTCTCGGGCCCGTGGGTGCGCATGACGGCACGGGCGAGTTGGACCTCGGCGGGTTACGGCAGCGCGCCGTGCTCGCCCGTCTGCTGGTGGCACGCGGCCAGGTCGTCCCGGTCGACACCCTGCTGTTCGACCTGTGGAACGACGACGCGACCAGGGGCGCGCAATCAGGACTGCAGGTGTACGTCTCACGGCTGCGCCGCGTCCTCGAGCCGGGCAGACCGCGCGGGGGGCCGAACCGGCTGCTCGTGACCGTCGCGTCCGGCTACGCCCTGCGCACCGCCCCCGAGCACGTGGACGCGCTGCGCTTCGAGGCCGACGTCCGCTCGGCCGGGGAACGGCTGGACCGCCTCCCCCACGAGGCCAGGGCGATGCTCGAGGCATCACTCGCGCTCTGGCAGGGCACGCCGTACTCCGACTTCGCCGAGCAGCCGTGGGCCGAGGCCGAGGTGGCACGGCTGAGCGAACTGCGCGTGGTCGCGCGGGAGCGGTACGCCGACGCGGGCCTGCGGCTGGGGCTGCACGCGGAGACCGTGCCCGACCTGGAGGCGTTGACCACCGAGCACGCCCTGCGCGAGGAGGGCTGGCGGCTGCTCGCGCTCGGCCTGTACCGGTGCGGGCGGCAGGGTGACGCGCTGGCCGCGCTGCGCCGGGCCCGGACGATCCTGTCCGACGAGCTCGGCATCGATCCAGGGCCCGCGCTGCGGAAGCTGGAGTCGGACATCCTCGCCCAGGATCCCGGTCTCGACCTGGTCCTGCCCGCCCGGCGGCCGGTCGAGGCCGCCGCGACGTGGCCGCCCCGGCCGGTCGAGGCGGGAGCCGTACCTCCCCTTCGGCCCGAGCCGTTCGTGGGGCGGGAGGCCGAGCTCACCGCGCTCGCCGCGGCGCCGCCGCGGGCACGGGCGGGCCGGTTCACCGTCGCGGTGATCGGCGGCGATCCGGGCGCAGGGAAGAGCACGCTGGTACGGCGGCTCGCCGAACGCCTGGAAGGCGAGGGGTGGACGACGACCACCGGCTCCTGTCCCGACAGCACCGCCACCCCTCCCGGCTGGGCCTGGGTCGAGGTGCTGCGCGCGCTCGTCACGAGAAGGGGGGCGGGAGAGTACGCGGCCCTGCTCGCGCCGCTGCTGGACGACGCCGCCCCGGACAGCACCGGCGACGACGACGCGTCCGGCGGTTTCCGGCTGCACCGGGCGGTGGGCGGTTACCTCTCCGGAGTGGCGCGGGAGGCGCCGCTGCTGATCCTCCTGGAGGATCTGCAGTGGGCGGACGACCAGACCCTGGCCCTGCTGCGGGCGCTGCCGAGCCTGCTCGCGGCCAGCCGCGTCCTGCTGGTGGTCACGTGCCGGGACGGCGAGCTGAACGCGGGGCAGCAGGACGTGCTGGCCGCGCTCGCCCGCCTGGATCCCGTACGGGTCGGCCTCGGCGGGCTGGCCGACGCGGCGGTGGCCGAGCTGATCCGCGCCACCTGCGTGCACGAAGTGGACGACGAGGTCATCGGCGCGATCGTGGAGCGCGCGGGCGGCAACCCGTTCTTCGTCAAGGAGACGGCCCGCCTGTTCGAGGCGGAGGCCGACATCTCCCAGGTTCCCTCGGGCGTGCGCGAGGTGCTGCGGCGGCGGATCGCCCGGCTGCCGGAGCGGGCGCAGCAGGTGCTGCTGCAGGCCGCCGTGATCGGCCGTGACGTGGACGTCGACGTGCTGGTCGACGTGTCCGGCGACGAGGACTCGGTGGTGGACGCGGTCGAGGCGGCGCTGCTCGCCGGGCTGGTGACCGAGCCGGGTCCCGGCCTGCTCAGGTTCGACCACGCGTTGATCAGGGACACGATCTACTCGGACGCCTCCCGGCTGCGCAGGTCGCGGCTGCACGGCGCGGTGGCGTCGGTCATCGAGCAGCGCGACCCGAACGACGTGGCCGCCCTGGCCCATCACTACGACGCGGCGGGCACCGCGGAGACCGCGGCCAAGGCGCAGCGGTACGCCGGCCTGGCCGCCGAGCAGGCGGAGCGGCGGTTCGCGCACCGGGAGGCCGCTTCGCTGTGGCAGAAGGCCATCGCCGCCTTCGACCGCGCCCACCCGGCTGCCCACCCGGCTGCCCACCCAGGTGCCCACCCGGCTGCCCGCCCCGGCGGCGGTCCCGTGAAGGAGCGGCTGGAGCTGCGGCTCAGGCTGATCAGGACCCTGGCGCTGGGCGGCGACATGACCGCGGCCCGCGCGCACCGGCGGGACGCCATGGACGTGGCCCTGCCGCTCGGCGATCTGGAGCTGACCGCGCGGGTGGCGGCCGCGCTCGCGGTCCCGCACAAGGGCATCGCCCGGGACTTCACCCGGACCGCCTGGGAGATCGTCAACGTCACAGAGAAGGCCCTGGAGGAGCTGCCGCCGAGCGAGCAGTCCCTGCGGGCCAGTCTGCTCGCCACGCTGGCGCTGGAACTGGAGGGCTCGGCCACCGAGCGCGGTTACCAGGCGTCGCTGGAGGCCGAGGAGCTGGCGAGGTCGAGCGGCGATCCCGCCCTGCTGGCGATGGCGCTCAGCGGCAGGCTGCGCCAGTCGTACACGCTGACACAGGTGGACGAGCGCGAGACCATCGGCCGGGAACTGCTGCGGGTCGGCGCGGAGTCCGGCCAGATCGCGGTCCAGGCGCTGGCCCACCTGGTGCTGCTGGAATGCGCGGCCGCCCGGGGCGACTTCGCCGAGGCCGACGAGCACCTCGCGCAGGCCGAGCGGCTCGGCCGGCGCTACGATCTACCCGCCCCGGCCGCCATTGGCGCGTGGTACGCCGGCCAGCGACTGATGATCACTGGCGACTACGACGCGGCGGAGCGCGCCTACCGGAACGCGGCCCGGCTGACGGCGCGGGCCGGCATGCTCGAAGGCCGTCAGGACCTGCCGCTGATCGCCACGTTCTGCCTCCACCTGGTCGACGGCCGCGCCGCCGAGATCGTCGAGCCGCTGGGCGAGGCCCACCAGCGCGGCGCCAAGTGGACGCTCGACGCGTACGTGGTGGCGCTGTTCTACGCGGGACACGTGAAGGACGCGCAGGCGGTCGCGGTGGCCCGGGAGCCGGTCCGTACCGACTTCCTCTACGAGCTCGCGCTCATCTGGCGGGCGCTGGCGGGCATGCTGCTCGACGACGAGAGCCGGATGCGGGAGGCGTACGAGAAGCTGCTGCCGTTCCACGACAGGATCGCCGGGGCGGGCACGGGCGTGGTCGCCCTCTGGCCGGTCGCCAGGACGCTCGGCGATCTCGCGGTACGGCTCGGCCTGCCGGCCGGGGAGCACTACGAGAAGGCGCTGGCCGTGGCCGAAAGGGGGAACGTGCCCCGATGGATCGCCGATGCCCGCCACGCCCTCCAGCCCCGGCACCCATGACGCCTTCTATCGGCGGAGCAGGCCGTGGCAGGCGATGGCGGCGGCGGCCACGACATTCAGCGAGTCCACGCCCAGTTCCATGGCGGCCGGGCTCATCGAGATGCGGACGGGCTGGTCGGCCTCCTTGAGCCAGTGTGACGACAGGCCATCGCCCTCCGAGCCCAGCAGCAGCGCCACCCGCTCCGCCATGACGACCTCGTCGAGCGGCGTGGCCGACTGATCGGGCGTCAACGCCAGCGTCCGGAATCCGGCCGCCCGGATCTCGGCCAGGCCGCCGTGCCAGTCGATCATCCGGGCGTACGGGATCGCGAAGACCGCCCCCATGGAGACCTTCACCGATCGGCGGTAGAGGGGGTCGGCGCATCGGGGCGACAGGACGATCGCGTCGACGCCGAGCGCCGCCGCGCAACGGAAGATGGCCCCGACGTTTCCATGGTCGGTCAGGTCTTCGAGTACGACGATCCGACGCGTCCCGTTCAGGAGTTCGCGGACCTCTGGCAGCGCCGTACGTCCCATCGAGGCGAGCGCACCCCGGTGCACGGGAAAACCGGTGACGCCGGCCATGACCTGGTCGGAGACCACGTAGACGGTGGTCTCCCCGGCGACGTCGGCGATGTGGTCGGGGAGGCCACGCTCGACCCACTTGGCCGTGGTCAGGATCGAGCGCACCGGGTGCCCCGCCCCGACGGCCCGCCGGATGACCTTCTCCCCCTCGGCGATGAACAGGCCGTGCTCGCTCTCCAGGCTCTTGCGGAGGTCCATGTCGCGCAGCCGTACGTAATCGGCGAGGCGCGGATCGGCGGCGTCTTCGACCTGGATGAGCACCTGCCAAGGGTACGGCGGCGCCGGCGCGCCCCGATATCGGTGCACCAAAAACGACGTTTGGCCCTCTTCGCGATGCCCAGTATCGTTCCGTAAGCATTACGGAGAATCTCCCCGAGAGCCATCCGCGGCGCGTCCGGGGAGAGCCAAATCGAGACCGAAGAGGGCACCGTGGGCGGACGGCACCGCACAGACGAACTCGAGGGCGACTTCAACCCCCAGCACGAGCCGCCACCCAGGCGACGCAGCGGCCCGGGCAAGGTGTTCGTCCCGTTGGCCGGCGCGGTCGCCCTCGCTGTGCTCTGCGGTGTGGCCGCCTATGTGGTCGTCAACAAGGATCCCCAGTGCGGAGAAGCGGGGAACGACGCCGGCGAAAAGATCGGTCTCACCGTGGTGGCCTCGCCCGACATTCAGCCGGCGGTGCAGAAGGTCGCCGGCAAGTTCGCCAAGTCGGGCAAGAAGGTCGACGGGAAATGCGTGACGGTGACGGTCAAGGCGGCGGAGTCCGCCGACGTCGCCAACGCGATCACGGGATCCGGCCCCACCAAGGCCCAGGCCGAGGACAAGTCCGGGGCCGACGCCGATGTCTGGATCCCCGACTCCAAGCTCTGGACCACCGGCCTGCCCACGGACGGCACGGCGAAGCTGGCGGGCAACGCCGCCCGTTCCCCCGTCGTGCTCACCACGTCGAAGTCCGGCGCGGAGAAGCTGCGCTCGGCCTTCAGCCCGGCGAGCTGGACCGGGCTCATGAGCGCCGCGAACGCCGCCAACCCCGACGGCCTGGCCAGGAAGGTGCGCGTGCTCGCGCTCGACCCCACGCAGAACGCCGCCGGGCTGGGCGCGCTGCTCGCCGGCGCGAGCGTGCTCAAAGCGGGCGGCGGCAGCGAGGAACTCCTCGTCGGCGTGCTGCGGCAGCTGTCGGAATCCACCGTGCCGTCCCCCGACAATCTCTTCGCCACGCTGACGAAGACCACCGCACGCATCCCGGTCGGCGTCGCCTCCGAGCAGGCGGTCTGGTCGTTCAACACCAAGACCTCCCCGTCGAGCCCCGCGGTGGCGCTCTATCCGACCGAGGGCACGGTCAGCCTCGACTACCCGATCGTCATCAGGGCCAAGGCCGGCGCGGTACGCAAGGCCGCGGCCGCCTTCGCCGCCGAGCTGACCTCGGCCTCTGGCAAGAAGACCGTGCAGGACTACGGCTTCCGCACGCCGGACGGCAAGGGCGGCGGCCTGCTCAAGCCGGAGAACGGCGTGAGCGCCAAGAAGCCCGCTGAGATCAAACTGCCGGACCAGTCGTCGATCGACAAGCTGGCCCAGGCGTGGCGGCAGATCAAGCTGGGCACCCGCATGCTCGGGCTGATCGACATCTCCGGAACGATGGCCGAGCCGGCGGACAGCACCGGGGTCAGCCGCATGAAGGCCATCACGGAGACCAGCATCGAAGGGCTGAAGCTGTTCCCCGACAAGACCGAGATCGGCATCTGGGCGTTCTCCGACAACCTGCAGGGCCCGGGCGTCGACTGGAAGCCCGTCATCTCGATCGGTCCGCTGGCCCAGCAGGTCAACGGCGTCACCCGGCGGGACCGCATCATCCAGGCGATGCAGCGGACGCAGGCGATCCCGACCGGCAACACCGGGCTGAACGACACACTGTGGGCCGCCTACCAGAAGATGACCAAGGAATATCAGCCCGACAAGGTCAACACGATCCTCCTGTTCACCGACGGCGTCGGCAACGACGACCCGAACGGCGGCATCGAGAACAAGGAGATCATTCAGAAGCTGAAGCAGGCGTACGACCCCAAGCGGCCGGTGAGCATCCTGATCGTCTCGTTCAACACGACGCAGGACGACGACAGGGCACAGATGGCCGCGATCGCCAAGGCCACCGGTGGCGCCGCCTACTTCCCCCAGACGGTGCTGGAGGTCCGCGACATCTTCCTCAAGGGCATCGCCCGCCGTCTGTGCGCGCCGAACTGTGGAGGTTCGGCGCAGTAGTCCTCGAATTTCTCTCCTTTATCGCAAATACTGCGCTTTCACTGGAGATTACGGAACCATGCCCCGAATGCGCTCCGCTTTGCCAGCAAATAGCACTCGCCAGTAACAATCAGGATTCGCCAGGTGTTAGCGGGAGTTCGAAAGGGGAGAAATCCACCCGACCGAGGATTTGAGGGGGCATCGTGGCCCAAGCATGGCTGCCCGGCACCAGCCGGCTTCCCTCCCTTGAGGACTCCGGGGCGATGTTGGGCGGTGCTCCGCGCACCGTCTGGTTCATCTGGCCCGCGGACCCTCAGGCGGTTTCGGCCAAGTCCGTCGCACAACGGCTCATCCAGCTCGATCGCCCCTCCCACCTGGTGTGGAACCCGGTGACCGGGGAGATCGTCCAGCTCCTCCCGCCCACCAGGGCGGCGAGCGGGCTGGTGGGCGACCGGGGCCGGAACGGACGCGTCTGCGTGCAGATCCGGGTCATCGGATCGACGCACGAACCGTTCACCGATACCAAGCTCGACGGCCTGGACGACATCCTGGAGTGGCTGGACTCCTGGGAGGTCCCCCGGCGCTGGCCGTGCGGACCGCCTCTGCCGTACCCGCACTCGCTCATGGCCGACCGCAGCTGCCGGCTGTGGGCCCTCGGCGGGCACTTCGGCCATTCCCAGGTGCCGGGGACCCGGGAGGGCGATCCGGGTTCGATCGACATCTCCAGGATCCTCGGGACGGCTCCCGCGAAGCTGGAGGCCCCTCCCGCGCCTGACGACCTGCGGCTGCTGGAGCAGGTGATCTGACGGCCGGATCACTGTGCGGCGAGGAGCCGTCGAATCACCGCACAGCCATGCCGTACGTCGGCCCGCGAAGCCGAGCCGTACCCGAGCACGAGACCGTGCACGCGGGGCGGCCCGTGATGGTGCCGGTCGGCGGTGTCGAGCAGCACGCCATGCCGCCGTGCCCGCTCGACCAGCCCCGGGACGACCTCGGCGGGCAGCTCGACCATCACGTGCAGCCCGGCGGTGTCCCCGCGCACGAGCGGCCCGAGCGGTCCGAGCGTCTCGACGATGATCGCGCGTCGACGGGCGTACTCCAGCCGCATCCTGCGCAGGTGCCGGTCGAGGTCGCCGCGTTCCAGCAGGGCCGCGACCGCGGCCTGCACCGGCCCGGGCGTGCGGTCGGTCAGCTCGACCCGGACGTGGGCGATCCGGTCGAGCAGGTCCCCGGAGGCCACCAGCCAGCCGAGGCCGACATCCGGGCTGAGCGACTTCGACAGCGTGCCGAGCAGCACCACCCGCTCGGGGTCGAGACCATAGAGCGCGGGCAGCGGCGCGACGTCGTAGCGGAACTCGGCGTCGTAGTCGTCCTCGACGAGGATCGCGCCGGTGCGGCGCGCCCACGCGAGCAGCCGCTCCCTGCGCGGGATCGGCAGCCTGCCGCCCCTGGGGTACTGGTGGGCGGGTGTGGTGTAGAGCACCCGCAGGTCATCCGGCAGCGCTTCGACGATCACGCCCTGCTCGTCCACCGGGCACGGCACGATCTCGGCGCCCCGGGCCGCGAAGACGCTCCTGGCCTTCCGGTAGCCGGGCTCCTCCACCCCGGCCCTCGGTGGCGACTCGCCCGGCCGGGGCCGCAGCAGCACCGCCGCGATGAGATCGAGTCCGTTGCCGGTGCCCCTCGTGACCATGATGTCGTCCGCCACGACGGGTACGGCTCGCGCTCGGCGGAGATGCTCGGCGAGGAGTTCGCGCAGCCCGGGATGCCCATGGGGATCCGGAGAGTCGCTGGGCGCGACGGCGCCGGCCGCCCGCCAGGCCCGCCGCCATGCCGCCATGTCGTACGCGAACGCCCAGGGTCGTCCGGGGCGCAGATCGACCACCCGGTCCGCCGCTCCGGTCCTCACCGGACCATCCGGCCGCCGCTCTGGTCGCGCGGGCCGCCGTACGGGATCGAGCGGCAGTGCGCCGTCCGCCACGTACGTCCCGGAGCCGTGCCGGCCTTCCAGCCAGCCCTCGGCGTAGAGCTGCTGGTAGGCGACCATCACGACGGTCCGGCTGACGCCGAGCACGGCCGCGAGCCCGCGGCTCGACGGCAGCCGCTCACCCGCCCTCAGCCCGCCCGTGCGCATCGCGTCCCTGAGCAGGTCCACGAGCTGCACGGTCAGCGGCGCCGGCGACGACCGGTCCAGTGCCAGCGGAATGTCGATGTGCCCGCGCAAGTGGTCTCCCAACGGCAGCCGGAAGTGGACACATTCGACATGTCCACTTCCGCCTAACGTAACGGACATGCTCTCCACGACCGCGTGCAGCCGGGCTCCGGTTGTTTGACACGTTTGCTCGGCTATTTCCTGATTTTTCTACTCACGGCGTCGATGGTCACTAAGCTACGGTCTCGTCATGGCGGGGGCCCAGGGCGATGAGGAGACCGTATGCACGGCCAGACGGATGCCTGGCGAGTCCCCGGCTACACGGAGATTCGCGAGCTGGGCAGGGGTGGCGCCGGCAGAGTCGTGCTCGCACGGCATGACGCCGACGACATCCTGGTGGCCATCAAGTACCTGTCCGACGCACTCATGTCGGACCTGCATTTCGTCGCCAGGTTCCGGCACGAGGCGCGCCTGCTCGCGTCGATGGACCCCAGCCCGCACGCGGCCAAGTTCTATGAATACGTGGAGGTGCCACGGGGCGCCGCCATCGTGATGGAGCTGATCAACGGCGTCTCGCTGCGCGCGATGCTCCGCTCCGAGGGCCCGACCGGTCCGGAGGCGGCACTGGTCGTGCTCAAGGGGTCGCTGCTCGGCCTCGC
Organism: Sphaerimonospora thailandensis; assembly: GCF_016863115.1. Taxonomy (GTDB): domain Bacteria; phylum Actinomycetota; class Actinomycetes; order Streptosporangiales; family Streptosporangiaceae; genus Sphaerimonospora; species Sphaerimonospora cavernae. The sequence goes on from NZ_BOOG01000017.1 coordinate 28,330, forward strand.
GGCGGCGCACGGCGTCGGCGTCGTCCACCGCGACTACAAGCCCGAGAACGTGATGGTCGAGGCCGACGGCATGAGCAAGCTCGTCGACTTCGGCATCGCCACGCAGATCGGTCAGGGCGGCGGCGCCGTCTCGGGCACGCCGCCGTACATGGCGCCGGAGCAGTGGTCGGGCGGCCCTGCCGGCCCGGCCACCGATGTCTACGCGGCCACCGTCGTCTTCTTCGAGTGCCTCACCGGCGGCCGCCCGTTCCGGGCGCAGAACATGGCGGCGCTGGCCCGCCAGCACCAGGTCACCCCTCCCCCTGTGGAGGAAGTGCCGCCCTCGCTGCGCGGGCTGGTGGAGCGCGGCATGGCCAAGCGGGCCGCCGACCGGCCGCGGTCGGCACTGGAGTTCCTTCAGGAACTGGAGCTCGTCGCGGCCGACGTGTACGGCCCGGCCTGGGAGGAGCGGGGACGGCGCAGGCTCGCCGCTCTGGCCGGCCTGCTGGTCCAGTTCTTCCCCCTCGCCGAGGAGGCTCCCGAAGTCGGCACGTCCATCGCGGAGACGAACCTGGGCCGCGGCCTGCTCGGCAAGGTGAGCACGAAGATCGGCCTGACCGTCGTGGTCATGGCAGCCGTCGCGGGCGGCACGGCGGCCCTGGTCGGCTCCCTGACCGGGACCACGCTCCAGGCCGACGAGACGATCACGACACCGAGCACTTCGCCCGCCGATCCGCTGACGGTCGCCCCCGCCACCGACGAGGCGACGGCCGAACCCACGGAGACGCCCACGGAGACGCTCTCGGAAACAGGCTCGGCCGACGATCCGAAGCCGACCGCGTCGAGCACCCCGGTAGTACGGCCCAGGCCGACGGCGACCGGCGGTCCCGTCCAGCAGCCCACTGCCACCCCGACCGCGAGACCGACCCCCAGCCCGACGGCCGGGCCCAAACCGAGCCCGACGCCCAGCCCGACGCCGACGAGGAAGCCATCGCCGACCCAATCGGAGCCCGACACCACGATCACGCTCCCCGTCCCGAAGAGTCCGGCTCCGGGGAGTACGACGCCGGGGAGTACGACCCCGCCCACGACGTCCAGACCGACCACCCCTCAGAACCCGCCGTCCTCGACCCCGCCGTCCTCGACCCCGCCGGGCGAAGGGACGCCGGGCGAAGACCCGCCGCCGAGACTGACGGCCTCACCCGAGGCTCCGGACGGAAGCGCCGTTCCGGTGGGCGTCTTCGCCATCGGCCTGATGACGACCGGCCTGGTGCCCGCCACACTGGCGGTGAAGCGGGCGACCGGAAGGCTCCGTCGGCGGGACTCGAGGTGATGGATGAACGAGGTGATGGATGAACGAGGGCGCGACGATCGCGGGGCATCGCCTGACCGGACGCACCCGGACGGGTGAACTCGGCACCTGGCACGACGCGATCTCCCCGGCGGGAGCCCCGTCGGGCGTGCTGCGGTTCGATCCGCACCTGATCGGCGGAGCCCGGGCCAGAGAACGGTTGATCACCGCGGTGAAAGCGGATCTTCAGCTGCTCCGGCAGGGCGGCCCACCGGTGCTCCTGCCCGTCGCCGACCTGGTGACCGCGCGCGGCGAGGTCTGGCTGATCACCATACGCCGGGCCATGCCGACCCTCGCCGACCTGCTCGGGGGCACCGTGCCCGGGGCCGGAATCGACGCCGCCGGGGCGGCCTCGATCCTCCGGGAAACCGCGCAGGCGCTGCTCACCCTCCATGCGGCGGGGCTCACGCACGGCGCTGTGCATCCCGGCACGGTTGTCATCGGGGACGACGGATCGGTGCTCCTGGCCGAACGAGGGCTGCTCGCGGCGCTCCGCGACGCGTCCACGCACCGAAACGCGAACGAGTTCGGGACGGGAAGCACGGCGGAGAGCACGGCGGCAAGCACGGCGGCGGATACGGCCGCCTGGGCGGCACTCGCCCGAGGTCTGGCAGCGCGTTTCGCGCAGGACTCCGCACACGGTCGTCCCGCGCAGGGGATGGCCGCCGCGCTCCTCGACCGCGCCGCCGCGGTGGCCCTGGCCCAGGGGCTCGGCGCCGCCCGGGAGACCCTGCTCGCCGGACGCGACATGCTTCCTCCCGGCAGCACAACCCTGGCCGGGACCGTCCACCTGTGGTTCTCGGGAGGCGCCCCGGCATCCCCAACCCCGGCATCCCCGCCCGCCGCCGACATGAGTCCCGTCACGCCCGCCGCCGGCGAGGCCGTCACGCTGCTCGACCTGTCCGGCGCGCACGACATCGCCCCGGCCGACCCGGCCGCCCCGGCGGGCCGTACGGCACAGCCGGACCATGACGTGATGATGCGCTTCGGGCCGGGGGTGCCGACTGAGACGACCGCCGAGCAGATCTGGCGCTCCGGGCGGACGTCCACCGTCCACACTCAAGTGATCGGCGACGCCCCACGCCGGCGGAAGCGGCGGACGACGGTGTGGGCCGGGCCGCTGCTGCTCGCGATGCTCATCGCCGCCGTGATCCTCTGGTTGCGGATGTCCCCGTTGGGCCCCGATCTCGCCGTGCTGAAGGTGGACGTCAAGCCGCCGAAGAAGACCGTGCGCTGCGGCGGCAGGGCCGACTTCGTCGGGGTCGTCACGACTAACGGCGGCCGCGGGACGATCCGCTACGAGTGGCTGCGCAGCGACGGCCAGAAGATCGAGCAGGAGCAGTCGGTGGGCTCGGGGACCACGTCGTTGGACTTCCCGTTGCACTGGACGGTGAAGGGCTCCGGGTCCTTCCGCGGCACCGCGACGCTGCGCGTCCTGTCCCCCAGCGCGACGGGGAAGCTTCTGCAGGATAAAGCTAGTTTTTCCTACAAATGCTGACTTCACTAGTGTGGCCCGCATGACGACGACCCCCGCCGGCTGGTACCCCGACCCGTACGGCTCCCCCGACCTCCGTTGGTGGGACGGCACGCAGTGGACCGACGCCACTCATGCGCGGATGCAGCAGCCCGGTCAGGCGAGCCGGCCGGGTGCGCCGGATGAATTACGGCAGTCCCCTCACCTGGGATATCCCGTACGACCCGGCGACCCCCTTCCCGCGGCACAGGCGCCGTACGCCGGGGAACCCGCGCAGCCGGCGGACCCGCCAGGACAGCCGAAACAGCCCGAAGAGCCAGACCGTCCCGAAGAGCCAGACCGACCGCGACAGGCCGGCCGACCCGGACAGCTCTGGCAGCAGCCCGGCCCGCAGCACAGCGTCCCTCACCAGCCTCACCAGCCTCACCAGCAGCCGGGACAGCCGGTCTCCGACGTGCCGCAGTGGGGGAATCTCGGACAGACCGCCCAGATGCCGGTGCCGGACTTCGGGCCGCCGCCACAGCGGTCCTCGATGTGGCCGTGGGCCCTGGGCGGCGTCGCCGTGGTCGTCGCGCTCGCGCTCGTCATCGGCGGCGTGCTGTTCTTCGTGAACAAGGGCGCCGAGTCCACCGCGTCCCGGCCGCAGCCGGTGTCGACGCCACAGCTGGACGAGACCGTCCCCCCGTCGACCGAGCCGACGTCCCCGCCGTCCATGCCCGAGCTGCCCCAGCCGTCCGGAGAGCGGATCAGCGATCCCGTCACCGGGCTCTCCTATGCCTATCCCGGCGACTCCTGGATCGTGCCCAAGGCGGCAGAGATCAACAATCCCGGCGACCCCAACCGGCCGCTGTGGACGAGCGCCTGCCTGGTCATGTCCCAGCGGAACTACGACGGCCGGGGCAGCGACTGGATGGGCTCCATTTCCACCGGCCGCCTCCCCCAGGTCTTCCCGTACAACGGCCCCGGGAGCTTCGAAGGTCTCGCCGGAGCCCTGTTGTCCGTCTACGAGCCGGTCTTCTACCCCCTGCCGCACGCGCGGAAGATCGTACGCAACGAGGCGATGAAGGTGGGCGATCGTGAGGCCTGGGTGGTGGAGCTCGAGATGGACTTCTCGAAGGTCTCCGAGGTGAGCGCGTTGGAGTGGAAGGCCGAGAAGGCGGCGTTCGTCCTGGTCGATCAGGGCCAGGGACAGTCTCCTGCCCTGCTGCACATCTCCATTCCGGACAATCTGGACCAGTCGGCGTACAAGCGCGTGCTGGACTCACTCGAAGCCAGGTAAACGCCGACTACTCTTGAGCCATGAATGACCCACTGGTCTGGATCGACTGTGAGATGACCGGGCTCGACCTCGGCCGTGACGCGCTCGTCGAGGTGGCCTGTGTCGTCACCGACAGCGAGCTCAACCGGTTGGACGAGGGCGTCGACGTCGTCATCAAGCCCCCGGCCGAGACATTGGAGCAGATGTCCGAGGTGGTGCGGGAGATGCACACCGCCTCGGGCCTGCTGCGTGCGCTGGCGGCCGGGGTGACGCTCGCGGAGGCCGAGTCCATGGTGTTCGACTACATCCGCTCCTACGTGGCCGAGCCCAAAAAGGCTCCGCTGTGCGGCAACTCGATCGCGACCGACCGCGCGTTCCTCGCGCGGGACATGCCGCTGGTCGACGCGTTCCTGCACTACCGGATGATCGATGTCTCCTCCGTCAAGGAACTCGCCCGCCGGTGGTATCCCCGGGTCTACTTCGCCGCGCCCGAGAAGCAGGGCGGGCACCGGGCCCTGGCCGACATCGTCGAGAGCATCCGGGAACTGCGCTACTACCGGGCGGCCGTCTTCGTGCCCCAGCCGGGCCCCGACTCGGCCACGGCCCGGGAAGTCGCCGAGGCCGTCTCCGCCTCCTGACCCCAGGTTTCCAGACCGGCCGGCGGAACCGGTGAGCACACGGACTCCAAAATGCCGCTACACTTCTTTCGTACGCCTCGCAAGGGGCGGACATGGTGGGTGTAGCTCAGCTGGCAGAGCGCCAGGTTGTGGTCCTGGATGTCGTGGGTTCAAGTCCCATCACTCACCCGGCGCGGCGGTGGCTGGTCCCGACTGGACCGGCCACCGCCTTTTTCGTATCCCGCATCCCCGTACGGGGGCCGGGAAGGGCAGCTCGCGGAAGCACTCTGGGTCATGCGCCGATCGCGTTCGGTCGCGATCCCGACTTCACCACGGTTACTCTGTGCTTGTTCCCACTGCTCGAGATTTCCCTCTGCTCGAATCGCCCCAGGAGAGCGGCAACCGATGCCGAACAGGCAACACAACGCGATATGTCCCGGTTGTCACGGCCCCGGACGGGTCATCATCTATCGGATGGCGGTCGCCGGCGGCCGGATCGGGACCGCCGGCGTGGAAGAGCCCTGCCAGGACTGCGGCGGCAAAGGGTACGTGACCTTCGAGGTGGAGGTCGCCGAGCCCGCACCCGAAGACCGGTGAAAGCCCGCCGATCTCCCCTGACTTGACCGCCGCCCATCGGGGAAAGGGGGGGAGATGTGGAAAGAGGTCTTCCTGCCGGAGACACCGCTACCGGAGATCTTCGTCCGGGGCACCGTCGTCTACCTGGCGATCTTCTTCATGCTTCGCTTCACGCCCCGGCGCGAGGTGGGCTCGTTCAGCACCACCAACCTGATCGTGATCGTCATCATCGCCGACGCGGCCCAGAACGCGATGGCCGGGAAATATCACTCGATCACCGACGGACTGCTCCTCGTGGCGACCATCATCGGCTGGTCGATCGTGCTGGACGCCGCGGCCTTCCGCTGGCCCGTCATCGCCCGTGTCGTCAAGCCGCCGCCACGCGTCCTCATCAGGGACGGCAGGCTTGACCGGCGCAATCTCCGGCGCGAGCTCATCACCGAGGACGAGTTGATGGCGCACCTGCGCGAGCAGGGAACCGATGATGTGAGCGAACTGAACGTGGTGCTGGAACCCGATGGACGGGTGAGCGTGCGCAGACAGGACGACGGGCGATCTTACGGAAGTTAGTCAGGCCGCATTGCCCCCAAAGTTGGGAAATGAGGGTTATGCTCGCTGTCAACGGCCGCGCGGGGGGCAGGCGATCTTTGACCTCTCGACGGAGGCCTGATGAGAGTCGACGACCCTACCCGAATGGGACTCAGCAAGCGGGAAGCCGAAGTCATGGAGTTGATCGCAACCGGTCACTCCAACGGCGAGATCGCCCAGCGTCTGTTCCTCAGCGAGAAGACCGTGAAGAATCACGTCAACCGCATCTACGCCAAGCTCGGCGTCGAGTCGCGCGACACCGCGATCGGCCGCTGGCTGGGGACGACGCGAAGCGACGACGCCTGACGCCCCAGATGCCGGGACGCTCCGGTGCCGGGACGCTCCGGTGCCGGGCGCTCGGGTAGGCACAGCCGAGCCCCGGCATCCGCTCGATGGTGTCCTCGATGGTGTACGGCCGTACGGTGTACGGCCGTACTGCTCAGCGGCCGGTACGGCTCAGCGCCCGGCGCAGAGCGGCCAGGCCGTGCTCCAGTTCGTCGGGCTGGACGGACAGCGCGGGGCGCAGCCGTACGGATCGAGCGCCGCAGGGCAGGACGAGGATGCCCTCCTCCTCACGGAGCCGGGCGACCAGCGTCGCTTGATCCAGGACGGCGGAATCGGGGACGTCGAAGGCGCACATCAACCCACGTCCGCGCGCGTTGACGATGAGGCCGTCGGCCTCCAGGCCCTGGAGCGCGCCGAGCAGTTTCTCCCCGAGGATCGCCGCCCCCGGGATCAGCCCATCGCGCTCGATGATCTCGAGCATCCGGCGGGAGCGCACCATGTCGACCAGCCCGCCGCCCCAGGTGGAGTTGATCCGGCCGCTGACCGCGAAGACGTTGTCGGGCACGAGATCGACCCTGCGTCCTGCCATGATGCCGCCGACCTGCACCTTCTTGGCGAAGGCGACGATGTCTGGGGCGAGGCCGAGTTGCTGGTACGCCCAGGGCGTGCCGGTCAGGCCGACGCCGGTCTGCACCTCGTCGAGGATGAACAGGGCGTCGTTCTCGTGGCAGAGCGCCTGCATGGCCTGGAGGAACTCGGCGCGCATGTGGTTGTCGCCGCCCTCGCCCTGGATGGGTTCGGCGATGAAGCAGGCGATGTCGTGGCGGAATCGGGCGAACGCCTCACGTGCCTGGGCCAGCGCGCGTTCCTCCGCCCGCTCGACGTCCCCGAAATGGATCGCGGGGACGTCGATCCGGGGCCAGCCGAACTTGGGGAACCGCTCGGTCTTCACGGGGTCGGTGTTGGTCAGCGAGAGCGTGTAGCCGCTGCGGCCGTGGAAGGCCCGGGTCAGGTGCAACACCCTGGTGCCGAGCCCCGGGTGGCGGCCGTGGGCCTCGTTCCAGCGGCTCTTCCAGTCGAAGGCGCACTTGAGTGCGTTCTCGACGGCCAGCGCGCCGCCCTCGACGAGGAACAGATGCGGCAGCTCGGGATCGCCGAGCACCCGCTGGAACGTCTCCACGAACTCGGCCAGGTGGACGGTGTAGAGGTCGGAGTTGGCCGGCTTGTTCGCGGCCACGCGGCCGAGCGACTCCAGGAACTCCGGGTCGTCGGCGAAGGGGTTCATACCGAGGGGTGCCGACGCGAAGAACGTATAGAAGTCCAGATATCGTCGGCCGTCCCGGGCGTCGACCAGCCAGGAACCCGCACTCCTGTCCAGATCGAGCACCAGCCGGTAGCCGTCGACGAGCAGATGCCGCGAGAGTGCGCCATGCACAGCACTGGGATCCATGTCACCTCCACCGTTACGCCGCTGACAACACTATTCCCTCACATACGGGGTTAATAGTGAAGACTTTCTAGCCAGATGTGACTTCTGGCGAACATTTTCCATACCTCAGGGGAAGGAGCTGACGACGCGGCCATGCCGTACGGCATGGCCGGGCAAAGCCCCGGGGGGATGAAGGGCGGCTACAGCGCCCGGAGGAAGCGGGCGGCGATGGGGACGGCGGCGCCGGCGCCGGTGCCGCCGTTCTGGATGAAGACGGCGAAGGCGAGGTCGCCGCGATATCCGATGAACCAGCCGTGGTCCTGGCCGCCCTGCCAGTCCTCGGCCGTACCGGTCTTGCCGGCGGTCCCCTCGGGCAGTCCTCTGCCGCTCGCGGTTCCCACGGTCACCACCGCGCTCATCATCGCGCGCAGCCCGTCGGCCACGTCCTGCCGGAGGGTCACGGTCTCCGGCTGGACGGCCGCCATCTCGGCGGTGTCGAGGAGCAGCCGCGGCGGATGCCACTCTCCGCTGCGTACGGCGGCCGCCACGAGCGCCATGCAGAGCGGGGTCGCCTCGACCTTGCCCTGGCCGAAGGAGTCCGCGGCGAGCGCGTCGGGATTCTCGGGATGGTCGATGCCGCCACAGGTGCCGCCCGCGCCGGTGTCGATCGGCACGCCGAACCCGAACCGCCGGGCCTGCTCGACCAGCGCGTCGGCGTTCAGCCGCTCGATCGTCAGACGCACGAACGAGGTGTTGCACGACAGCGCGTACGCCTGCCGCAGCGTCACCGTGCCGTGGTCCTCGTTCTTGTAATTGGGGAACGAACGATATCCGGGGATCTGGTAGGCGGCCGGGCACTCCACCGGCGTGTCAGGGGTGACTCCCGCGTTCAGCAGCGCGGCGGCGGTGATCGTCTTGAACGTCGACCCCGGGGCGTACTTGCGCTCGAACGCCCCTCGCGGCGTGGGGCCGCCCAGGCGGTCGGCGACCGCGAGGATCTCCCCCGTGGACGGCCGCACCGCGACCAGGGCGGCCGGATGCCCGACCTCATCGAGCGCCCGCGCCGCCGCCGCCTGCACGGCCCACTCGATCGTCGTCCTGATCTGCTTCGGCGGCCGGGGCCTGTGCTCGATCAGAGTCCTGGCCGGCTCGCCCGGGTTCTCCAGGCGGATCGCCCAGGCCGCGTCCGTCCCCTCCGTCGGCACGGCGACGCCCCCGGACATGGCGGCCGACAGTCGGGACACGTATTCGTCGGCCCAGCTGTCCCGCGGGAAGGGGCGTCCCTCGCGGGTCACCGGTCCCTGCGTCGGCGCCGGACCCGTGGCCCGTGCGATCTGCCCGCCCTCGGCGAGATCGGGGTGCAGGACGGCGGGCGTCCAGATGACCTTCCAGCTGAGGTCCCGTACGGCGAGGCGCAGCGTGGACCGGACCCGCCAGGTGCCGTAGCCCGGCTCCGCGCGCTCCTGGCTGAAGGGGACCTCGGCGGTGTCGTCGCCGGTCGTGACGGGCGCTTCAGGCATGAGCCGTATGGACGCCGACAGCAGCGCGTCCTCGAAGTCCCGGTGCCTGGCGACGAAGTCGTCGGGCGGGTCGTCCACCATCTCTCGCATCGCCTCGAAGTCGCCCCGCGACCATGCCCTGAGGTAGCCGTCGGCGACCTCCTGGGCTGAGCCGTCGGGCTCGGTCCGCAGCTCCAGCGTCGGCGGGGACGCCGAGGTGGCGGTCGCCGGGTCTGCGGTCGGGGCCGGGGACCCCGCCGGGGACTGGGCGGCCGTGGAATTCTGCCTGCCTGACACGATGAGACCGACCACGCCGGAGACGAAAATGGTGGCCGCGACCGTGATCAGGGCGAGCAGGGCCCGGTTCCGCATACGGTTCTCATATCACGTGAGAGGAGATATGGGGTGGCAAGGGAGAAAGAACCCCTTCCGGGCCGCTATCCGGTGACCTTCGGGGAGGTCGAGCTCCTGCGTGACCTCGATCGGCCGGATGGATGGATGCTCACCATGGACGGCGTCCCGCAGTCGTACGTGGATCTGAGCGATCCGACCTACATCGACTTTTCCTATGTCCAACTGCTGGCCTACGTGATCGACTGCCTGCCCGAGGGCCCCCTCGACGCCGTCCACGTCGGCGGGGGCGCCTGCACGATCCCCCGCTACATCTCGGCGCGCCGTCCGGGGTCGCGGCACCTCGTGGTGGAGCCGGACGCCGGGCTGGTGCAGCTCGTCCGCGACCAGCTCCGGCTCAAGTCGGTGCCCAGGCTGAAGGTGCGCATCCTGGACGGCCGCGCCGCCGCCGCCGGGCTTCCGGACCGGTTCGCCGACCTCTTCGTGCTGGACGCCTTCTCCGGCGCGACGATGCCCGTTGAGCTCGCCACCACGCAGTACATGGCGGAGGTCGCCCGGATCCTGCGACCGGACGGCACTTTGCTGATCAACGTGGCCGACGGGAAGGGCCTGGCCTTCGCCAAGCGGGTCGTGGCCACCGTCACCGAGGCCTTCCCGCACGTCGCGCTGCTGGCCGAGCCGGGCGTCTTCCGGGGCCGGCGCTTCGGCAACCTGATCGTGGCGGCCTCGCCCGTCGAGCTGCCCGTCGGGCCGCTCACGAGGAAGGCCGCCGGCGGCGCCGTACAGGCCAGGTGCGTGTCCGGTGAGGACCTGACCCGGCTGGTCGCGGGCGCGCGCCCCATCCGTGACGGTGATGCCGTGCTCACCCCCGTGCCGCCGCCCGACCTGTTCGATTAGACCTGATCAGGCCTGATGGGCGGCGACGATGGCGTCGATGCGTGCGGCGAGCGTGAAGTCGAGATCGGTGAGGCCCCCCTCGTCGTGAGTGGTCAGCGCCAGGTGCAGCGTGCGCCAGCGGATGTCGATGTCGGGATGGTGGTTCATCGCCTCGGCCTGCTCGGCGATGTCGTTCACGATCGCGATCGCCGTACGGAAGTCGGGGGCGACCACGGTCCTGCGGATGGTGTCGCCGTCCCGCCGCCAGTCGGAAACATCGTTCATGACTCCCACGACACCATGGACCAGGAAAACCTGCCAACCCATCAATCCCCCAACAGAAAACGGAGCGGTCGATGCCCCTGCAGATGATCGGCGCACCCGGCGATCCCGATCTGATCCGCCTCCCGTGGGATCTCCCGCTGGAGCAGTGGCCCGAGCATCACCTGGTGGCCCTGCCCCGCGGCATCTCCCGGCACGTCGTGCGCTTCGCCAGGCTGGGCGGGCGCGTCTATGCGATCAAGGAGATCAGCGAACGGTACGCCAGGCGGGAGTACCGCCTGCTGTGGGACCTGGTCCGCCACGACGCGCCGTCGGTCGAACCGGTGGCGGTGGTGACCGGGCGGACCGCGGCCGACGGCTCGGAGCTGGACTCCGCGTTGATCACCAGACACCTGCAGTTCTCCCTCCCCTACCGGGCCGTGCTGTCGGGGACGGTCCGGCCCGACACGCTGACCCGCCTGCTGGACGCGCTGGCGGTCCTGCTCGTACGGCTCCACCTGACCGGCTTCTACTGGGGCGACTGCTCGCTGTCCAACACCCTGTTCCGGCGGGACGCCGGGGCCTTCGCCGCGTACCTGGTGGACGCCGAGACCGGCGAGCTCCACCCGGCCATCAGCGAGGGCCTGCGGGCGCACGACATCGAAGTGGCGCACGTCAACATCTACGGCGAGATGCTGGACCTGGAGGCGGGCGGGCTGCTCCACCCGACCGTCGACCCGCTCACGTTCGCCGATCAGCTCGTCGAGCGGTACGAACGGCTGTGGACCGAGCTGACCCAGGACGAGATCATCGACGAGGTCGACTGGCACCGGGTGGACCAGCGCATCCGCCGGCTGAACTCGCTCGGCTTCGACGTCGCCGAGATGATGGTGCGCCGCAAGGCGGGCACCTCACGTCTGATCGTGCGTCCGAAGGTGGTGGACGCGGGGCACCACCAGCGACGCCTGCTGCGGCTGACCGGGCTCGACGTGGAGGAGAACCAGGCCCGGCGGCTGCTCAACGACCTCGACGCGTTCCGGGTGTCGAACGGCCTGCGCCACGAGGACGAGGCGATCGTGGCCCACCGGTGGCTCGCCGAGGTGTTCCAGCCGGTGATGCACGCGACCCCCGCCGACCTGCGACGCAAGCTGGAGCCGGCCCAGCTCTTCCATGAGGTTCTCGACCACCGCTGGTTCATGTCCGAGGCGGCGGGCCACGACGTCGGCCTGGCCGCGGCCGTACGGTCCTACGTGGACAACGTCCTGGTGTTCAAACCCGATGAGAAGGCCGTCATCACCACCTCCGACCCCCTCTCGCCGTGAGGAGATGGGCCAGGTAGGCGGCGGCGTCCGGGATGCGGTCCTCACCGAAGACCCGGATGCCGCCGCGCTCCAGGAGCGCGGTGGTCACCCCCTGGCCGGGCGTCGTCCGGCCGCCGAAGGTGCCGTCGTAGATCCGCAGGGATCCGCACGACGGGCTGCCCTCCTTGAGGATCGCCAGCCTGGCCCCGGCCGACGTCGCGGCGGCCAGGGCCCGCCGCGCGCCCAGCAGGAAGGCGTCGGTCACATCGTCACCGGCGGGTGTGCGGATGCGGGCGGCGCCCTCCAGCACCGCCGCGCCGCCGGCGCCGCCCTCGATCTCGGCGGGAGGCCGGGGAACCGGCAGCCCGCCCTGGACCTCGGGGCAGAACGGGACGAGCCGCCCCTCCTCCCGCCACCTGGCGAGCAGTTCGTCGTCGCTGGTCTTGGCCCCTCCGTCGTACCGCACCCGGCTGCCGAGCAGGCACGCGCTGACCAGAATCCGCTCCATGTCTCCCATTCTGTACGGCTGCCGCTTCTGTACGGCTGCCGCCCACGTCCGGCCCTGGTGCCGGCCCGTGCGATCCCGGCCTCAGCAAAATATGAAGATAATTCAGGAAATATGAATTTCCATTCCCGGGATAACAATCCTCATCCTTCGTGAATAAAGGGTCTATCTCATCGCATTCTCGATCATCGGGTCACCTCCGGATACTCCTCTAATGTGGGCTGGGCTGAATCGGCGCATTTGCGAGGAGTTGCCGGTGATCCGGATCGAGGACTGCCTGTCGGAGGCCATGTCCATCCCGGGTGCCCTGCACGCGGTTCTCGTGAACCATGCCAGCGGCACGGCCGTGGCGATGGAGGGGGCGGCGGAGGGGGCTGCGGAAGGGACGCCGGACCCGGCACGGGCGGCGGCCGGGATGACGGAGGCGTTCCGGGCGATGCTCGACGGCATCGCGCTGGCGTCCGCGGGCGGGCGCGACCGGATCGAGGACGCCATCATCACGACCGAGACGAGCTACCACCTCATCCGGCCCCTGGAGATGGCGGTGGACGGGCCGCTGCTGCTCTGTCTGCGCCTCGACATGGAGCGGGCCAACCTCGCCCTGGCCCGGCTGCGGCTGAGAACGCTCGCCCACGAGGTGGACATCGGCCGGCCGCATGAGGCCGAGACCGCCCTGGTGCTCCCGCGGCGCGTCCCGCGGCCGCCGCCATCTGGGATCGCCGGAGCGGTCCCCGCCGACGTGGAACTGCTCCTCAGGCTGCGCGCCGCGCTGGAGGCGCTGCCGTGATCGTGCGCACCTGGTTGAAGCGACCCGGAAAGGCTGTCCCGATGGATCTGCGCCGCGACGTACACGAAGAGCTCGTCCTGCTCAGGAACCGTACGCCCGAGATCACCGGCGTGCTCGCCTGCACGGTGGACGGCATGCTCGTGACGACGGATCTGGCCGCCGAGACCGAACAGACGGCGGCACTCACCTCCGCGCTGCTCTCACTGAGCCGCCGGATGACCGAGCTCGCCGGGGTCGGCGAGTTCGAGGAGACCCTGATCTCCGGCAGCCGAGGCCACACGGCCTGCTACGCCGCGGGCCGCAAGCTCGTCCTCACCGTTCTCGCTGGGCCGGGGGCCAACCTCGGCCTGCTCCGGATCGAGGGCCGGAAGACGGCGGCCAAACTCGCCGCCATCATCGAACCCGAATAGGAGAAGAAGAACATGGCGAACATCGACATCTCACTCAAGGACATGCTCGGCATCGACGGTGCGATCGGCGCCGCCGTGGTCGACTACGGCAGTGGCATGGCACTGGGCACGCTCGGCGGCGGCAAACACCTCGACCTCCAGATCGCGGCCGCGGCCAACACCGAGGTGGTGAAGGCAAAGCTGCGCGCGATGGAGGCGTTGAAACTCAACGAGGCGATCGAGGACATCCTCATCACGCTGAGCGGCCAGTACCACCTCATCCGCCCGATCACCGGACGGAGCGGCAAGGGGCTCTTCCTCTACCTGGCCCTCGACCGCGGCCGCTCCAACCTGGCCATGGCCCGCCACCAGCTCCGCGCGATCGAGGAGCAGCTGGAGGTCTGACCCTGGCTCTCTCCGGGATCGGCGTCAAGCCGGGTAGGCGCGGGTCGTCTCAAGCCGGGTAGGCGTGGGTCTCCGTCGCCTTGACGGCGACCCAGATCCGCTGACCGGGCAGCAGGTCGAGATCGGCGACGGCGGCCGCGGTCACGTCCGCCGAGACGCTGACCGGGCCGTCGAGCCCGACCCGGAACTGGTCGCCGTGCCGTTCGACTCCCGAGATGGTGGCCGACCACAGGTTCCGAGGGGTGCCGTCCGGCCTGCTGCGGAAGAGCGCCACGGCCGAGGGCGGGAACGCCACGAACACCGGTCCGGACAGCATCTCGGCCGCGCTCAGCACCAGCGGCTCCGGGGCGGGACCGGGCTCCGGGGCGGGGCCGGGCTCCGGGGCGGGGCCGGGCTCCGGGGCGGGGCCGGGAGCGCCGATCGTGACCCGGTGCCCGTCCGCCACTCCGCGGTAGAGATTGAGCCCCACCAGCCGGGCGACATAGTCCGTACGGGGATGTCGGGCGACCTCGGCGGGCGACCCCTGCTGTACGACCGAGCCGTTCTCCACGACCACGAGCCGGTCGGCCAGCACCATGGCGTCGAGCGGGTCGTGGGTGACGAGCACTGCCGCACCGTCGAACTCCGCCAGGTGGCGGCGCAACTCCGCGCGGATCTCCAGCCGGGTGTGCGCGTCGAGGGCGGCGAGCGGCTCGTCCAGGAGCAGCAGCCTGGGCCGTACGGCCAGGGCCCGCGCGAGCGCGACCCGCTGCGCCTGTCCGCCGGACAGCGCCCGGGGGCGGGCGTCGACATGATCGCCGAGCCCGACCCGTCCGAGCCACTCGCGGGCCAGGGCCCGGGCCGCGGCCTTGGTGATCCCCCGGCAGCGGGGGCCGAATGCCACGTTGTCGAGGGCCGACATGTGTGGAAAGAGCAGGTAGTCCTGGAACACCATCCCGATTGATCGCCGATCCGGCGGCAGTTCGTGCACCGGCTGCCCGGCCAGAATGATCTCGCCGCGCGTGAGCCGTACGAGACCGGCGAGCGCGCGCAGCGCGGTGGTCTTGCCGGCGCCGTTGGGGCCGAGCAGCGCGATGACCTCACCCGCCGCGGCCGTCAGGTGGGCGTCGAGGAGAAACCGCTCCCGCTCCACCATCAGCCGGGCGTTCAGCATGCCCTGCCCGGTCATGCCTTGATCCAGCGGTCGCGCAGGGTCGCGAGTACGGCCACGCAGACGGCCAGCAGGACCAGGCTCAACACGATCGCCGCCTCGGGATCGGTCTCCAGCGCCAGATAGACGGCGAGCGGCATGGTCTGGGTGGTGCCGGGGAAGTTCCCGGCGAACGTGATCGTCGCCCCGAACTCGCCGAGTGCCCGCGCCCAGCACAGTACGGCTCCCGCGACGATCCCCGGCCCGACCAGCGGGAGCGTGACCCGCCGGAACACCGTCCACCGGGAAGCCCCGAGCGTGGCGGCCGCCTCCTCGTAGCGCAGATCCGCGGCTCTGAGCGTGCCCTCCACGCTGATCACGAGGAACGGCATGGCCACGAACGCCTCGGCCACGACGACTCCCGCCGTGGTGAACGGCAGCGACAGCACGTCGCCGAACCATCGCCCGATCAGGCCGCCCCGGCCGAACACCAGCAGCAGCGCGACGCCGCCGACCACGGGAGGCAGGACCAGCGGCACCGTCACCAGGGCCCGCACCAGCCCGCGGCCGGGGAACTCCGCCCGCGCGAGCAGCCAGGCCAGCGGCACGCCGAGCACGAGACACAGGGCCGTCGCCGCCGTCGCCGTCACCAGCGACAGCCGCAGCGCCTCCAGCACCCGCGGTTCGGCCAGCCGGGCGGGCAGCGCCGGCCAGGGGGCCCGGGCGAGCAGCCCGGCGAGCGGGAGGACGAGGAACAGCATCCCGGCCGCCGCGGGCACGGCCAGCCCCCACGGCAGGCCCTGCCCGAGACGCCGATCCGATTTGATCATTTTGTCAGACGAGTGTGAAGCCGGCGTCCGACAGCACCCGGCGGCCCTGGTCGGACAGGACGATGTCGATGAATTCCTTCGCGGCCACCTGCCGGCGGGTCCCCGGCACGACCGCGATCGGATAATCGTTGATCGCCTTGTCCGCCTCGGCGAACTCGATGCCCTCGACCTCGCCGCCGGCCGATCTCACGTCCGTACGGTAGACCAGCCCGGCGTCCACCTCGCCGAGCCGTACCTTGGTCAGCGCCGCTTTGACGTCCTGCTCCTGGGTGACGGGTTCGACCGTCACACCGGCGGCGGCCAGCGCCGTCGCGGCGGCGGCGCCGCAGGGCACCTGCGGGGCGCACAGCGCGACCTTCACCCCGGGCCTGGCCAGGTCGCTCACCCCGGCCACGTGGGCGGGGTTGCCCTTCGGCACCGCGATCTCCAGCCGGTTGCGGGCGAAGATCCGGAAGGTGGGAGCCTCCGACTGGCGCATCGTCTCCATGTTGGCCGCGGCGAACACGTCGGCCGGCGCGCCCTGCTTGATCTGGCGGGCCAGGGTCGCGCTGCCGCCGAAGCTGAACCTGATCTTCATGGCGGGGTGGCCCTGCTCGAAGAGCTTGCCGATGGCGGAGAACGACTCCGACAGGGACGCGGCGGCGAAGACCGTCAACGTGTCGTCCTTCTGACCTCCGCCGCAGCCCGTCACGCACAGCATCGACAAGATCACCAGGATCGCCGGCGCCGACAGCGACCGCCTGCCGATCCTCGGCCTCACCATCGTCGCTCGCTCGGGTCCTGCCGCATGCAGCAAATCTAACCGCAGTACGGGCCGCCTCCGCGTGGGGCCTACGCCAGGACGGCCGGTGACCTCCCCGACTTGACCGGAGTTCAATCCCCCATTGCGTGATAAACGCCTACAACAGGGCACTTAGCAGGGGTCCTGCATACATGTGGGGAGGGCACTAAGTGCATCGCCCACCCCCGAACTGAGGAGAGACGCCTTGGCCGCCAAACCTTCCGCCCATACCCAGCAGCGCGGCGACAGCCAGCCGTGGCTGCACCAGCAGGGGGTCGAGATCCAGGGATTCGGGACGGTACGCGACTTTCCGGTCGGCCTGAGCCGGGAGACGAGAGACTACTCCTGCCAGCGGCTCAACCAGATCCTCGCCGACAGCCAGATCCTCTACAGCCTCTACAAGAAGCACCACTGGCTCATGCGCGGCCCGACCTTCTACCAGCTCCACCTGCTGCTCGACAAGCACGCGGGCGAACAACTCAAGATCATCGACGAGATCGCGGAACGGATCCAGACCCTCGGCGGCGTGGCCGTCGGCGATCCGCGGCAGGTGGCGGAGATGACCGTGATCCCCCGGCCGCCGGACGGCGTGGAGGAGGTGCCCGCCATGATCTCCCGGCTCCTCGAGGCCCACGAGACGATCCTGGTCGCCGCGCACGACGCCGCCGCCAGAACCGCGGAGAAGGGCGATGACGGGACCAACGACCTGCTCGTCTCCGACGTCATCCGCACCGGGGAGCTCCAGGCGTGGTTCCTCGCCGAGCACCTCGTCGAGACCCCGCTCGTGCACGCCTGAGCGGCACGGAGCGGATCAGCACAGCTGACATCATGGGGCCGGTCTTCACGGGCCGTAGCGCATCCTCGATGACCGGATCGCCGTTCGCGCCTGCCACAACGATGCCGAGGCAGACGCCGGCAGTGGGATCGGCCTCCCCCCATCACCGCTCATGCTCAAGGACTGCCAAGCCGTCGCATCCCGACCGCTAGTCCACAAGCCCGATGTAGCCGAGCAGATTCTCCTCGATTAATCCCATAACCTGGGGCGGGAGCTGCCCCAGGTAGTCTCCCAGTTCCTCTTTGAGAAAAGGCTGCGCGCAGATCGTACGGGCCCAGCACTTGCTGGGCAGATTGCCAAAACCTTGAGCGATCTTGACGCAGTACTCTGTCCTCAGCGTGGTCGCCGTGGAAGTCGGCACAACGTATACAAACGGCCAGTCGGCCTGCTCGTTATTGGCATCGTTGCTTAACACGATCACAGGCCGCTTCGGATGGTAGTTGCGTTTGTCGTTGGGAGGCAAGGTGAGCGACCGGTCAGAGACGTAGTACACGCCGCCCTTGCGGATGGATCCCCTCACTGCTCACCGAGTGCTCTCGAGTTGGCCCGCTGCAGGGCCTCCCGACCTTCCAAGAACTCCGATTTCAGAGCTTCTCCTGCCCCCGGGTCACCGGCTTCCGTCGGCCGTCGTGCCCGTCTGGATTTGACCCGCCGGATCAGCGCCGCGGTTTGTTTCCGGCGTCGCGCCCGGTTGAGGTCGAGGAGAACCCCGCGTTCCCCCCCCACCTGCGCTTCGATCACGGGGGCAGTCGCGTACGACAATTCCTTGAGCGCCGTCGCGCTCTTCGCACCGTGCATGCGTACGACATCGCGGATGAGCATCATGCCGATCACGTCCAGCGGATCGTCGATGTCGACGTTCATTCGCAGCACGCCGGAGCCGAGTTCGACGGCCGTGCTGTCATCGCGCTCCACGAGTTCGCTCTCCACCACGAACTCCTCGGCGCGCCTGATCGCGTGATCATAGGGCCCATGGTGATCCCACCGCCAAGTCGCTCCGCTGAGCTGGGAGAGGCCTTCCTCGACCGCCTTCAGATCTGCGAGGTAGAGAAGTTCGGTGAGCTTCACCTTCGTAATCTCGAAGCCCATCTCCTGCGCCGTCTTGAGCACGGCCAGGACCGCACTGACCAGGAGGGTGGGTGATTCGACCATGGCGACCACCGTTCCTCCCCTGATCTCCTCTATCGGCACGGTACCCCCGATGGCCGCCTGACATTCCCACGCCGTTCCCTCTCCAGAGAGCGGATACGGAGAGCTACATCATGACATCGATGAGTCACCATGTGGTCGGCTTCCGGCTTCCCCGGATCGCGGAACTCTGAGGAGTCTCGACGCTGAAGTGGCGTTGAACGCTGCGGTCTCCGTCCGCAGGTGTCAGCCCGCGGACCAGATGTCCTGTTCGATGTCGCCGGCGGCCTGCGGACCCATCATCACGAGCCCGCCGTCCACCAGGAGCGTCGCGCCGGTGATGTAGGAGGAGGCGGGACCGGCGAGGAAGACGATGACCGCCGCCACCTCGCGGGCGTCGCCCGGGCGCCCCAGCGGATATCCCGGGCGGCTGTCCGGCTTGGGCGGCCGGTCCTCCTGGCCGGTCATCGGGGTGGCGATCTCCCCCGGCGCCACCGTGTTGACCGTGATGCCGTGCCTGGCCAGTTCGAGTGCGAACGTACGGCTCAGCAGCCGCAGGCCGCCCTTTGCCGCGCAGTACGGCCCGGCCCCGAGCCGGGGATACTCCTCGTGGACGCTGGTCACGTTGACGATCCGTCCCCCCGCCCCGCGCTCGATCATCCTCCGGGCCGCCCGTTGCGAACACAGGAACGGGCCGTCCAGGTCGACGGCGAGCACGGAACGCCACCGGTCGTAGTCGATCTCCAGCAGCGGCTCCGCCGTACCGGTGCCCGCGTTGTTCACCAGCACCCCGAGTCCGCCCAGTTCCTCGGCGAGTTCGTCTATCACTCCCGCGGCGGTCACCGGATCGGTCAGGTCGTGTCGTCGTACGGCGGCGCGCCGCCCGGCGGCGCTCACCTGTGCGGCGGTGTCCCGCGCACCGTCCTCGTCACAGTGATAGGTGATGCCGACGCCGAACCCCTGGGCGGCGAGGGCCACCGCGGTCGCCTTGCCGATCCCCGAGTCTGCGCCGGTCACGATCGCCACTCTGTCGTAGTCGAAACGCGCCACCGGCGCGGAGGTGCTGCTCATGCGACGCTCCCCCTTCCACCGCCGTCACACATTCCCCGGCGAGGGGATTCCATCCTGCGGCGGACCCGGGCATGGTGGGACAGGCACCGGGTAGGGGCGGCGACATGGGTGAGGAGAAGAAGAGCCCGAAGGAACTCGCCGAGGAACTGGCGACGAACGCGCAGGACGATCCCCGGTTCAAGAACCGCACGCCCGGCATCCGGGCGACCCGCAAGGGCTCGAAGGAGCAGGCGGACGCCGACATCGCCGGCCGGGTCGGCGGGATCGGCACCACCGGCGGCGGTGGTCCCGGCGGAACGGTCGGCGAACCGCCAACGGGCCAGGTGCTCGCCGACACGACCCTTGGCAGCGAGGACGCACCATCCGACGAAACCGGCGAAACCAGTGGACTCGCCGGACGCCGTGAACCGGGCGGGCCCGGCGAACCCCGGCGAGGCCAATGAGGTCCTGCCTTTCGCGTTGCCGTTTCGCTGCCGTACGCCGGGTACATCGGATGCGTGTCGACCGGAAGGAGCGATTGAGGATGTGCCTGAGCTGCGGCTGCGGTGAGCCCGACAACGACCACGGCAACCCGGCCAACATCACCCGGCAGGATCTGCGACTCGCGGCCGAGGCCGCGGAGATCAGCCCGGAGCAGGCTGTCGAGAACATCCAGACGGCGGCGGCGGAAACCGCCGTATGAGCAGGACCAGCCAGACGAACCGCGGCTGAACACAGTTGAGCACCGCCTGACGCCTTCGGCATCGTCCGTCCGAGGAGAGGTCCAGGGAGAGATCGCCATGACCGAGCATGCGCCGTACCCGGAGAACGACCCGCGCCGCCGCACGGCCCGGCTGCACGACATGCTGACCGAGGTGGCCGATCATGCCCGGGAGGACGTCCTGAAGATCGACGAGCCGAAGGCGCAGGCGCTGTTCGAGACCGCGACCGAGGTGTGCCAGGGGCTCGCCACGGCCTTCGAGCACTACGACCGGCAATCGGAGCCGGCCTGGCAGCGGTGACCGAAAAGGCGGCCCCGAAGGAACGCCTCCTGAGGGGCCGCCCCCGCGGTGACGCGGATTATTCCCGCGGCCCTTGCTGCCCGACCAGCCGGAAGGTCCGCCGCCCTGCGGCGTCAGGCTTCGCGTCGAGGACCTTGTCCCCGACGATCGCCACCGCCTCCGGTTCCACGAAAACCCGGACATCCGCCTTCTCGACGACCTCGTCTCCTGACGAGGCCGTGCTCACCAGGGAGAATTCGAGCGCGTTCGTTTCGTCCCGCTTCGCCGCGATACGCAGCCCGGCCCACTCGGGCAGGGACTCCCCCACCATCAGATCGCGAATCGCCTCCACGGCGTTCTCCGTCACCGTCAGCACGGCCAACTCCTCGACTACTCGGACCACCCCGCAGAACCACCCCCTACCCGCATGTCGGCAAAAAGCACGCCCGGGCTGTGATGGCAGCGTCAGGCGGGCAGAAACACGCTGGGAGCACCGTGCCAGGAGATCGTGAGCTCTTCGCGGGCACGGGTGGCGGCGACGAACAGCAGGCAGCGCTCCCGCTGCAGGTCCTGGTGGTGCGCGATCAGATCCACGACCGCCGGTGTGATCGCTGAGGCCGGGGGCACCGCGTGCTCGCCGACCCCGATGACGCGACGCAACGGAACTCCATGCCCTTCATCCGGTGCATGGTGCCCACTCCCATCGCCGTGTCGGTGTACTTCTTCGCCAGTGCCTATGGTGCCGATCGTCGACTCCATCCTGCGCGGCCCCGAGCCCGGCCGGGTCAAGGCGTTCGTGGTCTACCCGATGAACGCGCTGGCCAACAGCCAGCTTCACGAGCTGGAGCGATTTCTCGAGTGGGGACTTCCCCGGGACGCACGTCCGGTCAGCTTCGCCCGGTACACGGGTCAGGAGAGCGAGGAGAGGCGCACTCGTATCCTCGCCCAGAAGCCGGACATCCTGCTGACCAACTACGTAATGCTGGAATACCTATACGGGCCGAGTTGGACGCTGCCTACTTCCACCTCTATGGCGTGTCCCGCGATGATGTCGACTACATCATGGACACCTTCCGGGCCTTCCAGAACGTGACGCCCGGCCTGTTCGCGGAGACCAAGAAGGCGATCCTGGAGATCTACGACGCGATGCAGGATGCCGTCGAGGGGCGTAAGCCGTACCAGACGCCGCTCGACCCACCCCCCGGCCACGGCCCCCGCCATCCCACGAGATGATCTGGGTACCCGTTCGCTCGGTCGCTTTGAGTGGCAACTTCATTACCCACTGACAGTCGATTGGATACCGTGTTCGGGTGGCGGAGTGCTTTGCCGTGGTTGATGCCACGGACTGGCTTGTGGAGCTTTTCGAGGCCGGAGGATCGGAGGAGAAGGTCTGGCTGACTGAGCCGAAGACCGGCAGACGCGCCTTGTTCAAGCCCAACCTGCGGCATGACAACGCGGAGCAGGCAGACCACTGGCCGGAGAAGCTCGCGTCTGAGTTGGCGGGCCAGATAGGCACACCCGCCGCCAGGATCGACCTCGCTGTTCGGAACGGCCAGCGTGGTTGCCTCTCCTACGATGTCACGCCGAGTGACTGGGAGTTGCAGCCAGGTTGGGTGCTGCTTACTCATCTGCTCGGTCGGCACGATCCGATGGATAAGAAGCACCAAGGGCACACCCTGACCAACATCCGCATCGTCCTCCATGATTACGACCAACCAGGAGGATTCGCCGGCCCCTCGGACATGACCGCGTTCGATGTCTTCGTCGGCTACCTGGTACTCGACGCGCTGATCGCCAACCGTGACCGGCATCCGGCGAACTGGGCAGTGCTTCGTGGGCCAACCAAAAAAGATCAACAGCTGTCCCCGTCCTTCGATCATGCGACGAGCCTCGGCTTCAGCCTCACTGACCAGGAACGCATCCGTAGGATGAATCATCAGAGAGAGTGGGAAGCCTTCCTGAAGAAGGGGACCGCACACCGGTTCGAGGGCTGCCGCCGACTCAGCTTGGTCGACTTCGCCGTACAGGGGTTGAGCCTCCTCCGCGCGGACGCTCGCCAATACTGGCTTGACCAGCTGAGCAGCTACAACAAGGATCAGATGGTCGCCCTGGCCGAGTCCATCCCGGAAATGTCGGAGGCGGCGCGTACGTTCGCGGTGGAACTGGTGGACACCAACAGGAGGAGGTTGCTAGATGCCTAGCTCGACTCGGGCCGTGTCCGCGCCTACAGGGAGCACGCTGACGGCGCCCCGACTGCTGGTGGCGCGGCGAACCCCAGACGGCCTGATCACGCCGATCGGTGTCCTCGACCAGCTCACCGGCGGTTACTCCTTCGCCTACCTGCGGCAGGTGCTGGACGTTCCCGCCTTCCGCCCTCTCCTCGGCTTCGAGGACCTAGAACGTCGCTATGTCTCAACTGAACTGTTCCCGCTGTTCAGTCAGCGTCTGATGGATCCTCGTCGGACCGACTATCAGTGGTATCTCACCGTGTTGGGCCTGTCTGAGGGCGCCTCGCCGATGGTCGTCTTGGGCAGGTCAGAGGGCCGCCGTGCCGGAGATGCGATCACACTGGTCGCCGAACCCGAGGTAGATGCTTCAGGTCGAACCTCAGCGAGTTTCTTCGTGCACGGGCTACGCCACCGGGCCGGAGCCGAGCCGCGCGTTGCCACCCTGCGAAAGGGCGAGCAGCTCGCTCTGCGCGATGACCTACAAAATCCGGTCAATCCCCGCGCACTGCTGGTGACCCGTAACGCTGAGGAACTTGGATGGATCCCGGATCTGCTCCTCGACTACGTGCACCGGGTCCGCGAGACAGGCGAAATGACGATTCGGGTCGCGCAGGTTAACGGCGCGGATACCCCGCCTAATCTTCGGCTCAGGGTGCAACTCGAGGGCTGCACGCCGGAGGGTTATCTGCCCTTCCACGGTGAGGACTGGGCCACGACCGCCTGACGAAGGCCGCGGTCGATCGATTGACGCAACCGCCACGGGTGGCGGAGGAAGACGACGATCTGGGCCTGTGCCCGGGCCTCTTCCTGCATCCGGCAGCACCCGTCCCGGGCCGTATCGACCTGCTCTGGTTTACGAGTCCCCCTGGTCACGGCCAGGTGGTGGCGTACAGCTGCCTGTGTCAGTCGACCTGTTTCGAACTGCTCGCCTACAGCAGGCTCTACCGCATCCGCCGTACCACCCTGCCCCGCCTCGGCGTACCCACCGTCTCGTTCACAGGCGGCTGGCGGCGTCCGGAGGCGTACGACTGGTGGCACCGCCTGCTCACCGGCCACGCCCGCTGAACCTACCGGCCGTCGCGATGTGCTGACCGCGATGGCCTAAAGGACAATGGGGACGGCCTGCAACCTGACCCGGGGGCCGAGCCTCCCGTGGAGCGGCCCGATCGTGGCGGCCATCCGGAGCTGCGTTTCTCCCTGGCCGGCATGGGCGCTCAAGTTCTCCATGCTCGCCGGGATCGAGGTGCCGGAGGTCCGGCTCTACCAGCGAGAGGAGTTGGACACCCTACCCTCCGGCGTGTGACCCGGAAGCGAAGAATGGGCTTATGCCGTACGGCGATTCGACCGCGACGATCGACGCGGCGCGATCCACATCGAGGACCTCGCGCAGGCGCGTGGCGTCTACCCGAACGAGAAGTACCTCGGGAACTACGAGACGGTGGCAGCGCTCGTCTACCGCCGCCGCGACGTGGCCTCGCTCCGGGAGTTCGCCCGGCGACTCGCCTTCAACGTGCTCATCTCCAACGGCGACGCGCACCTGAAGAACTGGTCGCTGATCTACCGCGATCCGCGGGTGCCCGCCCTGTCGCCCGCCTACGACCTGGTCTCCACCGGCGTCTACATGGGCGACGGCGAAACGCTCGGCTTGAAGTTCGCCGGAACCAAGCGGTTCGACCAGATCACGGTGTGGACTTTCGAACGGCTAGAGCGACGGCTTGGCGCCACCGAGGCCGGGCTGGGTGACGTCGTCGCGGACCTGGTGGCGCGGGTTCACGAGGCATGGCCCGAGTGCGCGGAACTGCTGAGTGGCACCCCCGACATCCTCAAGGCCGTGAGCGCCACCATCGACGCCCGGAGCCGTACCCTGCTCCCCACCCAATAGTGGATCCCCGACTCCAGCAGGCAGACGCCGGATCACCACGGACGTTGCTCATCGGGCAATCCGGCAGGTCGGCCTGGAATCAGAGGTCGTCGGTCAGCAGGGCTTCTGCGGACTCAGCGGTCGCGGCGGCCCGAATCCAGGCGTCGAGCCGATCGAGGTCGTGACACTTCCTGATCTTGTCTGGGAAGCTGTCAGGCACCTGAATGCCGCGAGCGGACAGAACCGCCAGGATCGCCTCAGCCTTACCCTCGGCCTGTCCTTCGGCCTTGCCTTTGGCGATGTTGTCGCGAGCCCAGTCGCTGAGGTATTCGTAGGTTTCGGTCTTCAACTGCTTCTCCAATTGATCCCAGACCTCTCGGGGCAGCGCCGCACGCACCATGTCAGCGTACATACCCGCCTGGTCGTGGTCGAGATTGTGTAGTGCGGTGAGCAGGGCACTGACGATGTCGGGACCCTGCGGCGTGTCGCCGTGGTGGATGACCGACAGCACGGCCAGTTCGAGGTCCCCGCCCGCCTCAACGGGGTCGGTGATGACCGGGAACTCCGGGGGGCCGCCCCATCCCTAGATGAAACCGGGTGGTCGTGGTGACGGTCAGCGACAGCAGGCCTGGTGATGTTCGAAGCCGGCGGCGATGCCACGAAGGTAGGCGCCAGCGGTCTGCGTGCTGAAGTCTTCGAGATCGAAGACGATATCAAGCACCGCCCTCGCGGCTTCCTCGTGCTCAGGCGGCACGGCTTCCACCATCCAGGAGAACGTTCCGGTCCGCTCGATACGCTCCGCAAGCTCCCTCATCCGACCTGGATCCACACGTTTTGCGAGGGCAAGCGCGGCGGCCTCGAAACGCGCCTTCATCGCGGGGACGTCGTCATCATCGTCAAACACAGGCACTCCTCCTGGCAGTAAATGCGGAAGCTCGCATGTCACTCAAGATAGATAACATAGTGCAACCAGACTGGAACTTTAAGTTATCCACCCTCACGCCGCAGGTGAATCCCGGTTTCCTCGGCCGAGCGTGTCGAACGCCGTTCGCCAACAGGCGTACGGTCAAGCCCTCGCCAAGGAGGAGATCGCGTCATAGCCTGATGGCGTCGAGTGCTACCGAAAGGTCGACGCCGATGAGCGAGATCAGCACAGGGCAGATGATCAGGCTTCAGCGCGAGCGACGCGGCATGAGCACCACCGGCCTCGCGACCCAGGCGGGATGCACCACTCGCCACATCGAGCTCATAGAGCAGGGTAAGCGCACTCCTTCGCTGCCCCTGCTTCGCGAGATCGCCAAGGTGCTGGGCGTGCGCTCTGCTGTGCTTCTCGGTGAGAATCCCCGCGATTCACACGAGACTGGCCGCCCGCAGATCTGCGACCTCGAACGGGCACTGTTCACCTACAAGACCCTCGCACCCGACATCGAGCCGTCCGACGCCGAGCAGTTGACCGAGCGTGTCACCGCGGCCCGGGGCGCCTGGTTCACCTCGCCCAACAAGTACTCCATCCTGATGCGCACTCTCCCGCAACTGATCAGCGATGCGGAACGGCTTGTACTGGACACAGACGGTCGGCCGGAGGAGCGCCGATCGGCGTGCCGGGTGGCGGCGGACACCTACATCCTGGGCCGCAGCGTGTTGAAGCATCTCGGCCGGATCGACCTCGCCCACCTGGCGGCCGACCGGGCGATGCGGTACGCGGAGGAGACCGAGGACCCGCTGATGGTCGCGTGGGCGCACTGGAATCTCGGCCAGTCCATGCTGTCGGACGACATGCACGACGTGGCCTATGACGTCGCGCGACGGGGCATGGAAATGTTCGAGCCCGCCCTGGCCGACGGCGATGACCGGCACGCATCGGTCTTCGGGGGTCTGCATCTGGTGGCGGTGATCGCGCTGGCCCGCTCCGGAGACGATGAGCAGGCACGTGAACTGCTACGCGGGCCGGCATCGTCACTCGCGCAGCGGGTCGACGAGCAGGCCAATCACTTCGGGCTGGTGTTCGGTACGACGAACGTCGCCATCCACATGGCCAGCATCGAGTGCGAGATGCGGCGGCCCGAGGCGGCGCTTCGGGCCGCTGACGACATCGATGTGAGCCGTGTACCCTCCATCGAGCGCCGGGTCACTCATCTCGGGCAGATCGCCCGGGCATGTGAGGACCTGGGGGATGACGCCGCCACCCTGGTCCATCTGCTACGCATCGAGCGCGAATGCCCCGAGGAGCTGGATCACAAGCGGCTGCTGCGGGAGATGGTGCGTTCCCTGACCCAGCGGGCCCGGCCCTCCTGGGCCCCCGAGGTACGGCAGCTCGCCGACCGTCACCGCATCGTCGCCTGACACGAACTGAAAGTTCGTCCCCTATGGTTCGGCCAGGTACGGCCTGGCCGATCTACCGTCCCACCCATGTCAACTCTGCGTGATGAAGCAATCACATATCCCCTCATTGAAGGGGCACGAGGGGAGTCTCCCGGCTGGCGCTCCGACCATGCCGCAGCTCAGCGGAGAGCAGCAGCTCGACCTGCAGCACGCACCGAGATGCCGAAAATCTCCGGTCTCGTCGACACCTTTGTTGAGGAGCCCGCTGTCCCGTTCATGCCGCAGCAGCGAGAGCGGGGCTCCCCACTCGCCGCCCCCGGCGAGGTGCCTCCGGAGCACGTGCAAGTGATGATCGACCTGCCGCCCGGCCGGTTGATCTGGCGGCGCACCTTCCTGGGGGCGCCCGATCAGATCCCGCACGCTCGCCATTTCGTACGGTTCCTCCTGGCCGACGCCTGGTGCCGGGACGACGCCGAGCTGATCGTCACCGAGCTCTCGGGCAACGCCATCCGGCACACCGGCAGCGGCGGGGCCGGCGGCACCTTCATCGTCGAGATCACCCGCACGCTGGAAAGCGTCCGCGTCGCGGTGTACGACTGCGGCTGGGGCGGCGTCCCCCGATTCGGCGTGCCTTGCAGTACGACAGCCGAGCGCGGCCGGGGCCTGGCCGTCGTCGCCACCCTCGCCGACGCCATTGGCTACGAGGGATCCGACGAACTCGGGCACCTGGTCTGGGCAACACTGCTTTCCCCAGAACAGCGAGCCTCCCCAAGCCCGCTCTCGCCGACTGATTGAGTCGTACGGCGGAAGCGACGCTTACCAGTTCCGCCGCACGAAGCTGGTCAAGATCGACGCCCCTATGCATCCGGAGAGTCCGCGTCGGAGATGTCGGAGGCGGCGCGTAGGTTCGCGGTGGAACTGGTGGACACCAGCAGAAGGAGGTTGCCAGGTGCCTAGCTCGGCTCGGGCCGTGTCCGCGCCTGCGGGGAGCACGCTGACAGCGTCCCGGCTGCTGGTGACGCGGCGAACCCCAGACGGCCTGATCACGCCGATCGGCGTCCTCGACGAAGTCCCCAGAGGCTTCTCCTTCGCCTACCTGCGGCGGGTGCTGGACGTTCCCGCCTTCCGCCCCCTCCTCGGCTTCGAGGACCCGGAATGATGGGGCTGGTCTCGGAGCAGGCGCTGGTGGAGATCAAGAAGTTGCGTGCGGAGGACGACATGAGGCCCCCATACGGCACGTTAGCCGTGTACCGGTACGGCCCTCGCCGTTCTCCTGACCGGCCGAGAACTTCCACAGTATGATTCCAGTATGAGCGAGAAGAAAGCCCGGATCACGATCACTGTCGACCCTCACCTGGCCGCCTATGCCGAACGGCTCGTCGAGACCGGCAAAGCCCCTTCTGTCTCCGCCGTACTCAACGACGCGCTCGCCGAGCGGATTCAGCGCGACCGGCGCGCCCGCCGCTGGTGGAGCGCCAAAGCGGCCGAAGCCGCCGCCGACCCCGCCTGCAACACCCGAATCACCAGGATGCGCGCCCACATCGACGAACAGCTCCGCCGATTCGAGCAGGAGCGCGACAGCGCGTGAGCGACCACACCCCGACACCCCTCATCCTCGACACCACCGTCCTGCATGAACTGGCCCGCGGCGAGGTCGGCACCATCGGTCTCATCCAGGGTTACGACGCCGACGGGCAACCCATGGTCGTGTCCGCCCTGGCGATCACTGCGACGCTCATCGAAGCACGTAACGAGGAAGCCGCCGACGCCATGCACGGCCTGGCCGCGATGGAGCACGTCATGGTCGCGGCTCTCAAGGACGCAGAACAGGCCGAGAACCTCGCCCTGGTGGCCGTCGCCACCGGCCTGGACGTTTGCGAGGCGCACACCGCTGCGATCGCCGACGTCTCGATCTGCCCGATCCTGACGTTCGACGCCGGCCGGTGGAACGAGGCGTCACGATCGCTGGACAACCACCTGTTCACAATCGAGGTCACCGACCCCGACCTGTGACAAGGCCCCGGCCCTCATCACCCCTACGGGGACTCGTAGTGAGTGGGCTCGCCAAGGGGATCGACACCCGCGAGGGCTTGGTGATCAGCCAGTTCTGGCCGGACTCACCGCCCCACCAGCGTAACTTCCCGATGAGAAACGCTGTGATGAGCGGCTACGCCGCGGCCACGGTCGTCGTGGAGGCTCTCTGGAAGAGCGGGGCACGGATCCAGGCGAGGCTGGCACTGGAGCATGGGCGGCCTGTGGTGATGCCCGATCAACTACTTGAGCACAACTGGGCTCGTGACTACGCGAAAAAGCCCGGCGTACATGTGGTCTCAAACCTTCGCGAACTGCTCGATGTCGCGGAAAGATTGATCTCGGAATTGAACATCGGCCCCGAGTCGCTTCCGGAGACCCCTGCCCTGGTCAGGAGCCGCTGATCCGTGGAACGCCGTTCGGCGACATGTCGCCCAGCAGGCCCACTATCTGCAACCCCACCGACCCCGCTCCCGGGCCGGCTATGCGCGGTCAGAGGTCGTCTGGCAATAACCGGAACGCCTTGTGCCGGGTCAGAGGGCGTACGGCACGGAAGTCACGGCGATCCAGGGTGAGCAGACAGTCGGTTTCATACAGCGCCGCGAGGACCGCGTTGACCACATCGACGAGGTCGAGGTTCAGTTCCTGATATCGGACACGGAGTCGAAGAGCTCGCTGCACGGTCTCGGGGGTGACCTCGGCGAGCACGGCGCGAGTCTGCCCGCATCGCTCCATGAGCATGTCGACGGCCAGATCTGCGGCGCGCCGACCGGCCCGGATGGTCGTCACCTGGTGGACTTCGGTGACGGTCAACGGGGAGATGACGAGCAGCCCGGCCCTGTCGAGTGCCATGCCGGCCTGGACGTGTTCGGGATCGCTGCGATTGAGCGCGGCGATGAGACCCGAGGTGTCCCCAATGACGATCACGCGGCGTTGCCGGCGGCGCCGCGCTTCCCGGCGACCGTTTCGGCCACCGCCTCGCGGATCTCTTCTTCGCGGACCGGTCCACCGAAATCGAGGGACCGCTCGAAGAACGGCTCATCCCAGCTGCGTGTGGACATCGCCACGAGATGGAACGCTCGCCGGATGAGCTCCGCCTCGGGCTTGCCTTCGCGCTCGGCCGCCAGCTTGACGAGCCGGAGGTCTTCTTCGTCGACCATGACGGTCGTCCTCTTCAAAGCCATATGCCTATGCTAGCACCACCATATGATCGGCCGAGCGCCTCCGAAATGGGACTCCCCTCTTCGGTATGCGTTGCCGTACGACAGCTGAGCACCGCCGGGGTCTGGCCGCGTCGTCGCCACCCTCGCCGACGCCGTCGGCTACGAGGGATCCGACGAGCTGAGGCACCTGGTCTGGGCCACTTTCGTCTCCCCAGAAGAGCAAGCCTTTCCGGGCCCAGCCCTGCCGACCGGCTGATCTCCATCGAGGCGGCGACCGCGAGCAAGTGTAACCGCAGGCGAGTTACATTTGCTGCGGTCCTGGTTACATTTCCTCGGATTCCAGTTACGCCTCGCCAGGTTCTGGTTACGTTTCCCCGGGCTCCGGTTACATTTATGCTCGGTCATCGCGCAGTTGGCGGAGCTTTGCGGCAAAAGCCCGGTGGAAGTCCATCCGTCCCTGTTCTCGACGCTGCGGGCAAGTCACCAGGCCGGTGGCCAGAGCCGGCCATCTGTTCAACGGATGCGAGGGCGGCGAAGTCGCTACGGTGATCGTGATGGTGACCTCGGGACCGGAAGGAACGATCCACTGGTGATGGCGTCGCGGACGGAACTCACGAGGAAGATGCTGTTCACCGCCGCCCAGGTGCTGGCCGAGCGTCCCGAGGGCGTACCGACCCGCGAGCTCTGGCTGCTCGTCAGGGATCGGTTACCAGGCCTGGAAGAGGAGTGGAAACCGGGTGGCGTCGCGAGCAACACGCCGGAGATCGCTCTCGGGTACAAGAGCGGCGGCCTGGTCAAGTCCGGCTGGGTCGTCAAGGCTCAGGGCCGCTGGCGGCTCACCCCGCTCGGCCGAATCGCACTCGGCGAGCACCCCCACGTGTCGCCGTTCATGGCGGCCGCCCACGCCGCCTATCAGTACTGGGAGCAGCATCGGACCGGGTTCGAGATGGCCAAGCAGCTGCTGGAAGCCGTACCGGAGGGAAGCTGGGTGGCGGCGCGCGATCTCGCGGTGGAGACCGGCCTGGACGAGATGCGCCTTGTGCAGTGGCTGCAGGGTGAGCGTCCCGAGGGATGGCACCGGGTGCTCGACGGGGACGGTGGTGTGCCGGACGCCGTGCGCGCTGACGAGGAACTCCAGGAGCGCTGGTATCGGCTCCTCGAAAAGGATGGTCTGTCCTTCGTGACCGGCCGGGCCTCGTTGACGCGCCGGATCTCAGGCGCGGACCTACGGCAGCTCATGCTTGACAACCCGGACAGTCGGACCCGGAGGGCGTGGCTGGTGCGTGGACTCGGGATGTACGGCGGGAGCCTGCTGCGCGACTGGCTCACCGAGGGATTCTGCTCGCTGCCCGCGTCGAAGTTGCCGGAGCTGCCGCCCGGCTCGCCGCTGGACGCCATCCGGGCGGCCGTGGAAGAGGACTACGCCCACGGGTCGTTCAACGAGAAGCTGAAGAAGACCAACGAGTTCTACGCGTTCCTCACCCGGATGCGCGACGGCGACCTGGTGCTCTGCAACGACGGCGGGAAGATCTATATCGGCCGTCTCCGCGGTGAGCCGGCCTTCCGTGCCAGCGTTGAGAACCGGGCGAACCTGCAGCGGCCGGTCAGCTGGCTGAACGGCGACTCGCCGCTCGACTTCGACGACCTACCGGACGAGATGTCCGCCAAGCTGGCCACCCAGCACGACGTGCTCGACCTCACCGAGTTCATCGACGACCTGGAGCGGCTCGTCGGGCCGCAGCCGGCGCCGGCCAGGGAGTTCACGCTTCCGGACGTCATGCCGGAGCTGGCCGACGAACTGCTGGTCGACCAGGAGTGGCTGCAGGAGTGCGTTTGCCTGCTCCGGGATCGGCCGCAGCTCATCCTGTACGGCCCGCCGGGGACGGGCAAGACGTACATCGCGCAGCATCTCGCCCAGCACCTCGCGGGCGGCAAGCCACAGAACGTGAAACTTGTTCAGTTTCACCCCGCGTACTCCTACGAGGACTTCTTCGAGGGCTTTCGTCCGGTCCAGACGCCGGATGAGCGAGGGGTGGTGTTCAAGCCGCTGCCCGGCCCGCTGCTGCGGCTGGTGGACGCCGCCCGGCAACGCCCGGAGGAGCCGTTCGTCCTCATCATCGACGAGATCAACCGAGGTAACATCGCCAAGATCTTCGGCGAGCTGTACTTCCTGTTGGAGTACCGGAAGAAGGCCATCGACCTGCTGTACTCCTCGGCCGACGAATCCGGCACCCCGTTCACACTGCCGGAGAACCTGGTCATCATCGGCACCATGAACACGGCCGACCGGTCGATCGCCCTGGTCGACGCAGCGATGCGGCGACGGTTCGCCTTCGTGGAACTGCACCCCGAGGAGAAACCCACCTCGGACATCCTGCACCGCTGGCTTGTCAGCCGCGAGCTTCCCATCGAGGCGGCCCGCCTGCTTGAGGAGCTGAACGCCCGGATCGAGGACCGCGACTTCAAGATCGGCCCGTCGTACCTGATGCGCCCGGGGATCTACCGCGACGCGAAGGGGTTCGACCGGGTCTGGCGCACGCAGATCCTGCCGCTGCTCGAAGAGCACCACTACGGCGACGGCATCGACGTGGCCGAGCGGTACGGACTGGAGACGCTGCGGCGAACGCTCTCATGACATCCCCGGTCCCCGTCGTCGCGCTTGTCGAGGGCGCTCCGCCGCGTGAGTTCGCGCTCACGGCCGAACAGGCGGCCACCCTTGCCGCGGCGAAGGCCGTACAGGTGGCGCCCGGGCCGCGCGCCGGGCTGTGGTGGATCCGCGACAACGGCTACGTAGGGGCCGCGGCGATCGGCGGCGTCCAGGTCAGCATCAGGCCGAAGACGCCGATCGACCGGCTGCTCTTCCTCCTCGGCTACAGCCGGTCCCTGCGGGGCTGGCGGCAGGAGGAGGTCCACGCCGGTGAACATCGGGACCTGCTGCCCGCGCTCGCGCATGCCTTCGCTCGGGGCGCCCGACGCGCACTGGACCGGGGCATGCTGCAGGGGTACCGCGAGATCGAGGAGTCGGCCCAGGTGGTCCGGGGGCGGATCCGGGAGGCCGAACAGATCAGGCGCAGGTACGGCCTGCCGTTGCCGATGGAGGTCCGCTATGACGAGTTCACCGTGGACATCGCGGAGAACCGGCTGCTCCTGGCGGCCACGACCCGGCTGCTGTGCCTGCCAGGCCTCGCCGAACCCACCCGGAAGACGCTGCGGCACGTGCTGGCGCGTCTCGCGGGCGTCTCGCCCCTGGTGCGCGGAGCGCCGCTCCCGACATGGCACGCGAACCGGCTGAACATCCGCTACCACACGGCGCTGCGGCTCGCCGAGCTCGTGCTGCGCGGGCGCTCGTACGAACTGGACGACGGCACGGCGGTGCGGGTGGACGGCCTGCTCTTCGAGATGTGGCGGGTCTTCGAGGACTTCGTCACCGTGGCGCTGTCGGAGGCCTTCCAGCCGTACGGCGGGCGGAGCAGCCCGCAGGACCGGCTCCACCACCTCGACGAGGATCGGCGGGTGGCGCTGCGGCCCGATCTGGTCCGCTATGCGGTCGGACCCGGCGGGATCGAACAGCCCGCCGCCGTGGTGGACGCCAAGTACAAGATTTCTGCCGGCCCGGACGGACACAACGGCGATCTCTACCAAATGCTCGCCTACTGCACCGTGCTCGGCCTCTCATGCGGCCATCTCGTGTACGCCAAGGGCGACGCCGAGCCGTACCGGCACGTGGTGCGCCGGGCCGGTATCGAGATCAGCCGGCATGCCCTCGACCTGACCCTGCCCCCGACTGAGCTGCTCGCCGCCGTAGCGGAGCTGGCGGCGAACATCACCCGGCACGATGCCGAGCTTGTGGCCGCTCGCTCTCGGTGAGCGCGCGTAGCTCAGAAGACCCCCCAACCAGGCGATTTGTCCGCCCGAGGAGGCGACATCACACTCTGCCACCCAGGAGTCCTCCGCTCCTATGTACGAACCTCTGGCGAGATTGATCATGTGTGGGCACAATTGCCGGTGTGAAGGCATACGTCGGGGTGACTGACGCAGGTTGGTACCGATTTCTGGCCGCGCGCCCGGATCTCACCGAGGTGAACTTCTGGCGGCCATCGAGCGGCCGGGAGTTTCGGGCGATCGACCACGGCGAGCCGTTCTTCTTCAAGACCCATCATCCGCACAACCGCGTGGTCGGCGGCGGCTTCTTCAGCGGCTTCGCGCCTCTCCCCGTGTCTGAGGCGTGGGAGCTCTTCGGCCAGGGCAACGGCGCCGCAAGCCTGGTCGAAATGCGGCAACGGGTGGGAAAGTACCGCACGCAGCCAATGGCTCTCGGCGAGGACCCGGTCATCGGCTGCGTCATCATCCGTGATGTCTTCTTCTTTCCGGACGACCGAATCGCCGGGCCGCCGCCGGACTTCGCGCCCAACATCGTGCAGGGCAAGAGCTACGACCTGGCCAGTCACCCGGCCGCCGGCTACTTCCACGATCTGCTCGGCCGGATCGGAATCGGCGTGGAACTCGACCTGTCCGAGCCGTGGCACCGCGACGGGCCCGTCTTCGGCGACCCGCGCCTGGCCCCGCGCAGGCTCGGCCAGCAGGCGTTCCAGGCCGTGGTCCTGCACGCCTACGAGCGGCGCTGCGCGATCACGGGCGACCGGATCCGGCCGGTGCTGCAGGCGGCCCACATCCGCCCGGTCGCGGATGGCGGCGAGCACCGTCTGGACAACGGGCTGCTGCTCCGCTCGGATGTGCACACGTTATTCGACCGCGGCTACCTGGCCGTCGATCCCAGGCATCGGTTGGTGGTCAGCCCGCGGCTGCGCGAGGAGTTCGGCAACGGCGAGGAGTTCTACCGCCGGGCCGGACAGGAGATCAACGTTCCGGACCGACCACGCGACCGGCCTGATCGTGAGGCCCTCGAATGGCATCTCGATGAGGTGTTCCTCAGGAGTTAACCGGGGAAGCGGATGAAGTCCGCGGGGACGTGGTCCACCAGCCAGACGCCGTTGGCGCTGAGGCGGAACTCGTACCTGGCCGCGTGCATCGCACCGGCGTCCACGACAAGCACGACCGGCTTTCCCCTGCGCGCTCCCACCCTGGTGGCGGCCCCCGATCCGGGGACAGGTGGACATGATGGCACCCCCCTGCTCCAGTTCCGGCCGGGAGATCGGAAACCCGTGGGAGGCCGCCGCCGCGAGCAGCACGTCGACCCTCACCCAGCCGTGCGCGTCCAACTCGATGCCGATGCGCCCGGGCTCATGCCGCAGATGCTTGGCGAGATACTTCGAGATCTTCACCAGCCGCCGCTCGTCCATCGCCCTCCCCGCCAGTCGTCATCAACCAGTGCCACCGTAACCGCCGACGACTGGCTTATTTCCGGCCGCGACGATCTTTCCCTGCCGCCTTCTCTGGGATCTGCGGCCCATCCCGTCGTGAAGATGCGATATGCGGTGCGGCATCCGATAACGTGCCGATCGTGAGTGCGTACCTGCTGATCCTCGGTGAGCGTGAGGCCGTCGCGTGGGTGCTGCGGGAGTCGCGGATGGCGTTCCCGCCCACCAGCCGGAGCGAGGTGAACCGGCTCAAGGTCGGGGACGAGCTGTTCGTCCTCACCACCCGGGGCTGCTGGCACAACCCCACCCGGGACCGCACCCGCGTGATCGGCCTGGCGACCGTCACCTCGCCGGTCGTCCCGTACGACCGGCCGGTCACCATCGCGGGCCGTGACTTCACCCGCGGCTGCGACATCGGGCTGCGCGCGCTCACGCCGTACCTCACCGGGGTCGAACTGGCCCCGCTCGTGCCGCGGCTGGCCGCCTTTCCCGACAAGAACGCCTGGTCGATCCGCCTGCGCCGCCCACTCCTCGAACTCGGCGAGTCCGACGCCGGCCTGCTCACCCGCGAGCTCGACGGCGTCGCCCGTGACCCGGCCGAGCTGATCCTGGGCTACCTGTCCGCCATCCGTCCGGTACGGCAGGCCGACACCCGCAATTGATCGAGCTTGAGTAATATCGCGTTATCGGTGATCATGTCTTGACGGGCGATTCGAACAGCCGGAGGACGGATGTCATCGATGGCGGGTCTTGTGCTGGTGCTCGCGACGGTAGCGACGGGCCTGATCGCGGGGCTGTTCTACGCGTACTCCTGCTCGGTCATGCTCGCGCTGCGCCGGGTCGACGACCGGGCCTTCATCGAGGTGATGCGGCGGATCAACGCGGCGATCCAGAACGGCTGGTTCGCCCTCGGCTTCGTCGGCGGGCCGCTGCTCACCGCTGTCGCCCTGGTGCTGAACCTCGACGGCGGCCCGGTCATGCCGCTGATCGTGGCGGGGCTGGTGCTCCACGTGCTGACGCTGGTCATCACCTTCGCGGTGAACATCCCGCTCAACAACCGGCTCGACGCCGCCGGCGATCCCGGCCAGCTCGCCGACCCGGCCCTGGTCCGCCGGGGTTTCGAGATGCGCTGGGTGCGCTGGAACCTCGCCCGAACGCTCACCTCCGTCGCCGCCTTCGGCTGCCTGTGCTGGGCTCTATCCCTTTGGGTCTGAGCGGGGCGTCCCGGTTCAGGAGGTCGCTTCCGCGATCTTTGTTCGTACGTCCAGGACGGCCTGATCGGCGGCGGCCCGGCCGGAGAGCCAGCCCTCGCGGTTGTTGATCGAACCCGCGCCGACCATGTTCAGATCGGGGAACATCTTCTCGACCTTCTCCTCGACCACCCGGTCCCTGGCCGCCAGCACCGGCAGCAGATCCTTGCCGGTCTCGGCCGCCGCCTGCTGCACCGCCTCTCCGGCGACCTCGCTGAGCCGTTCCCCGATCCTCTGCGCGTAAGCGGCCAGGAACGACTGCCGAAACGAGCGTGTCCTGGACCTGCCCAGGACGTCCCGGTGGGAGCCGGCCAGCCGCATCGCCGTGGTGGCCTGCACCAGCAGGGAGGTGAACAGCACCTCCACCGCGGCGAGGTCGGCCGGGAAGCCCAGCACCGTCGCGAACCCGAGGCGCCTGCTCCAGACCGACCGGCAGTGGTTGGCCTTGGCGATCACGTCCAGCAGCACCGCCTTGGGCGCCTCGTAGGGCGCGTCGATCCCCAACCGGCGTCCCTCCGGCCCGTCGGCCGCCGACCGGTCCTCCGTTTCGGCGGCGAGCAGCGCGGCGTCGATGCTGTACCTGCTCATCAACGACTGGGCGGCGGCCGTGAACGTCTCAGCCTCGGCCTCGAACTCGGTCGACTCGGCCTTCGCCAGCAGTGCCCGCACCCGGGCCAGCATCCGCTCATCGACCGCGCGGCCCGCGGGCCTGGCCGTACGGCGGGCCGTGCCGGGCAGCGGGCACAGCCGCTCCAGCCGGGGCAGGCCGGCCAGCAGGGAGATGACCTGCAGGGCGCAGGTGACCATCCCCAGGCGGTCTCCGTCCTCGCGCAGGTATTCGTCGTCTCGCTGCCACCAGACCTTCGCGTCCAACGCGGCCAACTGGTCCAGCCAGCGCTCGTCCACGGTCGCCGGAGCATAGGCGCACATCTCCGAGGCGATGGCGTCGGTCGCCAGACGCACGTGCCGAGCTCCGAGCTCCCGCCCCACAAGTCTGATCACATCGGTGGGTTGCCAGCCGTTGCGCCAGGCGAACGTCACGTTCTGGTTCAGCACGCCGAGCAGCATCCGGTCGACGGCCGGTCGCAGCTCGGCCGGGGTTTCGGCCAGTGCCGCCGCATACCGCGAGAACTGCCCGTCGTCCCCGTCAAGCCGAGCGTCCAGCGCGGCGGACAGCAATCCGGCGACGATCTCCTCGGCCGAAGGCTGGGGCTGGGGCTGCCAGCCGGGAAACCCCCAGGCGTCCCCGGTCTGACCGCTCGGACCCTGCCGCCGGCGCTTGCGCTCCTTCTCCTTGGCCCTGCGCCGCTCCCGGTTCGCCTTGCCCATCAGGTTCGCTCCTCGTAAATCACTCGTAACGGGCGACCACCGCCGGGAAGGCTCCACGGCACCTCATGGGTGTATGGCAGTGCGGACGGGGGGCCGTTGGTCATGGAGCGATTCTTCCAGCGAGCCGACCACCGAGATGACGTTATCCACAGGCCCCGAGCCGTACTGACGCAATGACCGTTCACCGGTCGGCGACGTGCCAGGGGGCCTGGGCCCGCGTGGCGCGGGCGCCGGCCTCCACCCGCACCGCATACGCCGGGCGGTCGCCGGCGGGAACGGGACCGAGGTAGGCATGGCCGGTCAGGTGACACCAGGCGGGCAGGTCGATCGGCGCGGCCGGGTCGGTGGCGATCACGTGCACCACGGTGCCCGGTGACAGGTCGTCGACCAGGCGGCGCAGCTCGATGAGCAGTTGGACACAGCGGCGGTCGCCGCCGTCCAGCACCACCGGACCTCCCACCTCGCTCATCGGACCCAGCTCCCTTCTCGTCAGTCCATTCAATCGATCTCGGTACGGCTCAGCCGGCGGCGCGGGCCAGCGCCTCCTCGGCCGCCGGTACGGCACGGGCCCGGTCGGCGGCGCTCAGACCGATGCGGGTACGCCGGTCGAGCAGGTCGTCGACGTCGAGCGCGCCCTCGTGGCGTACGGCGAACAGCAGGTCGGCCATGGTCGTGTCGATGCCCGGCGCGATCGGTTCGAGCAGCGCCGGATCGCCCTCGATCTCGGCGAGCACGCCGGCGGCCTCGGTGCCGTACCTGCCGACCATCGAGGGCGGCGCCTGGACGGCGGCCAGCGCGGCCCGGCTCGCCGCGCCGACCAGCGGCAGCCGCCGCGTGCGCACCGGCCCGGCCCGCACCTGCCGCCGGCCGGAACGCGCCCCGGCGACCGCCAGCGCCGTGTCCACCGCGTCCTGCGCCATCCGCCGATATGTGGTGAGCTTGCCGCCGGCCACGGTGACCAGGCCGTCCGCGCCCGTGAGCACCAGGTGGTCGCGGGAGAGATCCGCCGTACGCGACCCGCCGGCGCCCGAGTCGCCGCTGTCGATCAACGGCCGGAGTCCGGAGAACGTCCCCAGCACGTCCGCACGGGTGAGGGGGACGCGCAGCGCCGCGTTGACGGTGTTCAGCAGGAAGTCGATCTCTCCCTCGGTCGCCGCCGGCACGTCGGGGATCTCGCCGGCGACCTCCTCGTCGGTGAGACCGACATAGACCCGGCCGCCCGCGGCCGGGAGCGCGAACACGAACCGGCTCGTCTCACCCGGCACGGGCACCGTGAGCGCCCCCGTCAACCCGGTGGACCCGCCGAAGGACTGCTGGGCGAGGACCAGGTGGGTGCCCCGGCTGGGCCGCATGGCGACACCGGCGGTCAATGTGCCCGCCCACACCCCGGTCGCGTTGACGACCATCTCGGCGTCCAGCTCGAACGTCGCGCCGGTCAGCTCGTCACGCAGCACCGCGCCCCGGCCGGTCGCCTCGACGGCCGAGCACCGGGTGAGCACCCGGGCGCCGTGCCGGGCGGCGGTCCTGGCCAGCGCGACCACGAGGCGTACGTCGTCGACGAGCTGGCCGTCCCAGAAGACCAGACCGCCCCGCAGTCCGGCCTCCCGGACGGTGGGCACGTACGCGCGGACCTCGGCCCGCGACAGGCGGCGCGAACGCGGCAGCGTGTGCGGCGAGGTGCCGGCGGCGGCGCGCAGGAGGTCTCCGGCCAGATGTCCGGCGCGGATCATCGCCGCGCCCTTGACGCCGAACGACGGCAGGAGCGGGAAGATGTTGGGCAGCGCCCGGATCAGATGCGGCGCGGTGCGTTCGATGAGGATGCCGCGCTCGACCGCGCTCTCGTAGGCGACCGACACGTGACCGGTGGCGAGATAGCGCAGCCCACCGTGGACCAGCTTGGAACTCCACCGGCTCGTGCCGAAGGCGAGGTCGTGCTTCTCGACGAGGGCGACGGACATGCCTCGGGACGCGGCGTCCAACGCGACCCCCGTCCCGGTCACACCACCCCCGATGACCAGGAGGTCGACCCGTGGCGCGCCGCTGAGGTGATCGAGGTCGCGCGTACGGCGTCGCGCGTTCAGGGAGGTGGACTTGGCGCCGTCGGTCACGTTGGCCAGGGTAGTACCTCCCTTATGTGACACCTTGTCCAGAGGGACACTCCGTGGTCCGGCCATGTTCA
Source organism: Sphaerimonospora thailandensis (assembly GCF_016863115.1). GTDB lineage: Bacteria > Actinomycetota > Actinomycetes > Streptosporangiales > Streptosporangiaceae > Sphaerimonospora > Sphaerimonospora cavernae. The sequence continues at coordinate 68,696 of NZ_BOOG01000017.1, forward strand.
AGCTCGACCGCGACGTCTAAGCTCGACCGCGACCTTTCCCGGTGAAAGTTGCGGACCTTCAGTGCCTGAAACCGAGTTGCCCGTCGTCGGCTTCCATCCGTACCTGTGGGGGGACCCCGCGCACCACGGCGGCCTGTCCCCCGCGATCCTCGCGGCGCTGTCCGCCCTGGGGGTGACCGCCCCCGCCCGGCCCGCCGCCGAACCCGCATCCGTGCCGCTGCCGCCGGTCGCGCTCCCCGACTCCGCACGCGCCGCGCTGGAGTCGCTGGTCGGCGCCGAGCACGTCGACTCCGGTCATGACGCCCGTCTCGCGCACACCCGTGGCTGGTCCACTCCCGATCTGCTCCGGCTGCGGGGCGGCGACGCGGCCGACGCGCCGGACGCCGTGGTGTTCCCCGGCTCACACGACGAGGTGGTCGCGGTGCTGCGCGTCTGCGCCGAGCACCGGATCGCGGTCGTGCCCTACTCGGGTGGCACCTCCGTGGTCGGCGGCCTCGCCCCGGCTCGGGCCGGATTCGCCGGAGTCGTCACGCTCGACCTGCGCCGCCTGGACGCGCTCGTGGAGGTCGACCCCGTCTCCCGTACCGCCGTGCTGCAGGCCGGTCTGCGGGGGCCCGAGGCCGAGCGGCTGCTGCGCGAGCACGGCCTCACCCTCGGCCACTTCCCGCAGTCGTACGAGGGCGCGAGCATCGGCGGTTACGCGGCGGCCCGGTCGGCCGGGCAGTCCTCCGCCGGATACGGCCGCTTCGACGAGATGGTGGTCGGTCTCGTGCTGGCGACCCCGCGAGGCACCGTCGAGCTCGGCACCGCGCCGAAGTCCGCCGCGGGTCCCGATCTGCGCCAGCTCGTCCTGGGCTCGGAGGGCGTGCTCGGCGTCATCACCTCGGTCCGGGTCCGCGTACGGCCCGTGCCGGCCGAGCGGGTCTTCGAGGGGTGGCGGTTCCCGTCGTTCGAGGCGGGCGCGGACGCGCTGCGCCAACTCGCTCAGGATGGTCCGCTGCCGACCGTGCTGCGGCTTTCCGACGAGCTCGAGACCGCGATCAACCTCGCCGACCCCGCTGCCGCCGGGTTCGGCGACGGCCCCGGCGGCTGCCTGGCGATCACGGGGTACGAAGGCGGCGCCGCCGAGGTGGCGGCCCGGCGCGCCGCCGCCACCGAGGCGCTCCTGGCCGCGGGCGGCACGGCCCTCGGGCCGGGGCCCGGCGAGTCCTGGCGCGAGGGCCGCTTCCGCGCGCCGTACCTGCGCGACCCGATCCTCGCGGCGGGCGGCCTGGTGGAGACGCTGGAGACGGCGACGTTCTGGTCCGGCCTGCACCGGCTGCGTGCCGCCGTGAGCGAGGCGCTGACCACCGAGCTGACCGGCCGGGGGACGCCGCCGGTGGTGCTCTGTCACATATCGCACGTCTACGAGACCGGCGCTTCGCTGTACTTCACCGTGGTCTGCGCCCAGGCGGCCGATCCCCTCGCCCAGTGGGCGGCCGCCAAGACCGCCGCGAACCGGGCGATCCGCTCCTGCGGGGCGGCCATCACCCACCACCACGGTGTCGGGACCGACCATCGGGCCGCCTATGCGGAGGAGATCGGCCCGCTGGCGGTGGCGGCGCTGCGCGCGGTGAAGCAGGCGCTGGATCCCGCCGGGATCCTCAACCCCGGGGTGCTGCTCCCCCCACCTGGAGGTTGACCATGCGTTCCTTCACCGCCCTGCTCAACCCCATCTCCGGGCGGCGCGCGAGCCGTACGCTCTGGGAGCCGGTGGCGGCGCTGCTCACCGAAGCGGGCGTGAGCGTCACCACCGAGGAGACGCGGAGCCGGACGCACGCGATCGAACTCGCCGCCGAGGCGGCCGGGCGCGGCGACGTCGTGGTCGCCGTCGGCGGCGACGGGCTGGTCAGGGACGTGGCCACCGGGGTGGTCCCGGGCGGCGGGACGATGGCGATCCTGCCCGCCGGTCGGGGTAACGACCTCGCCCGCGCCCTCGGCCTCCCCGCCGACCTGCCGGGTCACGCCGCGCTCCCCGGATTGGCGCGGCTCCTCCTGGACGGCCCCACCAGGATCATCGACGTCCTGGAGGTCGACGGCGTGATCGTGCCGGGGAACGTCTATGCCGGCGTGGACTCACGCGCCAACCAGATCATCAACCGATATCGCCGGATGCCCGCGCTGCTGCTCTACCGGCTCTCGGGCGTGCTGGCGATCGCGACCTGGCACGCGCCGACGTTCACGGTGACCATCGACGGCGTGGCACGGCGGGTCTCGGCCAACAGCGTGGTGATCGCGAACTCCGGGGCGTACGGCCACGGCCTGCGGATCGTACCGGTGGCCGTGCTCGACGACGGCCTGCTCGACGTGATGGTGGTGCGTGCCGAAACGCCGAAGGTCGCGATCGGCAGGTTCATGACCGAGGCGAAGAAAGGCACCCATATCCACCGGCCGGAGGTCGACCTGTCCACCGCCACGACCGTCACCATCGACGCCGACCGGCCCGTGCCGCTGTACGCCGACGGAGACGAGGTCTGCACGTCGTTGCCGGCGACCGTACGGCTCCTCCCCGGCGCGCTGAAACTGATCGCACCCCGTTGAAACGGGCTCACCCCTGCTCGGCCGAGGTGATCGCAGTCTCAGACGGGAATGACCCTGGGCAGCCGCGGGGAATCGAACCAGCCGGGCTTGTGCTTACGCAACAGGGCCTCGCCGTCCCGCTTCCAGGAGAACCCGGGGTTCTTCAGCAGCTTACGGAAGACCTGACTGGCCTGCTCCGGATCCCGCGCGGTCAGACGGCGCAGGGGTGCGGGGCTCACCTCGTCACCCCGCAGATAACCGGACACCACATCGCGGTACCGCTGGCGGATGACGAGATCGGGATTGGCGAAGGCCTCCTGTGCGATGTCGAATCCGGGGTAGAAGCTCAGCCCGTCCTCCTCGTCGAAGAGGACCGCGATCGTGTCCTCGGGAGCGAAGCCGAGGTCCGGCAGGTCGGGCTCCTGCCACGGGCCGCCCTACCGTGCGGCCCGGGCGGGCGGGCGGGGCCGGCGCGACCAGGGTTTCGGTCCGGAACACGATGTGCCAGCCGTCGGCTTCTTTGACCAGGCGGGCTCCGGTGATCCGCCCGGCGGGGCCGCCCCTGGTGACGCCGGGCAGGTCTTTGGTCCACCGGAACCGGACCCGCCCGGCCTTGGGCAGGTTGACCGCGCCCCACCGCCGGTTGACCCGCGTGATCTGCAGGTCGCGGGCCTGGGGCACGTCTACGGCCGGCCGGGTCCGGAACCGGGCCTTGAACGTGGGGCGTCCGGCAGGGTGGTCGGGGTTGAAGAAGTTCGCCCATGCCTGCCGATACGTTTTCAGTACCGCTTGCGCCGCCTGGGCGGGCAGCCGGCCCATCCAGTCGATCTCGCGGCGGGCCGCCCGGATCGCCTCATCGCAGTCCTTCAACGTCGCGAACCGGCCCTGCCGGAAGGTGAAGTACTCGTGCAGCAGGTTCCACAGCGCGCGGGCGGTGTGCGCCTGACCGTCCAGCACCGCCACCTGGGCCGCGCTGAGGTCGAGTCGCGCCACGTGCGCCCGGGTCTGCTTCACCAACTCCACCCGCTGATCGTATCGTTTGGTTTATGTCACCGCGGTGGGAACCGAACCCTGACGTCCGGACGGGACGTCATGTCGTCTCGCACCTTCACGCGCATTTGGTGTTTGTCACGAAATATCGGCGGGGGGTGTTCACGGACGAGATACTGGCCCGCTGCGAGGAGATCATGCGGGAGGTGTGCGCCGACTTCGAGGTCGAGCTGCGTGAGTTCAACGGCGAACACGACCACGTCCACCTACTGATCCACTACCCGCCGAAGGTCGCCCTGTCCAAACTGGTCAACAGTCTCAAGGGCGTCTCGGCACGGCTCCTGCGCAAGGAGTACGCCGCGCACGTCCGCCAGTACCTGTGGGGTGGACACTTCTGGTCCGGGTCCTACTTCGCCGGATCAGTCGGCGGCGCACCGCTCACGGTACTCAAGCAGTACATCGAACAGCAGAAACGACCCGTGTGAGCCGACCTGCTCACAGGCGCGGAAGGCCAGGGCACGCTCGCGCCCTAACAGGCACGCAGGATTGGTCATGGCAGGGGCGGCATCGCGGGACAATCAACGCATGGCGATCGTCGAAGTCACCGAAGATTCCCTGCGCCGGCAGGCCGGCGAATCCATCTTCACCGCTGCGCTGGCACTGGCCGATCAGGGTCTGGTGACCGCCCTGAACGAGCGGGGCGCGTCCATATCCGCCATGGTGGACGGCCGTGCGGTCACCGTCGTCATCACCAAGACGGGCATCGAAGGCACCTGCGCCTGCGAGGCGCCCTCGCCCTGCCCACACGCGGTCGCCACCGCGCTGACCTGGGTCCGCACCGGCGAAGAACGCCCCGCTCCCGACCTGTACGCCGCGTTGAGAGTTCGCGACGCAGACTGGCTGGCCCGCCGGCTCGTCCAACTGGCCGAAAACGACCAGGCACTCGCCGTCCGGCTGCTGGCCGAGGCCGAACAGGTCAGCGCCGTCGACGAACTGGCCGACCTACGCGCCGATCTGGAACAGGTCATGGCCGATCTCCTGGAGGAGGCCGAGCAGCACGACCACGACGACTGGTACGGCGATGCGTGGTATCCCGACACCGGGGACCTGGAAGAGATCCTCGACGATATCGACGAGCTCATCGCGGAGGAGCCCGACATCGCCCTGGAGTTGATCGTCCGGGCGATCGACCTGATCGAGCAGGCGATGGACACCGAGAAGGTCTACGGCGAAGAACTCCTCAACGCTCTCACCCGCGTCCAGGGCATGCATCTGGACGCCTGCCTGACCGGATCCCCCGATCCGGTACGGCTCGCCGAATGGCTGATCGGCAAGACGCTGACCAGCGGCTGGTGCTCCTTCGACCGCTCGCTGGCCGACTACTCCCCCGTCCTCGGGGATCAGGGCCTGCGCCGTTGTCGCGAACTGATGGACGGAAACAAGATCGCTGACTACAAGCTGCGCACTCTACGCGAATCCCTCGCTCGCGAGTAGTCCAATCCGATCTACTCAAGATCTTCTCCACAGTGCTGATCGCCCCCACCTCGACAAGCGCGAGAGAGGCCGACTTCCGGCCCACCGTTGAGATCAACGACAAGGACACCAGAGTCCTCCTCGACCAGACGACCGCGGTGGATCCCCAACGTCTCGGCGACTTCGCCGGGCGCTTGCCGCCTGAAGAGATCAGCCAAGTCGATGCGGCTCTACGCATCGTCTTCGGCCCGCTCTGGTGATTTGTCCCCTTTCACTTCTCGTCCGCTCCGCTGGTAGGGCTCCCCTTCTGGGAGGCGGAAGCGGCATCAGCGGGCGAAGAGGTCAGCAGCCAGTCGGCCACCGCTTCGGGGGCGAAGAGTTGGTGGAGATGCTCGCCGGGGATCCGGTGCGTCGGCCAGCCTCGCCGGGCGGCCTCCGCCGCGGTCTTTCCGTACGGCGTGCTGAACCAGAGGTAGGAGCAGGGGGCCCGGTCCCAGCCGGAGGGGACGGGGACCTCCTGCAGGTAGTAGGCGAGCGGGAGCCGAGGCTGCTCGCCTACCACCGACCGGCGGACGGTTTCGTCGGGGAGCAGGGCGGCCACGGCGTCCTCGTCCCACCAGTCGGTCCACCTGGGAAGCAGTCCGGCATCGTCGGCGAGACCCCGCAGAAACGGCAGGAACTCGGGTTCGGCCGCCTGAACCGCGCCGTGCGAAGGTGGCAGCGCGGCGTCCGCGAACAGGCATCCTGTCACCCGTTCGCCCAGTGCCTCGACGAGCAGCGGGATGAACAGGCCCGCGTTGCTGTGCGGTACGAGCACCAGCGGTTCCTGTGGAAGCACGGCTGTGACGATCTCGACCACCCGTGACCAGTAGGGCGGGTCTCCCTCGGTTAGCCGCGTAAGGGATGGAACCACCGCTCTGCGGCCACGTGACCTCAACGCCTCGGCGACCGGATGCCACGTCGTGGGACTGACCGAAGGACTGTGCAGCAACACGAAAACAGGCTCCATGGCCTCAGTCTCGTTACTTTCACAACCCGGCCAACGGGTTTTCTCTCATCGCAGTCCTGCCGATCACCGGTTGTGGTTCAGGTACGCGGCCAGCAGGGCGGCGCCCAGGATCGCCTGGACCGCCAGCGAGAGCGGGGTCATGCCGAACAGCAGGGGCGCGTTGCCGAGAGCGGCGATGTCCACCCCCGCGATCGCCCAGAACAAGGGACCGGTGGGGATCCCTCCGAGACCGAGATCGATGACCGGCATCGCGTGATTCACGGGGCCACGCCGGGCCATGCGCAGCGCTCCCGCCGTCAACCCGGGAGCCGCCGCGAGGCCATACAGAATGCACCAGATAGGGGTAAAACCGGCAAGAGACAGGATCGCGAAGGCCGTACCCACCCAGAGGGCGACGAGGGCGGCGGGCACGACGGCTCTGGCGGACAGCCCGCGCATGGCGAGCATGCGGGGAATCTCGGGGTTCTGCGCCTCCCATCGGGCCCCGGCTGCCGCCGTGGTCGCCGCAGAGAGCCCTCCGGCGAGGAGTACGGCCACGGCAATGCTCAGGGTTCCCCCGGCGAGGCAGACGATGGTGGGCAGTGCGGTCAGGCCGGCCAGGACGGTGAGCCTGCCGGGACGGCGGCTCAGCATCCGCAGGTCCGATCGCACGATCAGCCACCGGCCGTCGCGCGGCCACCTCCGGGACCGCAGCCGTCTGTGCCGCCAGTAGCGCTCCTCGGCGACGGAGGCCAGCAGCGCGGGTTCGAGGCCGAGGGATGCCGCGGCCGCAGTGACCATCCGCGCGGAGGCGTTCACCAGCACACGCGCCGGGAAGCTCGCCAGAGCCCGCCAGGCGAGGCGCATCAGGAGCCCGGCGGCGATCAGGGCCGCGCCCGCGACCTGCGCCGTCGACAGGCCGGGCAGTTCCGGACGCAGCCAGATCAGCGCACCCGCCACCGCGACCAGGGAGATCGCGGCGAGGCGGATCCAGTCAAGCTTTGCCTCGGCCTCCTGCAGGAGGACGGCGGCCGAACCCGCGGCGGCCATGGCGGCGCTGCCGAGCAGCACGCCGAAGAGCAACTCCCCGGGTCGTCCGAACACCGCCGCGCCGAGGACTCCTATGGTCGCTCCCGCCGCCGTCAGCAGCGTCAGCAGGATGAGGGCGCTACGGGCGAGAGTGCGGCGGCGATTCAGCGGGGAAAGGACCAGCCAGCGTACGTCGGCCGGCGAGACCACTATCGGCCCCGCCCAGGAGACGAGCATCATCACACCGGCGAAGGCGGCGAGCAGCAGGGCAAGCCCCAGGGGATGACTCCCGATGCCGGATCCGTCGAAGAGCCAGGAGGTGAGCCGGGCGATCTGGGGACCGCCGATCGCCGCGGTGAGACCCGCGGCCACCAGACGGTAATAGGCGCGCTGCCAGCCCGATTCCCGGTCGCGGCCGCGACGCCGGGTCATCTGCGCGATCGTGGTCACGCGCGTGTCCCGGCCTCGAGAGCGATCACGCGAGCCTCGGTCGCACTGGCCAACTCACGGTCGTGCGTGGCCATGATGAGGGTGCCACCGTCACTCGCGTAGTTCCCCAGCATCACGGCGAGTCGTTCGCGGAAGTCCGCGTCGAGCCCATGCTCGGGTTCGTCCAGCAGGAGGAGGCGGCTGGGCCGGGCCAGCACGCTCGCGATGGACAGGCGTTGCCGCTGGCCGGTCGAGAGAGTCGCCGGCGCGGCATCGGCCCGATCGAGCAGACCGAACGCCTCAAGCAACGCGTCGGGTTCCATGCGCGGGTCGTCGGCGGGCTCGTGAATCTTTCTGATCAACTCCAGATGTTCCCGAACCGTGAGCCACGGGTACCACGCCTGATCGTCGGTGACCAGACCGACATCACGCCAGAACGCGGCATCACCGCTCGGCGGGGCGCCGAAGACCAGGATCACGCCCTCCGTCGTCCGCTGAAGTCCGGCGAGGCAGCGGATCAAGGTGGATTTCCCGATCCCGTTCTCGCCCATCAGCGCGACGATTTCGCCCCGAGCCACGTCGAGGTCAGTGTGATCCAGCACCGTTGTCGCGCCCACTACAACGCGGACGCCCTTGGCTACGGCTATCGACACCCCGTCACGATATCCACCCCGGCGGTCATGGTGATCGTGCATCCACGTGAGCGCTGCCGGGTCGAGTTCGATGACGTGGACGCTGGACCGGCCGAACCAGTGAGCCCCAACACGACCAGCACCACCTCCAGGCCAGGGCCAGGTCACAGATGTCCTGATCACCCTACGGCAACTCGTCCAATTATGGACATCTAGCAGCGATACACAGATCTAATGTCCGAGTAAAGCTAAGCTCGGAAGCGGCAAGGCGATCGGCGCGGAGGTTCCATGACACAACAGCCTTCCCTGTTTGGCCCCACACTTGGAGCGATCCAAACTAAGCCCCATGGAACCCACTTCGAGCGGATGAAAGTACTTATAACGGTCAAGGCAGCCCCCAACCCCTCGGATACTTACGGGGAAACGGTATGCGTAGCGGCGTTGCGCCTCGACTTGGATCAAGCGGGTTGGATACGGCTCTATCCGATCAACTTCCGAGAGTTAGATGGCGATAGCCAATTCCGGAAATATGATGTCGTCACACTGGAAGCTAAGCCAAGTCCGAGTGATCCCCGAGCAGAGAGCTGGCGACCCCGAATCGACAGCTTCAGGGTGGAGAAACACCTCGGCGGCTGGCCGAAACGCATGGCCTACATCGACGACTACATCGAGTTGTCCATGTGCGATCTCATCGCCGCCGTCCGTGAGCGACCCTCGGCCCAGTCGCTGGCGGCCATCCGTCCCAGGGAGATTCTGACGCTCGACATCGAATCCCATCCCGGATGGACACCTGCGGAGCAAAGGAAGATCGATCAGTACGTCCAGCAACTCGGCCTCTTCGACAACACACCTCGCACCGCGCTTCAAGCACCCCGCTTCAAGGCTTGGTATCGCTACCGGTGCCACGCCTCGGGTTGCAACGGCCATCGTCAAGGGATCTACGACTGGGAGTTGGTCGCCCTGCAGCGCACCGTTGGGGCCCGCGACGATGAAAGCGTTAAGCAGGTCATCCGTGAAAAGTTCTGGGATCTGATGTGCGCGCCTGATCGCGATACCATCTTTTACGTAGGCAACCAGCAGGCCCATCCCCAGAGTTTTATCGTCCTGGGCGTGGTCTATCCCCAGCGGATTAAGCCGACACCGCAGACCTGAGCCGCTCTCGTACGCCCTCAATCACTAGATCACGATGGCAGCGATACTGATCGGCTTCGAAGCACATCACCGCCACCACCTGCCAACGAGCGGAGTCGGCGATTCGGTCCAGACATTCAAGGGCACCGGTGTCCAAGAGCCGTTCGGCGTAGACGCCACGGGCCGTTCTCAAGTCTGCCGCTCCGCCGCCGAACCCTGCCCTGTTCCATTTGGGATTGCCGAGCTCACGCATGTGCTCGTAGGCGATCCCCGCATCGGCAAGTGCGTTTTTCAACGCGGTCTTGCTGAAACCGCGCTTGCGTGAGATCGGATTCAGGCGCACGTCGACCAGCAGGCTGACACCTTCACGGCGAAGCCGTCGTATGAACTCGTCGAGGTCGCACCCCTCGTAGCCGATTCCGGTCAATCGCACAGGCTGCTCGATCATAAGCATGCTCTGACTCTCCCACGCCTGGTCGTGGACGTCACGCAAACGCGCAGGCCGAGGACGACCGTGCCCGCGGCGATGGCCAAGACACATCTCTGTTTCTGTAAGGGCGGGTTAGCGCCAGGTGAGGTCGGCGGCTATCACTCGGGCGGCCTCGGCAGCAGTGGCGTCACGGACCGTCAGGAGACCGTCCTCCTCATCGAGGATGGTGACGACCTCGGACAGACCCTTTGCTCGGCCGCTCAGTCCGGGAGCGGCTCGCCATGGCGCGGCGAACTCCTCCCTGCGGATTGTGAAGGTGGGCGCTCCGCCGGGGTTGAGCTCTGTGGCGATACGCGACCGCACCCTGCGCTCGGCTTCCTTCCACAGGTCGCCGGCCCACGCGGAGGCTGCCTCGTCCTCGTTTTCCTCCCGGCCGCACCTCCCGTTTTCACCGGGTGCTCCGGCGAGTGGACGACGCAGGAGCGGCCAGTCCGTCGAGGGGCGATATGGGGCCGAATCGGATGGGGGCGTTCCTCGCCATGAATCAGGCCGGGCATGCGGGATCGGGTCGAACGCATCCCTGATCGGCCAGAAACGCAGCAGAACATTCACTGTTCGTGGATCCTCCCAGAACTCATGGTCTGCCCTCCAGGCCGGCGGGACCAGGTAGGCGTGCACGCCGTACAGGAAGAACGACGGCCCCAGCACAAGGCGGTCGGTGGACCGGCCCCCATCGGTGTCGTGCAGTCCGACGATCCCCGAGCCGCTCAGGTAGGCGCCTTTTCCCGCCTCGGCCCACGGCGCCTGGGCGACGGGCGGCTCGGCATCCCAGGCCTCCATCCACACATTGGCCGAGCCGTGATTCACGTGGCAGCGGACGCGGATCCAGCCGGGGCCGATCGTCTCCAGGCATTCATCGTCCAGCTCTTCACCCTGTAGGTCCAATCCGGAGTCGGCCAGTTCGAAGCTCCCGTACTCCACGGTGATCGAGTCTTTGAACTTCCGCAGCGGCTCTGCCATGCCCCGTCCTTTCCACGCGTTCAGGAGGGGACCGACGATAGACACCGCGACCGACAAAGAAAGCCCAGGCCATGGTGGCCTGGGCTTTCATGTTGTGCGCCGCCAGGGACTCGAACCCCGGACCCGCTGATTAAGAGTCAGCTGCTCTAACCAACTGAGCTAGCGGCGCAGAGCTCTTAGAGAGTATCGCACCGCCCAGACCACTCAAAATCGGATCAGCGAGCACCCGGACTCGATCCGGTCACGACATGCGGCGGAGGATGCGGGCCGCCGTACGCGCCAGCAGCTCGATCTGCTCCTCCGTCAGCTCGGCGTCGTGCTGCGAGCGGATCCAGCGCGCGATCCGGCGCGGATGGGCGACGGTCAGGCCCTCACCCGTGATCGTGCCGCCGCGTCCCCAGATCGCACCGTCCCGCACGATCTTGCCGCTGTGTACGGAGAGCACGGGCGAGATCGACACGTCGATGCCGGTCTCCCTGCTCAGCAGCGCCGCCATCGACGACGCGGCGTCGATGAGCCCTTTCGCGGCCGAGGTGCCGAACTTCTCGTCGAAGAACAGCCGCTCGCCATATCGCGCGATGACGGTGTCCGGCGACCAGGCCTCGTTGTCCACGATCCACAGGCCGCCCGGACCGATGACGAGGTGGTCGATCGACGCCTCGCCCGGTACGGCCCGGCCGTCCATGACGCGGTAGCCGTACCTGCGCAGGCCTCTGCGCAGCAGCCGGCCGGTGCGCACCTCGCCCCGGCGCTTGCCGCGCCACACGGCCGTGCGCTCGTACGACCGCCAGGCGATGAGGAAGTCGGTGAGGGCCGCCGCGGCGGCGAGCACCAGGCCGGTGGCGAACGCGTCGAGCCCGAACCGGGCGGCCAGCAGGTTCCCCGCGACGAACCCGGCCACGGCGATGGCGGCACGGATGCGCAGCCTGTTCTTGCGTCCGGCATACCAGAAGGTCACATAGAGGTTCTGCGGTGAGGCCCCGGTGAACTTCTCGTCTTGCGGGACATAGATCGACCCACTGGGCACGCGAACTCCCCCCACTCGTCGCCGCCGGCGGTGGCGCCCGGCCCCGGCGGCGGTTTCTCCAGGGATACCCGATCGGGAATCCCAGCTCTCCTAAGGTGATGGAAGTAGCGCATTTCCGCCAGTCGACACTGTCCTGACCGACCAGTCGGTACGCTTGTCGGCGACACACGAGGAGGCACGGATGGCGCGGGGCACGACCACCGAGGAGCCGGTACGGCAGCGCCTGGTGGCCGAGGCGACCCGGCTGTTCGCCGAGCGCGGCTTCGAGAGCACGTCGGTACAGGAGATCGTGGCGGCGGCCGGAGTCACCAAGGGTGCGATGTACCACTATTTCGCCTCAAAAGATGATCTGCTGCACGAGATCTACGGGCGTGTGCTGCGCATGCAGACGGAACGGCTGACGATGTTCGCCGACGCGGCCGGCCCGGTCGCCGAGCGTCTGCACGCGGCGGCGACGGACGTCGTCGTCACCACGGTCGACAACCTCGACGACTCCAAGGTCTTCTTCCGGTCGATGCACCAGCTTTCGCCCGAGGTATACAAGACCGTCAGAGCCGAGCGCCGCCGCTATCACGAGCGCTTCCGTGACCTGGTGGCCGAAGGTCAGCGGGCCGGGGTGTTCCGCGACGACATCCCGGCCGAGATCGTGGTCGGCTTCTTCTTCGGCTCGGTCCACCATCTCGGCACCTGGTATCACCCCGACGGCCCGCTGTCCGGCCCCGAGATCGGCCGTCACTTCGCCGACCTCCTCCTCAGGTCGCTGGGGAATGCCTGACAAATACCAGCCGGTATGGGTGTCGACATCGCCTCTCCACCGGCCAAGTGGTCCCCGTGGATCACCTCGAAGTGGCCATACGGCGGTGCCGTACGCGCCGGATAACGTCGGGCGCATGACCGCCAAGATGCCGGAACCCGTTGTTCTCGAGGGCCGGGTCGTACGGCTCGCGCCGCTGACCCTCGACCACGTGCCCGACCTGTTCACCGCGCTGGGAGGGGACGAGGAGGTGTGGCGGTGGCGGCCCGCCCCCGCTCCCGCTTCGGAGGAGGACATGCGGCGTCACGTCGCCGCGCTCCTGGCCCGACCGGCGACCACGCAGTTCGCCGTGGTCTTCAAGGAGACGGGGCGGGCCGTCGGCTCCACCGGCTACTGGGACGTTTCCGGCTTCGACGAGAGCGTGGAGATCGGCTCGACCTGGTACGGCAGGGCCTACTGGCGAAGCGCGGTGAACACCGAGTGCAAGATCCTGCTGCTCGACCACGCCTTCGACACTCTGGGCCTCACCCGCGTTCTGTTCAAGACCGACATCCTCAACCTGAGGTCGCAGGCCGCCATCAAGCGGATCGGGGGCGTCCGGGAGGGCGTGCTCAGGCGGCAGTATCGGCGGCCCGACGGCACCTGGCGCGACAGCCCCTGCTACTCCATCCTGGACGATGAGTGGCCGCCCCACCGGGCCCGCCTCCTCGACCGCCCGGTTCCCGATCTAGAGTAGGCGCGTTCCGTCCGAGAGGCAGGGAGCACGGCATGTCGCACGCGGTGGTGATCGGGGCGGGCATCGGCGGGTTGACCTCAGCGGTGGCCCTTTCGCAGGAGGGCTGGACAGTTACCGTCCTGGAGCAGGCCGCCGCCATCGATCCCATCGGCTCGGGGTTGGCCATCGCCCCGAACGCGCTGCGGGCGCTCGACACGATGGGGATCGGCGACGAGGTCCGGAAGTTGTCCGCGATCCAGGGCGAGGGCGGCATCCGCCGCCCGGACGGCCGATGGCTCTCCCGCTCCGACACCGACGCCATGATGGCCCGGTACGGCGACCCGGTCGTGCTGCTCCTGCGTGCGACGCTCGTCGACCTGCTGGCCGTACGGCTGCCCGCCGGCGCGCTGCACCTGAACCGCCGGGTCGAGTCGGTCGATCCGGCGGCGGGCCGGGTCGTCACGAACGAGGGGACCATCGAGGGCGACCTGATCGTCGCCGCGGACGGCATCCGGTCGGCGACCAGGAGAACGCTGTTCCCCGGGCATCCGGAGCCGCGCTACGCGGGCGTGACGAGCTGGCGCGTCGTCGGCCCGGGATCGGACTCGCCGAGAGCCTCCGAGACGTGGGGCGCCGGCACCGTCTTCGGCGTGATGCCGCTGGCCGGAGGCCAGGTGTACTGCTACGCCACCGCGACGGTGCCGCCGGGCCTGCGCGCGTCGAGTGAGAAGGACGAGCTGATCCGGCTGTTCGGTGACTGGCACGCCCCCATCCCCGCACTGCTGGCCGCGGCCGATCCCGGCGCGGTGCTCCGCCATGACATCTACAGCCTCGACACGCCGCTGCCCGCCTTCCACCGGGGCAGGACCGCGCTGGTGGGCGACGCCGCGCATCCGATGACGCCGAATCTCGGACAGGGCGCCTGCCAGGCCATCGAGGACGCCGTCGTGCTGGCTCGGAACGCGGGCGCGGCCGTCAAGGCAGGCACCGCCGTCGATCTGGCCGCCTACAGCCGGGCGAGGGTGGCGCGGACCACCCGGATCGTCCGCAGGTCTCGGGCGATCTGCCGCCTCACCCGATGGCGCCGCGGGCCGGCCGTGGCCGTACGCGACGCGATGCTGCTGGCCATCGGCGCGCTCGGCACGAATGTGGCCTTCCGCCAGTTCGACGACGTCTTCAACCGTCCGGCGAGCCCCGACCGCTGACCATAAGGGATCGGCACGGAAGCCAGGCCCCGGTCACCTGGCCAACTCGGCCGCCGCGCCCGGCGGCGGAGCACTCCGGTACAGCACCACGTATCCCTCGCGGTCGAACAGGACCTCGTAGCCCATCGTCTTCAGTTCCTCCACCCGCTCCCGCTGCCGGTCCACCGACCCCCACGGGTAGGCTCCCCTGGCCGTGTCCGCCACGATCCACTGGGCGACCGGCGGGCGGTCGTTCCACAACAGCACGGTCGTCCGGGCGGACAGGTGCGGTCCCACGTGGTTGACCGCCTCGACGGCCACACCGCTGGGCACCATCCTGACCGCCTGCCCGGCGGCGACCACGTCCGGGTGAGTCTCGTAGAACTCGGGCCGGATCAGCTGGTCGAGCGGGAAGCGCGGCACGAGCGTGAGCGCGACCACGCACACCCCGGCCGCCCAGGCGAGCGCACCCGCCCGCGGATCCGGCCACACGCGCCGGACCCACCGCAGCAACCTGGACGCGCCGTCCACCCCCGCGCACAGCAGGACCGCCACGGTGAAGGCGCTGTGGTGGAAGTCGACGCCCCACCAGATCTCCCGGTCCGAGAGCATCCGCTCGAGGATCTGCGGCAGCGCCATCAGCGTCAGCGGCGAGAACAGACAGGTGAACAGGGCGGGCCAGAGCAGGAACGCCCAAGTGTCGATCTTCACCTGGGGGCCGACGAGCATCTCCAGCACGCGCGTCGGATCACCGGCGGCCGTGGCGAGCACCTCCGGCACGCTCCTGCCCAGGTGGTCGTAGGCCCAGTAGAGGCCGGGATCGCCGCCGACCGCCGGGATCAGGATCCCCCTGGCGAGGCCCGTGTAGAGAATGCCGAGCCCGAGGTAGCCGAGCCCGTCGAGCCGTCGGCCGCGCGTCACCAGCAGGCAGCAGCCGAACCCGGCGACCATGAGGCCGGTGTCCTCCTTCACCAGCAGGAACGCGCAGATCGCCACCGCCGCGGCGAGACGCCTGCCCGCGTGGAACCGTTCGATGGCGAGGGCGGTGAGCACGGGCGCGAACGCGACCTCGTGAAAGTCGAAGTTGGCCGCCTGCGCCACCGGCCAGGACAGGGCGTACGCGACGGCGACGAAATAGGCGGGCGCCGTGCCGAGCACCCGCCGGGTGAACACCCAGATCGGGGGGATGGCCAGCGCGAACAGCACGGCCTGGGCGACGATCAGCGTCTCGGGGCCGTCGTGCAGCCAGTAGAACGGGGCGAGCACCGCGAGGATCGGCGAGAAGTGCTCGCCGAGTTGGACGAAGTCGACGCCCTCCCCGAGGTCCACCCCGCGCAGCGGGCTGGTCGGCGCTCCAAGCC
Source organism: Sphaerimonospora thailandensis (assembly GCF_016863115.1). Taxonomy (GTDB): domain Bacteria; phylum Actinomycetota; class Actinomycetes; order Streptosporangiales; family Streptosporangiaceae; genus Sphaerimonospora; species Sphaerimonospora cavernae. Next base: position 84,418 of record NZ_BOOG01000017.1, read on the forward strand.
GGGCGAACCCGCGGATCGTCTGATCGAACAGGGTGAGGTCGAGGCTGGTCGCCCGGTAGAGGTAGAAGCGGACGAGTCCGAGCAGCGTGTAGACCCCGATGGCCGACACGGTGATCGCGGCCACCCCGACGACATGCCGATCCAGCCGCCGCACCGCTCTGCCGGCTCTCGGCGGGGAGCCGGTCGGCTCGGTCGGGCCGGCCGGCTCGCGGTCGATCGTCCGCGTCTGCTCTGTCACCGGCGCACTCAGACTCGCCCCGCGCCCAACGCGCCGCCGACAGAGCCGTCCACCTGGCCGTCCACCTGACTGTCCACCTGGCTGCCGACAGGCACCGGCGGCTCATCGGTCGGGCTCGGGGCGGCACGGGTGTGATCGGGGGTCAGGCGGCCCAGCGTGATCGTGCCGCCGATCAGCACGCCGGCGGCCAGCAGCGCCGGGATCACGTTGCCCGCGCCGGTCGGCAGCGACTCTCCCAGCAGTACGGCTCCCGCGGCCACCGACGTGATGGGATCGATCACCTGGACCCCCGCGTAGGCGATGCCGAAGTAGCCCACGGCGTACGACTTCTGCAGCAGCACGACGGCGAAGACCAGCAGCGCCGGGATCACCAGCGTGAACCAGTGCAGCAGACGGCTCAGGTCCCCGTTGAGACCGCCGCCGACGACCCGGACGAACGTGGACACGGTCGCGGTGACCGAGCCCGCGCCGATCGCCATGAACAGCGCCTTGAGCGGGCCGCGCAGGCATCGCGCCACCAGGAACGTGACGGCGACCACCAGGCCGACGCACCCGATCAGGCCCAGGGCGGATCCGTCCGACAGCACGGGGGTCGTGTCGTGCGCGGGGACCAGCAGCATCAGGCCAAGCAGCCCGGCTGCCACCGCCACCGACCCGATGATCTCGGGCCGCCGGGGTCGTCTGCCATGCAGCAGCGCGGCGAACGGCACCGCGAAGACGAGCGTCGTGACGCTCACCGGTTGCACGGCGACGAGCGGTGCCATGCTCAGCGCCACGGCGTGCAGGCACGCCCCGGCGAAGCCGATGCAGCCGCCTATCCACCAGCGCGGCCGTTTCATCAGCGTGAGCGTGGCACCGTCTCTTACGGCCTCGAACTGCTGGATGGCGGCGCCCAGCGCGTACCCCAGCGCCCCGACGAGGGCGATCAGCACTCCCACCCACATCATGGGCGCCGACCGGTTTCTGCGGAAGAAGTCACCGACCAAGACTAGGTCCCCAGGCGATCCTCGCAGCCGGAGGCCGGGGGTCGGCGGCGATCAGGAACGCTCGGGGCAGACGCAGAAGAGGTGGCCCTCGGGATCCGCGAGGACGATCCAGCCCTGGCCTGGCTGGAACTCCGGCTTGGTCGCCCCGAGTTCGAGGTACTCCTCCACCGCCTTCTCCACGTCGGGCACCCGGAAGTCCAGGTGGAACTGCTTGTCCGGGCCGGGCCAGGCGGCCGGCTTCCGGTCCGGCACCCGCCCGAAGTAGATGCTGACGGTGCCGTCGCCGATGCCGGCGTACTCATCCTCGGCGTACTGCACCTCGAACCCGGTGATCTTCGAGTAGAACTCGGCGAGCTTCTTCGGCTCGGCGCAGTCGATGGTCACGGCGAGGAACTTCGCGATCGTTGTCATGCCCGCCATGCTGCCCGCCGTACCTGTCAGAGCGTGTCAGGTACGGCGGGCGCGGCGTGAGCAGTCACGGGGTGGTGGCACCATGAACCGGGCAGATGGCACTCTGGCCGACGGAACTCGGGCAGACGGAACCAGTCCGGCGGCCCGGACGTTGAAGCGAGTGCCCTGCCCAGTTCATGTCGACCGGCGCGAGGTGACCGGCATAGCAGGCTGGAGCGACGGGCGAAGATTGGCGGGAGGGCGTGGGCATGGCGCGGGTGACCGGTTGGATCAGGCGCCTCCTCGACAAGCCGGGGAGCGTCGATCTGGCGCCGTTCCAGCGGATCGTGGCGGAGGCCGGAGAACTCGAGGCCGGTCTGCGCGACCGGACCGAGATCATGCCGAGCGATGCGGATCGGATCGGCGCGGATCGGATCGGCGCGGATCGGATCGGCGCGGATCGGATCGGCGCGGATCGGATCGGCAGCGCCGAGTTCTGCGCGGTCGTACGCGAGGCGGCCCGCCGCGCGCTCGGCGAGCGTCCCTTCGACGTGCAGCTCGCCGGCATGCTCGCCATGCTCGACGGCCACGTCGTCCAGATGGCCACCGGCGAGGGCAAGACGCTGGTGGGGGCGTTGACCGCGGCCGGGTTCGCGCTGCGCGGCAGGCGGGTGCACGTGGTCTCGGTGAACGACTACCTCGCCCGGCGGGATGCCGAGTGGATGGCGCCGCTGTACGGCGCACTGGGCCTGACCGTCGGCTGGATCGCCGAGAGTTCGACGCCCGAGGAGCGCCGGGCCGCGTACGTCAGTGACGTCACCTACGCGGCGGTGAGCGAACTCGGCTTCGACGTGCTACGCGACCGGATGTGCACCGATCCGGCCGACCTGGTCGTACCGGCCCCGCAGGTCGCGATCGTGGACGAGGCCGACTCCGTGCTGGTGGACGAGGCGCGGGTGCCGCTGGTGCTGGCGGGTTCGGCCGATCAGGGGGTGGCCCTGCCGGAGATGGCAGCGCTGGTCCGGCGGCTGTCGAGGGGATACCACTACACGATCGACGAAGAGGGCCGCAACGTCTTCCTGACGCCCAAGGGCACCGACACCGTGGAGAAGGCGCTCGGCGTCGACCTCTACGCCGACCCCGGCGTCGTCACCCAGGTCAACCTCGCCCTGCACGCCCACGCCCTGCTGACCCGGGACGTGGACTACATCGTCAGGGACGGACGGGTGCACCTCATCAACGCCTCACGCGGCCGGGTCGCGATGCTGCAGCGATGGCCGGACGGCCTGCAGGCCGCGGTGGAGGCCAAGGAGATGCTCGCCGCTTCGGAGACCGGGGAGATCCTCGACTCGCTGACGATCCAATCCCTGATCCGGCGTTATCCCGAAATATGCGGAATGACCGGTACGGCGCTTGCGGTCGCCGACCAGCTCCGCGAGTTCTACGACCTGCGGGTCGCCGTCATCCCGCCGAACAAGCCATGCGTGAGAGTCGACGAGCCCGACCGGATCTTCGCCACGGCGGAGGACAAGGAGCAGGCGCTGCTGGAGGAGATCGCCGAGCGGCACGCCACCGGCAGGCCCGTCCTCGTCGGCACTCTCGACATCGCCGAGTCCGAGCGCCTCGCCGAGGCCCTGCGCGCCAAGGGGCTGGATCCCGTGGTGCTCAACGCCAAGAACGACGCGCGGGAAGCCGAGGTCGTCGCCCGCGCCGGGGCCCGCGGCGCGATCACCGTCTCCACCCAGATGGCCGGGCGCGGTACGGACATCCGTCTCGGCGGCGGCCGGGCGGAGGAACGCGAGCGGGAGGTGGCCGCGCTCGGCGGGCTCTACGTCATCGGGACCGGCCGGCACGAGAGCAGCCGGCTCGACGACCAACTCCGTGGGCGGGCCGGACGGCAGGGCGACCCCGGGGGTTCGGTGTTCTTCGTGAGCGGGCAGGACACGCTGCTCACCGCCTACCTCGCGGACGAGTCGCTGCCTGCGACCGACGCGGACGGCGTGGTGCGCGACAGGCACGCCGCCTATCTCATCTCACACGCCCAACGTGTGGCCGAGGGAGTCAACCTCGAGATCCATCGCAACACCTGGCGGTACACCCGCCTGCTCGAGCGGCAGCGCGGGGAGCTCATGGAACGCCGGGACAAGGTCCTGCACGGAGACACGGCGGCCCGGGCGATGCTGGCCGCCTGCCCGGAGCGCTACCGGGAGCTCACCGAGGCGGTGGGGGCAGACGCGGTCCAACGGGCCGCCCGGCAGATCGTGCTGTTCCATCTGGACCGGTGCTGGACCGAGCATCTCGGCTTCCTGTCCGACCTCCGCGAGGGCATCCACCTGCGGGCACTCGGCCGGCTGAACCCGCTCGACGAGTTCAACAAGGAGTCGGTCCCCGCCTACCGCGCCATGCTCGACGAGATCGAACGACGGTCGATCGAGACCTTCGAGAAGGCCGACCTCACGCGTGATCTCGACGAACAGGGCCTGCGGCGGCCCAGCGCGACCTGGACCTACCTCGTCCAGGACAACCCGTTCGGCTCCGAGTGGGACCGGATCCTCAGCCGGGTCGCCGGCGCCCTGAAGCGCCGCAAGCGCTGAGCCCCTCCTCTCCCAACACACCCAACACACCCAACACCAGGGTCTGGCCTGGGCTTAGTCTCTGCTGTTCCTCAGGAGGTCGCTCACCATGGCGAGCGGCCGGGGACGGCGGCGGAACAGCGCCTTCACCCCGACTGCGGCGAGCGCGCCCACGAACACCGCGGCGGAGATCTCCGGGGTGGCCGTGGGAGTGGGGCACGGCGGCGGCGCGTCGTCCACCACGCGGTAGGCCCCGCTTGAGAACGGCTGCGGGGCGCCCTTCTTGCCCGGGCCCGCCCCCCACTCGGTGATGACGTACTCGACGGGGATGTGACCGATGCCGCCGACACCGTCGACGGTGTACGAAGAGGTGTTCCACTCGCCGCCCGTCAGTTCGGCGAACGTCTTGCCGTCGAGATCGAGCATGATGCCGTTGTTCGACGGCACTCCCGGCCCGCGGTCTCCGACGAAGAACTCGGCCTTCTTCCCCTGGTAGGTGACGTAACCCTTGGTGCCCATCGGCCAACTCGGGCTGGCCGCGAGCCCTTTCTGCATCGGCAGGCCAGACGCGGGGGCGCCCGTGTCACCGTTGATGCCGGAGCCGTCGTCCCAGAAGTACGAGGCCGTCGTGCTGCCCTTGTACCGCACCTGCACGCCGTTCTCGACGGGACAGGTGACGTCGTTGCTGGAAATGGGGGTCTCCTGACGTGGTCACGAATGGGTAATCGGACACTAAGTCAGGATCATGCACTTTTACTACGTTTAGCGACGAAATTTTACCTTCCGCCCATATCGCCATGATCTATCTCAAATAGGACATCGGGTGCGAGAGTCGGTCATCGACCGGCCCCGCCCGGTTGGTACGGACTCCGTGGCTGCCGCCTCGCCTTCAGGCGCGCTTCGGCTCGTAGTGCAGCGCGACGACCCCACACTCGAACGGGTGAGCGGCGACAAGGCGGAGCCGCCGGTAGGCGCCGCTCGCGAACACCGGCATTCCGGCGCCGATCGCGATCGGGCTGACGAACAGGTGAAGCTCGTCGAGCAGCTCATTGGCGATCAGGCTCGACACGAGCGTGCCGCCGCCGTACGCGATCAGGTCCCCGCCCGGCTGGGCCTTGAGCTTGTTCACGATCTCGACGAGGTCGCCGCCGGCGACGACGGTGTTCTTCCAGGGTGACTCGGTGAGCGTGTTGGAGACCACGACCTTGGGCGTGTTGTTCATCCAGTCGATGGTCTCCTCGGGCTCGCCCTCCGGCCTGGACTCCCATGCGGGGATGAACCCCTCGGCGAGCTTTCGGCCCAGCACGATGCGGTCGACCGGCTCCATCAGCCCCTTGATGTAGGTGCCGATGTCGTCGGTCCACGCGCCCGTCATCCAGTCCATCTCGCCGTTCGGGCCGGCCATGTAGCCGTCGACGCTGACCTGGGTCTGGAGCTTGAACTTGCGCATGAGCTGCTTCCTTTCCATGGCTTCCGACTTGGCGGAATGCGGGTCCGGATCGCCTCGTCGGCCGAACGGTCTCCATCATGGCATCCGACGATTTTTTTTGTCAAGGCATAAATATTTGTCGGCTGGAGATGCGGAGCCAGATGGGTCGGCGAAGTGTGAATGACCTGCTTGGGGCGGGTCATAGGTACTCAGAAGCACCGGAAGGACAGCTGCCCGCATCGCTGCGGAGACCGTGATCGGCCCGGCTGGAACACGACCTGGGACCGGCACGGAACGAACGGATGATCAGAGGAAAGCGATGGGTGTCGAGACCATGATCGCGGCAGACGTGATGAGCCGGACCCTCGTCACGGTCGAGCCGGACGAATCACCACTGATGGCATGGGAGCTCATGCGGCGGGCGGGTGTGCACCACCTGCCGGTCGTGGACGACGAGTCCAGGATCGTCGGCGTGCTGGGGCGGGAGGACCTGTCCTCTCATTGGTCGGGAGGTCCGGCGGAACAGTCCCGGGTGCGGGTGAGGGAACTCCTGCCCGACAGGCCCGGACCACAGGCGGCGCCGACCTCGCCGCTCGATGAGGTGGTCGCCCAGATGATCGATTCGGCGGCGGGCGCCGTTCCGGTGGTCAGCCCCCGGGGCACCCTGGAGGGATTGATCACCGCGAGGGACGTGCTGCTGGCGGTCGCCGGACGCGTTCCGCGCCGCGAGGACGCCGACGTCAAGGGCGGGCTGTTCCGCCTGGAGCCGGTACTGCCGCCGCATCCGTGATCAGCACGACGGCGCCGTCCACCCGGCCGGCGTGCCCAGGTCGTGTTCTAGCCGCGGGTGATCCTACGCCCGGTGATCTCGACGGGCGCGATCCTGATGAACAGCTCCCGCTCGCCGCCCGCCCACGTCTCCAGGCCGGTGGCGGCGGCCTGCGCGCGCTCCTCCTCGCCGGTGATGTGGTGGGCCCCGCCCCGTACGAGCACGCTCCACCCCTCCCGGCGCGCCTCGTCTATCCGGTCGACCTCGAAGGCGACCTTGAACTCGGCGCCCTCGACCCCGGTGCGGAGATCGGTGTCGAGGGGTCCGCCGAGCGCGGTACGGAACAGGATCGTGCCCGCGTCCATCGTGTAGTTGACCGGCAGGATCACCGGTCCGGTCGGGCTGTTGAACGCCACCCGGCCCACGCCGCCCGAGGCGACGAGCTCCAGGCATTCGTCCTTGTCGAGCCATTCCAGCCGGGTCCGGCCGGAGTCGGCGTCCTCTGCCATGGGTACCTCCCGGTGATCGCCGCCGTTTCGGGACTTTCCGGCTTCTTCCTTCATCCGCATGCCCGATCCGGGCACGATCATCACACATCGTTCCTGAGGAGGCCGAACGGAATGGAAGTGCTCAGCAGCCGGATGCTCCTGCGCCCGGCCGATCCGGACGCCAGCCGAAGGTTCTACCGGGATGTGCTCGGGCTGGCGGTGTACCGCGAGTTCGGGCCGGCCGACGACCCCGGGGTGGTGTTCTTCCTCGGACAGGGCCTTCTCGAGGTCTCCCCGGCCCCTGAGACCGACACGGTCTCGGAAGGCTCGCACGCGGCCCACCTCCAGATCTGGCTCCAGGTCCGGGACGTCCGGGCGGAGCACGACCGGCTGGTGGCCGCGGGGGTGCCCGTACGGCGCCCGCCTCTCACGGAGCCCTGGGGGCTGATCGAGATGTGGATCGAGGACCCGGACGGCACGCCCATAGTGCTCGTCCAGATCCCCGAAGGCCACCCACTCCGCCGGGACCGCCGGTCCATCGACCTTTGATCGCGCGAACCCGGGCCCGCCCCGCACAAAGTCAACCTGCGCGTAGGGTCATAATCCTCAGATGACCCAACACCCGAGGGAGTCGCCGAGATGAGGCGGACCAGGCGGGCGTCGGCCGTTCTCAGCGGATTCCAACATCCGGCCAAGATGATCGTGACGGCCTTCGGCCTCGCCGTACTGCTCGGCACCGCCGCGCTGGCCCTGCCGTTCGCGACCGAGTCGGGTGAGTCGGCCGACTGGCTCACCGCCCTGTTCACCGCCACCTCGTCGGTGTGCGTGACCGGCCTGGCCGTCGTGGACCTGTCGGCGCACTGGTCGGTGTTCGGCGAGGTCGTGATCGCCGTGCTGATCCAGATCGGGGGGCTGGGCATCATGACCCTGGCCTCCCTGTTCACCGTGCTCGTCTCCGGCCGGCTGGGCCTGCGCGCCCGGCTGTTCGCTCAGGAGGAGCGGAAGGCCATCGGCATGGCGGACGTGCGGCACCTGCTGCGGCGGGTCGTGCTGTTCAGCCTGGCCTCCGAGGCGGTCGTGGCGGTGATCCTCACGCTACGGTTCGCCACCGGGTACGGCGAACCGCCCGGCCGGGCGGCCTACCTCGGGGTCTTCCACGCGGTCACCGCGTTCAACAACGCCGGGGTGACCCTGTGGCCGGACAGCCTGATGCGGTTCGTGGCCGACCCGTGGATCTGCCTGACGATCGCGGCCGCGGTGATCACAGGCGGGCTCGGGTTCCCGGTGGTGTTCGAACTGCTCCGCTGCTGGCGCCGTCCGAGCAGGTGGTCTCTGCTGACCAGGATCACGCTGACGGTCACCGCCGTCCTGCTGCCGCTGGGCACCCTGCTCTTCCTCGGCACCGAGTGGAGCAATCCCCACACGCTGGGAGCGCTGGACGAGTCCGACCGGGTGCTGGCCGGGTTCTTCGCCGCCGCGATGCCGCGTTCCGCCGGCTTCAACAGCCTGGACATCTCGCAGATGTACCCGTCGAGCTGGCTCACCACCGACCTGCTGATGTTCATCGGCGGCGGCAGCGCGGGCACGGCGGGCGGCATCAAGGTCACCACGTTCGGCCTGCTGGCCTTCGTCATCTGGTCCGAGCTGCGCGGGGAGACCCATGTCAACATCGGCCACCGGCGGCTGCCCGAGTCGGCGCAGCGCCAGGCCGTCACGATCGCCGTGATCAGCGTGACCGTGATCGTCGTCGCCACCTACATCCTGCTCGTGCTGACGCCGCACAGCCTGGACCAGGTAATGTTCGAGGTCGTCTCGGCGTTCACCACGTGCGGCCTGTCCACCGGCATCACCTCCGACATCAGCCCGGCCGGGCACGCGCTGCTCGTCCTGCTCATGTTCGTGGGCAGGATCGGACCGCTGACCTTCGGCTCCGCGCTCGCCCTGAAGGAGCGCACCAGGCGTTACGAGCTACCCGAGGAGCGGATCATCGTTGGCTGACAGGACAAGCGAGCCGGTCGTCGTGGTCGGGCTCGGCCGCTTCGGCACGTCGCTCGCGCTGGAGCTCACCCGGCGCGGCACCGAGGTGCTCGCCATCGACCGCCGGCCCAAGGTCGTGCAGAGCCTGGCCGGGCACATCACCCATGTCGTCACGGCCGACTCCACCGACATCGAGGCGCTGCGTCAACTCGGCGTGCCCGACTTCTACCGGGCCGTGGTGGCCATCGGCGGCGATCTGGAGGCGAGCATCCTGACCGCCTCGCTGATGGTGGAGCTGGAGATCGACGACATCTGGGCGAAGGCGATCAGCCGCCAGCACGGCCGGATCCTCAGCAGGATCGGCGTTCAGCACGTGGTCTTTCCCGAGCACGACATGGGCGAGCGCGTCGCGCACATGGTCAGCGGCAGGATGCTCGACTACATAGAGGTCGACGAGAACTTCGCCCTCATCAAGACCCGCCCGCCCAAGGAGTACGTGGGCGTCCCGCTGGGAGAGTCGAACCTGCGCCGCAAGCATGGCGTGACGGTCGTGGCGGTCAAGAGCCCGGGCGAGGAGTTCACGTACGCCACCGCCGACACCGAGCTCGGCTACGGCGACGTCATCATCGTCTCCGGCCGGACCGAGCAGGTCGAACGCTTCGCCGAGCTGCCCTGAGCCTGGATCCGGCCGTCCGTCGCTCTCACCGGTAGACGGCCACCGCGGCCTCGCCGATGAGCAGGTCGACGGTCGCGACGATCTCCTGAACCGACCGGGAGTACTCGCCCGCGATGGTGCGCAGGCGCCCGATGAGCTGGCTCGACGGCTGATCGATGTAGAGCACCGACTCCAGGTGCAGCACACCGACCAGCCCGCACAGCGCGGCGCAGTGGGCGTCGGGTTCCTCCCGGCGGTCGGCGGCCGCACGCACCCCGGCGCGCGCGCGTACGGCCGCAGTGGTGTTGACCGGCTGGTAACGGGTCTGCGCGAGCATGCCCAGGCGGCGTTTGTTCACCTTGGTGAGCACGCCGGCGGCGATCAGGCTTCCGCAGGTGCGGTCGTAGATGTCCTCGGCGATCTGTTTGATCCAGATCTTGAGATCGCGGTTGGCCCGATCGTTCAGGATCGCGGGGATGAGGCTGTCGGCGACCGTGTCGCCGATAGGGGTGCGATCGTAGACGGCGAGCTGTCCCTGGGTGACGCTGAGTCGGCCGCTCAGCGTGAGATCGAGCAGCACCGCGCCGGCGAGTCCGAGGCGCAGGGACGGCCGTTGGATCAACGCCTTGCCATCGTCGTCGTGGGCGATGAGGTACAACTCCTGATGGAGCGGCAGCCGGTTCATGACGTCGGGGTACTCCCTTGCTGCGCGAAGCCGGACAGGTTGGGGCGCCGGCCCATGGCGTACAGAATGACCAAGATCAGTGCGCCGATGCCCAGCCAGATCAGCCCCAGCCACTGGGCCAGGATGCTGGCATTGATCACCACGTAGATGAGGATCGCCATCCCGATCAGTGGCATGACCAGGTGGGACCACAGATCGGTCGAGCGCTGCCGGACCAGGTAATGGACGATAACGGACACGTGCAGGACTATGAAGGCGATCAGCGCGCCCATGCTGATGAGGCTGACGAGCAGATTCGCGCCGTCCTCGATATTGGCCATCCACACGCCCAGCACGACGGACAACGCGGCGACGAACAGGGTGGCGTTGGCCGGCACCGAGTGCTTGACCGAGATCTTCGCCAGGAAGGCCGGCAGCTGCCGGTCGCGTGCCATCGCGTAGAGCAGACGGGACACGCCGACCTGCGCGACCAACGTGTTGGCCAGCCCCCAGGAGACCGCGGTCGCGACCGATGTGAGGTTCGAAAGCCAGTCGCCGCCCGCGATGGCGGCGATGTCGTAGAACGCCGTGCCGTTGTCTTCGCCGCTCAGCAGGGCGGCCGGATCCGGCACCAGCAGGGCGGCGACCCACACCTGGGTGATGAACAGCACACCGGCCAGCAGGAGGGCCAGGCGCATCGCCTTGGCCACCTGGGTCGAGCCGCCCTTGGACTCCTCGGCGAGCATGCTGATGCCGTCGAAGCCGAGGAAGGAGAGCACCGCGAAGGAGACCGCGCCGAAAACCAGCGACATGGAGAACCTGTCGGAGTTGAACAGCGGATCGAGGCTGAACCCGTGCCCCTTTCCCTGTGTGATCGCCCACAGGCCGACCATGATGAACAAGGCCAGGACGACCAGCTCAACGACGATCATCATCTTGGTGAGCGAGACGGTCATCCGGATGCCGCGCAGGTTGATCACCGTGTTCACGATCACGAATATGATCAGCCATATCCACACCGGGACCGCCGGCACTGTGGCGTTCATCGCGATCGACGCCATCAGGTACAGCAGCGTGGGAGCGAGGATGTAGTCCAGCAGGATGGCCCACCCGGTCATGAACCCGACCGGGGGCGCGATGCCGCGCCCCGCGTAGCTGTAGACGGAACCGGACAGCGGGAAGGCCCTGACCATCTGGGCATAGGACGCCGCGGTGAACAGCAGCGCGACCATCCCGATCAGGTACGCCAGCGCCGGCATGCCCTTCGAGACACGGTAGACCTCGCCGAAGATCGCGAATGGCGCGATCGGCACCATGAAGATCAGGCCGTAGAACACCATGTCGGCCAGGCCGATACCGCGGCGTAGTTCCTGGCGGTATCCGAACCGCTCGACAGTCTCCTGTGGCTGCACGGCAGCCTCCTATATTTCGTTGTTTCGCAAGCTGCAAAATTCGTCCTGCCTGCAAGCCGATGGCACGCGAATGCGCTCCATCGACCGGGCCATAGGGGATGATCCTCCTCTAGGGAACGTCGTGCCGCAAGCCACAGATAGGCCAACAGACACGACCTCGAACGGCAGCACCCGGTGCCGGCCACCGAGGAGACACGGTGAAGAGAGTAGAAATCTTCGACAGGCGGCCGATGTGATCGAAACGTTCTTCCCGACTGTGCGGGGGCCATCGAGTTCTTCCACGATCCGCGGACGAGACGCACTTCCCCGCGGAGGAACAGGCCATTGAACGGGCGGTCGAAAAACCCCGGGCACCCTGCGGCCCGGGGTCTCTCCTTCGGTGCGCCGCCAGGGACTCGAACCCCGGACCCGCTGATTAAGAGTCAGCTGCTCTGACCAACTGAGCTAGCGGCGCGTCCTCTCCAGAGTAGCGGCACCTCGAGGTGCTCTACGCCAGAGGGCCTCGGCCGTACGGCACTGACGGACGTGAGAAGACCCGTGGAAGGCAATCAGAGCCTGTCCTGACCCTTACGTGTCCTGGATGTTGCCCCCTGTCGCCCCGGGTACGGATCCCGATGACGAAGGGAGATAGATCATGACACCGGACCTTTGGTCTTATCCCGCCAGCATCCAGGAGACCGGGCAGGGCCTCGACATCGCCGGATACGCCGTGGAGGCCACGGACGGCAAGATCGGGTCCGTCGACGAGGCGAGCAACGAGGCCGGCCAGAGCTTCATCGTCGTGGACACCGGCCCCTGGATCTTCGGAAAGAAGGTCATGCTGCCGGCCAGCGTGGTGACCCAGATCGACATGCGCGAGCGCAAGGTCTTCGTCGGCCGCACCAAGCAGGAGATCAAGAGTGCGCCGGAGTTCGACTCGGCGGCCTACCGGGAGGCGGGCTACCGCGAGCGCGTGGCGGACTACTACGGGCGCTTCCAGGGCCCCGGCGGCATGCAGGGCGGCATGGGCATGTAGCCAGGGCGGACCCGCCGCCACCGCCGATCCCCATCCAAAAATCCAAAGCAGCAGACAGACGTCCACGAAGGGCCGTGCCGTACGGCGCGGCCCTTTTACCGCTCTACCGGCCTCCCGGCTCACTCACGGCCAGTGGACCGGCGAGGTCGGCGAGGTCGGCGCGATGACGCGCAGCCGTTCGAGCAGCGTGACGAACGTCGACGCGTACGGCGACGGCGCCACGACGGCGGCGACCCGGTCCCAGTCCACCTGCTCCCGCATGGCCCGGACCATCGGCAGCAGCGATCCGTAGTCGCAGCTGTGTTCTGACAGCGGCAGGATCCAGGAGACCACCAGGTCGGTGGCCTCGAGCACGGGCAGGCTGATCGCCGCGGTGGTGATCGACTGCGCTCGCGCGATCAGCTCCTCGGTGACCGGCCGCTCGGCGACCGAGAAGATCATGTCGACGAGCACGCCCTCCTCGTCGAACGCCTTGACCAGCCAGTCCTCCGGCGGTTTCGCGGTCCGGAAGCCCAGACCGTCCAGCGTCTTGAGCGCGAGCGGGACGTCCTCCTCCATGAGTGCGAAGTCGACGTCGTGAAGCGATGGCGCGGCGCCTCTGGCGTACCCGGCGCAGCCTCCGGCCAGGGCGAACCGGACCCCGGCCTCCTTGAGACCGGCGCCGGCACGCTTCAGCGTCTCCAGGATGGCGTCGGTGACCGCATGACCGTGACTGCCCACTCATCTCGCTTGCCCGCACATGTTCGCCGCAAACAATCCCGGGTAGAGCGCGGGCATGACCGAGACCCTCAAGGACATCCAGCATGCCTACGAAGGTGAAGAAGAGCGCCCGCTCGAGTCGTACACCCGGGTCCTCGCGGCGTACGGCGGTGCCGTCTCCGTGTTACTGGCGGCGGCCCGGCTCTGCCGGCGCCACGCTCCGGAGAAGATCAGCGTGATGGACATCGCGCTGATGGGCCTGTTCACGCACCGGCTCTCCCGGACCCTGGCCAAGGACACCGTCACCAGCCCGATCCGTGCGCCGTTCACCAGATACGAAGGCGTCTCCGGCCCTTCCGAGCTGAAGGAGGGAGTCCGCGGGTCGGGGCTGCGCCACGCCCTCGGCGAGCTGCTCACCTGCCCGTTCTGTCTGTCCCAGTGGGTGGCCACCGGATACGCGGCCGGGCTGGTGTTCGCCCCCCGGGTGACCCGTATGGCGGGCGCGACGATGGCGGCCGTGGCGGCCTCCGACTGGCTGCAGCTCGCCTACAGCCGCTTCATGAAGGCCGCGAACGAGTGACGCCGCCCTCACGGGTCAGGGCCGCGGCTCGACGATGTTACGGGGCGGACCGTCAGGGCAGTTGACGGATATGGCTACGTTACTGTGGATCATCGCCGTCGTACTCGTCATCTCCGGAATCTACGTCATCCTGGCCCGCCGGGACATCCTGTGGGGGATCGTCCTCATCGTCCTCGGTTTCCTCATCGGCCCCGGCGGCGTCAGCATCTTCAATCCCTAGCCCCCTCATGGCAGATCGCGATTACGACGAAGGTGCGGCCCGGCTGTTCGATTCGGACCGCACTGTCGTCGCTCGTGAGGGAGACCTGCCGGGCCTACTGGCCTTCACCGTCCAGGCAGTACACGGCGTAGGCGTGCTTGATGACCGGGAGCGCCACGTTCCGTACGCGGACCCCGCCGGGGGTCACGCCTTGTTCCATACCGGCGTGAGCATGGCCGTGAATGAACAGGTCAGCGCCTTCCGCATCCGCCGCCTCGGCCAGAAGGTAGCTGCCGAGGAACGGGTAGATCTCCGGCGGCTCGCCCATGAGGGTCTCCTTGACGGGCGAATAGTGGCTCAACACGATCGTGCGGTCGGCGTCGAGGTCTTTCATCGCCCGGCGCCAGCGGTCGGCGATCTCCCGGGTGTGGCGGACGAACGCCTTGGTCTCCGGCTCGCCGAACTCGCTGGCGCACTTGCCGGCGAAGCCTCCGCCGAAGCCCTTGCCGCCGGCTATGCCGAGCCGCACTCCGTTGACCGTGATCGTCATCGCGTCGTCGTCGAGTACGGTGATCCCAGCGTCCCGCAGGGTCTGAACGATCTTCCGGTCGGCGTCCGAGTGGTAGTCGTGGTTGCCGAGCACGGCGATGACGGGGATGGGGAGACCGTGCAACTCGTCGGCGACGATCCTGCCCTCGGTGGCCGTGCCGTGCCTGGTCAGGTCACCCCCCACCAGCAGCACGTCGGCCCGGTGCTCGATGTCCTCGAGCCGCTTGCGGTACTGGCCGCTCAGGTCCGATCCGAGATGGATGTCGGCGACGGCGGCGATCCGCAGATCCGTCACAAGTGCTCCTCCTCCCCCGGCTCTCTCACCTCGACGAGCGTGATCTCGTTGTGCACCCGCAGGCCGGGGGTCGCCTCACGTGCGACCTCCTCGATCACACGCCGCCGCTTCTCAGAGGGCACCTGGCCACGGAGAAACACGTGCTCCCCCCGTACGTCCACCCGAATACCCAGTTCTGTGGTCCTGTCGTCCTCCGCGAGCACCCGCTGCACGCGGGCCGCGACATAGTGCGGAGTCTCCATGGCGTCCCCCTGGTCTCCTCCCGGTTTCCACTTGGCACCGGCCTGCTCCAGTTCGTACGGCAGGGTCCCGTACGGCTACCGCTGCCCGCCGCCTTCCCGGCGAAACACCGCCCGAACGCCCCAGTCGTGACTTGCGTGAGCCGTACGGAAAGGGTCAGCTGCCCCGCAGGAGTGCGATGACGGCCTGCTCCACCGGGCCGTGAGTGGCCGGGCTCCCCCGGTCGGTGTCCGCACCGAGGCCCAGCAGCGTGATCGTCCTGCCTCTCTCGTAGAGCTCGATCAGCCGGGGATCCACGTACGACGCGCGGGCGACGGCCGGAGTGTTGCCGAGGTATTCGGAGACCTCCTTCATGACCCTGGCCACCGCCCGCCTGCGCCCGACCGTCCGGCGGGCCGGGCGGGAGACGGCCAGCCCGACCGCAGCCAGCGCGGTGGCGTGCCAGGTGCGGAAGTCCTTGGCGGAGACCTCGGTGCCGAACGCCTCCTTCAGATAGGCGTTGATGTCGGCGCTGCGCACGTCCGCCCATCCACCGTCGTCAGCGCGGTAGCGCAGCAGCTCCCCCCGGTTCCGTCTGGCCAGCTCGCCCAGGACCGCGCACACGTCGGCGTCGGTCAGCACGTGTTCGCGCTCCTTGCGTCCCTTGGCCGGATAGCGGCAGACGACCTCGCCGTCACCGCGTCTGATGTGGGAGGCCCTCAGCGTGGCCAGGCCGTACGAGTCGGTGTACTCCTCGCCGCCCACCCGGAAGAACCCGATGTCGAGCATGCGGGCCGCGGTCGCGAGCACCCGCTCGCGGCGCAGCCCCTCACCCCGCAGATCCTCGGCCACCCGCTCGCGGAACCGGGGCAACCGCTCGGCCACATCCAGGACGTGATCGAACTTGGCCCGGTCCTGCCGCACCCGCCACAGGTCGTGGTATCGGTACTGGCGGCGCCCGGCCGAGTCCGTGCCGACCGCCTGCAGATGCCCGTCGGGGGTCGCGCAGATCCACACGTCGGTCCAGGCGGGCGGGACGGCCAGGGCCCTGATCCGGCGCAGTGCGGCACGGTCCCGTACGGCCCGGCCGGTCGGCCAGGTGTAGCCGAACCCCCGCCCTCGACGGCGCCGCCCGATCCCCGGCTCGTTCGGATCACTCTGCCGCAGGCTCACCGGCTCGGCCTTCAGCGCGGCCACCGCCGCCCGACGGCTCATCTCCGGAATCCCCATACCTGCGCGAACACGTCAATGCGGATTACCCGCCACATTCCTTCGCAAACCAGGGCCTCGAGGACGTGTGATTATATCTGAAATTATATATGATCTCTCCTGTTTCCAGCTTGACCAGAGAAAGGGCCGACATGGCCAAGGTGTTCACCCGTCCGCTGGGGCGCGACGGCTTCGAGATTGCCGCACTCGCCCTCGGGTCCTGGCACACGTGGGACCGCACGACGTTCGAGGAGACCGTCAACGTCATCCGCGCCGCGGTGGACGCCGGGGCGGCGTACTTCGACGTCGGCGTCTACCGCGCCATGCACCCCGGCCAGTTCGACTCCCCCACCGACGTCATCTTCGGCCGGGCGATCCAGGCCGCCGGGGTCGCGCGTGACGACTACGTGCTGCAGGTGAAGAGCTGGGTGGGGCCCAGCGGCACCGTCGGCGACATCGTGGCGCGGTTCGACCAGGCCGTGTTCCGGATCGGCACGGACCGCGCGGAGATCGTCGTCTTCGGCGACCTGGTCGGCGAGCACGTGCCGTACGAGGTGATCGCCGAAGGCGCGGCGGCACTCGTGAGCAGCGGACGGGTGCGCCACTGGGGCGTGAACAACTGGTCGGCCGCGGAGATCCGACGGGTCGCGGCGGCGGCCGAGAAGGCGGGCGTCGCCCCGCCGGCGCTCGCGCAGCTGAAGTACGGCCTGGTGCGCCGCTCGATCGCCGAGGGCGAGCCGTACCGCGGCGTCATCGCCGACCTCGGGCTGAAGGTGCAGGCATCCGACGCCCTCGACGGCGGCTTCCTGCTCGGCAAGCGCGGGCAACGAATGACCGGCAACGACCCGGGCGACATCCACGGCCTCGTCGACGAGGCTCGGCCGAAGCTGCGAGCGCTCGCCGACGAGCTGGGCTGCACGCTCGCGCAGCTGTGCCTGTCGTACGTGCTCACCAACGACGACCTGTGCTCACTGGTCGTCGGGGCGCGCACGAGCGAGCAGATCAACGACGACCTGGGCGCGTTCGACCTGCTGGCACGGGTCGGCGCCGACCGGCTGCGTGAGCTGCTGGCCCCGTACTGGCTCGACCGGGGCCGGGTCGACCCGGCGAGCTCCTGGTCGTCGGTGCCGGACGACGATCCCGCCAAGTACGCGGTGATCCCCACCGACTGATCCGGGCCGACTGATCCGGGCCGACTGATCCGGGCCGACTGCTCCGAGCCGACTGATCCGGGCCGACGAGCGGTCGGCGCCCTGATCGGGTCGTCAGGAGGCCAGGGCCTCGGCGCGGCGCATCACCTCGCGGCACAGGGCTCCGACACCGTTCGGGTCGTCGGTGAACTGGCCGGGCTTGACACAGAACGTGCCGAAGCCCTGGGCGATCTGCTCGGCGATCGGGGCCATGGCCGCGCCCAGGTCGGCGCAGGAGGTGTCGTCGGGGAAGACCGCCCGGGTGCCGCCGATCATCTCCAGCTCCGCGATGTCCCGGCCCGCGGCGGCCATCGCTTCGCCCAACCGGCGCAGGTCGTCCCGGGAGGGCTGGCCGAGCGGGTGGAACCCGTGGCCGTAGCGGACCAGCCGACGCAGCAGGGGCTCGTGCAGCCGCTGCCCGCCGAACCACATCCGCGGCCCGTCCGGCCGGTACGCCTTGGGCTCGAAGTAGACGTCCTCGAAGGAGAAGAACTCACCGCGAAAGCCGACCGGCGACCGCCGCCAGAGCAGATCCATGATCGCCAGCTGCTCGTCGAGGATGGCGCCGCGTCGCTCGAACGGCACCCCGAGCGCGGCGTACTCGTCGCGGCTCCAGCTCACCGTCGGCTGCACGACCAGCCGCCCCTCGCTGATCAGGTCCAACGTGCCGATCTCGCGCGCCAGCAGCAGCGGATGCCGCAGCGGGGCGAGGATCGCCCCCGCCACCAGCCGGATCCGGGTCGTCGCGGAGGCGATCGCGCTGAGCAGGATCAGCGAGTTCGGCCACGGCGTGAGGGGATCCTGGTTGCCGGGCATCGCGTACTCACGCGGGTTGCCCATCACTCCCTTGTCGCAGGCGTCTTCGCCGAGCACGACGTGTTCACTGATCATCACCGCGTCGAAACCCGCGTCCTCGGCCTCCCGGGCCCAGCGCACCAGGGTCGGCAGGTCGCGGCCCGAAGTGAGCGTCCAGTTCTCGCTGAGGATCAGCAACATCCGCGGCGTCACAGTCGACTTCTCCAATCGTTTGTATCCGTACGACCTGCGCAGCGTACGGTCGACGGGCATCCCCTGCCAAGGGAGCCTTGCCAGGAGATGCGGTTGGGCGTGTCTGGACACACGCCCTGTGGGGAATCTCCGCGTCAAACGACCCCGCGTTGCTACCGTGGGCGCATGACCGCAGAGGTACGGTGTGAAGCGATGAGTGACTCTCCGCGCCTGCCCGACTGGGTGTTCCCACCTCCGGAAGGGTTCACCGCGGCGGACCTCGATCACATTCCGGATCTGCCTGCGCACACAGAGTTGATTGATGGAAGCTTGGTGTTCGTGAGTCCCCAAGCCTCCTTCCACACTCTGTTTCTGTTCCTGCTGGAGCGGGCGCTGCACGACTCCGCGCCTCCGGACTTGCGGCCACGGCGCGAGATGAGCGTCATCCTCGGCCCACGCCAGCGTCCCGAGCCGGACATGGTCGTGATCAGGAGCGCAGCCCACCGCGCCCTCGATCAGACCGCCTACGCCGCGGCCGACGTCGTGCTGGCAGTGGAGGTGGTCTCACCGGACTCCGAGGAGCGCGACCGCAAGCGCAAGCCGCAGCTCTACGCCGAGGCGGGCATTCCGCACTTCTGGCGGGTGGAGAACAACGCCGGGCGCCCCACGGTCTACGTGTACGAGCTCGACCCCGCCACCAAGGCCTACGCCCTCACCGGCATCCACCATGACCGGCTCAAGCTCACCCTCCCCTTCGACATCGACCTCGATCTCACCGAAATCGACACCCTCTGAGCTCACCGCCGGGCGCGAAGCAAGGTCCTCGGGAAATCGGCAAGGTCACGGCGCCGGAACCACGGCGAAGCCGGAAAGCCCCAGGCAGCACTGTTGAGCGGACAGGCCGGACAGGGGGGATGTCACGGGCTGTTTCTTGACTGCTTCTCGGGGTAACGGCCCGACATGACGGACTTCAGGGCGGAAGAGACGCTGGACAGGTTCGGCGACGTCACCGCTGTCGTCGTCGGGGACGTCATGCTCGACTCGTGGCTGCGCGGCCACAGCAGCCGGATGGCCCAGGAGGCCCCGGTGCCGGTGGTCTCGGTGGAGGAGATCGAGGAGCAGCCGGGCGGCGCGGCCAACGCCGCCGCCAACCTGGCCGCCCTCGGCGCCCGGGTGCACATGGTGGGGGTGACGGGGGCCGACCCGGCCGGGGCGACGCTCGGCGCGATCCTCGGCGGCCTCGGCGTGGACGGCCTGGTGGTCGTGGGGAGCCGGCGCACCTCGGTCAAGCGCCGCGTGTTAACCGACGGCCAGATCGTGGCGAGGTACGACGAGGAGGACTGCTCGCCGATCCCCGAGTCGGCCGAGCACGAGCTCATCGAACGGATCACCCGGCTGGTCGCGAACGCCGACGTCGTCGTGGCCTGCGACTACGGCGGCGGCGTGTGCACCCCGGCGGTACGGCAGGCCCTGCGTGAATCCGCGTCGCGTGAATCGGCGGCAGGTGGGCGGGTGCTCGTCGTGGACGCGCACGACGTGGCCAGTTGGCGAGACAGCCGCCCCAGCGTGGTGCTGCCCAACTACCGGGAGGTGCAGCGCCTCCTCGGCGAAAGCGGGGACGGCGACCGGCCGGCCTTCCTGTCGTCCCGTTCGGATCGGCTGCTGGCGGCCACCGGCGCCGAGCTCGTGGTCACCACGCTCGACGGCGAGGGGACGCTGCTGCACCGGCGGGGGCGTGAGCCGTACCGGACCTTTGCCACGCCGGCGCCGGACACGATGAGCATCGGCGCCGGTGACACGTTCACCGCGGCCTTCGCCCTGGGCCTGGCGGCGGGCGCGGCCCCGGAGGCGGCGGCCGACATCGCGCAGGCGGCGGCGAGCGTCGTGGTCCGGCGGGCGGGTACGGCGGTCTGCGCGCACGACGATCTGAGGCGTGCCCTCCGCCCCGACGCCGCGCTGCCGCCCGATCGCCTCGTCGCCTGCCTGGCGCGCGAGCGAGAGCAGGGCCGGCGGATCGTCTTCACCAACGGCTGCTTCGACGTGCTGCACCGGGGCCATGTGGCGTACCTGGAGGAGGCGGCCCGCCTCGGCGACGTGCTCGTCGTCGCGGTGAACGGCGATGCCGGGGTGGCCCGGCTGAAGGGACGGGGCCGGCCGATCAACCATTGCGAGGACCGGGTGGCCGTGCTGGCGGCGCTGGGCTGCGTCGACTACATCACCGTCTTCGAGGAGGACAGCCCCGCCGAGCTGCTCACGCTCGTCCGTCCGGATCTCTACGTCAAGGGCGGCGACTACCATCCCGACCTGCTGCCGGAGGCGGAGCTGGTCAGGCGGCTGGGCGGCGAGGTCCGCGTGCTGAGCTACGTGCCGGAACGCTCGACGACCGCGATAGTGAACCGGATTCGGGGGTAGGGGGCGCATATGGGTGAGGAACCAACGCGTAGGGGTGAGGAACCGAGCTGGGGTGAAGAACAGGTGTCGCCCACCGGGAAGGCCATGGTGCAGGCGACGCCGATGGACGTGATCCGCATCCGGATCGCGTCGTTCGTCCTACTCTTCTGCGTCGCGGTGGGGATCTTGTCGGCCGCCAGCCGTGAGTTCTGGCTGACCGGGGTCGTGGCGGTGATCGCCCTGGGCGTCGTCATCAGCATCGCGTTCGCCGTACGCAAGCAGCGGAAACTGGGCGGCGGTCCCGAGTCGAGAGGCTGACAAGCCGATGAAACCGGAAGGGAGAATGCCGGGGTGAGCCTGCACGGCAAGGTCGTGGTGGTGACCGGAGCGAGCGGCGGTGTCGGCCGGGCGGTGGCCCGCCGGCTGGGCGCCGAGGGGGCGAAGGTCGCGCTCATCGCCCGCGGCGAGGCCGGGCTCGCCGGCGCGTCGGTGGACGTCGGCGTGGAGGGCGGCGTCGCCAAGGTGTACGAGGTCGACGTCGCGGACTACGACCGTGTACGGCAGGCCGCCCAGCAGATCGAGGTCGAGCTGGGCCCGATCGACGTGTGGATCAATGTCGCGTTCACGACGGTGTTCGCGCCGTTCATGAAGATATCCCCAGAGGAGTTCGAACGCGTCACCCGGGTGACCTATCTGGGTTACGTGTGGGGCACCCGGGCGGCGCTGGAGTTGATGCGGCCGCGCGACCGCGGCGTGATCGTGCAGGCGGGCTCCGCGCTGGCCCACCGGTCGATCCCGCTGCAGTCGGCGTACTGCGGGGCCAAGCACGCGATCAAGGGGTTCACCGAGGCGCTGCGGACCGAGCTGCTGGCCGACGACTCCGGCGTGAGGATAACCATGGTGCAGCTGCCCGCGCTGAACACCCCGCAGTTCGACTGGGGACTGACCCGGATGCGGCGCCACGCGCAGCCCGTACCGCCGATCTACCAGCCGGAGGTGGCCGCCGAGGCACTGGTCTTCGCGGCCGAGCATCCCGAGCGCAAGGAGTACTGGGTCGGCGGCAGCACGGCGGCCACGATCCTGGGGCAGCGGATCGCCCCCGCACTGCTCGACCGCTATCTGGCCAGGACCGGTGTGCGGTCCCAGCTCGTCGACGGCAAGCCGCCCTCGGGCGTGTCGAACCTCTGGGAGCCGGCGGACACCGACCGTGACTACGGCGCCCACGGCGGCTTCGACGAACGCTCCCACCCGCGCAGCGTCCAGACGTGGCTGTCGCGGCACCGGCGCCTGGTCACCACGGGAGCGGCGGGCCTCGCCACCGCCGCGGCCCTCGCCCTGTGGTCCGCCGCGAAGCGGCTGCCGTGAAATGACCTGACAGGGATGGATGGCCCTCGCCGCCGCCGACCTGCTTGATGAGGACGGCATCGCGGTGACCGTGATCGACGCCTACTCGACGACCGGCACGCGATCCGTCTGGCCGTACAGGGCCTGGTGAAGCGCGCCACCGGCTGAGGGGCGTCCCCCTACTCGCGGGCCTTGGCGGTGGCCTGGCGGTTGGCCTTCTTGATGGCGTCGACCAGCTCGTCCTTGCTCATCTTCGACCTGCCCTCGATGCCGAGGCGGGAAGCGACATCGTAAAGGTGCTGCTTGGACGCGTTCGCGTCCACGCCCTCGGCGGTCTCGCCGGGCTTGGGCGTGCCCTTCTTCGCCTGCTCATCGGAGGGGCCGCGCCCGCCCTTCTCCTCCCAGTGGTCGCCGACCTTCTCGAACGAGTGCTTGAGCGCGGCGAACGCCGTACGGTGGGCCCGCTGGCCCTCGCCGTACGTCTCGACGGCCGAGTCATGCGCCTTGATCCACGTCTCCTGGGCCTTCTTCGGCGAGCGCGCCAGGGTCGACGGGAGTTCCTCACGTGCCGGCATGGCCGGTTCCCCCCTTCAGGGCTCCTCCTTTCTGCTCTTTCCTCCCCGCGTGTCTCAAACGTCGGGGACCGCGGGAGGAACTGCGAACGGTACGGCTCAGCTTGCGAGAAACTGCAAGATCACGAACGCGAAATGCCTGCTCCTGGCCCCTGCATGCGAGTATTCGCAAGATCACGGCCAGGAGGTGAGGGGGTGGGCGGCCAACTGTTCCTGGGCGGCGAGCAACTCGCGGAGCTCGTCCGCGTCCTCGCCGGACGCCGTCATGATCAGGCCCCGATCCATCTCCGCACGGGACAGGGACCTTGTCAGCCTGGTCGCATACCAGCGCCCGGCATCGCTCCGCCAGATCGACCAGCGGCCCGCGTATTCCCCGCGCAGTTGTCTCCAGACCGCGTCCTCGGCTGAGACTCGCACTTCGTCACCACCTCCAGGCTTCGACGGCCGGGAACGAGAGCAATCGCCCGGACACGAACGGTAGTGAGAGACGGTGTCCCCCGCCCGGCGCCCGGCTCACCGTCCGCCAGGTGAAGATCTCCCGCTCGATGTGATCACTTCGTCGGGCTTTGATCCCGCGGGCGCCCCCCGCACCGGCCCATGCCGCCCCTTTGAACACCGTGATCTCCTCTTGGTCCGCGCTTCGCGCGGCGAAGCATCACAGTCCACGGCCGGCCGAGGAGGTCATGAGGTGGACGGCATCAGGACGGTGGTGAGCGTCCTTCTCACCCGTCCTTCCGCCGGGCCCCGGCTCATCCATGTCTCGAACACGCCTCGGAGATCGGTCATGAACTCGGTCAGTTCGTCGTCCGTGAGCCAGAACGCGGCCTGGCGATATCCGACGCCGTCGCGGCGCAGGTCGATGTCGTCCCGGTCGGCGTAACGGTCGAAGTCGGTCAGCAGCCCCGCCACGAAGGCCATGAAGGCCTTTCGGTGGTCGTCCGGCGACATCGCGGCGAGGTCCTCCTCCGTGACCTGCGCGGCCGGCAGACGCAGCGCGTAGGTGCGCTCCACCGCGCCCCGCACCCGCTGCTCGTCGACCACCTCCAGCACACCGGCGTTCGCGAGCGCGGCCACGTGGCGATAGAGCGTGGCCGGGGAGACGTCGGAGAGTTCCTCCGCCAGGGCGGCGGTGGTCATCCGGCGATCGCCCAGCAGGGACTGGACGACGCGCAGGCGCACCGGGTGCAGGAGCAGGTCGACTGACGTGGTTTTCGTGGTCGTCTTCGAGATCCCCATGATCCAACCTTCTCATAGTTGACATCAATCTCAAAGTTGAGAATACTCACTTCCGCACGAAGCGGAAAGGACGACACATCATGGCGACGATCAAGGTGACCGGGAGCGAGCTGACGCTGGAGCTGAGCCAAAGTGAGAAGTTCGCGGGGCTGCACGGCGACATCCGGGTGCCGCTCTCGGCGGTCCAGGACGTCTCCGTCGTGGCGGACGGCGTGGCGAACGCCCGCGGGTTGCGCGCCCCCGGCCTGGCCATACCGACCCGGACCAAGATCGGAACCTGGCGGAGGCCCGGTGGACCGGCGTTCATGGTCGTACGCCGCGGGACGCCGGCGGTCAGGGTGAGGCTGGCCGACGGCGCCGACTTCGGCGAGTTGCTCGTCAGCGTCCCGGAGGCGCCGAGGGTCGCCACCCACATCCGGGAGGCGGCCGGCCTGCCGGCGCAGGTGGCCGAGGAGCGCGTCACGTTCCGCTCCGGTGACCTGACCTTCGGCGGCACACTGGCGCTCCCCGACGGGCCGGGGCCGTACCCCACCGCGCTGATCATCACCGGCTCCGGCGAACTCGACCGGGACGCGAACCACCCCAAGCTGCCCATCGGGGTCAGCCGTGACCTCGCGCACGCCCTGGCCCGCGCCGGAGTGGCATCATTCCGCTACGACAAGCGCGGCGTCGGGGAGTCGCAGGGCACCTTCCTCGCCACCGGACTGCAGGACAACGTCGACGACGCGCGGGCCGCGCTCGCCTGGTTGCGGTCTCGTACGGACGTCGATCCGGAGGTGGTGTTCGTCATCGGCCACAGCGAGGGCGCCTGCGTCGCGACGGCACTCTTGGACAGCGAACCCGCCGGGGTCGTGCTGTTGTCCGGCATGGCGAAGACCGGCGAGGAGACGTTGACGTGGCAGACCCGGCAGATCGCCGCGAGCCTGCCCGGACCGGTCCGCGCTCTCCTGCGCCTCCTCCGCGTCGACGTGATCAGGAAGCAGGCGCAGGCCGTCGCCCGGATCAAGGCCACGACGACGGACATCGCCCGGATTCAGGGCCGGAAGGTCAACGCCAGGTGGCACCGGGAGTTCATCGCCTTCGACCCCAAGCCGTTCCTGCGCGCGTCACACGTGCCGCTGCTGGCGCTCACCGGCGCGAAGGACCTGCAGACCGACCCCGCCGACCTGGACGAGATCGCCGCCGTTGCCGGAGGTCCGGTACGAACGGCCCTCGTGCCCGACCTGACTCACCTGCTCCGCCGCGACCCGGCCGCCCCCAGCCTGAAGGCCTACAAGAAGCTGGTGCGCACGCCCACCGACCCCGAGGTCCTCGCCACCGTGACCGGCTGGATCATCGATCACCTCCCCGATCGAAACGTGTAGGCCTCGCGATCATCGCGCCCGGCGGGCGCGCTGCGCCGCCTGGAAGGCCGCGCCCGGGGAGATGGTCGCGCCCGTGGCGGGCCACCAACGGTCCCGCCACAGCGTGAACGGGTACCACCGGCCATCCGCACCATGCCTGACCTGTACTTTCGCGGTAAGGTCCGTGACCATTCCGGGCTCGGCCGTCAGACCCGCGAAGCCCCGCCGCGCCTGGATCTCCCGGATCGCCTCTGCCGGATCGACCGGAGCAGGAGCGAGCGCGGTGAGCACCCCGGTGGAACCGCCGTGCCGGTGGGCGAGCACCAGCCGCCGCAGTTCCTCTTCCGGCAGTCCGGTCTGCCGTGCGGCTTCCGCGACGAACTCGTGCCCGCCGGGGCCGGCCAGGATGCGGACCGCGTCGGCGAGCGGGTCGTCGCTCACCGGCTCCGGTTCCCCGCGCAGCAGCGCGGCCGCCCGGGCCGCCGCGTCGTCCAGCAGCAGGGTCAGTCGCGGCACGCCGGGAACTTCCGGAGGTGGCGTCTCCTCCAACCACCACTGCGTGGTCATGTCATGCCTCCGCTCAGTTCTACGAGGGCGGTCAGCTCGGCGTCGTCCAGCTCCGTGAACGCGGTCTCGCCGCCGGAGAGCACCGCCTCGGTCAATTCGCGTTTGCGGGCGAGGAGTTCGGCTATCCGGTCCTCCACCGTGCCCTCCGCGATCAGGTGGTGGACCTGCACCGTGGCATGCTGCCCGATCCGGTGCGCCCGGTCGGTGGCCTGGTCCTCCACGGCCGGGTTCCACGGCCGGTCGAAGTGGATCACGTGCCGGGCACGGGTGAGGTTGAGCCCGAACCCGGCGGCCCGCACCGACAGCACCAGCACCGGGTTCTCCCCGGCCTGGAATCGGTCCACCAGCTCCTGCCGCCGCGTCACCGGCACACCGCCGTGAAGGAAGTCGGCGGCGACGCCACGGGCCGCCAGATGGCTCATGATCAGATGGCCCATGGAGACGTACCCGGTGAACACCAGGGCCGCGTCTCCGGCGGCGAGCGCCTGCTCCAGCAGTTCCTCCAGCGCCTGCAGTTTCCCCGAACGCGCGGACTCGGCATCGGGGTCCCAGCCGGTGGGCGGCTGCCGCAGATACTGAGCGGGTGAGTTGCAGATCTGCCGGAGCGCCTGCAGCAGCCGGAGCACATGGCCGCGGCGCGCCATCCCGGTGCTCGCCTTCACCTGGTCGAGCGTCTGACGGGTGACCGCCCGATACAGTGCGGCCTGCTCGTCGGTGAGCGTCACGAACCGGTCGCTGACCACCTTCTCCGGCAGCTCCGGCGCCACCCCTGGATCGGACTTGGCACGCCGCAGCATGAACGGCCCGATCAGCCGGGCCAGGGTCGCGGCCGCCTCCCCGCCGGGGTTGTGCTCGGCTCTGCCGTACCGCTCGCGGAACGCGGTGAGGGTGCCGAACAGGCCGGGATTGGTCCAGTCGAGGATCGCCCACAGCTCACTGAGCGTGTTCTCCACCGGGGTGCCGGTGACCGCGATCCTGGTCGACGCGGGTAGCGTGCGCAGCGCCCGGGCCGCCTGCGATCGATGATTCTTGATCTGCTGGGCCTCGTCGGCGACCACCAGCTCCCATTGCATGGCGGCCAGCCGATCGGAGTCCCGGGTCATCGTTCCGTAGCTGGTCACCACCACCTCGCCGGGTGACAGGCCCTCCAGGTCGCGGGCGAGGCCGTGGTAGCGCCGCACCGTGACCCCGGGGGCGAACTTGGCGAACTCCCGCTCCCAGTTGGCCAGCAGCGAGGCCGGACAGACCACCAGTGTGGGCTGCTCACCACCGCGATGCAGGTGATAGGCGATCACGGTCAGGGTCTTCCCCAGCCCCATCTCGTCGGCCAGCAGCGCTCCGAAGCCCGCCCCGGTGACCCTGGCCAGCCAGTCGAGCGCCCGCCGCTGATAGTCACGGAGCACCGCGGTCAGGCCCGCCGGGATGCCGGTCGTGCTGTCCGCATCCTGCCGCAGCCGCATGACCAGGTCGCGCAGCTCGCCGCCGGCGACGCAGGGCACCGGCCGGCCCTCCAGCGTGAGCTGCCCCGTCAGGGCCGCCGCCAGCGCCTGCCCACCGGTGACCTCACGCGGTCTGGGACGACGGAGCAGATTCGGGTCCGCCACCACCCAGGCACCGCGCAGCCGTACCATCCCATCGGCGGCCGCGACCGCCGCCTGCTCCTCCTCGGTGAGCGGCTCACCGTCGAGGAACAGCCGCCAGTCGACGTGAGCGGCGGACGCCGAGGAATGGGCGCCGCTGGTCCGCAGGACGGTCCCGACGGTGAGCTGCCGCGCCACCTCGATCGGCCACTCCACGGTGATGCCCGGCAGTTCGGCGGCGAGGAGGGCGATCAGCTCGGCGCCGTTGATCGCCGTCTCACCACGCCTGATCCGCTCGAGCGGCGGCCACTGCCTGGCCGCGCGCCGCAGCCGGCGCAGCTCCGGTTCGCCCAGTTCCTCAGGGTGGATCTCGGCGTGCGGGGTGGTCCCGGGGTGGACCCGGATGATGATGGGCTTCGGCGGCACAGGATTGGCGATCTCGGCGCAGCGGTCCGCCCAGTCGGCCGCGTGATCGTCAAGCGTTCTCGGTGCCGAGGCGTACGGCACGGCCCCCAGGATCAGCCGGGCACCGGGGGGCCGGAGCAGCAGGTCGGCGACGTCTCCGGCGAACCCGGCCGGCACCTCTTCGGGGAGGGGCGCATCCAGCAGCGGCAGCCAACGGTCGCGCCCGTCGGCATCCACCGACGGGTAGACCCGCCGTTCCGCCACGGCCGCCAAGATCGCTCGCGCGGCCTGTCCCCAGGGCCCGGGCGCGGCGGCGAGTCCGGGGAGCGCCTGTTCCAGGGATGCCGTCCATCCGTCGAGCGGCTCGGGCAGCGGACCGAGCTCCAACCGCCCCTGCCGATAGCCGAAATCGCATCCGGCCCGTAGCAGCTTGCCGGTGATGCCGACGGGCCCGCGGGCCTCAGCCACCGGCCGCGTCGTGCCGTCTCGCTCTGCCTTGTCGCCGTCTTCGAGTTGTTCGAGCAGCGCCGCCGCCGCGGCGGCCTTCGCCTCCGCCTTGCCCCGCCCGCCCGCGGCGGCCGACACGGGCATCGCGTTGTGGACGCAGGATGCCCTGCAGGTGAAGAACGGCTGATGAGGCGGGCCGGTGACGGACACCTCGTACGTCAGATCACCGATCGTGCCGATCTGCGCACGCTCGTTCAGTTCGCCGACCGGGTTACCCGTCCCGGCCCGCTGCTCCGGCTGGCCGGCCGGCGGCGGGATCAGCTCCGCGATCAGGGCAAGGGCGGCCCCGGCTCTGGCGCCCTTCCAGGTGACCGCCGTCGCGGGCTCCCCCAGCACCGGCCCCCGATCGTCCTCGGTGACGGCCATCGCGGTGGTGTTCGCGAACTCCAGGTATCGCACCGACGGCCGGCGCTCGGCCTGCGTCCGCAGCGTCAACACCCCGCCCGCTTGCAGCGGGTTGCCGCGCAGTTGCTCCCAGGCGATGGCGCGGGCCTCGGCCCAGCCTCGCGGGTCCGCCTCGAACAGCAGCAGGTACAGCATGCGCACGGTCAGCCGCCTGACCTTCAGCGCCCCGATCAGCATCGGATCCGGGTGGTCGCGTGCCACCTCGGAGTCGAGCCACTCCTCCACCTCGCGATCCCCGTATTGGGGCGGCTTGAAGGCGGCCACCGCCTCCCTCGGCCCAGCGGCCCCCACGGTAGGGTCCGGGAACCCGCTCAGGATGGCCAGCAGGGACAGCGCCGCAGCCCGCCGGGCGGTCTTCTTGCTGGCACCGCCTGCCACCTGCCCTGCGGCGGGAACGTTCCCGATGCTCGCCTGCGCGGTGAACACCCCTTCTTCCGCCATTCCCTCGACCATGCCGAGTGAGCCGCCCAGACGCTGCGCCTCCAGGTTGAGGATGGTCACCGCGTGTTCCGGCGCCGCCGAGACCGCCGCCCATGCGGCTTCGCGCGCGGCGGCCCACTTCCCGTGGTCGCCGGCCAGCAGCACCTGGTGGAGTTCGCGGGGCCCCAGTGTGCCCTGGGTCGCCCTCCGGGTGACCTCGGCGATCAGCCCGTCGGAGTGCGGTGCGCCCTGACACGCCTCCTTCAGCAGGACGAAGAACTCATCGGGGTCCTCCGGGATCGCTGAACGCCGCGTCTTGGCCAGGATGGCGGGAGTAGGGGGGCTGGTCTTCGGCACCGGTCCATTATCGGCGATCAACCGGCACTCTGCCCGTCCGTTGGACCAAGCCCATGGCCCTGAGATACTCCGTTTCTCTCACCTGGTGAGCAGATCGAAGTGCAGGCGGAAGCGGGTGCCGGAGGCGTGCCGGTGTACGCGTACCAGATCGGCGAGCTCGTTGACGACGAGCAGGCCTCTGCCGTGGGTGGCGCTGTCGGGCGGCGGCACCCGCCCCGCGAGCGGATCGGTGATCTGGCCCGGGTCGTCCAGATGGCACACCAGACTGCCGTTCTCCGCCCAGACCGTCAGCGTGCCGGGCCCCCGGGTGTACTCGGTGGTGTTCGTCGCGAGCTCGTTGACCGCGATGAGCAGTTCGGTCGTCCGGTGGCCCCGGAGCCCGAACGCCTCGACCTGCTTCGCGAGGAAGGCCCGCACCCGCGGCAGCTCGCCGACATCGCGGAAGACACAGGTGGGGGCGCCCCGCGGCGGCGCCGGAAGTGGCAGGTCGAACGCCGCCGCGGTCTCCAGCGGGTCGGCGTAGGCGGGGCTGGCCCGGGTGCCCTTGCCGTCCTGTATCAGGGGGTGTGTCCGATGCGCGTCGGCGACAACCGCCGGTTCCAGCCGGGAGACGTCGTACGGACACAGGATCGTCGCCCGACGTCCGGCGAAGACGGCGTTGATCAGCGCTTCGTGGGCGACGCAGGCCGGATACTCGACGCCGCTGCGGCCGGACCAGATCGGCTCCCCGGTGATCCATACGTGGCGGCCCCGATGCGCGGCGGCGAAGGCCAGCAGGACGCCGGGGATGATCCGGCCCGGGTTGCGCCCGGCGACGGCCATGTCCTTGAACGAGACCCCCGCCGCCTTCGGGCCGAGACACTCCCGGATCAGATCACCGCCCCGGCCGGGCACGACGACCAGGGCCGGGTCTCCGCGTGCCAGCGCCTCCTCGACCAGGGCGGCACACAACGTCGCGTACTCGTCGTCGTCGCGGTAGAGCAGAGCGATGTGCCGGAACACGTCGGCCGCCTCGGTGGTAGCCGGGTGCTTCAGCGTGCTCATGTCAGGAGTCCAGCTCCCGGTGTCCGATGGTCCGCCTGGTCCGCCGCGTGTCGGCTCTTTCCTCAGCGTACGCTTGAGCAGCCCTGACACCACTCCAGAGCCATAACGATTGCCTGGGAACAGTCCGGACAGGAGAGATCCTTGTGCTCTGGGCGTGAACCACGGTCTGGCCGACGGCGTGGTTATTGTGTGGGAGAAAACGGGATCACGGGCTGTCCCGTCCCAGGCATCTCCCGGCAGTGAGAAGCCGACCGGGCCGCTCAGCCGTCGAGGATAGGGCAGGGACGGAACGCCGGCCGAGCGGTTACGCTGACGACGTGATCGTTACGTGGGAGCCCACGGCGGCGGGCGTGCTGCGACTGCCCTCGGGGCGGCTCGTCCGCGGGCGGGGACTGAGACACCCGCTCCCCCGGGGACCTCGGCCCGCATTCGCGCTCTACCTGCTGGGCCGCAGGCCACTCCCCGTCGAATGGGAGCAGCGCTGGGTTCGCTGGCCGGATTTCCGGCTGCCGTCCGACCGCGCCGCCGCGGCCACGGCACTGCGCGAGGCATGGGAACGGGCTGAGACCGAGCGCGTCGAGGTGGCCTGCGGCGGCGGATACGGCCGCACCGGCACCGCGCTGGCCTGTCTGGCCGTGCTCGACGGAGTGCCGGGCGAGGAGGCGGTCGCATACGTCCGGCGGCACTACGCGTCACGTGCCGTCGAGACACCCTGGCAACGCCGTTTCGTCGCCCGATTCAGCGACTTCGGATGAACCGGGGACTTCGGATGACGCCAAAAGCCCAAGCCGGATATAACCGACCTGGGCTTCTGTCTGTGCGCCGCCAGGGACTCGAACCCCGGACCCGCTGATTAAGAGTCAGCTGCTCTGACCAACTGAGCTAGCGGCGCAGGCGACGTGCGTAACCCTAGCAGCCCTGAGGTCCGCACGCACACCAGAACATGGTCTCGGAAGTCCCGGACCGGGGACCCCGATCAGGGCTCAGCCCTGCCAGGCACCCGACGAGAAGGGGAGGGGCTCACCCGGGGTGCCGGGGCCGTCGCCCCACTTGGTCACGACGTAGTCCACCTGGATGTGGCCCTCGTCGCCGCTGACGGTCAGCGAGTCTTCGTTCCAGCTCTCACCGACGAGTTCGGCGAAGGTCTTGCCGTCGATGTCGAGCATGACGCCGCTCTCCGAGGGGACGCCCGGACCACGGTCGCCGATGAAGAACGGGGCCTTCTTGCCCTTGTAGAAGATGTAGCCCTCGGTGCCGAGCGGCCAGCTCGGGCTGGCGAACATCCCCTTCTGCATCGGCAGGCCGATGGCGGGCAGGCCCGTGTCGCCTTGCCGGCCGGAGGCGTCGTCCCAGAAGTACGAGCCGAGGGTGGTGCCGCGGAGCAGGACTTCCTCCTGCATGGGGGCGGTGTTGTCGGATGCCGTAACCGTCTGGTTGACCGGCTTGACAACCGGTGCGACCGGGGCGGGGGCGGCTGCCACGAGGGAGGCGCCGACGGCGACGGTGCACGCGAGGGCGCTCAGCTTCGAGACGCTTCGGTTATTACGCAGGTCAAACAGAGTCTTGAACACGAGAATCGGGAACTTTCGTGAGACGGCAGGAGCAGGCCAGGAGTCTTTGGGCCGACCCGCTAAGCTCGGGGGCCGCTAACAAGGGGCGTTCAACTGGGCGATAAGAGTCAGGCGCCCGTGCCACGCGCTGCTGGCGCTGGGGTTAGGACCGTGCGACTGGAGTGCCGCAGTCGATCAGACGTGTGATCCGTTATGGCTCGGATCAGCGGATGGTGTCCCCCACGTAGATCTCCTCTCCGAGGAACAACCCGGCCATCGGTTGATGACAATTAGGACGTTACCGGACAGGTCAGGACAGAGCAAAACGAAACACCCATAATGCCAAGAAGATCTACCCGGTTACCCCAAGACCAGGTCAGGAACCCCCCTGGACCGTCATGAACCACCCCAGTTGCCCCAACCATGGCTTTCCCGCCATCCCACGCGTACCGGATTGCCGAGGCATTACATAAGCTTCCTATGCAAAATCGCCCAGCGATCGGGATGACCATGGAAATCGCCCACACCGATGACGGACCATCCGATCTCGAGTCGGTCGCGGCCGGCGACCATGTCGCCGTGGTGCTGGAAGAGCTCGCCACGCTCGCCGTACGCCAGGTCTCGACGCCTCGCGACATCAGCCTCACCGCCGTGTCGACGCTGGCTCACCTGGACCGGAACGGCCCCACCCGGCTCACCGCCCTGGCGGTCGAGCAGGCGGTGAGCCAGCCGTCCATGACCCAGCTCGTGCAGCGTCTCGAACGGGAGGGGCTGGTGTGCCGGCGGACCGATCGACGGGACGCCCGGGCCACCCGGATCGCCCTAACCGAGGCCGGACGGAAGCTGCTCGGCGATCGGCGAAGCCGGCGCAGAGAACGGCTGGCAATGCTGCTCGACGAGATGTCGCCGGAGGAGCGCCGCGCTCTCGTCCATGCGGCCGAAACGTTCCTTCCCCTGCTACACCGCCTCCTGGCCGGCTCCCCGGCCCCATAGCCGTGGTTCCGCCCCCTGCCCGGACACACCGTGCCCGCCCCCGACGTGGGGCGCCGTCTCCGTGCTCGTCCGGCAGGCTCTCGCCGAAGACCTCGGATCGGCGTGATCTCTCGCGGGTGACCTTGCGGGGATGTCGAGAGGGGAGGCCGGGACCGGAGCGCACCGGAGCAAGAAAACGCCGGAGCCGGGCAGTCCCCCAACTACCCGGCTCCGGATCAAAGCGGTTCCGCCAGAGATACCCTCCCCAAAGGCACCGGCGGGCCCCCGCTTTCTCGGACGCGTTCCCCCATCCGCGTCCTCTCTTCATGAAAGTCTGTTCTGATCCCTCCTCAGAGGATCTGCTTCAAGCCTACAAGCGGGGTTGTCATGAAGACGTCATACGCAGGTGGATTTTCGGCCTGCATCCGGTCCTTGTCAGGCATCCGGATGCCTCGACAAATATTCGACGTAGACCGGGCGCAGCGCGTCGCCGAGATGTCCCTCCCCGGCCGCCATCGCGTCGCTGAGCAGCGCTGAGACCCGAGTCAGGTCGTTGGCCGTCTCATCGGCCTTCCCGCTGGCGGCCTCGGCCGCCGGGATCACCTTCAGCAGGTCCCACAGAAACCCGAAGTCGCCATGCCGTACGGCATAGCGAACGGCGCGGTCGTGCAGTTCCCGGGCCGACAGCGACTCGATCTCTTGCTCGTCCATCCGGCCTCACCCCCAAGCGGGGGGACTTCCCCCGGGCCTGCCATTTATGCCCTAGTCGGGAGGCAGGCCCGGGCTTCACCGCGCGCACCCGCGCGTTCTTTGCCAGCACATGGAAGTATTCTTCCTGTGAAGGTCATACTCAAGATCCTGGTCGTCGCCGCAGCCCTCTGGGGCGCCACGGAACTGGTGCCCGGCATCGCGCTCTCCGCCGGCACCACGACCGAGAAAATCGTCACCCTGCTCGCGGTCGCGCTGATCTTCGGCGTCGTGAACGCCGTGCTCAAGCCGATCATCAAGACCGTGGGGTGCGCGTTCTACGTGCTCACCCTGGGTCTGTTCGCCCTCGTGGTCAACGCCGGCCTGCTACTGCTGACGAGCTGGCTGGCCGAGAAGCTCGATCTCCCGTTCCAGGTCAGCGGATTCTGGGCGGCGTTCTGGGGGGCGATCGTCGTCGGCCTGATCAGCTGGCTCCTCAACATGATCCTCGGAGACGACTGAGCTCGGTCCGCTCGCCGTACGGCCCGGGTCTCAGACCCGGGCAGGCGCCGGTCTGGCGGCGAGCGCGCCGAATGCCAGCTGGAACACGCACACGCCGATCCCGGCGAGCAGTGGCACCCGCCAGCCGCCGGAGAGCTGGTGGAGCAGTCCGAAGGCCACGGGCCCCATGGCCGCCAGCACGTAGCCGCTCGACTGCGCGACCGCCGACAGCGCGGTCACGGAGGCCGGGTCCGGCGCGCGCAACGCGATGAGCAGCAGCGCGAGCGCGATCGAGGCGCCCTGACCCAGTCCCAGGACGATCATCCAGAGCCACGGCGTCGTCGTCGGTGCGAACAGGACCCCGCCATACCCGATGATCGTGAGGATCGCGGCAATCGTCACATGCGGGACCTGGGACCGGGCCGATCCGGCGTGGACCGGCACGGTGAGAGTGGCCGCGATCTGGGCCGCGTTCGCCAGCCCCAGCAGATATCCGGCCTGGACGGCGGCGACACCCGCCGACTGGAAGATCGTCGGCAGCCAGGCCAGCGTGACGTAGAACGTCAGCGACTGCAACCCCATGAACGCCGTGACCAGCCAGGTCGTCCTGTTGCGCAGCAGGGCCCGGTACGGCCGATGCCCCGAGGGGCGGCCACCGTGTCGCGGCGACGTACGAAGCGCCTGCGGCGCCCAGATCAGAGCGGCCAGCAGCGCGAGCAGCGCCGCCGACCCGGCGGCCGACCGCCAGCCGACCATCCCGGCGAGCGGGACCATCGCGGCCGAGGCGGCGGCCGCTCCGGCGACCAGAGACGAGACGTAGACGCCGGTGATCGGCCCGATCCGGGTGGGAAAGTGCTGCTTGGCCAGGGCGGGCATGGTGACGTTCATGATTGCGATGGCCGCACCCGCCAGGGCGGCCCCGCCGTACAGGGCGACGACGCCGTCCGCGCTGCGCACGAGAACGCCGGCGGCCAGGAGGAGCAGGCCGACGAGCAATGTGCGGTCGAGCCCGACCCGGCCGGCGAGGACGGGGGCCAGCGGGCCGAGCAGCCCGAGGCAGACCACCATGACCGTGGTGATCGCCCCACCCTGCGCCGCGGTGAGTCCCAGATCTCCCATGATGTCGGGCAGCAGCGGCGACACTCCGGCCAGCGCGGGCCGGAGGTTCCACGCAGCCAGCACAAAACCGGCCAAAAGCAACAAACGGCTATGAGTCATCGCAGAACGGTTCATCATCCCCCAAATTTACAAGGGTGATCAGGGACGGAACTCGGCGTCCGGCATGACGGCGATGTCCAGGAGCAGCGGCTCGGTGCGCGATGCGAGCGTGGGGACGACCTCGTCGAGTGTCGCGAGGAGATCGCCGTGGGAGTCCAGCCGGATCGCCGGACAGCCGAAGGAGCGAGCCATCGCGGAGAGACTCACCTCGGTGAACGCGGGCCAGGGAGCTTTACCCGCGCCGTTCTTCACGGGCGCAGGGCTGGGCGCTGGTCGACCAGGAACTGGAGGAGGGACTGCGCTCGATCGCGGCTCCGATCAGAGAACGCACCGGGAGAGTGGCGGCGGCCGTCAACGTGTCGTCGCATGCCGGCCGGACCACGCTCGAGTCTGCGCGGCGCGACCTGCTCCCCCCGCTGCTCGCCACCGCGGCCAGGATCGAAGCCGATCTCCACGCCACCGCTTGACAACGTTGTCAGGCGGGCCCCGGATGCGCGATGATCCAAGCGTGGGAGAGAAGCGATCCGGCCGGCCGACCATGAACGACGTGGCCGCCGCCGCGGGGGTGGCGCTCAAGACCGTCTCCCGTGTCGTCAACAACGAGCCGGGGGTCAATCCGGCCACGGCGGAGCGGGTCCGGGCCGCGATCGACCGGCTCGGCTACCGGCGCAACGACAGCGCCAGGACGCTGCGCCGGGGCCGTACCGCGAGCATCGGCCTGGTGATCGAGGATGTGGCCGACCCGTTCTACTCCGGGCTCAGCCGTGCGGTCGAGGACGTCGCGCTGCGCCACGAACACTTCGTCTTCACCGGTTCCTCGGGCGAGGATCCCGCCAGAGAGCGTGATCTGGTCCTCGCCTTCTGCGCCCGCCGGGTCGACGGACTGATCATCGTGCCCGCCGGGACCGATCACGGCTATCTGGCCCCCGAGTTCGACGCCGGGATCAAGGCCGTCTTCGCCGACCGCCCGCCGGGCGCGGGATGCGGCGCCGACACCGTGCTGTGCGACAACGCGGGCGGCTCACGGACCGGGGTCGCCCACCTGATCGCGCACGGGCACCGGCGCATCGGCTTCCTCGCCGACTCACCCGCCATCTTCACCGCGATCGAGCGGCTGCGCGGCTACCGGGAGGCCCTCGCCGCCGCCGGCCTGCCGTACGACGAGGGCCTGGTCAGGATGGGGCCCCCGGATCAGGAACGGGTGCACGCCGGCATCGAGCGACTGCTCGCGCTGCCTGACCCGCCGACGGCGCTGTTCACCGGCAACGGCCGGACCACGGTGGCCACCCTGCGGGTCCTCGCCGCGATCTCGGCGCGCTGCTCCATCGACCACGGGCTCGTACGGCACGGCCTGGGGCTGCACGGTCATGGGCGCCTGGCCGGTCTGGCCCTGGTCGGGTTCGACGACTTCGAACTCGCCGACCTGCTCGGGATCACGATCGTGGCGCAGGACCCGTCACGACTGGGCCGGACCGCCGCGGAAATGCTGTTCCGCCGCCTGTCCGGGCACACCGGCCCGGGCCTGCGCCTGGAACTGCCCACCCGGCTCATCGAGCGGGGCTCCGGCGAGACGCCCCCGCCCACCCGTTAGGGAGCTCAAAGTCCGAGCACCCGGCGCAGTCCCGCGTCCACCTCGCTCATCAGGGCGGCGGGCACCGAGCCCGCAGGCCCGTCGAGTTCGTCCTTGTCCAAAGTGACCAGGGCGGTGACGTTGACCACGGAATCACGTTTCAGGCCGGTCGCAGCAGCGGGCAGGAACACATTTCCCGGCATGGCCGCAAGCCCGGTGTTCGATGTGATCACGGCTACCAACACGGTGGCCAGGCGACTGTCGTTGTACGGCCGGGACTGGACGACGAGCACGGGACGTCTCCTGGCCGGACGGCTGCCCGTCGCCTCGCCGAGATCAGCCCAATGAATGTCGCCCCGGCGGGTTACCACCCGTCCTCTTCGTCGAGTGCGAGCCGGCGGCGGCCTGCCGCCACGGCCGCCGCCGCGCTGTCGTCATCGTTCGCCAGATCGAGCGCCTCGTCGATCTGCCGCGTGAGTTCTCGCGACTCCAGGTGCTCGAGATAGCGCTGCGCGGCGGTCGTGTAGAACTCCGACCGGCTGATGCCGAGCAGCGCCACACATCTCTCGACCTTCGCGTAGGTCACATCCGGGACCGAGATGGCCGTCTTCATGAGAGCAGTATAACTCGGTATAACCCCCTGGTCAGCCCTTCAGGGCACCGGCCATGAGGCCTCGCATGAAGAACCTGCCCAGCAGCACATAGACGACCATGGTGGGAATCGACGCGAGGATCGCGGCGGCCATCTGCTGGCTGTAGGGCACGGTCTGGGCGCCCGCGATGTTGTTCAGCATGACCGTGGCGGGCCACGACGTCGGACCGGTCAGGAACACCGCGAACAGGAAGTCGTTCCACATCGAGGTGAACTGCCAGATAATCACAACGGCGAACGCGGGCCCCGAGACCGGGAGCACGATCGACCAGAATGTGCGCAGCATTCCCGCGCCGTCGACCCGGGACGCCTCGATCAGCTCGTCCGGGATCGTGACGTAGTAGTTCCGGAAGATCAGCGTGCAGATCGGGATGCCGTACACGACGTGGGCGAGCGTCAGGCCGGGGATGCCGCCGTAGAGGTCCAGGTGGAACCAGTCCCCCAGGTTCACCATGAGCTGCACCAGCGGAATCATCACGCCCTGGTACGGAATGAACATCCCGAACAGGAACAGTGTGAACACCACGTCGGCACCCGGGAAACGCCACTTCGACAGGACGTACCCGTTCATCGAGCCGAGCGCGGCCGACAGCAGCGAGCCGGGGATCGCGAGCAGGAAGCTGTTGAGGATCCCGGGTTCGAGCTTCTCCCAGGCGACGCGCCAGGCCTCGGTCGTCCACACCGTGGGAAGATTCCACGCCTGACCGGGATCGGCCTCGCTGAGCGGTTTGAAGCTGGTGACCAGCAGCACGTAGACCGGGATCAGGAACACCACGACGAACAGGACCAGCAGCCCCAGCCGCACCCAGCGGGCAGCGCCCGCCCGTGTCATCGGTTCCCCCTTCGGGCGTTCCAGATCAGATAGGGCACGATGAAGATCACCACGGACAACACGATGTAGGCGGCGATGGTCGCGCCCTTGGCGGGGTCATGGGCGTCGAAGACAGCCGTCCACATGAAAGTCGCCGGCACGTCGGTGATGATCTGCTTGCCGGAGACCGCGACCACGAGGTCGAAGACCTTGAGCGAGATGTGCCCGAGGATGATCAGGGCCGACAGCGTGACCGGGCGCAGCATCGGCAGGATCACCCGCCGGTAGACCTGCCACTCGTTGCATCCGTCGACCCGGGCGGCCTCGCGTAGCTCCTCCGGCACACCGCGGAACCCGGCGAGGAAGAGCGCCATGATATATCCGGACATCTGCCAGACAGCCGGGACGGCCATCGCGGCCATCCCCCAGTCGGGATCCCGGAACCACTGCCACTGCAGGAAATCCAGCCCGAGGTAGTGGAACAGCCGGTTGAGCCCGACGGCCCGCTCCCCGGTGGCGCTGTTCATCAGCCACCGCCACACCACGCCCGTGGCGATGAAGGAGATGGCCATCGGGAACAGGTAGATGGCCCGGAACCCGCCCTCGCCCCTGATTCCCTTCTCCATAAGGAACGCCAGGAGCCAGCCGAGGACGAGCGCGCCGCCGACGAAGACGACGGTGAAAACGATCGAGTGCCGGACCGAGAGACCCCAGCGGTCCTCGCTCCAGATACTCGCGAAGTTCTCCAGCCCGACGAATTTCCCGGGAATCTCGGCGATCTCGTCGTGCTTGTCAGTCATCGCGACCTTGAAGTTCCAGCCCAGCAGGCCGTACACGAAGACGCCGATGAGGACGATCGACGGCGACACCAGGAGCAACCCGGGCAGCCATCTGCGCACCCGCGTCACTTCCACCTCCAATGATCATGTACGGCTCACGCCACGGCGATGGCGTGAGCCGTACCAAGGAGTGCCCGACTAAGGAGTGCCCGAGATCAACTCACTGGTTGTTGCTCTGCGCGGCGGAGACCAGGGCCTCCTGGAGCTTGGCCACGTCCTGGCTCTGCTGGAACAGGCCCACGGCGTCGTTGATCGCGCTGCGCCAGGCGTCGTTGGCGACCACGCCGTGCTGGATCGAACCGGCGAGCTTGTCCTTCGACCACTCCTCCAGGCTCCAGCTCAGGTAGTCCTGGTAGAGGGACTTGTCGGCGTCGGTGCGGGCTGGAATGGAGCCCTTCAGCGGGTTGAAGGCGTCCTGGCCCTCCTTGCTCGCCGCCACCTTCAGCCACGCGATCGCGCCGTCCCGGTTGGGCGCGCCCTTGGGCAGCGTGAAGCTGTCCGACAGCCACATGAACGTGCCGTCGGTGCCCGGAGAGGCCGCCCAGTCGAAGTCCTTGTGCGACTCCTTGCCGAGGCCGCCGTCCGGCGGGTTGTGGAAGTAGCCGTAGGCCCAGTCGCCCATGATGTTGAAGGCGGCCTCGCCGTCGACGACCTGCTTGGCCGCCGGCTGCCAGTCATCCTGCGGGGTCCCGGCGTACGACAGGATCGTCTTGAAGTTCTCCAGCGCCTTGGTCACCTCGGCGCTCGACCAGTCGGCGTTCGGCGCCCAGAGCTGGTTGTAGGCGTCGGTGCCGAGCGTGCCGAGCAGGACGCTCTCCATCAGGTGCACGACGGTCCACTGCGAACCGATCGACAGCGGGATCTTCCCGGCCTTCTTCACCTTCTCCAGGTCGGTGACGAACTCGTCGATGGTCGCCGGCGCGCCGTCGATCCCCGCGTCCTTGATGACGGACGGGTTGTACCAGAGGACGTTCGAGCGGTGGATGTTCACCGGCACGGAGTAGATCTGGCCCTCGACCGAGATCTGGTCCACGAGCTGCTGCGGGAGGACGTCCTTCAGCTTGAGCTCGTCATAGAGGGAGTTGAGCGACTCCAGCTTGCCGCCCTTGATGTATCCCTGCAGCTCGGCGCCCGCGTGGCCCTGGAAGGTGTCCGGGGGCTGGTTGGCCTGCAGCTTGCTCGACAGCAGCGCGCGGGCCTGGTCGCCCGACCCGCCCGCGACGGCGGCGTCGAAGAACTCGAAGTTCGGGTTCTGCTTGGCGAAGATCTCCCGCATCGCCTTCAGGCCGTCGGCCTCACCGGGGCCCGTCCACCATGAGAAGACCTCGACCTTCTTCTGCGCGGCCTCGCCACCACCGCTCTCCTTCGCGTCGCCGCCGCAGGCGGTGAGGGTGAGCAGAGCTGCCGTAGAGACCGCAACGGCCGCCATCCACCGTCGTCTCATCGCAACATCCCTTCAAGTCCTCGTGATGACACTTGGCCCCGAGATACGCTCATCTACGTGACAACGTTGTCAACACGGCTTCATCAAGCCACCTCCACGGGGTCGGCGTCAAGTTTGCCCAGATAACGTCTCTGCATCGTGAAAGTCCCACCCGCCTTATCCGGGAAAGCCGGTGAGTCTGTCAGTCCCCGCGTTCAAACTGCACCTATGACGGCTCCCGACACCGCCCCCACCGAAAGCGACCCAGCCGAGACGGCCGCGACAGGGGCGATCCCGGCCGAGGATCCCGGCGACGATCTGCCGTCCCTGGCGGAGATCGACTCGCCGCAGTGGTTTCGCCACGGCGACACGATGGCCCGGATCGGGTTCCTCACCGTGGCGCGTCGCCTGCCCGGCCTGATCCGCCAGGCCCTCGGCATGGCCTGGGAGGCGAGCCCACGTGACACGATCGCCACCGTCACGCTGAGCATGCTCGGCGGCGTCTTCACCGCCTTCGGCCTGCTGGCCACCACCGGCGTGCTCACCGCGCTGTTCGAGGCCGGCCCGACGCCCGACCGGGTCCGCGCCGCGCTGCCCAGCCTGCTGCTGGTGGGTGCGGCGGCCGTCATGCGAACCCTGCTCCAGTCGGGCGCCGGCTGGGCTCAGGCCCGGCTCGGCCCCCAGGTGAGCCGCATCACCGAGGCCCGGCTGTACGGCCTGACCAGCCAGGTCGACCTCGTCTGCTTCGACGATCCGGAGTTCCACGACTCACTACAGCGGGCACGACTGCGCGGCATGGCGATGGCCGACACCGTCGTGGACACCGCGATCGACGCGGTCACCGGAGTGGTCGGGATCGCCGCGGCCGCCGGGGTGCTCGGCGTGCTCCACCCCGTCCTGCTGCCGCTTCTCCTGCTGGCCGTCGTCCCCGACGCGTGGGCGGCGATCCGCTCGGCCCGCATGCGATACACCACGGATCTCCTCCTCGTGCCGGCCCGCCGCCGCAAGTGGATCATTTCGGACCTGCTGGCCGACAAGGACACCGCGGCCGAGGTCCGGACGTTCACCATGCGCGGCTTCCTGCTCCGAATACACGAGAGTGTCGCTCGGGGAGAGCAGAAGGTGATGATCGATCTGGCCCGCCGGCAGACGGTCGCCAGGATCGTGGGCGAGGCGCTCGGCGGCATCGGCCAGGGCGTCGTCTATGTGGCGCTCGGTGTGCTCCTCGCCGCCGGGGCCGTGCCGCTCGCGGTGGCCGGCACCGCCGTGCTCGCCATCCGCTCGGGGCAGTCGTCGCTGGCGAACTTCATGTTCGCGACGAACCGGCTCTATGAGGAGGGGCTGTACTTCACGGACTACCTCGACTTCGTCGCCCAGGCACAGGCGCGGATCCCGGAGCACCGGACCGGAGAGGCGCCCGCCGGCTTCGGGCGCATCACGGCGGAAGACGTCGTCTTCTCCTATCCCGGCGCCGACCGACCCGCACTGCGGGGAGTGTCCGTCCGGGTCGACCGGGGTGAGGTCGTGGCCCTCGTCGGCGAGAACGGCTCAGGCAAGACCACGCTGGCCAAGATCCTCGCCGGGCTGTACGAGCCGGACGGCGGCCGCGTCATGTGGGACGACACCGACCTCGGCGGGGTGGATCCACATCGGCTCAGGGGCCGGATCGCGGTGATAGCCCAGGACCACACCAGGTGGCCGCTCACCGCCCGGCACAACATCACGATGGGCATGGAGAAGGGCGAGGAGGCCGTGGTCCGCGCCGCCGAGGTCGCCGGCGCCGATCAGGTCATCGCGGAGCTTCCGTACGGCTACCGCACGCTGCTCGACCGCCGATTCAAGGACGGACACGAGTTGTCCGGCGGCCAATGGCAGCGCATCGCCATCGCCCGCGGCTTCTACCGTGAAGCGCCGCTGCTGATCTGCGACGAGCCCACGGCGGCGCTGGACGCCCGGGCCGAGCACGCGCTGTTCGAGCGGATCAGACGGCACGCCGACGGCCGCACGGTCCTGCTCATCACGCACCGGCTGGCCAGCGTCCGGTACGCCGACCGGATCTACGTGCTCGATCACGGCGAAGTCGCCGAACACGGCACCCATCGGGAACTGATGGCCCTCGGCGGTCTCTACGCCGACCTGTACGGCCTGCAGGCTCAGGCATACCAGGCGACGAGCTGATTCACGACCGTGCGGGGGCGGGCTCGCAGACCCCGGGCTCCTCCCGGCGCGGCTCCTCCGGCCGGCACCGGACCCCCAGCACGTCCTTGTAGTACTGGATCTTCTGACGGAGCGTCCGGTCCGACTCGGCGGCCGCGACGAGCACCGGTACGATCCTCCTCCCCATGACCACCCTCCTCCTCGGGACGGTCCCCGCTCTCTTGTCCGCCCCCAGGGCGGCCTCCGCCTCAGCCCGATCTCTGTCCTCCAGTTGGATCCAGAGAGCTGATCCAGGGCATGAGGGCCGGCATCGCGGTCGGACCGCCGTTCAGGCGGAGGCGGGTGTCGGCTCACGTCGGCGTTTTCTGGTGGGTGAGGGGCCGATGTAGGTGAACTCCCAGCGGTCGGGACCGATCTTCCGGCGTTGGTAGCGGTCGGGGTGCAGGTAACGGTCACGGTTGTGGAATTGGCAGGCCGGCCCGAGTTTGGCCAGGTTGGTGCGCCCGCCTTCGCTCCAGTTATCGAGGTGATCGACCTGGCACATGCCGACCGGAAGAGGGCAGCCCTTCACCCAGCAGGTGTCGTAGCGGGCCTGGACGGCACGGCGTTGCGCGGAGGTGGCCAGGCGGACCTTGCGGCCCATGTCCAGGACCTGTCCCTCGGCGTTCATCACCATCCGCATCAGGGTGGAGGTGCGGGCCAGACGGTGGATGTCGGTAATCGGCAGC
The DNA here is from genome assembly GCF_016863115.1 of Sphaerimonospora thailandensis. Taxonomy (GTDB): domain Bacteria; phylum Actinomycetota; class Actinomycetes; order Streptosporangiales; family Streptosporangiaceae; genus Sphaerimonospora; species Sphaerimonospora cavernae. Next base: position 128,220 of record NZ_BOOG01000017.1, read on the forward strand.
AGTTGTCCGGTCGACAGCAGCAGCCCGGGCAGCGTGCGCAGCACCGACTGCCACCGCCAGTCCCCGGCTTCGAATCCGGTATCCGCGAACCTGCCGCCCCCGCCTCCGGCGTCCGTACCCCCGCCGCCCATGCGCTCGGCGCCTGTGCCCCTGGCGCCTGTGCCCCTGGCGCCTGTGCCCCTGGCGTCTATGGGCTCGGCGTCTATGGGGCTATGATCGGCGAGCTGATCTGCCGTGCCTGGCCCATGCCGACCTGTCCCGGTATCGGCCGGTGCTGCATCCGGCGGGCTCGTGCCCGGCATGGAGAGGTCTTCGAAGTCCAGGGTTTCGAGGTCATCGCCAGGGCAGGGGAGGTCACCGACTGTGGGGACGCGCGGCCCCCCGCCCTCGTCAATGTCGCAGTCTTGGGACACACCGGCGCCGCAGGCACGGTCATCGGAGGCGGCGGCGTCGGATGTCCCGGATTCGCCGGCACTGCCTACGGACGTGTTGTCCCCGCAGGGGATGTCACCGGACGCCCCGCTGCCGGAGGCAGTGCCACCCGGGCCATCCGGTGAGCCCTCCGATGTCATACCCTCCGGGGAGGTGACATCGGACGTGGTTCCCTCCGACTCCGACTCCGACTCCGACGACGGCGTGCCGTCCGTGCCCTCGGACGTGGTGCCCTCAGATGAGGTGCCGTCCGGTGTCGTGCCGTCCATCTCATCGGGTGGTGTGCTGTCTGTTGAGGGGTCGTCGGGGAGGGATTCGGCGTTGATCAGGACCAGGAGTTCGGTGGTGATCTGCTGTTCCAGCAGCGCGATCAGCGCGTCGGCGTTGCGGACCCGCAGCGGCCGGTCCTCACCCTTGGCCTTGGGCTTGGCGTAGGCGTCCAGCATGGCCCGGAGCCGGGCGGCGGCCTCCCGCGGCAGGCGGAACTCCCCCTCCACTCCGCCGGTGCCGGTCTCCCGCAGTAGCAGAAACCGGGAATCGTAGTCGGCGTCGGCGTTCTTGATCTCCCCGTCGGGATCCAGCACCGCCCGCAGATACCGCCCCGCCTTGGCGATCTCCTCCGGCCCGGCGGAATCGGCCAGCTCCAGCAGAATCGTCTCGGCCTTGGCCGCGTCCTCGTCGCTGAGCCCGGTCGTGGCCGCGCAGATCGCCGAGACCACCGCCTCGGTCAGGTTCCCGGTCGCGAACCGCGCCCGTACCCCGGGCAGGCGTGCCAGTTCCACTCCCAGGGCCACAGTGCGGTAGGCCGTCCGGCGGCTCATCCCGCACACCGACCGCAACCACGTCCGGGTCGAAGCATGCCCGCGCTCACGGGCCGCCCCGGCCGCGTGCACCCGCTGCGCCCGCACCGCGATCGCCGCCTCCAACCGATCTCGCGCGAAAGCCAACTCCTCCACCTGGGCCAGACACTGCTGCGGCGAGTCCGGCACCGGGGTCAACGCCAGCGCCAGCGCGGCCTCCCGCACCTGGCTCACCAACGACCACGACAACGCCCCATCCCCGGAACCCGCCGCGCACACATCACCCAGACCGTCCGCCGAACCACCCGGAGCATCACTCGAGGGGCCGCTCCCGGGACCGTCCGAGGCATCATCCGAGGAGCCACCGGAAGGGGCATCCGCAGCCTCCGGGATACGCCGCCGGCGCGTGTCATCGTCATCGGCGCATGCACGGGAACCGTCGACCGCAGGAGTTGCACCGGCGAAGGCGGTATCGACAGAGCCGGCATCCGGCGCCCGGTCCGGAAGCACGCCCTCCGAGAGCGTGCGGTTGGGGGACATGGCGGGAATGGCGGCAAGCCAGTCTGGCCAGCCAGACCACGACGCGGCATCTCCCGAACCACCAGAGGAACGGGCTGCGGCACGTGCCGACGCCTCGGCCCGCACGCCATCCCACCAACGAGGGCCCAGCAGCGACCGATCCCGGGGACGCGATGGATCCGGATCGAACAGTCCGAGTGGCTGGGTCAGCTCCGCCGGCTCCACACGTCCCCCTTCCCGACCTCTCGCGAGCTCTGCTGTATCGAATATTTGTACTAATAATCTCACGAGATCCCGTGAATAGCAACACCCATCAGCGTTTTATTCGAAAAATATATGAGTAATAAGTGCCGTTTATCGTTAACGCCCAATATGTCGGAAAAGTAGATCGGCGTCGCCGAAAGTGCGAGGCCAGGCGTTCATCCAGCTCAACGAGGGCAACGTGGGAAGCCCAGAGATTACGAAACAGGTGCCGCGAACGCAGCGGTCGCCGCTGATTGCGTACCACCCGTCAGAGAGGCTTTTCATCCTGACGGCCCGGTACGGGAGGCCAGCGGAGAACAGGTGCCTCCATGGAGTCCGCAGGAGCTTGCGGCGAAGTGATCTACCGTCCGCGACCGACCCGCGGGGGCCGCGGACAGTGGCTTCCACTCACCTCGGAACGCCTCCGCACAGGTATGTGGACTCCTCCAGCAACTGCGGCGTCATTGTGATCCCGGTGAGGCGCTCGGCCAGGAGGAACGACGGCCCTTCGTGGGGCTCGGAGTGCGGGTAGATGGGGGAGTCGATCCGCTCCATGGTCTCTGCGAGTTCGTCCGGCATCTCCTCTGAGTAGTTTTCCATATGGGGGAAGAAGCGCTGGATCTTTCCGTCCTCGATCCAGTGGGAGTAACCCTCCTGGTGCGCGAACTCGAACCGGATCTTTCCGTCTTCGATCCAGTAGAAGTAATCCATGCCCTTGACCTCGAGATAGAAGTGGGAGACCAGGCGGGTGCCCTCCGACAGCGGCAGGATGATCTCTTCGGTGACGCCGAGCCCTCCGTTGGTTTCGACGATGAGTACCCAGTCTCCGACGGAGACGGCACCGAAGGCTTGTTCCTCGTAAAAGCTGGAGTAGGAATACCGGATCAGCTCATCAAGCGTCATGCGAGAGCAGCCCTCGAGCCGGACGCCGAGCCGGGTCACCAGTTCCTCAGGCGTCAGGCCGCGGACGTAGGTGAAGCAGTAGACATCCGCCAGCTCGGGGAATCGTTCGCGGGAGAGCCAGGAGTAGTCGTCAGGAGTCGCGTTCATTCCGTCATGCTCGCAGCACCCACCGACATAATGAGCCCTCCTCACCCTGAGCAACGGCCTGCTTCCACAAGCCGCAGCACAAGGTTCCGCCTGCACGAGCGCGGTCGCTCGATGTGGGCGACAACGCAGCCCGGTCCGCACCTTCCAACACTTGGCCGCCTGCCACCGATGAGGCGGACACGCTGTCGGCCGAGAACCGTCGGCTGCCCTCGAAAGCCCGCCCGAGAAGCTGCCAGAGGGCCCGCCAGTGGAATGGCCGGGAAGAGACGACCGGCGTGAGTGCCTAAAGCGACCGTCGGGTCTCGGCGGCGATCCAGTCGAGGTAGGCGGCGAGTCCGCCCTCGATCGGCAGTGCGACGATCTCGGGAGTGTCGTACGGATGCTCGGCGCGGATGTGCTCGGTCAGCCGGTCGACCGACTCGCCGGTGGTCTTCAGCAGCAGCAGGAACTCCTCGGCGGTCTCGATCCGGTCCTCCCACCAGTACGTGCTGGTGATGGGACCGACGAGCTGGGCGCAGGCCGCGAGCCGGGCCCCGACGGCGGATCGGGCGAGCGAGGCGGCCCTGTCCCGGTCGTCGACGGCCACCTGAACCTGCACGTACTCCCCCATCTTGCCCCTCCATCTCTCAGACGTACGGATGCCGCCGGCTAGGCAGCGAGGTGGGCGGACAGGTAGCGGCGGACCAGGCGCTTGCACTCGGCGATCAGCTCGGGGTCGCCCTCGGGATCGGCACGGAAGGCGAGCTTGAGCACGGCGTCGGCGGCCTCCACGGCGACCAGGAACGCCCGGCCCAGCGTTTCGTTCCGCGACATTCCGAGCAACTCGACCGTGAGCGTGCGCAGCCGGTCCGCCACCACCGCACTGTTGTCCAGCGCGGCGTCGAGCGTCCGCCTGGTTCCGGGCAGCGCGGGACCGCCGGGTGCGGCCAGCACCTCGCCGAAGTCCACCACGGCGAATCCGGGGGTGGACCGCTTCATCTGGACGAACTCGTCGATGGCGACGTCCACGACGTCGGTCCAGTCGGAGACCCGCTCGGCGGCGAACCGCGTGGCCAGCCGGTCGAGGAACGCGTCGAGGTTGCGCAGCGCGAGAGCGCGGACGAGCGCCTGCTTGTCTCTGAAGAACTGGTAGAAGGTGCCGATCGGCACCTCGGCCCTGCGGGCCACCTCCTTGGTCGTCAGACCGTCGTAGCCGATCTCGTCGAGCAGCCGAGCGCACTCGTCCAGCATCCGCTCGACCCGCTCCTGGCTGCGACGCTGGGCGGGACGGCGGCGCAGGGTTCCCCCCGGGTCTCCTCCCGCCGTGGCCGTTCCGCCGGAGACTTCGCCCGAGACCTTCGTCATTCCGACATTGTCTCCCTACTTCCTTGCACAACGGTTAACATGACTTCCACTCATGTTATTGGCCGCGTCGCCCATGGGAGGGCCGCCGAATGTTCCTCTGGGGTACGGCAACCGCCTCCTACCAGATCGAGGGAGCGGTCGACGAGGACGGCCGCGAGCCGTCCATCTGGGACACGTTCTCACACGAGCCTGGCCGGATCCGCGACGGTCACACCGGGGACGTGGCCTGCGACCACTACCATCGCTGGCCGGAGGACGTGGCGCTCATGGCCGAGGCCGGCCTGAACGCCTACCGCTTCTCCGTCGCCTGGCCGCGCGTCCTGCCGTCCGGCACGGTCAACCCCGCGGGGCTCGGTTTCTACGACCGGCTTGTGGACGCCCTCTGCGAGAAGGGCATCGTCCCGGTTCCGACGCTCTTCCACTGGGATCTGCCCCAGGCGCTGGAGGACGAGGGCGGCTGGCTCAACCGCGACACTTCCCGTCGTTTCGCGGATTACGTCGCCGTCGTGGCCGAGCGGCTCTCCGACCGGGTCAAGACGTGGATCACGCTCAACGAACCGTTCGTCCACATGGTGTACGGGTACGGCCTCGGCATGCACGCGCCCGGCAGGACGCTCCTCCTCGACGCGCTGCCGGTGGCCCATCACCAACTGCTCGGGCACGGCCTGGCCGTACAGGCCCTGCGGGCGAGCGGCGCCGAACGCGTGATGATCAGCAACAACTGCACCCCGGTGTGGCCGGCCTCGGACTCACCGGAGGACCTCGCCGCCGCCGAGGCCTACGACACGCTGCACAACCGGCTGTTCAACGACCCCGTCCTCATCGGCGCCTATCCCGATCTCACCGTGTACGGCAGGCCGGAACCCGACTTCGTCCGTACGGGTGATCTGGAGACCATCGCCCAGCCCCTCGACGGCCTGGGGATCAACTACTACAACCCCACCCGGATCGCCCGGCCGGGGGCCGAACCCGACGGCCTGCCGTTCCAGTTCGCCGCCGTCACCGGATATCCGACCACGGCCTTCGGCTGGCCGGTCGTCCCGGATGGTCTGCGCGAACTGCTGGAGTCGCTCAGAGCGAGGTACGGCACGGCGCTGCCGCCGATCTACATCACCGAGAACGGCTGCTCCTACGACGGGATCGACGACCAGGAGCGGATCGCCTACCTGGACGGCCATATCGCGGCGGTGCGCGCGGCCCGGGGCGTGGACGTCCGGGGCTATTTCGTCTGGTCGCTGCTGGACAACTTCGAATGGGCGGAGGGGTACCACCAGCGCTTCGGTCTGGTGCACGTCGACTTCGAAACCCAGAAGCGCACGCCCAAGGCGTCCTATCGCTGGCTCAAAAACCTGATCGCGAAGCAGGGCCCGGAGATTCAGAGCACCGAAACGTGAACGTGATCATAGTGGTTGGCGGTGACCCCGCCGCGGTCTGACATCATCCGCCAACCGGCGCCGGTGCGCATGTCGTAGAACTTCTGCTGCCAGATGATGTACATGATCCCGTACTCTCTGGCGTGATCGATGCACCACTGCGCCAGGGCGTCGCCACGCGCCTTGGCGACGGCGTCCGGCATGCGTCCGCCGCTGCTCATCATGAAGTCGCAGGCCCGCCCCTTGCCATGCTCGCCCGGGTCTCCGCCGCGCAGGCAGCCGACGCCGAACGGCATCGGGAACTCGCGCAGGACCGCATTGCGCACCGTCACCAGCCGCTGGGTGAGCCCGGTGCTGGCTCCGGGCGTCTGGAAACCGTACTTGGCCAGGCTCCGCTCGACCTCGCGCTGCCTGGCCTTGAGCTCCTTGATGTGCGCCTGCAGCTTGTCGATCTCGACATCGGCCTCGCGCGCCGCCGTCCGCTGCTGGTCGATCAGCGACTTGATGCTGTTCAGCCGCTCGGTCTTGGCCCGCGACAGATAGGTCATGGTCGAGATGGAGGACAGGTCGGTCCCCGCGCCGAAGAGTTGCGTCCCGTCGAACCCGCCGCCCATGTAGCTGGTCTGGGCCATCTCGGCGACCTCCCGCCGGGCGGTGCGCAGCCGTACCTTGAGCGTCTTGACCTTCCTGGACGCCTTCCTGACCGCGATCTTCGCGTCGTCCAGGCTGATGATCTCTCCCCTGTACGCCTTCGCTAGGGCGGCGGCCTCCTTGGTCAGCTTGCGGATCTTGGCCTGCTGGTCCGGCTCGGCTGCCGCGCCGGGGAATCCGCTGAGCACGCCCAGGATCGCGACTGACATCACCGCGAACCCGACCCGGCGTCTCGACCGCACGCGACCCTCCACTCAGATCCGGACCGAACCATAGGAGACGATCCTCGCCTCCGCGACGGAAACAGGAGAAACTCCACCACCAAAAGCAACCTATCTCACACTTTTCCTCGACTTGACGAGCACACCATCGACCAATTCGAGACCAAGACGATACGAATTCGAGTCCTGATGCTCTCTATCCGATCCCTGGCGGCCAGAGAGGGGAGTGATCAGTCGACCGCCTCGTCCCGCTCGCTCAGGCGCTCTTGCCAAGGCCGTACAGAACATGATTCGGTCGGCATGTGCGTGGGACGGCACGCACATCAGGAGGCCCCAATCAGGAGGCACGGGACATGCTGCAGCACGACACGCTGTTCATCGGGGGCGACTGGGTGGCCCCGGCGGGTACCGGAACGATCGAGGTCATCTCACCGCATTCCGAAGAGGTGGTGGCCCGCGTACCCGAGGGCACCCCGGCGGACATGGACCGGGCGGTGGCCGCGGCCCGGGACGCGTTCGACAACGGGCCCTGGCCCCGGATGACCATGGCCGAGCGTGCCGCCGTCGTCGGCAGGCTGGCCGACATCTACGACTCCCGCCAGGGCGAGATGGCCGAGACCATCACGCTGGAGATGGGCTCTCCGATCACGTTCTCGCAGCTCGCGCAGGCCCCGCAGCCGCTCGGCATGCTGCGCTACTTCGCGGAGCTCGGCCGGACCTTCCCGGTCGAGGAGGAACGCCCCGGTCTGTTCGGGCCGGTGATCGTCCGCCGTGAGCCGGTCGGGGTGGTCGCGGCGATCGTGCCGTGGAACGTGCCGCAGTTCGTCATCATGAGCAAGCTCGCCCCGGCGCTCGTCGCCGGCTGCACCGTCGTGATCAAGCCGGCTCCCGAGACGCCGCTCGACTCCTACCTGCTCGCCGAGATGATCAAGGAGGCCGGGATCCCGGCCGGTGTCGTCAACATCGTCGCGGCGGGCCGGGAGGCCGGCGAGCACCTGGTCTCCCACCCGGGCGTCGACAAGGTCGCGTTCACCGGCTCGACGGCGGCGGGCCGCCGCATCGGCGGGATCTGCGGGGAGCAGCTCAAGCGCTGCACGCTGGAGTTGGGCGGCAAATCGGCCGCCATCATCCTGGACGACTGCGATCTGCCGTCCGCCATGGGCTTCCTGTCCATGGCCTCGCTGCTCAACAACGGCCAGGCGTGCGTCGCCCAGACCCGCATCCTCGCCTCACGCGGCCGGTACGACGAGGTGGTCCAGGCGATCGCCGACATGGTGTCCGGCCAGCAGGTCGGCGACCCGAGCGACCCCGCCACCGGCATCGGCCCGCTGGTGGCCGAGCGGCAGCGGGAGCGCGTCGAGGGCTACATCCGGTCCGGGATCGAGGAGGGCGCCAAACCGGTCGTCGGCGGCCTCGACCGGCCGTTCGACCGGGGCTGGTACGTCGCGCCGACCGTGTTCGCCGGCGTCGACAACGACATGCGCATCGCCAGGGAGGAGATCTTCGGCCCGGTCCTGACCGTGATCCCCTACCAGGACGAGGCCGACGCGATCCGGATCGCCAACGACAGCGACTACGGGCTGACCGGCTCGGTGTGGACGGCCGACCCTGATCACGGCGTGGCGGTCGCCCGACAGGTCCGCACCGGGACCTACGGGGTCAACATGATGAACACCATGGACCCCAACACGCCCTTCGGCGGTTTCAAGGCCAGCGGGATCGGCCGCGAGCTCGGCCCCGAGGGCCTGTCGGCCTACCTGGAGTACAAGTCGATCGCCCGCCTGGGCTGACCCTTCACTGTGGATCACTCGGTCCTGTACGGCTCCACGCGGCTCGCGCGGCGGGTGCCGTACAGGACCGGGAGTCCCCGCCCAGCGCGCCCCCGCGACGCTGGGCCACACCGTTCGCCCCACTCCATGAACGGCGTGCGCCGATCCCCTTATCGGCGGTGCGAAACCCCTCAGGGAGGTTGCCCACATTCCTAAAGACGACCCTTAACCCGAAATAGTTCGCGCGATCCACCCGGCAATCTTCCGGATCAGCTCTGGGGTGGCCGCCGCCTCGGCATGGCCGTACCCCGGCTCGACCCACAGCTCCCTGGGCTCCCCGGCGTTGTCGTAGAGCCGATAGGCGTGCTCGAGGGGGAAGAACGGGTCGGCGTCGCCGTGCACGACCAGCAGCGGCGTCGGTGAGATCATCGACACGGCCTCGTACGGCGGGAGCGGGATGGGGTCCCACCCACCGGTGGCGACCCTCGTCCGCTTGACCACGCGGGCCGCGAGCCGCCCGTGCCAGCGCTCGATCGCCCAATGGACCTGTCGCATCGGCCGGGTGCCCCGGTACCACCACCATCCCGGGCCGCTCACCGCCGCGACGGCGTCCACTCCCGGATGCAGGGCGGCCTGCCGTACGGCCACCGCGGCGCCCATGGAGAAACCGACGGTGGCCACGCGCCGGTATCCGATGGAGCGGGCGTGCTTGACCGCGGCGTCGAGGTCGAGGACCTCCAGGTCGCCGACCGTGGACCGGCCGGCCGAGCGCCCATGCCCGCGGAAGTCGAACGAGACCACGCCCCCGAAACGGGACAGGACGTGCACGATGCGTCTCGTCGGCGGTTCCCGCCAGGAGCCGGTGAAGCCGTGGGCGACCACGATGCCGAGATCGAGCGAACCATTCGGCGTGTGCGCCGCGTCGAGGCGTACGCCGTCCGCCGTGCGCAGCATCGCACCGAAGGCAGGAGCCAGATCCATGGTCACGACCATATTCGCGCCGGAGAGTCGCACTCAAAGTAAACCGCGGCTTCACGGCGGGTGGCGCTGGCTACGCCAGGCGGCGGCGAACCTCGTACAGCGACCTCTCCTTGACTGGCTCACCGATGAAACACTCACGCGTGAGACCATCACCGGTGAGAGTCTCATCGATGAGCGTATTCGTCGGCCTGTGTTGCCGGGTCCGGTGCATCCCGTGGGATCGACTAAAATCGGTAGGCCGTACCTGCTATCGCGGCGACAGCGCGTCTCGCCCGTAGTCCGGTTGAGACGCGGGACGGACACCCCGACGAACCCAGAGTGAGACTCGACATGCCTTTGCAAAGCCGCGACGACCTGCGGAACATCGCGATCATCGCGCACGTCGACCACGGCAAGACCACACTGGTGGACGCCATGCTGTGGCAGTCCGGGGCGTTCCGCGCCAACCAGGACGTCGACGAGCGGGTGATGGACTCCGGCGACCTGGAACGCGAGAAGGGCATCACCATTCTCGCCAAGAACACCGCCGTCAGGCACGGCGAGATGACGTTGAACATCATCGACACACCCGGTCACGCCGACTTCGGCGGCGAGGTCGAACGCGGCCTTTCCATGGTCGACGGCGTCGTCCTGCTGGTCGACGCCTCCGAGGGCCCGCTGCCGCAGACCCGTTTCGTGCTGCGCAAGGCCCTGACCGCCAAGCTGCCGGTGATCCTGTGCATCAACAAGGTGGACCGGCCGGACGCCCGGATCGCCGAGGTGGTCGACGAGGTCTACGAGCTCTTCCTCGACCTCGACGCGACCGAGGACCAGATCGACTTCCCGATCGTCTACGCCTCGGGCAAGGCGGGCCGGGCCTCGCTGACCCGGCCGCAGGACGGGGAGATGCCGGACTCGCCGGACCTCGAGCCGCTGTTCGAGACGATCACGACGACGATCCCGGCGCCCGTCTACGACCCGACCGCGCCGCTGCAGGCGCATGTCACCAACCTCGACGCCTCCAGCTACCTCGGCAGGCTCGCACTCTGCCGGGTCCGCCAGGGGACGATCAAGAAGGGCCAGCAGGTGGCCTGGTGCCGTACCGACGGCACCGTCCAGCGCGTGAAGATCTCCGAGCTGCTCATGACCGAGGCGCTGGAGCGCAAGCCCGCGGCGGAGGCCGGGCCCGGCGACATCATCGCCATCGCCGGCATCCCGGAGATCATGATCGGGGAGACGCTGGCCGACGCCGACGACCCCCGCCCGCTGCCGCTGATCACCGTGGACGAGCCGGCGATCTCCATGACCATCGGGACCAACACCAGCCCGCTGGTCGGCAAGGTGAAGGGCGCGAAGGTCACCGCCCGCCTCGTGAAGGACCGCCTGGACAAGGAGCTCGTCGGCAACGTGTCGCTGCGCGTGCTGCCGACCGACAGCCCCGACTCCTGGGAGGTCCAGGGCCGCGGCGAGCTGGCCCTGGCCATCCTCGTCGAGCAGATGCGCCGCGAAGGCTACGAGCTGACCGTCGGCAAGCCGCAGGTCGTCACCAGGACGGTCGACGGAAAGGTGCACGAGCCGGTCGAGCGGCTCACGGTCGACTGCCCGGAGGAGTACCTGGGCGCGGTGACCCAGCTCCTCGCGGTGCGCAAGGGCCGCATGGAGCACATGACCAATCACGGCACCGGCTGGATCCGGATGGAGTTCCTGGTCCCGGCCCGCGGCCTGATCGGGTTCCGTACGGAGTTCCTCACCGAGACCCGGGGCACCGGCCTGGTGCATCACGTGTTCGAGGGCTACGAGCCGTGGTTCGGCGAGCTGCGCACCCGCAACAACGGTTCGCTGGTGGCCGACCGGTCCGGGCAGGTGACCGCGTTCGCCATGCTGAACCTGCAGGAGCGCGGCACGCTGTTCGTCTCCGCGGGCACCGAGGTCTACGAGGGCATGATCATCGGTGAGAACTCACGCTCCGACGACATGGACGTGAACATCACCAAGGAGAAGAAGCTCACGAACATGCGCTCGTCGACGAGCGAGGAGACGGAGAAGGTGATCCCGCCGCGCGTGCTGTCGCTCGAGCAGGCGCTGGAGTTCATCCGCGACGACGAGTGCGTGGAGATCACCCCGGAGACCGTTCGCATCCGCAAGGCCGTCCTCGACGCCGCCAACCGGGGCCGGGCCGCGGCCCGCGCCAAGCGCGCCGGCGGCTGAGCCGACCCGAGCCCCGGTACGTACGAGCCCCAGCATGAGCCCCAGCATGAGCCTCGGTCACCCCGGGGCTCATTCCGGTACGGCAAGACCGGGGCAAACTACCTCCCACGAGCGGCGTTTCCCAATCCCCGGGCGGAGCGGGGGCATGCTCTCCTGTGCGCAGAGAGAACGCATCCGGAGGAGCCCTTCATGCTCGGTAAGACCCGTATCGTTTCGGCCGTCAACGCTCTCCTCATCACCGGCGTCGTCGGTGTCTCCGGCGCCGGAGCGGGTGCCGCGAACGCGAACGCCGTGCCAGCGGCCGGCGCGGCGAACCGTCAGCCCGACTCGGCGGTCGCCCTGATCAAGGATGTGCACGGAAAGGTGCTCGGCACCCTCCAGATCGGGCGCTTCGACCGCAAGAAGCTGTGGGTCACGGTGAACGTCCGGGGGCTCACCCCGGGATTCCACGGCATGCACATCCACACCGCCGGCGTGTGCGACCCGAAGTCCGTCGACAAGGCCACCGGGACCCCGTTCGCCAGTGCGGGCGGCCACCTCGACGTCGGTCACAAGACGCACAACTCCATGGCGGGCGATCTCCCCTCGCTGCTGGCCGCCGCGGACGGCACCGCCATGGCGTCCTTCGCCACCGACCGGTTCAGACTGAACCAACTCGCGGACAAGAACGGCAGCTCTGTGATCATCCACGCCCTGCCCGACAACCACGCCCACATCCCCGACCGGTACACACGCCCGAAAGACTCCACCGGCACCGCCGGGCCGGACCCCACCACCCTAAAGACCGGCGACGCCGGCCGCCGCCTCGGCTGCGGCGTATTCGACTACACCTGAGCCCCTTTGACTACCTTGGGCTGGTGGGCATGTTGAGAGAAGACCGCCTGCCCGGTCTGCTCCGCTCCGATCACACGATGGCCGCCGCCGGCGGCCCGCGCCGCTACTGCCCATCCCCTGCCGTCGGGCCACGCCCACTGCCGCACCCACCCACGAGTCCGGATGATCGCCAGTATCTGCGGGCAGCGGTCGCCCGGCAAGCGGAGGGCTTCACAGAATTCAGCCAGCCGCTGAGTCATCGATCGACGCCCCGCCCGGAGCACCCGGCTGCTTGCCGGCCTTCCGTCCGCTCTTTCCCCGCATCGACCGTGGCGGCGGTTTGGTCAGCCATCGGAACTGGGCGGTTTGGAGGAGCTCCGCGAGTTCATCCCCAGCTGACGTCGCAGTTCGGCGTTCTCCGCTTCAAGCTCGGCTACGCGCGTCTCCAGCACGTCCAGCCGCGCGGTCAATGTCACGACCAGGGCAGCAAGCTCACCGTACGTCGATTGCTCGCCCTCGGCCGGAATCACCTAGAGATCATCCCACGGGGTGGATCATGCTCGCGCCGGGCAAGGACCTGAACTGTCACACGCTACGGTCGCATACGAGGGCATTGGCGCCTCTCCGGCAGCATCTGGGGTTTTGAACAGCGCCGATGCTCCTCTTTTTATGCGCTCAACACCGGTATGCCCACAGTCCAGGAGTGTCCCGGCCAACCAGGAGCAACCTCTGCAAAACCGCGCCAATCACCACAAAAGCGATGCCTCAAACGATCTGATCAAAAAAGCACAAAAGCCTGAGGACTAGCAATCCATGAGCCTTACATGAATCTCGTCCGCCACTACTTCCACTTCAAAACGAATGCCTTCAAATTCAATAACCTGTCCACACTGTTTTGAGGTATATTCGGGCTCTTCGCAACTGAACAGATGTCGTGATCACGCGGCTACTGATTGTGTCCAGGTGGTGGTGACGGTGTGTGATCGTCGGGCGTCGGCCTCGACGAGGAGATCGGCGTGGCCGGAGCGGTGTTCGCGCAGCGGGAGGACCGTTGGTGTGGGCGTCGCGGATGGTTCGCCGTGCCGGGCGGTCTCCTGGAGCCAGGCCGGCGAGAGCCAGGCGGTCCGGGTGCTGCGGGAGGCGGCGTAGCGGGACCGGCGTTGCTGGTTGGTGACGTTGCGGAAACCGAATCCGGCCCGGTAGACCAGTTTGACCAGGCGGTTGATCCCCTCGGCGGCGGCGTTGGAGTAGCCGGTGGCCACGCCGCGGGCGATTTCGGCCCGCCACAGCGAGATTGTCTCGGCGAGGGTCTGGAGTTCGGGGACCGACGCGCCGATGGTGCCGCAGAAGACGAAGAACGCCTCCAGGGCTGCGGCGATCTGCGGGCGGGTCGGGGCCCGCCCGGTCTGGTTCGGGGAGAGTTTCACCAGGTCACGCAGGAGTTCTTTGGCCCGCCAGGCGGCGCCGATCTGGTGGCCGCCGTCGCCGAGGTCGGACAGGGCGCACAGAAGTTTTCCCTGGGCGCGCTCGGACAGCTTCTCCTTGCCGCGGACCAGCAGGTTCTTGATCGTGTACTCGAGGTCGGTGGCCCGGCCGCGCCGCCCGTATCGTTCGAAGGTGACACGGCGGCGCACGTCGCCGACCGCCTTGTTGGCCAGCTGAACCACATGGAAAAGATCAACGACCAGGTGGGCGTTGGGGAGCAGGCCGCTGGTGGTGACCGCCGACTTGTACACCGTCGACATGTCGATGGTCACCCAGCGGATCGCCGCGCGCCAGGCGGGGTCCTGGACGGACAGCCATGCGATCACATCCCGGCCGGCGCGGCCCTCGACCTGCCCGAGCAGCCCGTGCCCGCCGGCGGAATCGACGAATATGCTCTGCCATCGGTCCGCATCAGCCACCCACGTTCCCGACGCCGGGTCCCGGTGGTACAACGACCTGCCCCGCCGGTGATCATCAATGCCCAGCACCTCTACCGGCGGCAGCAGTCCCGTCACGGAACGGACCGCCCGTTCAGCCAGCTCCACGACCACGACCGATCCGGGCCTGCCACCACACTCCGCGCTGGTCTCCGCGCCGATGTCCGTCTTCGTACTGGCCTGCGCGCCGGCATGGATCCCCGTGCTGGTCTCCGCGCTCGTCTCGATGGTGTCCGGGCTGGTCTTCGTGCTGGTAGTGGTGTCGGTAACCACGATCTGAGCATCGGCGGCCACCGACACGAAACCGTCGTGGCCGGTGTGCCAGGTCACCCCCACCGCCGCCGCCACCCGCGACACCGGCACCAGCCAATCGCCGATCAGATGCCCCATCACGTTCCTGGCGTGCTCACTCACCCCGCCTCCCGCCCTGGCCAACGGCCCGCCTTC
>NZ_BOOG01000018.1 GCF_016863115.1 Sphaerimonospora thailandensis
CCCGACCGCGGCTATCACGGTCGGCCGGGGCGCTCGCTCGTTCCCGCCCGTTCCCGTGTCCGCCAGGCCCCACCGATCACCAGAACCAGCAGCCCGGAGTCCGTGGCGGCGGCGGCGGTGGGGGCGGCGGTGGGGGCAAGCGCCAGGACCGCCTACCGATTGGGCTGCCCGCCGACTGGGTTAACCCCTGGCCGGTGTTATCCGTTTGCGAGGAGTCGCACAGGGCAGCGAGCATGGAGTTAGAGTGGAACGGCATGAGGATCGATCAACGGGAAGATGAAGTTACTGGCCCTCCACATTAGCGAACCAAAAACAATTAAATGCTCGGGCGTGTCGGTGGGGCGCCGCTGAGGTGTCGATTACGGTCCCTTGTATCGGGACGAGCCCGGAAAAGGACAAGTCGGAAAAGGACGAGCCGATGGGGGCAGTGCGCAAGGTGGCGAGCTACCTTGGCCTGGGTGGAGTGGACCAGTACGACGAGGCTTACGGCGACGAAGACTACGCGGACGACTGGATGCCGGCCGCGGAACGTGCCGCCAAGCGGTGGCAGCCTGCCGCGGAGGCGGCAAAGATCGTGATGGTTCGTCCGCAGAAGTATGACGACGCGCTGACGCTGGGGCGGCATTTTCGGGAGGGGCATGCCGTCGTGATGGACGTGGCAGGCATGTCCACGACCGAGGCTACGCGGATGGTGGACTTCGCGGCCGGGCTTGCTTATGGCTGCGAGGGTCGCATCGAGCGGATCGCCGACAAGGTATTTCTGATCACGCCGGCCAGCGTAGAGGTTTCCACTGCTTGATCAGTTGATTACGTGGATGGTTACGCGATCGACCGGTAACCGTTTCACCGGCCGCTGATCTGGAATGGCGGATGCGCGCCCCGGCTTCGGCTGAAGTCGGGGGTGCCGTACCCGAATCTGGTGCCGCCGCCGCCAATCTTTGCCCCGTCGCGTCGTCCGGGCTTCCGCCGCTCTGCTTTCGGGCTTCTGCCGGTCTTTCCCGTTTCCAGGCGTCTACACCGAACGATCGGTTATGCGGCGCGGGGGCCGCGACGGAGCAGCCGAGTCAGTTCGACCAGGTCCTGGTCGGCGGCGTCGGCCCGTTCCTCCGCTTCTCTGGCGTACTCGTGTAGGACCCACACGGCCTTGTCGGCGAGATCGGACAGTTCCCGTGCCCGCTTCTGGACCTTCTCGATTTCGGCCTGTTCTCGCGCCCTGCGCCCCCAGAGCAGACGACCGCCCCACGCACCGAGTCCGAGTCCCGCTCCCGCGACGACCCAGCCCAAGGAGGTCCAGCCGCCGAGAGACCAGACCTCGAGAGCGCTGGACAGCGCCACAGCGAGTCCGGCCACGGTCGCCACAACCGCGACGCTCACCAGAAGGTAAGCGGGCCCGGGGTGGGACCGGCGGGGAACGCATTCGGTCACGATCCGATGTTCGGCGGCGGACAGGGTTTCCTGGTCGGGCCCTTCCGGGCGGAGTTTCACCGGGTATCCGAGGATTGACAAGGTCACGGTGTCCGGCGGAGGCTCACGTACCACCTTGGCGAGGGTTTCGGCCGCCGCTTTCACCGCGGGTGCGGCCAAATAGATCGCGAGCGCCGCCAGATGCGGGTCACCGTCTGGCTGCACGTCATGTAGCAGATGGCCGGTGAGTGAACTCAGCGGCCCTTGGGGCTCGCCCTGTCCGATCAGCGATCGGAGCACGGCCAGGGGTTCGTCTTCGGCCCAGATCATGCCGCTGACCACCTTGGTGACCTCGACTCCGCCTTCGCTCCGCTGCGGCGCGGACGTGATCTCGGCGCATCGTTCCCGTAGCCGTCGCAGCAGGGCCGCCGCCTCGATCGCCTTCGTGATCTCCGAGATGTTCGCCAGTTCGGGGAAGTCCTGGAGCGACTGCGGCACCGGCACCTCCGCCTCCGCGGCACCCGAATCCGCGGCGGGCGCCGTACCTCCCAGGGCCTCCGGCGCGCCGAGGGCCGCCAGCCACCGCTCGTCCTCGGTCGGTACGGCCACCGCGTCCAGTTTGCGTAGCACGAAGATTTTGCCCACCGGACCGTAGGCGCCGCGTGCGGCGGCGAGCCACAGGGCTCGCTGACCGTGGGTCACCGGATGGTCGGCGGACAGTTCGCCGAAGGCGGTGCCGAGCCACGACGCGTGGATCCGGTCGCCCTGGCCGCACACCGCCAGCGCCAGGCACAGGAAGAGCGTGGTGCGCCGATCGTCGAGGTGGGTGGCGTGAGCCAGGGGTTCCAGGGCGTCCTGTCCGGACATGATGAGCACGAGGGCCTCGATGGCGGGCGCCAGCCAGTAGCCGGGGACGTCGGTGACGCCGGGCGGGAGGGCGGGGGCGCTGCCGTCGGCCGCCAGATGGACGAGGAGCGCTTGGGCGTAGTGGTGCAGTTCGGCCGTGCCTGCCGGGTTTCCGCTGCTGCCCGCGTTCCCCGGGCTCGCCGGGTCCTCCCCGCCTGCACCGATCTGGTCGTCCCCGAAGTTCTCGGTGTTCCCGGTCGGGACGCTCCCGGTCTCGACGCTCCCGGTCTCGACGCTCCCGGTCTCGACGCTCCCGGTCTCGACGCTCCCGGTCTCGACGTTCCCGGGGTCCGGGCTTATGGTCAGGTCCATGCTCACGCGAAAACGCTCCCCGAGGGATTGGCAGGCACTCCCTTGACCGCGCCAGAGTAAACCTCTGACGCGGTAAGGGTGGACAGGACGCGCCGATCGGCGCTTCACATGCGCTCGGGAACCTCGATGCCGAGCAGATGGAGCCCCTGAAGCAGGACGCGGAGGGTCAGCGCGGACAGCGCCAGCCGCGATTGCCGTACGTCCTCGTCCTCGGCCTTGAGCACCGGGCATCCCTCGTAGAACGAGGTGAACGCCTGAGCGAGATCGAACAGGTAGTTGCACAGGCGGTGCGGCTCGGACAGCTCAGCCACCGCCTCCACCACGGACCCGAATCTGAGGAGTTGCAGGGCGAGCGCCCGTTCGGCCGGGTGGCCCAGCCTGATCGGTCCGGTCGCGTCGGCCGGGTCGTACGATCCGGTCCGGAAGATGGACCGGATCCGGGCGGTGGCGTACTGCAGGTACGGCCCGGTGTTGCCGGTCAGCGCGAGCATCCGGTCGAAGTCGAAGACGTACTCGCTGTCGTGGCTGACGGACAGGTCGGCGTACTTCACCGCGCCCATGCCGACCTGGCGGGCGATCTGCCGTCGTACCGCGGGGTCGTAGCCCCGGTCGGCGATGACGGCCTCGGCCCGGACGACGCCCTCCTCCAGCAGCTCGGTCAGTTTGATCGACTTCCCGCTGCGGGTCTTGAACATCTTGCCGTCGCTGCCGAGCACGCTGCCGATCTGGACGTGTTCGGCGTGGACGTCGTCGTGCAGCCAGCCGGCCACCCGGGCGGACTCGAAGACCATCTGGAAATGCAGCGACTGGGTGGCGCCGACCACATAGAGGATGCGGTCGGCCTTGAGGTCCCGGATCCGGTAGCGGATCGCGGCGAGGTCGGTGGTCGCGTAGCCGTACCCGCCGTCGCTCTTGCGGATGATGAGCGGCAGCGGCATGTCGTCACGGCCGGTGAAGCCGGGCGGGAACACGCACAGCGCGCCCTCGCTGACCTCGGCCACGCCCGCATGGGTGAGCTCCTCGCAGACGTCGGCGAGCATCGGGTTGTACATGCTCTCGCCGGCGATGTCGTCGTCGGTGAGCGTGACGCCGAGCAACGTGTACACGTGGTTGAAGTAGCGCTTGGTGTACTCGATGAACTCGTGCCACAGCCGCAGGGTCTCCGGATCGCCGCCCTGAAGCAGGGGCACCCGGCGCCGGGAACGTTCCTCGAACGCGGGATCGGTGTCGAACTTCAGCCGCGCCTCCTGGTAGTAGGCGTTGCCGTCGCCGGCGGCCAGCCGCCGCAGTGCCTCCTCTTCACCGATGTCGAGCAGGTGCTCGATGAGCATGCCGAACGGCGTGCCCCAGTCGCCGAGGTGGTTCTGCCGGATCACCCGGTTGCCGACGTGTTCGTGTGTGCGGGCGAGCGTGTCGCCGACGATTGTCGTGCGCAGATGCCCGACGTGCATCTCCTTCGCGGCGTTCGGCGCCGAATAGTCGATCACGACCGTCCTGGGCTCCGCGGGCCGCGGCACGCCCAGCCGCTCATCCCGCAGTCGCCGTACGGCCTGCCCGGCGATCCAGTCGTCGCCGAGGGTGAGGTTGAGGAAGCCGGGTCCGCTGATCTCGGCGGTGATGTCGGTCGTGTCGAGGGCCTCGAGCAGGGCCTGGGCGACCTCCCGCGGGGCACGTCGGAGCCGCTTGGCCAGGCTGAGCGCTACGTTCGCCTGGTAGTCGGCGAACTGGGAAGGCCTGATCAGCGGATCTTCGGTGGCGTACTCCGGCCCGAAGGCGGTGCCCAGCGCCTGCTGGACCCGCTCGGCGAGCACGAGCTGCGGGTCGGTCATGCACAAAGCTTATCGGCGCGCGTCGACGCCCCCTACCGCTTATCAGCCCACCTACCAGCGCCGACCATCCGAGGCGGCTGTGGAGGGCGCCTACCAGAGGCGATGTGGTTTCGGGGTGGACGCGGTACGTTCGCCGATCCGGGACACGATGCCCTGGGAGGCCAGCCTGGCGGCGAGCTCGCAGGCCCCCGCGATGCCTCTGGCCCGTGACGAGCCATGCGCGATCACCACGGTTCCGTTCAGGCCCAGCAGTACGGCGCCGCCCTGCGATTCGGGGTCGAGCCTGCCGCTCAGCTCACGGAGCCGCGACCGTTGCAGCATCCCGCCGAGGCGGGCCAGGCGGCTCTCCTCGATGGCCTCCCTGAGCTGGCCGAAGGCGTAGCGAACGCTGCCTTCGATGGTCTTCAGTGCGACGTTGCCGGTGAAACCGTCGGTGACGACGACGTCGACCTTCCCGGTGAGCAGGTCGTGCCCCTCGACGTTGCCGGCGAAGTCGAGACCGGCCGCGTTGGAGAGCAGTTCGTGGGCGCGTTTGGCGAGCTTGTTGCCCTTCTCCGCCTCGGCGCCGATGGTGAGCAGCCCGACCCGGGGATCTCGCATGCCCAGCCCGGCTTCGCCGTACGCCACGCCGAGATGGGCGAACTGCACCAGCATCTCCGGTTTGGCGTCCGCGGTGGCACCCGCGTCCAGCAGCACGGTCGGCTTGGGCCTGGTCGGCAGGACCACCGCGATCGCGGGCCGTACGATGCCGGGTTGGCCGCGCAGGCGCAGCCGGCCGGTGGCGACCACGCCGGCGGTCGACCCGGCGGAGACGATGGCCGCGGCGTCGCCGCGCCGCACGAGATGGCAGGCGACGGCGATGCTGGAGCGGGGCCGGCGCAAGGTGGCGAGGGCGCCCTCGTCCATCGTGAGCGCCTCATCCGCCCGGACGATGGGGACCTCGGCGACCGCGTCGTGTTCGGCCAGTGCCCGGTGAAGCTCGTACGGCCGGCCCACGAGGACGACCCGGACGCCGCGTTCCCGGACGGCCTGTACGGCTCCCGCCACGATCTCGCCGGGCGCGTGGTCGCCACCCATCGCGTCGAGGGCGATGAGCGGTCCTCGCCCTCCAGCCTGCATGGCCGCATCCTAATCAGATGGCCGCATCCTAATCACGAGGTCGGGCGCTGCCCGCGATAGACGACGATCTTGCCGAAGCGCGCCTGGCCGGTGATTCGGATGAGCGGACCGTCTCCCGGCTCTCCTCCGGTCACCGAGCGCTTGGAGAACAGCGCGCTGCCTTCGTCGACGACGCGGGCACCGGGCGGAACCGCCACGATGATCTTTCCGCAGAACGAGTTGAGCTCCAGCGTGACCTCGCGGCCCGGCAGGACGGCGTCGCTGAGGTTCACGATCAGCGCGCCGAAGACGGAGCGCAGCTCGGTGTGGCGGCCGGCCACCCAGCGGCCACGCCGGATCACCTTGCTGAAGACAGCGGAGACCAGGTGGCTCTCCGCGCCCGTGATGAAGCTCGTGATGGGGGAGGACGGCGAGTGTGACACCTCGGGAAGGTCCTTTATCAGAGGCACGAGGTCACCGAGTGTCACGGCCGAGTAGGCGGCGTCGAGCCTGTCCGCGTGCTCGGCGCTGGTCAGGCGACCGGTGGCGAGCGCCTCACCGAGGACGGCCGCGATCCGGTCGCGGTCCGCGTCGGAGGCGCGCTGAGCGGGGTCATCTCCCGCGAATGGGGTGAGGGAAGTCACGCGACCAGCCTATCGCCAAACGCGATATGTCGCGTTGGTGCGGCGACACCTGGCCGCCGAACCACGCGCATCCACACGGTCCCGCAGGGGCCTCCCGCAGGGGCCTCTCGGAGGCGAATCCCGCAGGACGCCCGCCGGTCGGCGCGGCAGTCTGAGGCGCAACGTCAAAAGCCACCGGAAAGAATGGTTTCCCGGTTTCGTAGACGCGTTTACTGTGCCTTTTTCTCGAGAGGGATGATGCCTGACCATGCGGTGGCCGATGGTCCTCTCATATCCGGACTTTACCGGCGCACGGCTGCCCGTACCTGCCGGGAGGGCCGGCGGAGACCGTCACCCCTCGAGGCCGGAGAGCTGATAGAAATTCGTCGTCTCAGTCGGCGGGTGCCGACGCACGGGGGTTCTTGGGTTCGTCATTCCCGCTCTCGTGAAAAGAACAAGAACCGGGGGAAACAATGAAGCGAATCGCTAAGGCGGCCGCCGCAGTCGCACTTGCCGTCGGCATCGGGGGCGCGCTCGCCGCGCCGGCCCAGGCCGCCGTCACCGGCTGGGGAGGTGACAACCCGAATGTCAACCAGGCTGGGCTGCTGAACCTCAACTGCACCCCGCTGCAGGTGCCGATCTCGATCGGCGGAATCGCCCTCCCCATCCTTGGGGTCGCTGCCGACGCCGGCAACCAGCGTACGAACACGCAGGCATTCGCCTGCAACGACGTCGACACCTACCGGGCTGGGAAGCTCGATAGCGCCAGGCCCGGCTGGGCCCACCGGGGCGACTGGGGCAGGAAGCCCACCACGACCGTGGTCATAGTCAAGTGCGGCGACGACGGGCGGCCTTGCCACGACGGCTGCCACGACGGCTGCCGCCCCTGCCACGACGACCCCTGCCGCGACGGCAACTGATCCGCGTCGATCGAGCGACCGATGCGGCGGCAGCCGGCGCCGCTGTGAACATCGGACTCTAGACCCGGCACGAACACCGGCCGGCATCCACCGGATGCCGGCCGGTTCTTTTCCTGTGATGACCGCGATGCGGATGACCGCCGAGTAACGGTCGGGTGCGGTGCTCTGAATCAGTTGGCCCGCTCGGGGAGGCGGCAGGCGGCCGGGCCTCGTACGTGGGTGCGTCGGGCGATCTGGGCCTGCAGCCGGGCCATCTGCCAGTGCAGCTCGATGAGCTGCTCGGTGAGAGTCCCCAGCGGAAGCTCCGCGGGATCTTCGGCGGCCAGGTTGTCGATCGCCGTCGCCAGCTCGCTCATCCCACCCCTCCCCTACATCGAATCTCCGTTCGAATGATAGTCGAACGAGGGGTTCGGCGGTATCAAGTCGCGTACACCGGCGCGATGTATCCGCGGGCGAGGGTGCCCGCCGTGAGGTTGAACCCGACGACGGCCGACGAGGCGTCGTCGCCCACACCCAGCTTCTCCACGCTGAGGGCGTGCACGGCGAACAGATAGCGATGCGGGTGTCCGGGGGGCGGGGCGGCTCCGCCGTACGACTTCAGGCCGTAGTCGTTGCGGGCGTGCACAGCGCCCTGGGGCAGGCCCTCGAAGTCCGGGGCGCTGCCTGCGCCGGCGGGCAGTTCGGTCACCTCGGCCGGGATGTCGAACAGGACCCAGTGCCAGAATCCGCTCCCCGTCGGCGCGTCCGGGTCGAAGCAGGTCACCGCGTAGCTTCGGGTGCCCTCCGGGGCGCCTGACCAGCGAAGGTGCGGGGAGATGTTCTGTCCGGACATGCCCCAGTCGTTGAAGACGTGGTTCTCGCTGAGGCGTTCGCCGTCGCGGACGTCGTCGCTCTCCACGGTCAGTTCGGCCACCTCGGGGAGGTGTTCGTAGGGAATCGGTGGCGGCGTCGGCACGGTGCACCCTCTCTGTGGATCAGGCCTTGTTGTAGGCGTCCAGAACCTCCTGCGGATCGCCCTGCATCCTGATCTTCCCCTTGTGGAGCCAGATCACCCGGTTGCAGGTCTCCTCGATCACGTCAAGATTGTGCGCCACCAGGAAGACCGTCCCGGCGGCCTCGCGCATCTGCTTGATGCGCTGCTGGCTCCTGCGCTTGAACTCGCGGTCTCCGGTCGCGAGGGCCTCGTCGATGAGCAGCACGTCGTGCGTCTTGGCCGATGAGATGGCGAAGCGCAGCCGGGCGCCCATTCCGGAGGAGTAGGTCGACATGGGGAACTGGACGAACTCCCCGATGCCGGAGAAGTCCACGATCTCGTCGTACTTCTCGCGCACCTCGGTGGGGGTCATGCCCATGGCGTAGCAGCCGAGCACGATGTTCCGCTCGCCGGTGAGCTCCTTCATGAGCGCGGCGTTGACGCCCAGCAGGGACGGCTGTCCGTTGGTGTAGACGGCGCCCTTGTGCGGCGGGAGAAGCCCCGCGATCGCCCGCAGCAGTGTCGACTTACCCGAGCCGTTGCGTCCGATGATGCCGATCGCGTCGCCGTGATGCGCGACGAAGGTCACACCCTTGACGGCGTGGACCTCCTTCATCTGTGGCCGCCCCTGGCGGCGCAGGACGCGCATGAGCGCGTTCGCCGCGTTCCCCTTCTCGGCGTCGCCGCCCGCGCCGTACACCTTGTAGACGATGTGGAGGTCGTCCACGATGACCGTCGGAGTCCCGCCCCCGGTCGGCCCGCCCTCGGTCACCTCAGCCACGGCCGTACCTCTCCTCGGAGCGCCAGAAGTACCAGAAGCCGCCGACCAGCGCGAACACCGCCCAGAACAGGCAGGTGACCCATGCCCAGCGTTCCGGGAACCTCTCGTAGATGAGCAGGTCGCGCATGAACTCGATGTACGCGGCCGCGGGGTTGAACTCCAGCACCCAGCGGAGGATCTCCGGTTGGTCCGCGGTCCGCTCGGTGATGCTGTAGAAGACGCCGGAGGCGTAGAGCCAGGCACGCAGGATGAACGGCAGCAACTGGTTCATGTCGCGGACGAACGCGCCGATGCGGGCCATGAACAGGCTCATGCCGATGTTGAAGACCAGTTGCATGAGCAGCGGGACCGGGATCAGCAGCCACAGCCACGTGATCTTCTGGACGGTGGCGAGCACGAACAGGATGAGCACGCCCATCGACCAGGCGAGCTGCTGCAACTCCTGGATCGTGTACGCCAGCGGGAGCGCGGCCCGGGGAAAGTGGAGTGCCCGGATGAGCGACAGGTTCGAGGAGATGGACTTGGCGCCGCCGGTCACCGTGCGCTGGGTGAACGTGAAGACCATGACCCCGGTGATGAGGAACGCGGGGTAGTGTTCGATGTTCTTGCTCTGCCCGAGGATGATGCCGAACATCAGGAAGTAGACGGCGGCGTTCAGCAGCGGGGTGAGGACCTGCCAGAGCTGGCCGAGCGCCGACTCCGAATATTTCGAGACGCTTCTCGACGTGGCATACGTCAGGATGAAGTGCCGCCGGTCCCACAGTTGGCGCAGGTAGGCGGGCATGCTGGGGCGTGCGATCGCCCGTCGCAGTCCGTAACGCTCGGCGAGCGCGGCCAGCGACTCCGGGGCTCGGCCGCCCGCCTGGGCGTCCGCGAGGGCGGATTCCGGCTGGCTCATGGCATGGACTCTATTGGATGGTGGTCGGTGAGGTGGCCGCGACGGGCAGGACCGCGGCTTGGTCAAAGGTAGCCCAGGACATCGTTATATGGGAGCAACGGCACGGCGGGTTCGGCATCTCATGGACCATGTACGGGCTGGTGGGTGATATATGTACCTTACTGGGGGCTTTACGACGATGCTGGGCATTTGGGGTCAGCTCGTTGAAATGTGTGTGACGCCCGACTGACACACGTGTGACCGAACTGCAATGAGTCAGAGACTCCTATGGTGTGTCTGATAAGGGATGCTCCGGACGACTGGCAGGGGCGCCGGCTGGTGCGACGTGCCTGGAACACCGGGCTTTACCAGTGAGGACGCCCATCTTAGAGGGAGGACCAAGATCCATATGCGCGTGACTAGGGGCGTAAAGCTTGCCGCGGGAACTGCGCTGCTCGCACTCGCGGTCGCCGCCTGTGGCGGCGGTGGCGGCGACTCCAAGGAGTCCGGTTCGGCGGGGGCACAGCCGGTTCGCGTGCAGATCGCGGAGCCGCAGAACGACCTGATCCCGGGCAACACCGCGGAGACCAGTGGTTCGGAGGTCGTGAGCGCCCTGTTCATCGGCCTCATGAGCTACGACGACAACAAGAAGCCGGTCAACCGGATCGCCGAGTCCATCGAGTCGACCGACCAGGTCAACTGGACCATCAAGATCAAGGACGGCTACACCTGGCACGACGGAACCCCCGTCACCGCGCAGAACTTCGTCGACGCCTGGAACTTCACCGCCTACGGCCCGAACCTGCAGCAGAACAACTACTTCTACTCGGTCGTCAAGGGTTACGACGAGATGAACCCGGCGGACCCGGACGGTGAGGAGGGTCCGAAGGAGGCCCCCGAGCCCTCCGCGAAGACGCTGTCCGGCCTCAACGTGGTCGACGACAAGACCTTCACCGTCGAGCTCACCCACCCCTTCTCGGGCTTCCCGACGATGCTGGGCTACGTCGCGTTCTACCCGCTGCCCAAGGCCGCGTTCGGCGCCGACGGCAAGCTGACGGCCGACTACGGCGCCAACCCCATCGGCAACGGCCCCTTCAAGATGTCGAAGCCGTACAAGCGCGGAACCGACCAGACGATCGACCTCGCCCGCAACGACAGCTTCAAGGAGGGCCAGGCCAAGGTCGACGCGGTCCAGTTCAAGATCTACACGGACCTGAACACCGCGTACAACGACCTGCGGGCCGGCAACCTCGACATCATGGACCAGCTGCCCGCCGAGGCGATCGGCGGCGCCAAGGCCGAGTTCGGCGACCGTTACATCGAGCAGCCGTCCTCCGGCGTCGGCTGGATCGGGTTCAACGTCAAGACCGGCGCCTCGTACTCGAAGAACCCCGAGCTGCGCAAGGCCATCTCGATGTCGATCGACCGCAAGACGATCACCGAGACCGTGTTCTCCGGCACGCGCGTGCCGGCCGACGACCAGATCAGCCCGGTCGTCGCCGGTTACCGCAAGGGCGCCTGCGGCGAGGCCTGCACCTACGACCCGGCCAAGGCCAAGGAGCTGTGGGACGCCAACGGCGGCAAGGACGTCAAGACGATCAACCTGAACTACAACGCCGACGGCGGCCACAAGGAGTGGATCGAGGCGCTGGCCAACAACCTCAGGACCAACCTGCAGGTCGAGGTCCAGGCCAAGCCGTACGAGAAGTTCGCGGACATCCTCAACGACCTGGAGAAGGGCAAGGTCCCCGGCGGCTTCCGCATGGCGTGGATCATGGACTATCCGTCGCCCGAGAACTACCTGCGTCCGATCTTCGCGACCGGCGGTAGCTCCAACTACGTCAAGTACTCCAACAAGGAGTTCGACGAGCTGCTCAAGAAGGGTGACTCTGCCGCTACCTTTGATGAGGGTCTGAAGTACTACCAGCAGGCCGACGACATCGCCCTCAGGGACCTCGCATACGTGCCGATCTACTTCTACACGACCAACGGGGCGTACTCGACGCACGTGAAGAACATCAAGATCGACCCGTTCGAGCACATCGACCTGTTCAACGTGGAAAGGGCCTGACCTCGTGAATCCACCTCGGGCAGTGCTTGATCTGCCCGAGGTGGCCGTACCATCCTCAAGGGCAGCTCAGTGTGTTTGAATCGGGCTGCCCTTTGTCATGACCGGGAGACCTAATGGGTCGCTACGTGATCAGGCGCCTGCTACAGGCGATCCCTGTACTGCTAGGCACCACGTTTCTCATCTTCGCCACGGTCTACGCCCTGCCGGGTGATCCCATCGCTGCGTTGGGCGGGGACCGGCTCCTCGACCCGCTGCTCGTGGCGCGCATGCGAGAGACGTTCCACCTGAATGACCCCCTGCTCGTTCAATACTGGTATTACATCAGCGGTGTCGTCACCGGTGATCTGGGGACGACCTTCCGCGGGGTTCCCGTGGCCTCGTTCTTCCAGCACAAGATCCAGGTGACCTTCAATCTGGCGATAACGGCCCTCGTCTTCGAGGCGATCCTCGGAGTCCTCCTGGGCCTGTACGCGGCGCTGCGTCGCGGCAGGTGGCAGGACCAGGCGATCCTCGCCTTCACCCTGCTCCTCGTGTCGGTCCCCACACTCGTGAGCGGCTTCATCCTCCAGCTCGTGCTGGGCGTGAAGCTCAAGCTGAACACGGGCATCGACTTCTTCCCCGTGGCCGGCATCCAGGACGGCTGGCGCAGCTACCTGGTGCCCGGTCTGGTGCTGGCCGGTCTGTCCGTCGCCTATCTCGCCAGGTTGACGCGGACCAGCCTGATGGAGACGCTCCGGGCCGACTACGTCCGTACCGCGGTCGCGAAGGGCATGCCCAGACGGCGTGTGCTCGGCAGGCATGTGCTGCGCAACTCGCTGATCCCGGTGATCACCTATCTCGGCGCCGACCTCGGCAACCTGATGGGCGGCGCGGTGATCACCGAGACCATCTTCAACCTGCCGGGCGTCGGTCAGCAGCTCTTCCAGTCCGTCTATCTACGAGAGAACGCCGTCGTCGTCGGCATCGTCACCGTGCTGGTGCTGGTCTACATCGTGGCCAACCTGATCGTCGACCTGCTGTACGCCGTCCTCGACCCCAGGATCCGCTATGACTAACGCGACTGTCACCCAAGAACCGGCCAAGCACGCCAAGCGGGTGAAGGCCAAGAAGCCCGCGAGCCTGTGGTCCGACGCATGGTACGACCTGCGACGGAACAAGATCTTCCTGATCGGCTCCGCGCTCGTGTTGATCCTGATCCTGATGGCGGCCTTCCCGTCGCTGTTCTCTCCGATCGACGCGACCAAGGCCGCGACGTGTGATCTCGCGCAGGCTCGTAAGGGCATCACCTCCGAACACTGGTTCGGGACCGACAACCTCGGCTGCGACACCTACTCCCGGGTGATCTACGGCGCCCGGGTGTCCATCATCGTGGGCATCGCGACCGGGGTGATCACCGCCGTCATCGGCGGAGGTCTCGGCCTGCTGGCCGGGTTCTACGGCCGATGGACGGACGTCGTGCTGTCGCGGCTGGCCGAGATGTTCTTCGCCATTCCCGTGATTCTCGGCGCCCTGCTGATCCTCGCGATGATCGGCCGAGACAAGGCCGGGGCGTGGTTCGTGGTCATGGCGCTCGCGATCCTCGCGTGGCCGATGATCCTGCGCATCATGCGGGCCTCGGTCATCTCCGCGAAGAGCCAGGACTATGTGACGGCGGCCCGGGCGCTGGGCGCCGGACCAGGGCGGATCATGATCCGGCACATCCTGCCCAACGCGATCACGCCCGTGATCGTGACGGCCACCCTCAACCTGGGGGTGTTCATCGCGGCCGAGGCGGGGCTGTCCTTCCTCGGCGTGGGCGTCCAGCCGCCGGAGATCTCCTGGGGCCTGATGATCGGCGACGCCCGCAACCGGTTCCTGGAGGCGCCGGAACCGCTGATCTTCCCGGCGGTTTTCCTCAGCATCACCGTGCTCGCGTTCGTCATGCTGGGCGACGCGGTGCGTGACGCGCTCGACCCGAAGCTTCGATAAGGGGGGCGGTAAGTGAAGAACTCAACCGTCGACACGCACACGCTCCCGGCGCAGTGGGCGGACGACGAGCCGCTGCTCGTCGTGGACGATCTGTATGTCGAGTTCCAGACCAGGCAGGGGACCGTCCGCGCCGTCAACGGCGTCTCCTACTCGGTCAACGCGGGCGAGACCCTCGCCGTGCTCGGCGAGTCCGGATCCGGGAAGTCGGTCACGGCCCAGGCCATCATGGGCATCCTCGACATGCCGCCGGCACGCATTCCCAGGGGACAGGTCCGGTTCCGCGGCACCGACCTGCTGAAGATGCCGGACGACGCGCGCAGCCAGATCCGCGGCCGGCGCGTCTCGATGATCTTCCAGGACGCGCTGTCCGCGCTCAACCCGGTCTTCAGCGTGGGCTGGCAGATCGGCGAGATGTTCCGGGTCCACCGCGGCATGTCCAAGCGGGACGCCAGGAAGAAGGCCGTCGAGCTCATGGACCGGGTCCGGATCCCGGCCGCCCGGGACCGCCTGGACGACTTCCCGCACCAGTTCTCCGGCGGCATGCGGCAGCGCATCATGATCGCGATGGCGATCGCGCTGGATCCCGAGATCCTGATCGCAGACGAGCCCACGACGGCGCTCGACGTGACCGTGCAGGCCCAGATCATGGGGCTCCTCGCGGAGATCCAGCGCGACAGCGACATGGGTCTCATCCTGATCACGCATGACCTCGGCGTGGTCGCGGACGTCGCCGACAAGATCGCGGTCATGTACGGCGGACGCATCGTCGAGGAGGCTCCCGTACACGACCTGTACCGGAGCCCGGCGCACCCCTACTCGAAGGGCCTGCTGGAGTCGATTCCGAGGGTGGACCTCAAGGGGCAGGAGCTCTACGCCATCAAGGGAATGCCGCCGAACCTGCTCGAAATGCCGACAGGATGCGCGTTCCACCCCCGTTGTCCGTACCGGCGTGCCAACTGTGAGACCGACGTGCCTCCGCTGCACCCGGTCGGCAGCGGCCGGGGCAGCGCCTGCCACTACTGGAGGGAGGTCCTCGATGGCGGCCACAGCTGAGCCCATCCTGGAAGTCCGCGACCTGGTCAAGCACTTCCCGCTGACCCACGGCATCGTGTTCAAGCGTCAGATCGGTGCGATCAAAGCCGTGGACGGCGTCTCCTTCGACCTGCACCGGGGCGAGACCCTGGGCGTCGTGGGCGAGTCGGGCTGCGGCAAGTCCACCCTGGCCAAGCTGCTGATGGCGCTTGAGCGGCCGACCGCCGGTTCGGTGCGGATCGACGGCAGGGACATCGGCCGGGCGAGGGGCGCGGAGCTCAAGCGCATGCGACGCAACGTCCAGATGGTGATGCAGGACCCCTACACGTCGCTGAACCCGCGCATGACGGTCGGCGACATCGTGGGGGAGCCGTTCGAGATCCATTCGGATGTCGTCCCGCGGGGCGGGCGTCGCAAGCGGGTGCAGGAACTGCTCGAGGTGGTGGGTCTCAACCCCGACCACATCAACCGCTATCCGCATCAGTTCTCCGGCGGTCAGCGTCAGCGCATCGGCATCGCCCGCGGGCTGGCCCTCCAGCCTGACATCATCATCTGCGACGAGCCGGTCTCCGCGCTCGACGTGTCGATCCAGGCCCAGGTCATGAACCTGCTCGAGCGGCTGCAGAACGAGTTCAACCTGGCCTACATCTTCATCGCACACGACCTGTCGGTGGTGCGTCACATCTCCGACCGGGTCGCGGTGATGTATCTGGGCAAGATCGTCGAGATCGGCCGCGACGCCGAGATCTACGACAGCCCGACCCATCCCTACACGCAGGCGCTGCTGTCGGCGGTGCCCGTGCCCGACCCGGAGGGGCGCGAGCACCGACAGCGGATCATCCTGCAGGGCGACCCGCCGTCCCCGGCCAACCCGCCGTCCGGCTGCCGGTTCCGCACCCGCTGCTGGAAGGCGCAGGAGATCTGCGCCGAGCAGGAGCCCGCGCTGGAGGCCCGGCCCGGCAGCTCGCACCCGAGCGCCTGCCACTTCGCGGAGGTCCACGACGTGGTCGGCAGTCACTAGCCGTACGGCCGTGCCGTACGGGATGCCGGTGCCCCGGGAGGATTCGCCCGATCCTCCCGGGGCATTTCGCCGACCGGCGGTGTCAGAGACAGCCTTTAACATGAGGAGGGTCGGCGCCCGGCGGAGGAGGAGCGGATGGACATCGAACCGATCGATGACGACGATTTCGCCTTATCCGACCGGGACCGCCAGATCCTCGCCTTCGAGCGGCAGTGGTGGCGTTACGCCGGTGCGAAGGAGCAGGCGATCCGGGAGACGTTCGGCGTCTCCGCCACCCGCTACTACCAGTTACTCAGTGAGCTCATCGACCGGCCGCAGGCGTTGGAGCACGACCCCATGCTGGTGAAGCGCCTGCGCCGGATGCGGGCCGGTCGCCGGCGTGACCGAGCCACCCGCCGCTTCGGGACGGGGCGAGAATCAGGATGGGGCCATGAAGCTCCCCACTCATGACGGTCTGTCCGCCATCCTCTGCGATCCCGCCGGAGCCGTGATCGGGCTCGACTTCGACGGCACCCTCTCCCCGATCGTGGCCGACCCGGCGGCGGCCGTCGTGCACCCCGACGCCCCTGCCGTGCTCGCCGACCTGGCCGCCCTGGTCAACGCCATCGTGATCGTCACGGGTCGTCCGCCGGGTACGGCTCTCGCGCTCGGCGCCACCCCTGCCGGGCCGTCCCTCGCCGACGTGCCCGGACTCGTCATCCTCGGCCACTACGGCATGGAGCGGTGGGAGGCGGGCCAGATCACCGCGCCGCCTCCGCCGCCGGGGCTGGACCTGGTGCGGGCCGTGCTGCCCACCGTCATCGCCGGCATGGACGGCGTTCTGATCGAGGACAAGGACCGGGCGGTGGCGGTGCACACCCGCGGATGCCCCGATCCCGCGGCGGCCCTGGCCGTGCTGAGCCGTCCGATCGAGCGGCTGGCCGAGCAGGCCGGCCTGGTGGTCGAGCCGGGGCGTTTCGTGCTGGAGCTGCGGTCGGCGGGCATGGACAAGGGCCGTGCATTGTCGGCGTTCCTCGCCGAGCGCGCGGCCAGGTCGGTCATGTTCGCCGGTGACGACCTCGGCGATCTCGCGGCATTCAAGGCCGTCGAGCAGGCGGCCGTCCCGGGCGTACGGGTGTGCAGCGGGTCGGCCGAGGTCGCCGAGCTCGCGGCGCACACCGACATCGTGGTGGACGGCCCCGCCGGTGTCGTGACCTTCCTACGCGCCGTCGTCGACGCCCTCCACCGCGGAGACTTCGCCGGTTGAACACGCAGCGGCCCTTCAGCTGCTATCGGTACCGCATGCGGCGTGGTTCGCCACGCTGGGCAGTGAGTCACGCTGCCGTACGCGGTCTGAACCGTGGAAGTCGTCGACGGGGAGGAGCCGCAAACTCGGTCGTTTACGGCCGAGAAGCTGACAGATAGCTGACGCCGGTCAGTTCCCCGGCCGCCGCCCAGAGCCGCCTGCCGACGGCCGGATCGGCCGCCTCGCGGCTGAGCCGGGCCTCGGCGACCGGGCCCCGCATCTCCCAGCGCCCGGATGGCCCGAAGAACTGGCCGCCCCGCACCCCTGGGTCGGTCGCGGCGCGCAACTGCGGCAGCGCGCCGCGTTCCACCGGCTGGGTGACCAGCAGGCCGAGCCGCGCGATCACCTGCCCGAACCGGCCGCGGTGCTCCCAGGCGCGCGGAGTGAGGTTGGTGCGGGTGAGGCCGGGGTGGGCCAGCGTGCTGATGATCGGAGATCCGGCGGCGCGCAGGCGGCGGTCCAGCTCGACGGCGAAGATCGTGGTGGCGAGCTTGGACCGGCCGTAGGCGGGAGCGGCTCGATAGCCATGTTCGAACATCAGGTCGTCGAAGTCGAGGTGGGCATTCTTGTGGGTGATCGAGCTGAGACTGACCACCCGTGGTTGAGCGGCCGCGGCCAGATTGCCGAGCAGCAGGCCGGTCAGTGCGAAGTGGCCCAGCATGTTGGTGCCGAGGTGCAGTTCGAAGCCGTCGGCGGTGGTACGGCGTGGGCCGAGCAGCACCACGCCGGCGTTGTTGACCAGCAGGTCGATCGCCGGATGGTCGGCGGCCAGCTTCGCGGCGAATGCGCGTACCGAGTCGAGGCGGGCCAGGTCCAGCTCGCGTACCTCGACGTCGCCGCCGACTCGGCGCGCAGCCTCCTGACCGGCGGCGGTGTTGCGGACGGCGAGCACGACATGGGCGCCGTGGCGGGCCAGCTCAGTGGCGGTGACCAGGCCGAGGCCCGAGTTGGCACCGGTCACGACGGCGATTCGGCCGCGCTGGTCGGGGATGCGATCGGCGGTCCATCCGGTCATCTGCTGCTCCTGAAGGTGTCGGTGCGGTTGATCGACGACGTTAGGGGCAGCGCGGGCCGGCTCGATCGTTCCCGGTTGCCTAGGTCTGCGAGACCTACCCTGGAGGTCCGGCCAGGCGGCACACTTGCGGCATGACCAATCTGTACGCCCGTGAGCTCGGGGATTTCCTGCGAGCCCGTCGCGACCGGCTGCGTCCGCACGACGTGGGCCTGGAGCCGGGCGGCCGCCGCAAGGTCACCGGGTTGCGGCGCGAGGAGCTGGCCCTGCTGGCGGGGCTGAGCGCCGACTACTACCAGCGGATGGAGCAGGGCCGGGAGGTGCGCCCGTCCGACGATGTCCTGGATGCGCTGGCCGGGGCGCTCGGCCTCGACGACGAGGAGCGCCGGCACCTTTTCACCCTGGCCCGCGCCGCCCGCCGGCCAGCGGCTGCCCGGGTGGACCGTGGTCCGGAAAGGGTGCCGGACAGCACACGGCGGCTGCTGCGGGTGATGGACACCCCGGCGGTCGTGCTCGGTCGGCACCTCGACCTGCTCGCCTGGAACCCGATGGCGCAGGCGCTGCTCGGCGACCCGGACGCCTACCCGCCCCACCGGCTCAACATGCTCCTGCTGATGTTCGACGACGCGCTGACCGGCGAGCGGAGCTGCCCGGACTGGGAGCGGCAGGCCCTGGACTACATCGGCATGATGCGCGCCGCCGTCGCCACCGACCCCACCCATCCGCGCGCCACCGCGATCGTCGGTGAGCTGAGCATCCGCAGCGCCGAGTTCCGACGGCTGTGGGCCCGGCACGACGTACGCGAGTCGGTCAGTGGCACCAAGACCTTCCGAGTCCCCGAGGTCGGCGACATCGTGCTGGACTGGGACACCTATCCGCTGCCCGGCAGCCCCGGCCCGGTCATGCTGGTCTACACCGCCGAGCCGGGCAGCGCCGACGCCGACCGGCTGCAGCTTCTGGCCTCATTGCACGCGACCCGCTCGGCGCTCGCCGGTGGGAACTCCTGCTAGACGATTGAGTCCGAGGGGCGGCCATGTTGGTCCCTCTTCACTGACGTGGAGCCGATGAGGGAGAGCGCCCGGCAGCCGGCCGGGCCGTACTGGCGTTGCGGGTGATCACTGGGCCGTGCCCCACCCTCGGCACGGGCCGGGGCACAAGGCCTACTACCGCGAGTGGCGGGGGCAGTGCGTCGGAATGAAGCCGCCGAACAAGGTGAAGACGCGCTTCTACCAGCGCGAGTGGTTCCTGCCCACCTCGAAGATCCTCGTGGTCGACCAGTGGAACACGCCGGGCCTGAGCGGCATCCTCAAGAGCGCCGCCTGGCGCTGAGCCCGCCCCCCGCGGCCAGTCCGGTCAGCGCCAGCGCGATCAGGACCGGTGCGAGGAGGAATGCCGTGTGTGTGCCGAATCCGTCGCCGAGAGCGCCGAGCACGAACGGCCCGCCGCCCGCGCCCACCCCCGCCCAGATCGAGGCGGTGCCGGTGGCCCGGTCGGGCCGACCTGCCGAGGTGTCGATGATCAGGGTGAGCGCCAGCGGGAAATGGACGGAGATGCCCATCCCGCTCAGCGCGAGTCCGGCGTAACCGGCCGCCTCGGAGGTGCCGGTCCAGAACAGCGCCCAGCCGGCCAGCGCCACCACGAGCGCGCCGAGCAGCACCGATGAGGGCCGCATCCGCAGGGTCAGCCGCGCGCCGCCGAAGCGGCCGACGGCCATCCCGGCGAGCATGGCGGTGAGTCCCTTCGCGGCGTCTCCCACGGGTAGGCCGGTCCGCTGCGCGAACAGTTCGACCGCCCACAGGTTGAACGAGAACTCCAGGGCCACGCAGCACAGCAGTACGGCCCCGGCCAGGTGGAAGCGCCAGCCGTACGGAACCCTCGGCGCGGCGGCGGCCGACGGCGCCGGGGAGGTGGCTGGTGCCGGAGGCGCCGGGGAGAGGCTTGATGTCGGAGAGACGCTTGGTTGAGAGATCGGGACCGGCGTGGACGCCGGAGTCGGCACCCAGACCCGGCCCATGATCAGCGCCAGCAGCACGGTGGCGGCGACGGGGATGCCGAGCGCGGGCCGCCAACCGGTCGTCGATCCGGCCATGAGGCTGAAGACGTAGGTGACGGCGATCCCCGCGATGACGCCGAAAGCGTTGGCCTCACTGATCGCCGCCGGTCCGGCCGCGCCGTGGTGGTCGCTCAACACCGCCATGACCGCGTAGAGCGCCATCGAGCCGCATCCGCCCGCCACTGTGTAGCCGAGCAGCGTGTACGGCAGTGCGTGGCCGAACATGACGATCAGGACGCCGGCGTTCATCCCGGTCAGGCCCGCCCAGGTGATGGCTCGCCGCCCGAAGCGGGCGACCAGCGCCGGCAGGAACAGGCCGCCGACGATGCCGCCGACCGCCATGCCGGTGCCGTGCAGCCCGGCGACCGCCTGCGAGACGCCGAGTTCGTCGCGGAGCGTGGGCAGCGCGGCCGACATTCCGTACAAATAGGTCGCGAACGTGGCGAGCTGGAGATAGACCAGCCAGGTGGGGAGATCGCGACTGAGAGTCTTGTTACGGTCCAAAGCCAGGCAAGGCTAGCGCAAATCCGTAATCCGCGAATCTTCAGCAACGATCCAGGGCGGCGAGCTGATCGTCGAACCAGCGCCTCGGGGGGAACGCGGTCGCCGCCTCCCGTAGCCGGGCGCAGCGCCCGGCCCGATCCTCCTCAGGCAGCAGCAGCGCCTCGTGTAGTGCGGCCGCCGTACCGGAGACGTCGTAGGGGTTGACCAGCAGCGCGTCGGCGCCGAGCTCCGCCGCGGCGCCCGCCTCGCGGGAGAGCACGAGCGCGCACCGCCTGGACAGGATCGGTCCCTCCTTGGCGACCAGGTTCATGCCGTCCCTGATGGGGTTGACCAGCAGGACGTCGGCCAGCCGATAGGCGGCCAATGATCGCGGATAGTCGTCGTGGACGTTGAGGATCAGTGGATCCCAGTCCTCGGTGGCGAACTCGTCGTCGATCTCCTTGGCGCACCGCTGCACGGCCGCCGTGTACTCGCGGTATTCAGGCAGGTCATGCCGGGACGGGTAGGCGAAGGCCAGATGCACCACCTTGCCGTGCCACTCCGGATGCCCGGCCAGGAACTCCCGGTAGGCGGTGAGGCCGCGCACGATGTTCTTGGACAGCTCTGTCCGGTCGATGCGGACGATCAGCTTGCGGTCGCCGACCATGTCCTTGATCGCGGCGATGTGCGACTCGACGTCGGGCTCGGCGGCACGTGCCCGCAGCGCCTCGCCGTTCACGCCGAGCGGGTGCACGCCGATGCGGACGGTCCGGCCGCCGAAGCTGACCGTACGGCTCTCGCGATCGACCCTGGCGCCGAGGAAGACGGCGCAGCAGTCCATGAACGCCTCGGCCCAGCGGGTGGTGAGGAAGCCGGCGTGGTCGGATCCGAGGATCCCCGACAGCACCTCGACGGCGACGTCGTCGGGCAACAGCGAGAAGTACTCCGGCGGCGCCCACGGCGTGTGGGAGAAGTGGGCGATCCGCAGGTCGGGCCGCTCGACGCGGAGCATCGCCGGGGCCAGGGTCAGGTGGTAGTCCTGCACCATCACGCGGGATCCGGGCCCGGCCTCCTCGGCGAGCGCGAGCGCGAAGGCGCCGTTGTACTCCCGGTAGGACTCCCACTCGCGGCGGAAGCGCATGCCGAACTGCGGCGTGAACGGTGTGTTGTAGAGCAGGTGGTTGACGAACCAGAGGGTCGAGTTGGCCACGGCGTTGTAGGCCCGGTGGAAGACCGCCGGCGAGATGTCGAGCATCCGGACCGGCCCGGCGTCGAACGCGCGGTCGAGCCGCCCGCCGGGCGCGAGCCGTACGGCGCCGCGGTCGCCATCGGACAGCGCGGCGCAGACCCACAGCAGGTCACCGTCCCTGGCCACCTCCGACAGCCCGGAGACCAGGCCGCCACCGCCCCGGCGCATGGTGAGCGTGCCGTCGTCCGACATGGAGAACGACACCGGCCCCCGGTTGGAAGCGATCATAACCTGGCTGCTCATGAATCAATAGGATGTCAAAAGGAGGGGCGGAAACGGCAATGGACGAGACAACTGAGGATCTGGCCAGGGCGGCCGCCGGGGGCGATCATCGATCACTCGGCGAACTGCTCCGCCGGATCGAGCCCGACGTGCTGCGGCACTGCGAGCGACTTCTACCCTATCGCCAGGACGCCGAGGAGGCGTGCCAGGACACGCTGCTCGCCGTGGCGCGCAACATCGGCAGGTTCGAGGGCCGGGCCAAGTTCAGCACCTGGCTGCACATCGTGACCGTCAACTGCACGCGGACCACCTACCGCTCGTTGAAGCGGCGCGCGGCCGAGCAGGCGGAGGAACTGCCCGAGCAGCGTCCCGATCCTCGGCGGGTCAGCGTCATCGCCGGATCGCGGCTCGATCTGCTGGACGCCATGGAGTCGCTGGAGGCGGACAAGCCCGATCTCGCTCAGGCGCTGGTGCTGCGCGACATCTGCCAACTCGATTACATGGAGATCGCCGAGCAGCTCGGCATCCCGCTCGGCACCGCCAAATCGCGGATCCACCAGGCCCGCAAGTACGTGCAGTCGGCACTCGGCGACGCCTACGGGTGACCTGCCCGATGCCGGGCTCGCGTACGGAGAGTGGGACGATCTGTCTCGCATATTGAGAAGCGGGATCGGATCCCGGGAACGCCGGGGTACAGTGCTTACGGACGTTCTCCTATGCCATTCGACGACTCGGGACACGACCTGGGACAACTGAACGTCCACACAACTGAACATGCTCATCCAGAGGGGTGGAGGGACCGGCCCTGCGAAGCCCCGGCAACCCTCCCGTGACCGAACTCGTGACCACGAGGCCCGGCCGGGACAGGGTGCCAATTCCGGGCTCGCGGTCAAGGTGGTCGCGAGCGAAGATGAGGGAAGGGCCTCGCTTCATGGCGCACACCAATGCCCCCGGTTCCAGCACCACGACCAGTTCTGAGTTCGGCCCCGCCACGGGTCTGTCCTGTCGCGAGTGCGGCACCGTCTACGATTTGGGGCCGATCTTCGCCTGTGCCGAGTGTTTCGGGCCGCTCGAGGTGACGTACGACTTCGGCGATGTCCGCCGCGAGGACATCGAGTCGGGACCGACGAACATCTGGCGCTACCGGTCGCTTCTGCCGGTTCCCCCGGACGTGGCGGCCAAGCCCAATCTCCAACCCGGGTGGACCAAGCTGGTCAAGGCGGACAGGCTCGCGGCCGAGCTGGGGCTACGCTCGCTGCACATCAAGGATGACTCGGGCAACCCCACCCACTCTTTCAAGGACCGGGTCGTGGCGATCGCCCTCGAGGCGGCCAGGACCTTCGGTTTCCACACGCTCTCCTGCTCCTCCACCGGCAACCTGGCCGGCGCCGTCGGCGCCGCCGCCGCCCGTGCCGGCCTCGACTCCTGCGTGTTCATCCCCGCAGACCTCGAGGCGGCCAAGGTCACGATGGCCTCGGCGTACGGCGGCCGCCTCGTCGGCATCCAGGGCACCTATGACGAGGTCAACCGCTTCTGCTCGGAACTGATCGGCGACGAGCTCGGCGAGAAGTGGGGCTTCGTCAACGTCAACCTCCGGCCTTACTACGCGGAGGGGTCCAAGACGCTCGCGTACGAGATCGCGGAGCAGCTCGGCTGGCGGTTGCCCGACCAGATCGTCATCCCGGTGGCCTCCGGTTCGCAGCTCACCAAGGTGGACAAGGGCTTCCGTGAGCTGATCAGGCTCGGCCTGGTGGAGGACCGTCCGTACCGGATCTTCGGCGCCCAGGCGGAGGGTTGCTCACCGGTCTCAAGGGCGTACAAGGCGGGGCACGACGTGGTGCAGCCGGTCAGGCCGGACACGATCGCCAAGTCGCTGGCGATCGGCAACCCGGCGGACGGGCCGTACGTGCTGGACATCGCGCGGCGCACGGGCGGTGCGGTGGAGGACGTCGACGACCACGAGGTGGTCGAGGCCATCCGTCTGCTGGCGCGGACCGAGGGAGTCTTCGCCGAGACCGCCGGCGGCGTGACGGTCGGCGTGCTGCGCAAGCTGGCGCGCGAAGGCCGGCTCGACCCGGACGCCGAGACCGTCGTACTCAACACGGGTGACGGGTTGAAGACGCTCGACGCGATCGCCGAGCAGGCCCGCCCGGCGGCCGTCATCCGGCCGTCTCTCGACGCGTTCCGTACGGCTTTCGCCAACTGACCGCGTTTCCCTGAGCCCACTTCGAACCACGAAAGCGAGTGAAAATGAGCGTTTCTGTACGGATTCCGACGATTCTGCGCACATACACGAATGGGGTCGCGGAGGTGTCCGGAGAAGGCGCGACGCTTCGCGAGGTCCTGCAGAAGCTGGATGCGGACTATCCGGGCATCGGAGGCCGAATTCTGGACGAAACGGGCAAAATACGGCGTTTTGTCAACGTCTATGTCGGAGAAGAGGATGTCCGATTTGCCGAGGGGTTGGACACCTCCACGCCGGACGGCGCGCAGATCTCGGTGATCCCGGCCGTCGCGGGCGGCTGAGCCTCTCCGCACCTACAGAGCGCCTGACCTGGGCATTTGTCATTGCCCAAGTCGGGCGCTGCCCGTCAAATGGTGCAATTATCAACTATCGCCCACTAAAGTGAATATTCCCTGATCCTGCGTTGAGCGAACACCTCGTAGTAGTTTGCGGATTTACTCTGTTGTCCGATGCCTTGACACGGGTATCGTCGAGGACGATCGACGAAAACCGGGGGCTTCTTGGGTGTGGTCCCCCGCCCAGCAAGAGGAGTCGGAAAGTGGCGCAGGGCACCGTCAAATGGTTTAACGCGGACAAGGGCTACGGCTTCATCGCGGTAGACGGTGGCAAGGACGTGTTCGTTCATTACTCGGCGATCCTGATGGACGGCTACAAGTCGCTTGAGCAGGGACAGCGGGTGGAGTTCGACATCACGCAGGGACAGAAGGGTCCGCAGGCGGAGGCCGTCCGGGCCGTCTGATCTTGGGCGTGTTCGGCACGTCATGTCCTGCCCCGCGTGGGACGGCGTTGCCGAACACGCCCTTGTCGCTCGACCATCGCGAGGCCCGGTTCGCTCCTGGCGAAGCCGGGCCTTCGTCGTTCCACAATGCTGTGTCAGGGGCGTGTCAGTGGAGTCTTCGCTGGTCAGCGCGTTGGAAACGCCCTGAGTCGGGATGGCCTGCGCTTGCACTCGCAGGGGTAGAGTGCTAAATACATGGTTGGCACTCTGAGGTCGAGAGTGACAACAACAGGATCGAGACGATGGGGTCCCCGAAGGGAGAGCGGGCCCATGCCGTCGCGGGCGTCGGCTCGGTCCAGTGGAAGCCACCCTGCTACTGGGAGGTCTAGCCTGATGGCAGCCAAGATGATCGCGTTTGACGAGGACGCCCGGCGCGGTCTCGAGCGCGGTATGAACCAGCTCGCCGACGCCGTGAAGGTGACCCTCGGCCCCAAGGGCCGCAACGTCGTGCTGGAGAAGAAGTGGGGCGCCCCCACGATCACCAACGATGGTGTCTCGAT
Source organism: Sphaerimonospora thailandensis (assembly GCF_016863115.1). Taxonomy (GTDB): domain Bacteria; phylum Actinomycetota; class Actinomycetes; order Streptosporangiales; family Streptosporangiaceae; genus Sphaerimonospora; species Sphaerimonospora cavernae. The sequence goes on from NZ_BOOG01000018.1 coordinate 25,643, forward strand.
CGCCAAGGAGATCGAGCTCGAGGACCCGTGGGAGAAGATCGGCGCCGAGCTGGTCAAGGAAGTCGCCAAGAAGACCGACGACGTCGCCGGTGACGGCACGACCACCGCCACCGTGCTCGCCCAGGCGCTGGTACGTGAGGGTCTGCGCAACGTGGCCGCGGGCGCCAACCCGATGGCCCTGAAGAAGGGCATCGAGGCCGCCGTCGAGCGCGTCAGCGAGGAGCTCTCCAAGCTCGCCAAGGACGTGGAGACCAAGGAGCAGATCGCCTCCACCGCCTCCATCTCCGCCGCCGACCCCGAGATCGGCTCGCTCATCGCCGAGGCGATGGACAAGGTCGGCAAGGAAGGCGTCATCACCGTCGAGGAGAGCAACACCTTCGGCCTGGAGCTGGAGCTCACCGAGGGCATGCGCTTCGACAAGGGCTACGTCTCCGGCTACTTCGTCACGGACCCTGAGCGCATGGAGGCGGTCTTCGAGGACCCCTACATCCTCATCGTCAACTCCAAGATCTCTGCGAACAAGGACCTGCTCCCGCTGCTCGACAAGGTCGTCCAGTCGGGCAAGCCGCTGGTCATCATCGCCGAGGACGTCGAGGGTGAGGCCCTGGCGACCCTGGTCGTCAACAAGATCCGCGGCCTGTTCAAGTCCGTCGCGGTCAAGGCTCCGGGCTTCGGCGACCGCCGCAAGGCCATGCTGGGCGACATCGCCATCCTCGCCGGTGGCCAGGTCATCTCCGAGGAGGTCGGTCTCAAGCTCGAGAACGCGACCCTCGACCTGCTCGGCCGGGCCCGCAAGGTCGTCATCACCAAGGACGAGACCACCATCGTCGACGGCGCCGGCGACCCCGAGCAGATCTCCGGCCGGGTGAACGAGATCCGTGCCGAGATCGAGCGGACCGACTCCGACTACGACCGCGAGAAGCTCCAGGAGCGTCTCGCCAAGCTGGCCGGCGGCGTCGCCGTCATCAAGGCCGGCGCGGCCACCGAGGTCGAGCTGAAGGAGCGCAAGCACCGCATCGAGGACGCCGTCCGCAACGCGAAGGCCGCCGTTGAGGAGGGCATCGTCCCCGGTGGTGGCGTGGCCCTGCTGCAGGCGGGCGCCAAGGCCTTCGACAAGCTGGAGCTCGGCGGCGACGAGGCGACCGGTGCTGCGATCGTCCGCAAGGCGCTCGAGGAGCCGCTGAAGCAGATCGCCGTCAACGCCGGCCTCGAGGGCGGCGTCGTGGTGGAGAAGGTCCGCAACCTTCCCGCCGGCGAGGGCCTCAACGCGGCCAGCGGCGAGTACGTGAACATGTTCGAGTCGGGCATCCTCGACCCGGCCAAGGTGACGCGCTCCGCGCTGCAGAACGCCGCCTCCATCGCGGCGCTGTTCCTCACCACCGAGGCCGTCATCGCCGAGAAGCCCGAGAAGGAGAAGGCCCCCGCCATGCCCGGCGGCGGCGAGATGGACTTCTAAGTCCTGCTCTCTCCTGAAGAGCTGCGAGAAGGGGTGGCTCCCGGTCTTCCGGGATCCACCCCTTCTCCCGTTCTCCACCGCCGGGTTCGCCGGGCGGCTTGCCCCTAAAAGTCAGCGCCCGATCGATGAGGAGATCGGGCGCTGTTACTCGCTTGGTGGCAGGCGTTACTGGTCGAACTGTCCGTCTTTGATGCCGTTGATGAAGGCTCGCCACTCTCCGGGCGTGAAGAGGAGTTTGGGGCCGTCAGGGTTCTTGCTGTCGCGGACCGCGACCACCCCCGGCAGGTTCGCGGCCACCTCGACACACTGACCGCCGTTCGAGCCGGAGCGCGAGGACTTCCGCCACTGTGCGCCGGTCAGATCCATTGCGCCATCACTTCCTTGATCATATTGAGCGATACGTGTTCAGGATAGGCCCACGAGCGGATGGATTCGTACCTGTTCCAGATAGAGGACACCAGCTCAGGGGTAGCGGAGACAAGCCCCTCGGCGGCCGAATCCGCGTGGATGGCGGAGGGTTCACCGCCGGACAGCTCGGCGATCATAAACGCACCGATCAGTCCCGTGACGCATCCGGGATCGACTATCTGAACGGTCACGTTGGAGCGTTCGGCGACCTCCAAGAGGTACCCGAGCTGTTCGTGCATCACATCGGGGCCTCCGATGAGACGCCGTAACACACCTTCGTCGATGAGAACGAGGAGCAGCGGGGGATCGCTCCTGTCCAGGATGGAACGGCGTTGCAAGCGGGCCTGCAATCGCTCGTCCACCACCTGCGGTGTGACGCGGGGCTCTCTTGCGAGCAGATAGCGGGCGTATGCCTCGGTCTGCAACAGGCCGGGTACCAACAAGGGATCCCAGCTTCGAAGGACAGTCGCGCGTGGCTCGATCTCGTCAAGCCAGCCCATGAACCATCTCGGTCCGCCCGGATTAGACGTTATTCGCTTATATAGTCCGACAAAATATTCTTTGTCTGATAAGCCGAAAAGTCGGTCGAGTATCTCGGCCTGCTCTGGTTGCGGCGTCCGTAGAGCTTGTTCGATGCGACTGACCTGCGTCTGCGTACAACCCAGCCGAGAGGCCAGGGCCGATTGAGACAGTCGGGCGGCCTCACGTAGGCGGCGCATCTCCGCGCCGAAACGCGCCTGGGGTGAGGCGCCATCACTGGGGGATTCAGCGCTCATGTTTCCTCCAACTGTCACCGTTGCAGGCCATCAACGTAGCACCTATGCCAAACTCACTCCAGGAAAAAACCCGCATCCGTCATCACTTGGCGTGCTCTGGGCTTGGAAACCGCTTCGGTTCTGCTCCGCATGGAGGCAGTCTAAGCACATGCTGCCCTGTCGGGTGGCTGTTGATCGCGAGCGTGAAGCACTGTCCATACCAGAAACGAGACGATGGCAGCATGGCGTTGGCGACAAGCTATTATCTCCTGAATTCGGTCATTCTCGGTGGTATACCGGAATCGGTGACGGCGGCGCGCGCATTCATCAGGGAAGCTCTGGGAGAGAATCACCCCGCCGTCGAAATCGCGATGCTGCTCGGTTCGGAACTGGTCTCGAACGCGATAAGACACTCGCGTTCGGGGCGACGGGATGGCGGACGGCTGACGGTGGCTGTAGTCGTCGCAGCCGGCGTGATCCATGTCGACGTGATCGACGAAGGGTCCACGGACGCGATTCCGGAGATCCCCCTACAGATCGACGAACTCAGCGAGAGCGGTCGTGGGCTGTGGCTGGTACGCGAACTGTCGTCGGCCTGGGGCTGGCGGGACCGCGCGACAGGCCGCGTCGTGTGGTTCGAGGTGAACGGGCCAGACGGCGCAGCCGTTCCTGACCATTCCCGCTCGTGCCAATCCGCCCGGGCGGCTGGCCCAGTCGCTGGTCGCTACCACCAAATCCGAGCCGGGAAAGACTGATCGTGATCGCACTCGTGCTCTGGGCACGCGGCCTCTGGTCTTTCATTCACGCCAGCGACGGCACCTCCATCTGGAGCTATACCCGCGCCGGAGTGCAGGTCCGAGAGAAGTGGACGGCCGGCGAGGAGATAATTATGGATACCACGATCAACCTTGCCGGCCGTGCTGAGGCGATGCGGTTGGCCGGTCGGCACGCCGAGTTGCATGCTGCCGGATGGTGCTTGCACTCGATCAAGGCGGACGCCCGCATTCCGTCAATGCGCTCCTAAGACCCGGTCCTGAGGAGTTACCCTTGGTGCTTATGACAAGATCGCACCAGCTCAAAACCAGAAACCGTCATTATTTGGCATCATTTGGGCTTGGAAATTGCTTTGGTTCTGCCGCACATGGCGGCAGCCTGAGAACGGTACAGAGCATTGAGCGGGTCGAAGGGTTGCTCCGTGCTGACATACGCCTCAAGGATGACGAGACATGTCCCTCGCGAGCGGCACAGCGGTTCAGGCGAAGTTCCCACCCGGCATCTCGGCATGGCTGGCCCCCGCCCGACGGCGGCATGCGTTTTCCAATCATGAAGACCAGTTGCGCCGCCTGCGCCGCTGGCTGGAACCCCTTCTGCCCGGCCGCCCCGCCCGTGACGATGTGATCCTGGTCGCGGTGGAACTCGGGGGGCCAACGATGCCGGATCCGACATGGAGCCGCATCTGGTGGAAGATCCGATGGCAGAGCACGGTCGCGGGCTGCGCCTGGTTCGGCTTCTCGACCCTGCAATGGTGGGCGCTTCCCTGCCGCCCCGACAGCAATCGGCTATTGACCGCACCGTCCGCTCCCGCGCTTGCGCGGCTGCTCGACCAGCGGCGACACGACACATGAACGGCCAGCGCCTCGATGCTCCATCCAGGGAGACCCACCCGGGGGAGAGTCCACCCTTGATCGTTTCTCTCGCCGATCCTCAGATCCCCATCCGCAGCCGCGCCGCCCTAAGGGGGCTTTCATGCATGAGCACGCACTCGACTCGCCTGTGCCTGCGAAGAATCTCCGGCAACGGATCGGTGAGCTGTCCCTGCGCCTGCGGACGTCGGGGACGCGGGTGAAGCCGGCCGAGCCGCGGTTCGTCGACTTCGACACGATCCGGCTGCCGAACGGGGAGGTCGTCGACCGCAAGAAGGTAATCATCATGTCCGGCGGCTGCTCGGTGCCGACGTGCACGATGTGCCCCTTCACCAACGAGAACAACTACGGAATCGACGGCGGCACCTCACGCGAGAGCCTGCTGGATCAGGTACGGCGTACGCTCGCACGGATCGAGGGCGAGCCGTCGTACGACGTGCTCTCCCTCTATAACGACGGCAGCTTCTTCGCACCCCGAGAGATTCCCCGGGACGTCCAGGTGGAGATCGCCCGGCTGGTGGCGGCGGCCGGAGTGCGACACCTGGTGGTGGAGTCGCTGCCGCAGTTCGTCACCGAGTCGGTGCTGCGGCCGTTCGTTGAGGCGCTGGGCGGGGTGCGTCTGGAGATCGGGATCGGGCTGCAGTCCGCGGACGAGTTGGTGCGCGAAATGCTGGTGAACACACGAATCTCCCAGATCTCCTTCGAGCGTGCGCTGAAGGTGATGGCAACCCTGGGAGCGGACCCGAAGATCTACCTGATGGTCAAGCCACCGTTTCTGACCGACGGTGAGGCGGTGACTGATGTCGTGCAGTCGGTCGACTACTTGACCAAGCTCGGCGTGCGGGGGATGACGCTGTGCCCGACGCGGGTGTCGCGGAACACAGTGGCGTGGGAACTGTGGCAGGCCGGGCAGTACACGCCGCCGAACCTGTGGACGGTGGTCGAGGCGATCCGCCGAGTGCATGAGCGGCTCGCGGTGCGGGTGGCGTGCGTGAACCTGCGGGGGACGGACTTCGAGTCGGTGTTCCCCGACGCCTGCGAGGCGTGCGCGGACCGGGTTGTGGACTCGCTGATGCGGTTCGGGGAGACCGGCGACGCCGATGACCTGCCCGAGGGCTGCTCCTGCCGACCGCCGCTTGAGGTGGTGGAGCTGGATCACGCGGTCATCACCGCCCGCGCGGCGCAGCAGCTGAACATGCTGGAGCAGCGGCGTGTCTGAGCGGACGCTGCTGCCCGCCCCCGGGGAGCTGCCCCCGCTGTACCCGTCGCGGGGATTCGATCAGGATCCGCTGGGCGTCATGGCCGAGGGACACCGCCAGTACGGGCCGGTGTTCCGGATGATGGTCGACGAGGCCGACACGGTGCTGGTAGGCACCTGGGCGGGGCTGGGCGAGCTGTTCGTCGCCGAGCGCGGCCGCCTGGAGGTGCTCAACACCGCGCTCGTCCACGACCTGTTCGGCCGGGCCCTGTTCAACCTCACCGGTGACGGCCACGCCGAGGCCCGGCGCCGGCTGCGTCCCGCGCTGTCTGCCAGGGCGCTTCCCAGATACGTTCCGGCCCTACTCGTTGTCACCGGCCCGGTGGCGGCCGGTTGGGCCAGGCAGGGCGTCGCGGATCTGTACCTGGCGGCGCGGGAGGTCACCCACGCGATGAGCGCCCGGGTCCTGCTGGGTATCCACCCCGCGGATACGGACACGGGTCCGTTCGCCGCCGACTTCGGGCGGTTCATCACGGCCACTGGCGCGCCGCCGGGAGAGCGCCGGTTCTCGGACGCCCGGTACTGGGCCGGACGCGGTGCGCGGCGGCGGCTGCACACCCTGTTCACCCGCCGGGCGGTCGCCGCAAGGCTGGGCACGGATCCAGGCTCGGCGCTGCCCGGCTTGGTGGCCGCCTTCGAGGACGCGCCCAAGGGGGTGGGTCCCTTGGCCGATCATCTGCTCGCCCTGCTGATCGCGGCACGGGAGACAACCGCGAGCCTGATCACCTGGTGCCTGATCGAGCTTGCCCGCCACCGTGAGTACGCCGGCCTCGCCGCGGCGGAGGCCCACGGCGCGCTCGCGGACCCCAGGCTGCTGGTGCGGCGGGATGCGCTGCCGATCCTGCGGGCGGTGCTCGCCGAGACCCAGCGTCTGCACTCGCCGAACCTGCTGTCCGTACGGGAGACCGTCTGCCCGGTCAGTCTGGGCGGCTACCGCGTCCCGGCCGGGATGCGGGTGGCGTACTCCCCATCGGCCGGGCACCTCGACCCGCGAGTCTTCCCCCAGCCGCATGCGTTCCGGCCGGGCCGGTTCCTCGTCAGGCAGTCTCCTGGGGCCCGGCTGCGGGCGTTCGGCGGCGGCGCGCACGCCTGCCTGGGCCGGCCGCTCGCCGAACTCATGACCCTCACCGCGCTGTCCTGCGCCCTGCACCAGGGCCTGCCGCGGCTTCCCAGCGGCCCGCCGGACCACATCCGCTACCGGCCCGCGAAAGCCCCCGCCGCCCCGGTGCCGTTCGCCCTGGACCGTCAGGAGTCTGCCTCATGACCCGCACCCCGCCCGACGCGCTCGCCGCCCTGCAGCAGGCGGCCGCCCACCATGAGGCCGGACGACAGCGGCTGTACCTGGTGCCGAGCGAGAACGGGTTGTCGCTGGCCGCCCGCGTGCCGCACCTGATGGAGGCCGCCATCCGCTACGCCTTCCCCGGCCCCGACGTTGGGAGCGAGAACTGGGCGTGGCCCGGTCGGCAGGACCTGGTCGCCGTCGAGCGGGCCGCAGCCGTGCGACTCGGCGCGCAGCTGGGCGCGCGGCATGTCAACCTCAAGGCGGTGTCCGGGGTGTCTGCGCTGACGGTGGCGCTCTCGGCGCTGGCCCGCCCGGGAGAGACTGCGTTCAACCTGGCGGAGCGGGATGGCGGGCACGGCTCGACCCGCTTCATCGGCGCCCGCCTGGGCCTGCGGATGAAGGACCTGCCGGTCGACCCAGCCACCTGCACGCTCGACCTGGAGGCCCTCGCAGATCAGCTCGCTGGCGGGCCCCGGCCGGAGCTGGTGTACCTGGACGCGTTCATGTGCCTGTTCCCCGTGGACCTGGCCGGGCTACGGGAGGTTGTCGGCCCCCACGCGGTGATCCACTACGACGCCTCCCACACCCTGGGCCTGATCGCCGGCGGCGCGTGGCAAAACCCCCTCGCCGAGGGCGCCGACAGCCTCGGCGGATCGACCCACAAGACATACCCGGGCCCGCACAAGGGGGTTTTGGCCACCAACGACGCCGGTCTGGCTGCCCGGCTGGACGAGCACGCCTCGCACCTGGTCTCCCACCACCATCCGGCCGACGTCGTCGCCCTGGCGGTGGCCGCCGTCGAGATGGACGCGCGTGGGGCCGTGTACGCGCAGGCCACCATCGCCAACGCACGCTGCCTGGGCACGGCTTTGGCCGAGCGCGGGTTCAGGATTTGCGGCGACAAGCGCGGGTTCACCGACTGCCATCAGCTATGGATCGACATCGCACCGCTGATGGACGCCGAGGAAGCCGCCCGGCGGCTGTTCGAGGCGGGCATCGTCGTCAACGCGATCCCCCTGCCGCACATCACCGCTCCCGTAGGGCTGCGCCTGGGCGTGCAGGAGGTGTCCTGGGCCGGGATGGGCGAGGCGGAGATGGAGGAGGTGGCCGAGATCGCCACCGCCGTGCTACGCGATGGCCATGACCCGGCCTCCGTCGGCGCGCGGACCCGGGCACTGGTGGAGGCATACCGGCCCGGCGAGGCCGGCGAGCAGGTCCTGCGCGCGGCCCTGGCGGCCATCGGAGGTGGGGCGTGATCCCGGAGCAGATCCCGGCCAAGGGCGCCTTCCTCGGGCCAATGCACACGACGGAGACGTTCGAGATCCGCCCCGACTGCAGGCACTTCGTCGGTGGCATGCCATGTAAGCACTGGCGACCGTGCCACGGGTGTCCGCATCACGACCCGGTGGACCACCGGGTGCTGATCGTGATGCTCGGCCTGCTGGGGGACGTGCTCATCGCTTCTGCGCTGCCCGCGCGAATACGGGCCGACAGGCCAGGTGCGCACATCACCTGGCTGGTGGACGAGGCGTGCGCGCCGATCCTGCGGATGAACCCCTACGTCGATGAGGTCCTCGTCCACGACTGGGAGGCCGCGGCCCAACTGCCCTCCCGCCGCTTCGATGCCGTCTACTCCTTCGAGCGGACACCATCGGCCGCCGCACTGGTCGACCGCATTCCGGCCGGCCACAAAGCCGGGCTCGCATTCGGCGGCCCCCACCACAGCCTGTATCCGCTGGGAGAGGCCGCGCAGCAGTTCTTCCGGCAGAACACCTGGAACGACTACCGCACGATCGGCAATACCCAGACGTGGACCGAGCTGTACTTCGCCGTCGCCGGATATGAGTATGCGGGCGAGCCGTATGTGCTGAAGGTGCCCGAGTCCGCCTGGCGGCGCACGGCCGGGCTGCTCGGAGAGCGGACCAGACCCCGGGTGTGCTTGAACCTGGGCGGGTCGCTGCCGACAAAGCTGTGGCCGAAGCGGCATTGGGCCGAGCTCGCCGACGCCCTGCTCGGCCACGGCGCGCAACTGGCCGTCCTCGGCGGCCCCACCGACCAGGAGGTGTGCGAGGCCCTCGTACGGCACCTGCGCATGCGGGGCGCCGACGAGACGCGGGTGGCGTACGCCCCGCTCAACCTGGAGGAGGCCTCCGCGCTGCCGGCGCTGTGCGATGCGGTGGTGACCGGCGACTCCTTCGGCTTCCACCTCGCGCTCGCCCACGCCAAGCCGACTGTGGTACTGCTCGGGCCGAGCAACGGCGCCGAGGTCATCCCCAAGCATGCCACCCACGTGACCGCGCTGCGTTCGACGCTGCCGTGCGCGCCGTGCGCCCACCAGGTCGCCTGCGGCGGAACCGGCGGCTGCATGGACATCATCGACCCCGCCGCCGTCCTCAAAGCGACCCTCGACCACCTGGCCTCCACCTGACCACCGACTGACCCCGCCACCGCCCCGGGGCGGTGGGCCACGGCGAAAAGGAGCATCACGTTGGGAATCGTGCTGGGGCTGGGCGGCCCGTACTACCACGACGCCTCCGCCTGCCTGGTCATCGACGGCCGCATCATTGCCTTCGCCGAGGAGGAGCGGTTCTCCCGCCGAAAGCACCACAAGGACTCCCGTTCCTGCGCGATGGCCGCGGCGTACTGCCTGGCGGAGGCCGGCATCACCCTGGCCGAGGTGGATGAGATCGCCATCGCGTTCAACCCTGCCTGGCCCGAGCCGAGCCAGACGTGCACGGACGCCGAATTGATCGCCGAACTTCTCGACTCCGCCCAGTTCGGCCACCACCGGCCCAGGCAGGTCACTGTGATCGAGCACCACCTCGCGCACGCCGCGTCCGCGTTCCACCCCTCCGGATTCGACCAGGCGGCCGTGCTGGTGGTCGACGGCTCCGGCGACGGCGTCTCCGCCACCCTCGCCCACGGCACCGCCAGCGGCCTGAAGGTCCTGCGGCAGTGGCCGTTCTCCCAGAGCTTGGGGTGGTTCTACGAGACCGTCGCCGAACACCTCGGGCTCGGAGACTGGACCAGCTCCGGCAAACTCATGGGGCTGGCCGGCTACGGCAACCCCAACCGCTATGAGCTGGACTTCCTCACTCCCCAGCCCGGCGGCTACCACCTGGACCTGTCGCGCTGGGGCATCCGCCCCGACGAGCAGGACGACGACCAGTACACGGACCTGCGCTACTACCAGCGCCTCAAGCGCGCCTACGCCGCCGCCTACACCGACCTCGGCATCCCGCCCCACCGCCGCGTCCGCACCTACGCCCCTGTCACCGGCCGGTCCCTGCCCGAACCGGGCTTCCGGCCCGAGCATGCCGACCTCGCCGCGGCCGCGCAGCACCTGCTGGAGCAGTGCCTGATCGAACTGGCCCGCGAAGCCCTCACCGCCACCGGCGCCACACGGCTGTGCGTAGTCGGCGGCGTCGGACTGAACTGCTCCGCCAACGGCCGCCTCGCCGCCCTGCGCGGTGTCGAGGACATGTTCGTCCAGCCGGCCGCCGGGGACGCCGGGTGCGCCATCGGCGCGGCGCTCGAAGTCGCCCTGCGCCGCGGCGATCTGACACTACCCGGCCCCGCGATGACCACCGCCGCCCTCGGCCCTTCCTTCGACGCCACCGCCATCCGCCAGGTCCTGACCGACTACGGCCTGGCCTTCCGCGATCACGGCGATGACCTGCCCGCCGTCATCGCCGGACACCTGGCGTCCGGCCGCACCGTCGGCTGGTTCCAGGGCCGTATGGAAGCAGGCCCCCGCGCGCTCGGGGGACGCAGCATCCTCGCCGACGCCCACCACACACGCGTCCGCGACCACATCAACAACAATGTCAAACACCGGGAGCCATGGCGGCCGCTGGCCCCCGTCCTGCTGGAGGAGGCCGCACCCGAGCTTCTCGGCACCAGCACCCCACACCCATTCATGATCGTCGCCCGTCAGGCCACGCAGGCCGCGCGGAAGCTGATCCCGGCCGTCGTGCATGCCGACGGCACGCTGCGCCCGCAGACCGTCGCCCGCGACGACGCCGACCCGCACGCGCGGCTGCTCGCCTCGTTCGCCGAGCAGACCGGCCGTCCGCCCGCACTGCTGAACACCAGCTTCAACCACGAGGCCGAGCCGATCGTGTGCACGCCGCGTGACGCGGTCGCCACCTTCGCCGCGAGCCCCCTGGACATGCTCGCCATCGGGCCGTTCCTCCTCCACAAGGGCCGCCCGATCTGACTGTCCGGACCCTTCCGCTCACGGCCGGTAGGTTGAGCCCGGCCATTAGCCACTTATCCGCATCCAGCGAACAGGACCGATTCGCGATGACCGCTACTGCTCCCGACCTGCCTGTCGCCGACCGGCTGCGCGCCCAGCATGGCGCGGCGCTCACCCTGGGCGAGGACTGCGACCTGCCCGACGACCTCGTGGTCGAGATCGACCCAGGCGCCCACCTGACGATCGGTGACCGGGTCTCCATCCGCCGTGGGTCCACCATCCAGGTCCACCGCGGCGCCACCGTCGCCATCGGCCACGACGTCGCCATCGGAGAGCACACCTTCATCTCCGCCATGGCCGGCATCCGCCTCGGCGACGGCGCGGCACTGTCGAACATGGTCGACTTGCACGACCACAACCACCGCGAGCGCTCCGCGGTGAACGTGCCGACCGGGCAGCTCGTGCCGTGGGCGTCCGGGTTTGAGGCCGCCCCGATCATCATCGAGCCCGGCGCGGTCCTGTCGAACAAGGTCACCGTCACCGGTGGGGTACGGATCGGAGCCAACTCTCTCGTTGGGGCGAACGCGGTCGTCTCCCGCAGCATCGCCCCCGACACCGTCGCCGCAGGCGTCCCCGCCACCGCACGCCGTCATTTCGCCGGCGCTCCCGTGCCCGCGCGCGAGGACCGGCGCACCCTGACCGTGGGCTTCTTCGGCACGAGCATCATGGAACACCTCGAAGCGTTCAACACGCAGATGACCACCCAGGCGAACCTGCCCGAGGTCGGCTCCAAGGTCACCGTCGAAGGCTGGCACCAGCGCGGCTGGGTGCACCGGCTCGCGCTGTCGCTGCGCGCCGCCCGCCCGTACGTGACCTTCGACGTCCGCAACCACGGCGAAGGCGGCGCCACAAGCCGGGACGTCGCCACCCTCGTCGAAGCCGACCGGGCGACCGACGGCGTGGACTACGACCTGGTATTCCTCGGCTGCGGCATCAATGACGTCTGGCGACGGTTCCAGGGCCGTCTGTCCGAGGCGGTCGACATCGGCGAGTACACCCGGCACCTGAACACGATGCTGGAGCAGCTGACCGGCTGCTCCCGCCAGGTCGTCGTCATCAGCGAGACCCCGTTCGGCCCCATCGAGGCACCCGAGACCGTCGCGGAGATGAACGCCGAACTCGCCCGCTACAACGAGGCCGCCCGCCAGGCTGCCGCCACACACGGCACGCTGTTCCTGGACGTGTGGACCCCGTTCACCGCCGCCGCCCGGCACCTGCCCGCCGACGACGAGAAGGACGGCGATGAGGCGGGCGGGGTGTGGAGCGACGGCGTCCACCTCACAGAACTCGGCGACACCGTGCTGCTCCAGCAGGTCGAACGGCTCCTGGCCGAGCACCGGATCGTCGACAAGCTCCTGGACTACCCGCTCCTAGAGCGCGATCTCGCCCTGCGGGCGTACGGCCCGCTGTTCGCCCGGTTCCGACCCGCAAACGCCTGAGCGCCCGGGGTGCCGGCGGTGGCCGGCCACCGGCACCCCAGCCACCACCCCGCCGACCCCACCCCCCAGGGAGTTATCGTGACCATGCCGGGCCGTGAACACATACACGCGCTTGCCGCTGCGCTACCCCGCCTCGACATCAGCCGTCTGCAGGCATGGGGCCAGACCCTCGCCGACCGTCTACGGGCGGGCGGACGGTTGCTGGTCGCGGGCAACGGCGGCTCAGCGGCCGAGGCCCAGCACCTGACCTCCGAGCTCGTGGGCCGCTTCCACGCCGAGCGGGCACCGCTGTCAGCCATCGCGCTGCACGCGGACTCCTCCTCGGTAACCGCCATCGCCAACGACTACGGAGCCACGGAGGTCTTCGCCCGGCAGGTCCGCGCCCATAGCCGGCCCGGCGACGTCCTGCTGCTGCTCTCGGCCTCCGGCCGTAGCCCCAACATGCTCACCGCCGCTCGCACCGGCCGGGAACTCAACCTGGAGGTCTGGGCGCTGACCGGCCCGGCCCCGAACCCGCTCGCCAAGGCCTGCGGCCAGGCGGTGTGTGTAGACGCCGAGCAGGTCGCCACCGTCCAGGAATGCCACCTGGTCGCAGTGCACGTGCTGTGCGCGGCCGTCGACGCCCACCTCACCACCCCGCACGCCGGCGCCGAGGAGGGGCCGCACGGCGCCCGGCGGCTGGTGGTGGTCGGGGACGTGGTGCTCGACCGCGACATCACCGGCACCGCCGACCGGCTCTCGCCGGAGGCCCCGGTGCCGATTGTCAGCGACGCACAGACCCTCGACCGGCCGGGCGGAGCCGGCCTGGCCGCCATAATGGCCGCGCGGGAGCCGAACTGGCTCATCTCTCTCGTGTGCGGCATCGGCCAAGACGCCCCCGGCGCCCGCGTGCGCGAACTGCTTCACCGAGCCGGCGTCGAGGTCATCGACATCGCTGCCAGCGGCACCACCCCGGTCAAGACCCGCGTCCGCACCATCGACCGCACGCTGCTCCGCTTCGACACCCCGCATGCCCCGCTGCGCCTCGGCCCGCTCCCCGACAAGGTCCACGCCCGGCTGGAGGAGGCCGCAGCCGTGGTGGTGTGCGACTACGGGCGCGGAATCACCACCCACGACACGCTGCGGCAGGCGTTGACGGATACGGCCCGCCGCCGCCCGCTGGTGTGGGATCCGCATCCGAGCGGGGCCGTGCCGGTACCCGGCACGGCCCTAGCCGTACCGAACACCGACGAAGCCCTGGCCCTGGCCGGCACCGCCGGGCCACGGGACCTCGGCGGTGACGCCGCACGCGCGGCACGGCTGCTGACCGCGTGGCCGGTCAAGCAGGTCGCCGTCACCCGCGGCCCCGATGGCGCGGTCCTGGTCGCCGACACTGACGGCCACCCGCTGGTCGTCCCCGCCCGGCCAACCGCCGGGGACACCTGCGGGGCCGGTGACCAGCTGGCGGTCACCGCGGCGGTGATGCTCGGCGCCGGACGGCTGCCGTCCCACGCCGTGGCCGCCGCCGTCGAGGCCGCGACCGCCTACGTCCACGCCGGTGGGCCCGCCGGTCTTTTCACCCGGCGGCTTCCCGCGGGCAGCCCCAGCCCGCTACAGATGGCAGCGCGGGTACGGGCGCGCGGCGGGAAAGTCGTAGGCGCGGGCGGCTGCTTCGACCTGCTGCACGCCGGGCACCTCTCCCTCCTGGCCGCGGCCCGCCGCCTCGGGGATGTCCTGGTGGTGTGCATCAACAGCGACGACTCCGTCCGCCGGCTCAAGGGAGACGACCGGCCAGTCGTCAGCGAACGCGAACGCGCCGCACTGCTGGAAGCACTGGACTGCGTGGACGGCGTGCTCGTCTTCGGTGAGGACACCCCCGAGCAGGTGCTATCCGAACTCCGGCCGGATGTCTGGGTCAAGGGCGGCGACTACGCAGGCCAGCGGATCCCAGAGGCCGACCTGGTGGAGAGCTGGGGCGGCGAGGTCGTCGTCGTGCCGTACGTGAACGGTCACTCCACCACCTCTCGCATCAACCGGCTCACCCAGCAGGCAGGTGCACGATGAGCCCGGGCGGCGACGTGCTGGTGACCGGCGGGGCAGGCTTCATCGGCCGGCACACGACCCTGGCCTTCCACCGCGCCGGATACCGGGTCACCGCCGTCGACCTGCGCCCGGCTCCCGAACACCTCGCCCATATGGGCCGCTGGCAGCGCGGTGACTTCACCGCCCCGGCCCTCCTCGCCGACATCGCCGCTGGCCGCTACGAGACCGTCGTCCACCAAGCCGGCATCAGCGACACCCGCGTCCCCGCCGGGTCCGAACTGACGGAAACCAACACCCTCGGCCCACTCCGACTGGCCGACGCCTGCCACACGGGCGGCGCTCGCCTTATCTACGCCTCCTCGCACTCCGTCTACGGCACCCTCCACCAGCGCACGCCGATCGCCGAGGACGCCGACACCAACCACACCCGCTGCTCTGGCCCACTCAATCCGTACGCGGCATCCAAGCTCGCCCTCGACTGTCAGATGCGCGCCCGCCACGGCACCGGCCTGCACTGGGTGGGGCTGCGCTACACCAACGTCTTCGGCCCCGACGAGGCCGACAAGGGCCCGATGGCCTCGATCCTGTCCCAGTTGCTGCGCCAAGCTGCCCACACGGGCCACATCCGCGTCTTCGATGATTCTCTGGCCGCCGCCCGCGACTACATCCCGGTCGAGATCGTCACGGCCACGATCGTCCAACTCGCCGAGCAGGTCGTACCTGCCGCGGTCTATAACCTTGGTGCCGGCTTCGCCGTGTCCTTCGCAACCCTGACACAGTGGTGCGCCCGCCTGCACCGCGAGACGAGCGGCCGGCCCCTACTCGTTGAGCTCGTGCCCAACCCGCTTGCAGCCGCCTACCAATACTTCACCTGCGCGGACATGACCGCACTCGACAAGACCCTGCCCGACCGGCCGACCGTCCCACCCTTATCCGTCGAAACCCGCGCCGCAGAACTGTTCAAGATCTTCCATAGCCGCGTAACCGTATGACCCGGGCGGCAGCCGCATTGGTCGTCGAAACCGGCCCGCGGAACTGGATTGAATCCCGGCCTGGACCGGGGGTGGGGCCTGCGGTCTCCTGGCCGCATACTGGCCTGTGTCCGAACTACCTCGGTGGCTGTGTCAACCCGCAGTGGCCCCACTTGCTCCTCTGATTGGGACCCACCGTGACGGGAGATCGTCGAACGTGACGCGGACAACGGGTTTGTCGCCCAGCCCAAGCGGTGGGTGGTGGAACAGACCTACGACATCCTCGCCCTGCACCGCCGCTTGGTCCGCGACTACGAGCACCGACCTGCCAGCTCCGAATCGCGGGTGTACTGGGCGATGAGCGACGTGATGGCCCGCCGGCTGACAGGTGCCTCCAGCCCATCCTGGCGCAGCGCATGATCGGCCACGATGCGAGCAGACCGCTGCTGGACAAGATCGACGCACGCGAGGCCGCCCTGACCTGCGAGGCCGAACAGACACGCGTCCGGATCGACGAGGTGATCGATCGATCAGCAGATCGGGATTCCCGCGTCACGCGGCCCTGGCACACTGCTGTTCCTGGCTGTGGACTGATGGGATTCGACATGACCGACCAGAACACCACTGCCGGATGGCGTCAAGTCAACGTCGCCTGCGACGACTGGCGGTCCGCTGAACGATGGGCATCACCCAGCATGATGATCAAAGCCGAAGGCGCCGGCGCAATCACTGGTAACGCCGACCGGCTCCGCGACGACCTGGCCGACTACATCAAGAGCTGGGGCATGTTCCGCACGCCGCAGGTCGAAGCCGCGTTCCGTACCGTCCCTCGGCACCTGTTCCTGCCGGGGGTGGCTCTCGACGTCGCCTACGGACGTAAACCGGTCGTGACCCGGCGCGCCGCCGACGGCACCTCTGTTTCCTCGGCCTCCAGCCCCAAGCTGGTCGCCGCCATGCTCGAACAGCTCGCCGTCGAGCCCGGCCAGCGGGTCCTGGAGATCGGCGCGGCCACCGGCATCAACGCCGCCCTCCTCGCCGAACTCGTCGGCCCCACCGGGGGTGTCGTCACCATCGAACTCGACGACGACCTCGCCGCGGGTGCCGCCGAAAGCCTCGAAGCGGCCGGCTATCCTCAGGTCGAGGTCGTCTGTGGCGACGGCGCACTCGGCGTCCCCAACCGCGCCCCCTACGACCGGATCATCGTCACCGCTGAAGCGTGGGACCTCGTCCCAGCTTGGTGGGACCAGCTAACCGTCGGCGGCCGACTCGTCGTACCGCTACGCCTGCACGGCAGCGGACTGACCCGTGCCATCGCCTTCGACCTCCACCAACCCGACCACATGATCAGCACCTCGGCCGTCGTCTGCGGCTTCGTCCCGATGCGCGGCCTTGCCGAACATGCCGAACAACACGTCCGCCTGGCCGACGATGTCGTTCTCAAAGTCGATGTCGACGACCTGCCCGACGACACCGCACTCGCCCGGACCCTCACCCATCCCGGTCAGGAACACTGGCCCGGTATCCACGTCCGGCACGACGAGCCCGCCGAGCACCTTGACCTGTGGCTCGTCACCACCGCCGCCCACCGGTTCGGGCGCCTCTCCGTCGGGCAACAGGCTCGCACGACGGGCCTGGCCAACCCGGCAATGCGCTGGGGCGGCGCGGCCCTCTACGATGGCGGGACCCTCACCTACATCGTCACCTGCGACATCGACGATGACACCCTCGAACTCGGGATCGTCGCGCACGGCCCTGACAGCGTGAAGCTGGCCGGCCACACCACCGATCTACTGCATCGATGGGACCGGGAACGCCCGAGCCGGCCTGTCATCACCGCATGCCGGACGGACACCAATCCCGGTGCCAACACCGCCGAGACACGCATCGTCCGGCCACACACGGCGGTCACGGTCACGTGGTAACACCTGTGAGCCATTCCTACCCCATGGAGACGCTCATCCTGAATGTGTGCCTCGTTGTGTAGTTAGTGACGCTCGCCAGATTTGGTGGCTAGAATTTCTGACATGGACACCAGGCCGCGACGCACGTACTGTGTGCGCATAAGCGACAAAGGGCGCCTGACCGTGCCCGCCGACGTCCGGCAGGCCGCTGGAATCCCCGACGGGGCGGAGCTGGTCGTCACCGCGAGTGGAGACGGAGAGGTGACGCTGACCACCAGGGATGCGGTGATCCGACGCATCCGTGATGCGGTGCCCCCCGCTCCAGCCGACGGCTGGCCGCTGGCCGAGTGGGACCGTGAGGACGCGGCCGATGACGAACAGGACGACGCGCGAGACGGCGCGGCATGAGCCATGTACTCGACGCCGGCGTGGTCCTCGCATTCGTCCTCGGCGAGAGCGGAGCCGATCAGGTCATGGCAGAGCTGGACGGTTCCGTACTGCCGACAGTCGCCTTGACCGAGGTGTGCCGCCGCACCGAACAGATCGGTTACCGCCGCACCACCGCCCAGCTCACCGCCGATCTGGCGGCCCTCGGCGTGGTCATCGACGAGACTCTGACATCAACGGACGCCCAGCGAGCTGCCGCTCTGCGGCAGTCCTCCTATCGGCTGCGCTCGCAGTGGACGGATCAGGACCGTAACGACGCGGGCGGCATGAGTACGCTGTCCACCGCAGACGCCCAGGTGATCGCTGTTGCGGAACGCCATGGCCTGCCTGTCATGACCACCGACCGCGCGTGGCTGGTTGTCGAGCGCCTGACGGGCGGCTTCCGCGTCAAGGTCGTCTGCATCCGCTGAAACACGACCTAGTGCCACGCCAGCTCGGGGGGCAGGGGCTGGGTGTGGAGGACTGTCAGGGATGTGACGGCTCGGGTGAGGACCACGTAGAGGCGGGCCAGGCCGCGGTCTTCGGCGGCCACGGTGTCGGCGGGCTCCACCAGGATGACGTGGTCGTACTCCAGGCCCTTGGCGAGCGTGGCGGGGACGACGAGCACCCGCTGATCGGCCGAGGCTTCCCCCGGGACCTCGGCGCCGAGGACCTCGGCGGTGCCGTCGAGGGCCGCCGCGAGGGCGGGGACGGCGGCGTCGGGGGCGATGACGCCGATGGAGCCCTCCCGGCCGAGGGCTTCCCGTACGGCCTCGGGCACGGCGGCGACGGCGTCGGGCACCTGCCGTACGGCCAGGGAGCCGGCGCCGGGGCGCAGCGACCGCGGGGCGGCCAGGTCCGGCGCGACCGAGGGGAGCAGCCTGGCGGCGAAGTCGAGGACCTCCCGCGGCACGCGGAAGCCGACCGTGAGCTCGGTGACCTCCCCGTCCGGCTGGCCGAGATGGTCGAGCACGGTCTTCCACGACGTCGCCGACCAGGGCGTGGTGCCCTGCGCGAGGTCGCCCAGGATCGTCGCCGAGCCCGTACGGCACCGCCGCCCGAGCGCACGCAGCTGCATGGCGGACAGGTCCTGGGCCTCGTCGATGACCAGGTGACCGTGCGAAGGCGTCCGCTCGATCAGGTCGTTCAGCTCATCCAGCAGCGCGGCGTCGGCTGCCGACCACCTGGCCGAACGGTGCGATTTGTACGGCTTACGCCACAGGACCAGCTCCCGCTCCTCCGCCGACAGGTCGGTTCTGGCGGCCCTGCTCAGGAACTCGCCGTCCGACAGCAGCCGGAAGAGCACCTGCTCGGCGGTGAGCTTCGGCCACACCTGGTCGAGGAGGGCCTTCACCGGCTTCGACCGCGCGACCGAGTCCTGCACCCGGTCGTCCGGTGACTCGCCGCGCCGCTCCATCTGCACGAGCACGGCGTGCGCGAGCCGCTGGGCGAGGATCGTACGGCCGGGGCCGTACCTGGTGGTGCCGCGCAGCGCGGCGACCATCTCACGGACCTCGTGCTCGGCCACCCGGTAGCGGTTGACGCCCTTGGTGATCAGCAGCCCCTCGTCGGGCTTGCTGATGTGGAGCCACAGCGCCCGCTCCAGGACGGCGGCCATCCGTCCGTCGCCCTTGATCGCGGCCGTGGCCGGTTCCTCCGGGTGGGCGTGGTCGCCGAGGATGCCGCTCACGGTCGTCTGGTCGACCCGGACCTCGCCCAGCGCGGGGAGCACCGAGGAGATGTAGGAGAGGAACGCCCGGTTCGGGCCGACGATCATCACGCCGGACCGGGTGAGCCGCTCCCGGTGGGTGAACAGCAGATAGGCGGCCCGGTGCAGGCCTACGGCGGTTTTCCCGGTGCCGGGCGCACCCTGGACGCAGACGGTGACGCCGAGGTCGGCGCGGACGATCTCGTCCTGGTCCGGCTGGATGGTCGCCACGATGTCGCGCATCGGCCCGCTGCGCGGCCGCTCGATCTCCCGCAGCAGCAGGGTGCTCTGTTCCGGCTGCCGCGATGGAAACCCGCCGTCGCCGAGTCGCTCGTCCTCGTACGCTGTGAGGTCGCCGCCCTGGTAACCGAACCGGCGGCGCAGCGCGACGCCCATGGGGTCGGCGGGGCCGGCCTGATAGAACGCACGGGAGATCGGCGCCCGCCAGTCGATCACAAGGGGGCGGCTGCGGTCGTCGTGGACGTGCCGCCGCCCGACGTAGATCGTGCCCGGTAGGTCGTCGTCGGCCGAGCGGTCGAGGCGGCCGAAGAAGAGCGGGGCGTCCGGGTGATCGGCCAGGGCTGCGACGCGCTGGTCGAGCAGACCCTGGAGGATCTCCCGGGACACCCAGTCGCCTGCCGCGTCGGCGGACAGGGACAGAGCGTGCTCCCGCATCGTTCGGAGCGCGGCGCGGGCGGCCGCGAGATGGGCGCGCTCGGACTCGAGCACGTCCGTCGGCAGGTTTGCGGGCACGCGAAAAGCTCCTCCGGAAGGCAGGGAAAGCTACGAGCCTAGCGGCTGCGGCCCCGCGAACCGAAATACTTTTTTCGTGCGTGTCGCCGCTCCCCGGCGCGGGTATCAGACGCGCTGATGCCTCGGCCCGATCCGGCGCGTTATGTGCTGCGGCGGGTGAAATGTGGCGATTTATCGTGAGATGGGGTATCCGCGCGAGGAGGTGAGGAGCGTGGCTCGGACCGCTGGGATCTCCTGGACCTAGGGCCTAGATCCAGGTGTTGTTTCGGGGGTCATTTCGCCGGGTTCTCCTCACCGACGTCGTCGGCGTCGATGATGTGGTACGCGTAGCCCTGCTCGGCGAGGAAGCGCTGCCGGTGGGCGGCGAAGTCCTGGTCGACGGTGTCACGGCTGACGATCGAGTAGAAGCGCGCGCCGCCGCCGTCGGCCTTCGGCCGCAGCACGCGGCCGAGCCGCTGCGCCTCCTCCTGACGTGAGCCGAAGGTGCCGGAGACCTGGATGGCCACGGCCGCCTCCGGCAGGTCGATGGAGAAGTTGGCCACCTTCGACACCACGAGGACCTGGATCTCCTTGTCGCGGAACGCCTGGAACAGGCGCTCCCGTTCCCGGACCCGGGTCTCTCCCTTGATCACGGGCGCGTCGAGGTGCTCGCCCAACTCGTCGAGTTGGTCGATGTACTGCCCGATGACCAGGACCTGTTCGCCCGCGTGCCGCCGTACCAGCGCCTCGGCCACCCGGTTCTTCGACGGGGTGGTCGCGCAGAAGCGGTAGCGCTCGTCGGCCTCGGTCATGGCGTAGGCCAGCCGTTCCTCGTCGCTGAGCGTCACCCGCACCTCGACGCACTCGGCCGGCGCGATCCAGCCCTGGTTCTCCATCTCCTTCCACGGCGCGTCGTACCGTTTCGGGCCGATGAGCGAGAAGACGTCGCCCTCGCGGCCGTCCTCGCGTACCAGGGTGGCGGTCAGGCCGACCCGGCGACGCGCCTGGAGATCGGCCGTCATCCGGAAGATCGGCGCGGGCAGCAGGTGCACCTCGTCGTAGACGATCAGCCCCCAGTCGCGGGCGTCGAACAGCTCCAGGTGCCGGTACGTACCCTGCCGTCTCGTCGTCATCACCTGATAGGTGGCGATGGTGACCGGACGGATCTCCTTCTTCGTGCCGGTGTACTCGCCGATCTCGTCCTCGGTCAGCGAGGTGCGCTTGATCAGCTCCTGCTTCCACTGGTGGGCCGAGACCGTGTTGGTGACCAGGATGAGCGTGGTGGCCTGCGCGTGCGCCATCGCCGCGGCCCCGACGATCGTCTTGCCCGCGCCGCAGGGCAGCACGACCACGCCCGATCCGCCGTTCCAGAACGCGTCCGCGGCCTCCTTCTGGTACGGCCGCAGCGTCCAGCCCTCCTCGTGCAGCGCGATCGGATGATGCTCGCCGTCCACGTACCCGGCGAGGTCCTCGGCCGGCCAGCCGAGCTTGAGCAGCAACTGCTTGATGTTGCCGCGCTCGGAGGGATGCACGGCGACCGCGTCGGGGCTGAACCGCTCACCCAGCAGCGGTTGCACCTTCTTGGAGCGCAGCACCTCCTCCAGGACGGCGCGGTCGGTGGTGGTGAGGGCCAACCCCTGGGTCGGGTGCTTCTCCAACCGCAGCCGGCCGTACCTGGCCATCGTCTCGGCGACGTCGACCAGCATCGCGTGCGGCACCGGATAGCGGCTGTAGGTGATCAGCGCGTCGACGACCTGCTCGGCGTCGTGCCCCGCGGCCCTGGCGTTCCACAGCGCCAGCGGGGTCACCCGGTAGGTGTGGACATGCTCGGGGGCCCGCTCCAGCTCGGCGAAGGGCGCGATCGCCTTGCGGCACGCGTCGGCCAGCTCGTGATCGACTTCGAGCAGCAGCGTCTTGTCCGACTGGACGATCAGCGGCCCGTTCATCCCGGTCATGTCGATGCCCACTCCCCCCTCGTACGGCTAACGCCTATCCAACACGAGGCCGGGCCGAATCAGTCCCGGCTCGGGGAATCTCGGCCGGGGTCGGAGATGCCGGTGATCCGGTGGAGGGCGAAGCGGTGGATGGTGGCCCGAGTCTCGTCATAGGCGGTGAGGTAGCCGCCCTCCACCCTGGCCGGTTCGAGGATGCGGCTGGTGGCGTGCCCCTGTGAGTCGAGATAACCGATCCAGACCCGCGAACCCTGCCTGATCGCCTCCCGGAGCGCCTCGATCGTGGCGCTCGACGGAGACCGCGGCACCTCGCCCTCGGGGGCCCGCTCGGGGTGCCGACGCGCAAGGTGCGCCTCATCACCGGCCCGTACGGCCCGGACGGCGGCGGCCACCACGTCGGCCTCCGGCCGTACCGGGGCCGGGGCCCGGGTGATCGGCGGGCCCTCGGTCCGCCTGGCATCGGCCCTCGTCACCAGGACGTCGCCGTCGCTCGACTCGGCCATCGGCGCGTAGCCCATCGCGCGCAGCGAGTCGACCAGCGCGGCCCGCGACGTCCTGGACGCCAGCACGGTCGGTGCGAGCCGCCGCAGCCGCAGCAGTGCGGCCCGCCGGTCGGCGAGCACCTCGTCGAGGATCGCCGGATCATCACAGCGGACGTAGGCGGAGGCGGTGCCGACCCGGATGCGTCCGTGCCGCCGAGCCACGTCGGTCACCAGGTAGCGCAGCGGCTGGGGGACCGGCGTGGCCGAGTGCCGTTCGAGCATGGCGATCAGTTCGTCCGCCGACTGCCCGGCGTCGAGTGCCCGCCTGATCGACGTCTCGCGAAACCGGTAGACGGTCGCGCCTCCCTTCGACTCCACGTCGGCCATGAGCGCGAGCCTGCGCTGGAGGTCGGTGGTGAGCGGTCCCGGCGCCACGGCCGTGAGATCGGCCTGCAGCAGCACGTGGTCCACCGGCTGAGGCAGCAGCGGCGCGAGCGATTCGGCCGCCGCACGACGACGGTCGGCACCCAGCCCGGCCCCCGGCGCGGCTTCCAGAGCCGCACCGTGCGCTGACAGCGCGCCGAGCCCGGTCATCCCGAGTTGCTCGGCCTCGCGCAGCGTGAACTCGACGACCCGGTCGAGGTCGGCCACCCGCTGGCGCGGCCGTTCCCACGCCAGCCCGGCCAGCACGGACTCGACGGTCGGCGCGATGCCGGCCGCCGACGCGAGCACGCCGAGCACCTGCGCACGCACCCGCGCGGCGCCCGCCCGGCGCAGGTCCGAATGCAGGGCGTTCAGCGGCCGGTCGCGCTCGTCGCGCTCGCCGATCAGGCCGGGCACGCGGTCCATGCCCGCCCAGGCGGCCGCCAGCTCGACCCACCGGTTCTCGGTGACCCTGACCCGCCACGAGTCGTAGACGTCGGTCGGCAGCCACTCCCCGTCTCCGGCCGCGACCAGCCCCGCCGCGTGCGCGACCTCCACCACCAGGCCGGCGACCCACTCGGGCACGTCGAGGACCTGTGTGACGCGCTTCAGATCCCGTACGGCCAGGCCGCCGGCCCGCAGCACCCCGGGCGGGTCGGTGCTCCACCACTCGCACAGCTCCTCGACGGTGCGGGTGAACGTGAACGCCTGCCCGGCGGCCGTACGGTCGGCGCGGCCCCGGTCGCGTACGACGCCGGCCGGTTCTGGCGGGAAGGGGGACAGGTCGTGGTGGATCCGGCCGCCCCGCAGGACCAGGGCGACCTCGCGCGGAAGTGTTACGGTCTCCTCCCCGGTCGCGCCGAGCAGGCCCCGGGCGAGGAGCTGATCGATCGGCGACCGGGCGGTGGCGACGGTCACCTCGCGCCGGGCGTTGGGCAGCCGCCCACTCGCCGGACCCCAGGTGAGATCCTTGAGCGCGGCGCGGGCCTGGGGCGGCACCTCCTCGATGAGGTGGGCGACCGTCGCGGGATCGGACAGCCGGGCGGTCAGCCGCTCCAGCGAAGTGCCGCCGTTCCGCTGCGTGCTGTCGCCGATGCCCGTTCCGGCGCGTGTTCCGGGTGGCATTCCCGGTGGTGTTTCGGATGGTGTTTCGGGTGGTATTCCGGGGGACATTCCGGCGAGCATGGCCTCGATCTGCTCGGGCGGGTGATGGCGGAAGACCTCCGCGGCAGGTGGCCCGAGCCCGGCCGGAGGGTCGAGAGCCTCCGGAACTCCCGGCGCCGGCAGTGGAACGACCGAGTCCGCGTCGGCGTCTCGGGGCTCGGCGTTGTCTCGGAGTTCGGCGTTGCGAATCGGGGCGTCGTAGATCAGAGCGCTTTCCCGAAGCCGTTCGAGTGCCGCTTCGAGTGCGGCTTCCAGCTTCGTTCCGTTGAGCGCGGGATCCCCACCATCCCCGCCCTCGCCGGCTGTGCCGTACGAGGCCCGGGCCAGCAGTGCGCGCAGGGAGTCGTGGTCGGCGGGGTACGGCCGCGCGACCACGAGGGTCTCGAGCACGGACAGTGCGAACCGGTCGAGCCGGTCGAGCGCCCGGCTGAGGGCGGAGGGGCTGCTCGCGCGGGCGGCGAGGCTCTCGATGTTGGCGGGAACGGGCGTGACGAGTTCCGGCCGTGCCGTCACGAGCGCCCTGAGCTGCTCGTCGGAGCGGCCGCGCAGCCACTCGGTGAACTCCTTGCCCTTCATCCTTTTAATCGTATGACCGGTCTTCTGGGCGAGGCTTCTGATTCCCGCCCGGTAGATGGGTCCACGAGGGCCCCTTGTGGGCATAACCTACATCCATCACCTTCACGACAGTCTGAACGAGGTCAGCTCTGTGCCGAGTGGCAAGGTCAAGTGGTACGACGCCGACAAGGGTTTCGGTTTTCTCACGCGCGATGACGGCGGCGAGGTCTTCGTGCATTCCTCCGCGCTGCCCAAGGGCGTGGACGTGTTGAAGCCCGGGCAGAAGGTCGAGTTCGGTGTGGCCGAGAGCCGCCGAGGTCAGCAGGCGCTTTCGGTCAGGCTGGTCGAACAGCCGCCTACCTTGGCCAGGCCCCCGAGAAGCAAGGCCAAGCGGAAGAAGCCGGACGAGTTGGTCGTCATCGTCGAGGATCTGATCAAGTTGCTCGACGACATCTCCAACTCCTATCAGCGGGGTAAGCATCCGGACGCGGTCCATGCCAAGAAGGTCGCCACCGTGCTGCGGGCCGTCGCCGACGACCTGGACGCCTGAGCCCGCGCCCGAGCCTCCGGCCTCTCTCGGAGTCGAGGGGAAGTTTGGTCTGGGCGTGGGTGAAAATGGAGTGTGAGTCGAACCCGAATCCGTAGCACTCCAGTCGATGCGGCCTGTGCGGCGGCGGTAGATCTCGCCCGTGAGGCCGCCGAGGTGATCGCGCGCCCCGGCGAGGTGGGGGAGCACCTGGGCTTCGACAACGAGGGCGACCGGGTCGTGACCCATTACTTCGAATGCCTGGACCGGGCCTACCAGGGGTGGCGCTGGGCGATCACCGTGGCCCGTGCCTCGCGTGCCCGCAACGTGACCGTGAGTGAGACCGTGCTGCTGCCCGGGGCCGGCGCGCTGCTGGCCCCGCGCTGGGTGCCGTGGAACGAACGGCTGCGCCCGGGTGACCTCGGCGTGGGCGATCTGCTGCCCGTCGAGGCGGACGACGATCGGCTGGTCCCGGGATACACGGCGACCGACGACGACACCGACCGCCAGGCGGTCTTCGAGCCCGGTCTCGGCCGGGCCCGCGTGCTGTCGCCCGTCGGCCGCGACCTCGCCGCACACCGCTGGCGCGCGGGGGAGCCTGGCCCGGACGCGCCGATCGCGCACGCCGCGCCCGCGCAGTGCTCCACCTGCGGGTTCTACTGGCCGCTCGCCGGCGCCCTCGGCCACGCCTTCGGCGTGTGCACCAACGAGTACGCCCCGGACGACGGCCGGGTCGTCGCCGTCGACCACGGCTGCGGCGCCCACTCCGAGGCGACCACGGTCCCCTCGATGGTCGCGGAACCCGCGCCCCCGATCCTGGACGACATGGGCTACGACCTGATGGACCAATCCTGATCATGTTCGATTGCGCGCGCCTGCGTGAGACGGTCCTCGCGGCATGGACGGCCTCCCCGGCCCGGTTCCGTGAGGACGCCAACGCCGAGGAGGACTTCGCGCTGGGCGGTTACCGCGACCGGCTGGTCGTGGAGCTGGCCCAGAACGCCGCCGACGCCGCGTTGCGTGCCGGTGTGCCCGGCCGCCTGCGGCTGGAGTTGCGCGACGGCGTGCTGCTGGCCGCCAACGTCGGCGCGCCGCTCGACGCGGTGGGCATCGAGGGCCTGAGCACGCTGCGGGTCTCCGGGAAGCGGGACGAGGCCGGGGCCGCCGGCCGGTTCGGCGTCGGTTTCGCCGCGGTGGTGTCGGTCACCGACGCCCCCGCCATCGCCTCCCGCGAGACGGGCGGCGTGCGCTGGTCCCGGGACGAGACGGCCGCGCTCGTCACCGCCCGCCCCGAGCTGGCCGCGGAGCTGGCCGGCCGCGGGGGGCACGTGCCGCTGCTGCGCCTGCCGTTCTCCGACGAATCGCTCGGGGGTCTGGCCGACGGAGTCCCCGACGGCTTCGACACGGTCGTACGGCTCCCGCTGCGCGACGAGGCGGCCGAGCAGGCCGTACGGCAGATGCTGGAGGAGGCCGGCCCGGCGCTGCCGCTGGCGATGCCGGCGCTGAAGGTCATCGAGATCGAGGTCGGGGGCCGGAGCCGTACGATCTCGGCCGAAGGCCGGCACGTGGTCGCCGAGTCCGGCGTCTTCCTGCCCGAGCAGGTGGCCGAGCTGTTCGCCGACCGTCCCACCGAGGAGCGGGCCCGGCCGTACTGGGAGGTCCGCTGGGCCGTACGGCAGCAGCCCGGCGAGGCGCGCGGCGGTGACGTCCCGCGCGTCGTGCACGCGCCGACGCCGAGCGACGAGCCGCTCGACCTGCCCGCGCTGCTCATCGCCACGTTCCCGATGACGACCGACCGGCGGCACGTCGCCCCGGGACCGCTCACGGACTTCCTGGTCCGGCGGGCGGCCGAGGCGTACATCCGGCTGCTGGGCGAGCTGCCGAGGACACCTGAGCTGCTCGACCTCGTGCCCGGAATGATGGGCAAGGGGGCGCTCGACGCGGCGATCCGCCGCGAGATCATCCGGTTGCTGCCGGACACGCCGCTGCTGCCCGCCATCGGTGCGGCCGATCCCGTGCCGGGAAACCAGGCGCGTGCGGTCCTCGGCTCGGGCGAGTTCCTGGAGAAGATCAGCGGTGTCGTCCCCGGGCTGCTGCCCGCCGGGTGGGCGTCCCGCCATCCGGCGCTGACCACGCTCGGCGTCCGGCGGGTGGAGCTCGCCGACGTGGTGGACATGCTGACCGGCGATGCCGTTGAGGATCGGGATCCGGCGTGGTGGCGGTCGCTGTACGAGACGCTGCCGGCCGACGACCTGGAGGCGATCGCCGCGGTCGCGGTGCCGCTCGCCGACGGCCGCCTGGTGCGGGGCCCGCGCGGCACGCTCATACTGTCGGGCGCTGTCGACTCTGCCGCGCTCGCGCCGCTCGGGCTGCGGATCGTGCACCCCGACGCCGCTCATCCGCTGCTGCTGCGCCTGGGCGCGGCCGAGGCGACGCCGAGGACCGTGCTCGACGACCCGCTCACCCACGCCGCGGTGGCCGAGTCGCTGCACAGTGCCGATCCCGAGCCGGTGGCGCAGGCCGTGCTGGCCCTGGTCGAGGCCGCAGGGCTGACCGCGGGGGAGGCGCCTTGGCTGGCCGACCTCGCGCTGCGCGGCGCGGACGGCGAACTCTACGCGGCGGGCGACCTGCTGCTGGCCGAGGGGTCGCTGGCGGGCCTGATCGACCCCGACGTGCCGTTCGGCGTGGCCGCGCCGGAACTGGTGACGAGGTTCGGGCCGAACGTGCTGGCGGCCGCGGGCGTGCTCGACGGGTTCGCCGTCGTCAACGACGCCGACGTGCTGCTCGACCCGGCCGACTGCGACCACGATCTCGATCTCGAGGACGAGTGGCTGGAGGCGGTCCTCGATCTCGTGCACGACCAGCTTCCCGATCTCGACGTGCCGCCGGTCGCGCCGGAGTTCACCGCCGTGCGCGACCTGGAATACGTCGCGGACTGGCCGGCCGCGCTGGCGCTGCTGTCGAGGCCGCCGCTGCGTGCCGCCCTGCGCCCGCTGCGGGTGGTCGCCGCAGGGCAGACCGTCGAGGTCCCGTCGTACACGGCGTGGTGGCTGTCACGCCACCCCGTGCTCGACGGCCGGCGTCCCACCTCGCTGCGGCTGCCCTCGGGCGACCCGCTGCTGTTCGGCCTGTACGGCGACGCCCCCGCGGGGATCGACGAGACCGCGCTGGAGTTGATCGGCGTCAGGTCGACGCTCGACGCGTTGCTGTCGTCGCACGGTGGGCCGGACGAGCTGCTCGACCTGCTGGCCGATCCGGCCGTCGAGGTCGACCGGGCGCAGGTGCGCGCCCTGTGGATCGCACTCGCCGCCGTCGACCCGGCCAGGGTCGGCCCGCCGGAGGCGGTCCGAGCCGTACAGAAGGGTTCGATCGTCGTGGCGGAGGTCGCGGAAGGGCCGGGCCCGGTCGTCGTGGAGGCCCCCGACCTGCTGCCGCTGGTAGCCGACCGGCCGCTGGTGCTCGCGCCGTTCGACCTGGCCGAGGCACTGTCCGAGGTGCTCGACCTGCCGCTGGTCGGCGAGATCGTCACCGGTTCCGTCACCTCATCCGGAGTTGAGCGTCCAGTCCCGGAGGAGGTGCGCTCGCTGCTTCCGTCGGCCCCGCCGACCTACGTCGATCACGAGAACCTGCTGGTCGACGGCGTTCCGGTGCCGTGGCGGTTCTTCGAGGGCAAGGTCCACGCTTCGGGGGTCGAGGGCCTGGCCCGCGGGCTCGCGTGGGCGTCCGGACAGTGGGGCGACCGACTGGCCGTGGCCGCGCTCCTGCGTGATCCCGGCCGGGTGCCGCTGCTGCTCGCCGAGGCCGACCTCGATCCGGTCACTTCACTCTGAGACGTCGCGTCGGCGGGAGTCGCGGCGGCGGACGTAGAGGAGGCCGAACACGCCCAGCCCGATGCCGACGACGCAGGTCCAGATCGGGCGGCCGTCCGCCGGTCGGACGACCAGCAGGACCACCACGAGGGCGACGGCCCACAGCCCCGTGCCCACGAGAATCGTGGGGGTGTCGCGGGTCTGCAGCGGCTGGGGGTCAGGCGGACGTGGCTGGGTCACGTGAAGCAGTTTACGCGGCGGTTCACAGGTCATGCCCTGCTGCGACAAATCGGTCACGAAGCCACTACGCTGCTTTCCTGCCCCTTTTCGCAGGTGGTATCCGCCTGACCCGCTGCGGCTAGTGAGTGAGACCGTGACCAAACCCCTCAATCCCCTTGATCGTTTCTTCTTCATATCGGCGCGTGGCTCGACCATCGGCCAGGAGGTCCGCGGCGGATTCGCCACGTTCTTCACGATGGCCTACATCGTCGTGCTCAACCCGATCATCATCGGTACGGCCGCGGACAAGACCGGCCAGTTCCTCGGGGGCGGCGAAGCCCCCAACCTGCCGCTGGTGGCGGCCGCCACGGCGTTCGTGGCGGGCATTCTGACGATCGCGATGGGCGTGTTCGGCCGGGTGCCGTTCGCGCTGGCGGCCGGGCTCGGCCTGAACGCGTTCGTGGCGTTCGGCATCGCGAACCAGATGTCGTGGGAAAGCGCGATGGGCCTGGTCGTGCTGGAGGGCATCGTCATCGCGATCCTGGTGGTGACGGGCTTCCGCACGGCCGTCTTCCACGCGATCCCGGCCCAGCTCAAGACCGCGATCAGCGTCGGCATCGGCCTGTTCATCGCGCTGATCGGGTTCGTCGACGCCGGGTTCGTACGGCGCATTCCGGATGCGAGCAACACCACGGTCCCGGTCAAGCTGGGGGTGGCCGGCAACGGGTCGCTGACCGGGTGGCCGACCTTCGTCTTCGTGATCGGCCTGCTCATCATGGCGTTCCTGGTCGCCCGCAAGGTCAAGGGCGCGATCCTGCTCGGCATCGTCGGCACGACCGTGCTCGCGATCGTCGTGGAGGCCATCGCCAAGCTGGGTCCGCAGGTCGCCGAGGGCAAGCCCGCGAACCCCGACGCGTGGTCGCTGATCGTCCCGGCGTGGCCGTCGAAGGTGTTCGAGTTGCCGGACCTGTCGCTGCTCGGGCGGTTCGACCTGCTCGGAGGTTTCGCCCAGATCGGCGGACTCGCCGCCGTGATGTTCGTCTTCACGCTCATGCTCGCCGACTTCTTCGACACGATGGGCACGATCGTCGGCGTCGGACGCCAGGCCGGCCTGGTCGGCCCGGACGGCACCGTCGAGCGCACCCGCGAGATCCTGCTGGTGGACTCGCTCGCCGCCGCGGCGGGCGGTGCGGCGAGTGTGTCGTCGAACACCACGTACGTCGAGTCGGCCGCCGGCGTCGGCGAGGGCGCCAGGACCGGGCTGGCCAGCGTGGTCACCGGCCTGTTGTTCCTGCTGGCGATGTTCTTCGCGCCGCTGACCGAGATCGTGCCGTTCGAGGCGGCGACCCCGGCGCTCGTGATCGTGGGCTTCCTCATGATGACCCAGATCAAGGAGATCGACTTCAGCGACTTCGAGATCGCGATCCCGGCGTTCCTCACGATCGTGCTGATGCCGTTCACCTACTCGATCACCGCGGGCATCGGCGCCGGCTTCGTCAGCTTCATCGCGATCAAGGCATTCCGTGGCAAGATCCGGGAGATCCACCCGCTGATGTGGATCGTGGGCGTGCTGTTCGTCGTCTACTTCACGCTGGAGCCGATCAAGAGCCTGCTCGGCGTCGGCTGACGGGAGCCCGAGGGCGTACGGCTCGGCCGCCATGGTGAGGTGATCACCATGGCGGCCGTTTTCGTGCGCACTCCGGGGTCGCAGAGCGTCGGCGGCGACGAACGTGCCCGCGATTCGTGGAATGCCCGTGCGTGCTATATAGTTAGCAAAGGTAATGAGTTATGCTAATGAACCCAGAGAATCTGCGCAGCGATGCGGGGCTCGCCGCGGCGCTGCGCGTGTCACTCGCGCGACTGACGCGGCGGCTGCGCAGGCAGGCCGCCCACCACTCGCTGACGCCCACCCAGTTCGCGACGCTGTCCGCGGTCGGGCGCCACGGCGCCATCACCCCCGGCGAGTTGGCGGAGCACGAGAAGGTGCAGCCGCCTTCGATGACCCGCGTGATCGCCAAACTGGTGGAGCGGGGCGTGCTGGAACGCAGGCCGCATCCGACCGACCGGCGCCAGGTGACGGTCAGCCTGACGGACCAGGGGGCGGTGCTGCTCAAGGAGGAGCGCCTCGCCAAGGAGGCGTGGCTGGCGCAGCGGATCCGGGAGCTGACGCCGGAGGAGAGGACGACACTACGGGCGGCGGCGCCGATCCTGGAGAAGCTCTCCAAGATGTAGGAGGCCGGGAGGCGGGAGGGATGTTCCGCTCGCTGCGGAACCACAACTACCGGCTGTTCGCCATCGGCGGCGTCGTCTCCAACACCGGCACCTGGATGCAGCGGACCGCGCAGGACTGGCTCATCCTCGATCTCACCCGCGGCAGCGGCTCGGCCCTCGGCGTGACGGTGGCGCTGCAGTTCCTCCCCGTGCTGCTCTTCGGGCTGTGGGGCGGCATCGTCGCCGACCGCTATCCCAAGCGCCGCGTGCTCGTCGCGGCCCAGTCGCTGCTCGGCCTGCTCGCGCTGATGATGGGCGTCCTCGTGGTGACCGGCACGGCGCAGGTGTGGCATGTCTACGTCATGGCGTTCCTGCTGGGCCTGGTCGCCTGTGTCGAGGTGCCGACCCGGCAGTCGTTCGTCGTGGAGATAGTGGGCCGCCGCGACCTGCCGAACGCCATCGCCCTGAACAGCTCGTCGTTCAACCTCGCCAGGATCGTTGGCCCGGCCGTGGCGGGTGTCCTGATGTCCTGGACGGGCACCGGGCAGATCTTCCTGCTGAACGCCGCCTCGTTCCTGGCGGTGATCGCCGGGCTGCTGCTGATGCGGCCGTCGGAGCTGCGCACCCCCGAGCCCGTCCCACGGGCCAAGGGCCAGCTCCGGGAGGGCCTGCGGTACGCCGCCGGCCGGCCCGAGTTGCTGCTGCCGCTGCTGATCGTCGCGTTCGCGGCGATATTCACCCAGAGCCTGTCCACCGGCATAGCGCTGATGGCCAGGCAGGTCTTCGGCGCCGGGGCCTCCTCGTTCGGCATCGCGTCCAGCGCGTTC
Source organism: Sphaerimonospora thailandensis (assembly GCF_016863115.1). Classification (GTDB taxonomy): domain Bacteria; phylum Actinomycetota; class Actinomycetes; order Streptosporangiales; family Streptosporangiaceae; genus Sphaerimonospora; species Sphaerimonospora cavernae. The sequence goes on from NZ_BOOG01000018.1 coordinate 58,070, forward strand.
GCCGTGGGGGCGTTCGGCGGCGCGCTGCTGGCGGCCAAGCGGGTCAAGCCCAGCCGGCGGTTTCTGATCGCGGGCGCACTGTGCTTCGGCGTGTTCCAGATCGCCGCCGGGTTCGCCCCCGCCTACTGGGCGTACCTGCTGCTGCTCGTCCCGGCGGGGATGGCCGTGATCACGGTGAACACGACGGCGAACACGTTCATGCAGCTTGGTGCGTCGCCGGAGATGCGCGGCCGGATCATGGGGATGTACGTGCTGGTGATGACCGGGGGAGCGCCGATCGGGGCGCCGCTGGTGGGCTGGCTGGCCGAGCTGACCGGTCCCCGGGTGGCCGTGGCGACCGCCGGGGTGCTGACCGTCGTCGGCGTCGGCCTGGCCGTACTGTTGACCCGGGCGATCGCTTCGCGTGCCGTCACACGCGAGGGGGCATCGGGTGACCGGATGGGGGGACAATCGCCGGGTGAGCAGATTGTTCGTGGCGCTGCTGCCTCCGCCTGAGGCTCTGGCGGAGGTCACCACGGCGGTCGAGTCCGTCCGCGCCGGCTGGCCCGAGCTGCGCTGGATCGATTCGACGCTGTGGCATGTGACGCTCGCCTTCCTCGGCGAGGTGCCCGATCAGGCGCTGCCCGAGTTGAGCGTACGGCTGGCCCGGGCGGCCGCCCGATACCGGCCGGTCACGCTGTCCTTCACCGGGGCGGGAGCGTTCCCGTCGGCCTCACGTGGGCGGGTCTTCTGGCTCGGCCTCGACGCCGTGCCGCCGCTGCCGAGGCTGGCCGACTCGGTCGCCGCCGGCGCGCGGCGGGCGGGGGCCGAGGAGACCGACCGGAAGCGGTTCCATCCCCATCTGACCTTGGCCCGCTCGCGCTACGGCGACGACCTGCGGGGCCTGGTCGGCTCGCTGAGCTCGTTCAGCGGCCTGCGATGGCGGGCCGACGCCGTACATCTCGTCCGCAGCCACCTCGGCTCGTCCGTACGCTACGAACCCCTCGAGGCGTACCCCCTGACGCCTTGAGCGGCGGCTATGCCGTTACGTCCTGCCGGATATCTAAGCGTCGACGAGTTCAGAGGCCGCGGCCTCAAGCCCGGCTAGCTTGGCGCTGACCCGCCGGTCGGTGTCCGCCACCTCGTCGACACTTCTGATGATGCTGTTGAGGAACTCCTCGACTGCTGTGATCAGGTTTTCGGTGACTTCGACCCGAGTCCAGTGGTCTGCGGTCCGATCGCCTCTGGCGAGGGTCAGAACAGCCTCTTTCCCCAGGAAGCGATCTTCTACGAATTGACGTAGCGCGTCGAGAGAGTCGAAGCGGACGTTGGCGGCCACGTCCGCCTCCTCAGGCGTGAGGCAGGTGTACGCCCAAGCCGAGAGGCCCTGTGAACTTTCGAGAATTTGAGTGAACAAGACCAAATCTCGGCCGAGGCTGAAGGTCCCGGTGAGCGGAACCTCATACTCATGCCAGACATCGAGGTCGCTTGCCTCGGGCCTGGGACGCCAGGGCAGGTGTCCTGGCTTGACCAGAGTGTCCAGGCTCATCACCTCACCTCACGTTTCCTTCGTACCCATCGAAGCACTCGGCAAAGCGCTGGATCACTGCCGACGGCCATGGCACATCCTGTCGGTTCAACGGATCATGGGGACAACGTGTGGTGAGTCAGGATCGTTTCATCGGTCACGCACTCCTGTGGAAGTGGGCCGCAGTAGCACGCCGTCCGACGGACGTAGCCACTCGAATCCGAAACGGTCATGGTGGCAGATGGTATACCGGGGTTCACCTCCAAGTGATGCCACGTGGTCCTCGGTTCCGCGCGCCGCCGCGTGACATCTGTCCCGCGCGAGCTCCACGCCTGTCATCCGTGAAGCTCTGCACACCCCGGGGAGGGGGCAGGAATCCCCGGGGGTGTGCACCGTCGAGGGCGGTACGTCACTGACGGCACGAGGCCGTACGCATCGTGGGCGGGTGACTTTGGTCCCTGGTGAGCTCGGCCTTCAGCGCGGTATGAGCACTCGGAGGCCTACCCGTTAGGGTGGAGGCGTGGATCGACCTCGACATTGGGTGCTGCCCGCGGTGCTGGTGCTGCTTTTGCTCATCGTGGTCGTCGGCGCGCTACTCAGGGGCTGATCACCAGGCGTAGTCCTCCGGAGCGGGCCGATGGCCGGGGAAGATCTCGTCCAGGCGGGCCAGCGCCTTGTCGTCCAGCTTGACCTCCAGGGCACGGATGGTGCCGTCGAGTTGCTCGACCGTGCGGGGGCCGATGATCGGCGCGGTGACTGCCGGCCGATGCAGCAGCCAGGCCAGCGCGACGTGGGACGGCTGTTCGCCGAGCTCGTCGCAGAACGCCTCGTACCGCTCGATCTTCTCCCGATTCCTTTCCAGCTCGGTGACCAGGTCGCTCGCGGCGGATCGGACCCGGTCGAGCTTTCGCAGCACGCCGCCGAGCAGGCCGCCGAACAGCGGGCTCCACGGGATCAGTCCGATCCCGTAGTCCTCGCATGCCGGGATGACCTCCAACTCGGGGGCCCGGACGAGCAGGTTGTAGGGGGACTGCTCGCTGACCAGCCCGAGGAAGTTGCGGCGGCGGGCGGTCTCCTGCGCCTTGGCGATGTGCCAGCCGGCGAAGTTGGAGGAGCCGACGTACAGGATCTTGCCCTGCTGTCGCAGCACCTCCATGGCCTCCCAGAACTCCTCGAACGGCGTGTTCCGGTCGATGTGGTGGGCCTGGTAGACGTCGATGTGGTCGGTCTGGAGGCGCCTGAGCGACGCGTCGGCCGCCCGCCTGATGTTCAGCGCGGACAGGCGGCCGTCGTTCGGCCAGTCGCCCATGTCGCCGTAGAGCTTGGTGGCGATGACCGTACGCTCCCGCCGGCCGCCGCCCTTGGCGAACCAGCGGCCGATGATGTTCTCGGTGATCCCCTCACCCTTCTGCCAGCCGTACACGTCGGCCGTGTCGAAGAAGTTCAGACCCAGCTCGTGGGCGCGATCCATGATCGCGTGAGAGTCTTCCTCCGTCGTCTGCGGGCCGAAGTTCATCGTGCCCAGGCAGAGCCTGCTGACCTTGAGTCCGGTGCGTCCAAGCTGTGCGTATTCCATGCCGACCACCATAGGAACATGGAGTGGACTCCAGTCGAGCCGGACGCGCGGTCGTTCACCCAGCGGTTCACCGACAAGGTCGCCCTGGCGGCCTCGTATCACGTCGTGATGCGATTGGCGCATGGCCAAGACGCGTGTCTCTATCAGCCTCGTTACCCGGTGTCGCCGATCGCCGCACCCAGGGGCCCATCGGGGATGATGGCGGCATGCGGAGCGCGGCGGCGGGAGCGGTACGGCAGGCCTGGAGGAATGGCCGGTGCTGTGGGCCGACGCCCTGGAGGCGGATGTCGTTCCTGGTGGCGTTCCTCGCGGTGTCGTTCGTCGTGATGGCGCCGTCGGCTCTGTCGCCTCCGGTGAACGCCCTTCCGGCGGCGCGTACGGCGCAGGCGGGGGATGACGGCGAGCGGCTGCTGTTCGAGTTCCGGGATCCGCGGGTCGACGAGTCGAGCGGGCTCGCGGTCTCGCCGACCCGCAAGGGCATCGTCTACACCCACAACGACAGCGGCGACAGCCCGCGGTTCTTCGCCGTCGGCATGGACGGGCGGACCCGGGCGACGTTCACAGTGGCCGGCGCCGAGGCGCGGGACTGGGAGGCCATGGCGGCCACGGTCGACCCCGATACCGGCCGGGGCGTGCTGTGGCTCGGCGACACCGGCGACAACAACGGGGTCTGGCCGGACATCTCGGTCTACAAGGTGGTGGAGCCGCGGACCATGCGGGACGCGACCCTCCGGGCGACCCGGTACCGCTTCCGCTACGAGGACGGCCCGCGCGACGCGGAGGGCCTGATGGTGCACCCGCGCACCGGCCGCCTCTACATCGTGAGCAAGGAGTTCGCCGGGTCGGTCTACGCGGCCCCCGCCAAGTTGCGCACCGATCGGGTGAACGTGCTGCGCCGCGTCGGCCCGGCCCCCCTCATGGCCACCGACGCGGCCTATGCCCCCGACGGGTCGAGCTTCGTGATCCGCACGTACTTCTCGGCCTCCCTCTATCGAGCGCCCGGCAAGCTTCTCGCCCACCTGGACATGCCGCCGCTGAGGCAGGCCGAGTCGATCACCTACACGCGGGACGGCACCGCGCTGCTCACCGGTTCCGAGGGCGCCTCCAGCCCGGTCTACCGGGTGCCGCTGCCGCCGGAGGCGCGTCCGCACGCCGCCACGCACGCCGCCACGCCCTCCGCCTCCGCCGCCGCGCGTACGGCAAGGCCGACGCCCTCCCGCGCGGCGGCGGCGACGGAGTCGGGACGGTCGGCGGACGGCGGCGTGACCGTGCCGATGGGCCTGTTGTGGATCGCCGTGGCCGTCGGCGCGATCGGCGTCATCGGCGTGATCGCGTACCGGACCGGCCGCTGACCCGATCGCAGGCTCGACCGCCGGCCCGATCGGGCCGGTCAGGACCGCGCGTACACGCGGTGGACGAACTCGGCGAGCTTGCTGTCGGGCAGTTCCTTGGCCAGATCGGCTTCGCTGATCATGCCGGCGAGGCGGCCGTTGTCGATCACCGGCAGCCGCTTGATCTGGTTCTGCTCCATCGTGAGCAGCGCCTCCTCGACGCTGGTCTGGGCGTCCACCCAGACGAGGCCGACGGCCAGCTCGCCCGCCGTGCATTCTTCGAGGTCCTTGCCCTCGGCACAGCATTTGATCACGATGTCGCGGTCGGTGATGATCCCCTTGAGGCGGTCGTCGTCGCCGCAGATCGGCAGTGCGCCGACGCCGAGGTCGCGCATCATCTCTGACGCCCGGCGCAGGCTCTCGTGCTCGCCGATGCACTGCGCGCCCTCGTGCATGACGTCGCCGGCGGATTTCCCGACACCCTGCGTGGTCATCTGTGACCCCCCGAATAGGAGTTGCGGATTGGTTCGAGGGCCCATACCCGGTTTGGGCGCTTGGATTCCGTACCCGTGAGTGCGAGACAATGTGCGGCATGCCGTCCATGCGGATCGGAATCATCGGCGCGGGGATCCTGGGCCTGGCGGTCGCCCGGGAGCTCGCGCGAGCCGGTGCCGAGGTCACCGTGCTGGACAAGGAAGCCCACGTCGCCGCCCATCAGACCGGCCACAACAGCGGTGTCGTCCACGCCGGGATCTACTACCAGCCCGGCTCGCTCAAGGCCAGGCTGTGCCGGGACGGCGTCGCGATGCTCAGGGAGTACTGCGCCGAGCACGGCCTGCCGTACGACGAGGTGGGCAAGCTGGTCATCGCCGCGAACCGCGGCGAGCTGCCGGGTCTGCGGCGGATCGCCGAGCGTGCCCGAGAGAACAGGGTGCCCGGCGTCGCGGAGCTCGACGCGCTGGGGCTGCGCGAGATCGAACCCGGGGCGGTCGGGATCGCGGCGGTCCACTCACCGCACACCGCGATCACCGACTTCGCCGCCGTCGCCCGCGCGTTCGCCGCCGACGTCGCCGCAGCGGGCGGTGCCGTACGGCTCTCTCATCCGGTGCGGGCGATCAGAGAGACCTCGCGCGGAGTGGAGGTGGCGGCGGGGCGGGCCCGCTTCACGTTCGACCGGATGATCTCGTGCGCCGGCCTCGGCACCGACCGGATCGCGGCGCTGGCAGGGGCACCGGGAGACGTACGGATCATTCCGTTCCGTGGTGAGTACTACCGGCTGGCCGCGCCGGCGAGAGGGCTCGTGCGTGGACTGATCTATCCGGTGCCCGATCCCCGCTACCCGTTCCTCGGCGTACATCTGACCAGGCGGATCGACGGTGAGGTCCTCGTCGGGCCCAACGCGGTGCCCGCCCTGGCACTCGAGGGCTACTCGTGGCGGCACGTGTCCGCGCGCGACCTCAGGGACATCGTGGCCTGGCCGGGCGCCCGGCGGCTCGCCGTGGAGCACTGGCGCACCGGGATCCGGGAGGTGTACGGCTCGCTGGCCCGCCGCGCCTTCCTGTCGGCCGCCAGGAGGTACGTCCCCGCGCTGGCGATGGACGACCTGGTCGGGACCGGCGGGGGAGTGCGGGCGCAGGCCGTGGCCAGGGACGGACGGATGGTCGACGACTTCGCCATCGATGTGCGGGGCAGGATGGTTTTGGTCAGGAACGCGCCGTCGCCTGCGGCCACCTCCAGCCTGGCCATCGCCCGCCATATAGCTTTAACCGTGCCCTTACCGCATATGCCCTAGAGTGTGCGCGCCATGGTCACTGAATCTCCTCCCGAAGCCAGGTTGCTGATCGTCGAGGACGAGCCGAACATCCTGGAGTTGCTGTCCGCCAGCCTGCGATACGCGGGATTCGAGGTCCACTCCGCGTCCAACGGGACCGAGGCGGTCGCGGCGGCCCAGCGGCAGCGGCCCGACCTCATCGTGCTCGACGTCATGCTGCCGGACATGGACGGTTTCGACATCGTGCGCCGGATGCGCGGCGGCGGTACCCGCACGCCTGTGGTCTTCCTCACGGCGCGGGACGCCACCGAGGACAAGATCCGAGGTCTCACGCTCGGCGGGGACGACTACGTGACCAAGCCGTTCAGCCTGGAGGAGGTCATCGCGAGGATCCGCGCCGTGCTGCGCCGTACCGCCGGCGACGCCGTGACCTGCCCGCCGCGGCTGACCTTCGCCGACGTGGAGTTGGACGAGGAGTCGCACGAGGTCTGGCGGGCGGACGTCCCCATCTCGCTGTCGCCGACGGAATTCAAGCTGCTGCGCTACTTCATGGCCAACGCGGGGCGGGTGCTGTCCAAGGCGCAGATCCTCGACCACGTGTGGGACTACGACTTCCGGGGCGACGCCGGGATCGTCGAGTCGTACGTGTCCGTGCTCCGCCGCAAGCTCGACAACCGCCATCCCCGGCTCATCCACACCCTGCGCGGGGTGGGGTACGTGATGCGGGTCTCGCCCTACGGCGACTGAGATCGACGTGTCCGGACGAACGCCGCTGCGCATCAGGCTCAGCGCGGCCATGCTCGCGCTGGTCGCCCTCGCGCTGACCGTGTTCGGGGTGAGCAGCATGTCGGTGCTCCGTGACTACCTGATCACACGGGTGGACGGGCAGTTGCACAGCATCGCCACCGACGCCGCGCTGCGGGCACAGCGCGGCCCGAATTCGTTCGGCAGGCTCAGGGTGCCGCCCGACGGACGGGTGGAGGTCCGTGACCGCGAGGGCAGGACCATCCTGGAACAGACCGGAATGGCGGTCGAGGACGTGCCGGGCCCGCTGCCGGTGACATCCACGGTCCCCCAGACGCTTCCCGCCGTTTCGGGTGACGGCCGCTGGCGTGCCAAGATCCTCTCCGTCGACGGGAAGGGCACCGTGGTCGTCGCCATGGACCTGGCCCCGGTCACTCAGATCGTCACCCGGCTCGCGATCATCGAACTGCTGTGCGGCGGCGTCGTCATGACCGTGCTGGCCGTGGTGGGGGTGGTTCTCGTACGGCGCAGCCTGCGGCCGCTGACGGAGATCGAGGCGACGGCCGCGGCCATCGCCCAGGGCCACCTCGGCAGCCGCATCCCCGACCGCGACCCGCGTACGGAGGTCGGCAGCCTGGCGCGATCGCTCAACGGCATGCTGACGCAGATCGAGTCGGCGTTCCAGGCGCGCGCCGGGTCGGAGGCCGCCGCCCGCGAGTCGGAGGCGCGGATGCGGCGCTTCATCGCCGACGCCTCTCACGAGTTGCGCACGCCGCTCACGTCGATCCGGGGATTCGCCGAGTTCTACCGGCAGGCGCCCGAATCCGACGCGACCCGGCTGATGGAGCGGATCGAAGGCGAGGCGTCCCGGATGGGGTTGCTCGTGGAGGACCTGCTGCTGCTCGCGAGGCTGGACCAGCAGCGCCCGCTGCGGCAGCAGCCGGTGGATCTGCTGGCCATCGCGGCGGATGCCGTACACGACGCGCGGACGCTCTGCCCGGATCGGGACGTGTCACTGGTGATGGAAGGGGAGAAGGCGCTGATCGTGTCCGGCGACGAGGTGCGGCTGCGCCAGGTCGTCGGCAACCTCATGAGCAATGCGACCACCCACACTCCCGGCGGGACCGCGGTCACGGTTCGCGTCGGCGCCACCGAAGATCACGCGTACATCGAGGTGGCCGACGAGGGGCCGGGGCTCACCGCTGAGCAGGCGGCCAGGGTCTTCGAGCGCTTCTACCGTGCGGACCCTTCGCGGAAACGGCCCGCGGGAGGGAGCGGCCTCGGGCTCGCCATCGTCGACTCCCTCGTGCGCGCCCACGGTGGAAGCGTGAGCGTGCGGTCGGAACCGGGAGCCGGGGCCGCCTTCCGAGCCGTCCTCCCCCTGGCCCCCGAGGCCCTGTCCTGACCACCCACCCCCCACGGATGGGTCGAGGCCCTGAGCTTCACAGGAAATCCTCAGGAACGGCCAAGGTGGTCCACAGCGGGGTTTGCCAGGGTTTCAGCATTATGAAGCCAGTGACCACCACCATCGGCGCGATGAGCACCGGAAGGTCTGCGAACAGCGTCAGCACCGCGGACGCACCGGCAGGCCGCCTGCTCGTCGTCGACGATGAGCCGAACATCCTGGAGCTCCTGTCGGCCAGCCTGCGGTTCGCCGGCTTCGAAGTGATGACCGCCTCGAACGGCAGCGAAGCGGTGCTCGCCGCCGAGCGGGAACGGCCCGACCTGATCGTGCTCGACGTCATGCTGCCCGATGTGGACGGCCTGACCGTCGCCGATCGGGTCCGCGGGTCCGGGCCGCGGATCCCGGTGGTCTTCCTGACCGCCAGGGACGCGACCGAAGACAAGATCGCCGGACTGAGCAAGGCCGACGACTACGTGACCAAGCCGTTCAGCCTGGAAGAGGTCATCGCGAGGATCCAGGCCGTGCTGCGCCGAACCCGTGGCGAGGACACCCCGGCCCGGCTCGAGGTCGCCGACCTGGCGATGGACGAGGACACCCGGCAGGTGTGGCGGGCGGGACGGCCCGCACGGCTCTCGCCGACCGAGTTCAAGCTCCTGCACTACTTCATGGTCAACCAGGGCAGGGTGCTCTCGAAGGCGCAGATCCTCGACCACGTGTGGCACTACGATTTCGGCGGGGACGCCAACGTCGTCGAGTCATACGTCTCCTATCTCCGGCGGAAGATCGACAGGGTCGAACCGAAGCTCATCCACACGATTCGCGGCGTGGGCTACGTGCTGCGCGCGCCGCGCCGCTGAGCCGTACGGAAGCGCCGGGGAGTCGTACGGAAAGCGGGGAAGCACGGAAGTAACCGGGCGGTGCCGGGCGATTCGACGGCCTTCCTGCGGGAAGGCCGTCTTCTATGACGGGCGACGACGGGCCGCTCGGGACGCAGGGGCTGCTCGAGGCGCTTCAGGGCCTGCGGCGTCACCTCGACCAGGACCTGTTCCCGCTGGCGATCGGTGACGTCGCGGCCGATCGGCGCATGCTCAAGGAGCTGAGCGGGCAACTCGACGACTACCTGCTGCCCCGGCTGGCCGCCATCGACGCGCCGTTGCTGGTCGTCGTCGGCGGGTCCACCGGCGCGGGCAAATCCACGCTGGTCAACTCCCTGGTCGGCGCCGATGTCACCGAGCCCGGTGTGCTCCGGCCCACCACGCTGGCCCCGACCCTGGTCGCCAACCCCGGCGACGTCGCCTGGTTCACCGCCGCCCACGTGCTCCCCGGCATGCCCCGGATGACCGGCGAAGGGGCGGCGGGCGGTGGCCGGGGCGAACCCGGGACGCTCCGGATCGTCGCGTCGGACGGCCTGCCGGCCGGACTCGCCCTGCTGGACGCCCCCGACGTCGACTCGGTCGTCAGCGCCAACCGCGAGTTGGCGGCACAGCTCCTGGCCGCCGCCGATCTGTGGCTGTTCGTCACCACGGCGGCCCGCTACGCGGACGAGGTCCCGTGGGGCTTCCTGCGCCGCGCCCGCGAGCGCAGCACCGCTCTGGCGGTCATCCTCCAGCGGGTGCCTCCGGAGGCGCGCGATCCCGTGACCGCGGACCTGGCCCGCCTGCTCCGGGAGAACGGTCTCGCCGAGGCGCCGCTGTTCACCGTGCCCGAGCTGGATCTCTCCTCGGAACGGGCCAGGCTGCCCGCGCCGGCCGTACGGCCGATCTCCGACTGGCTGGCCGGGCTCGCCGCCGACGCCCGCTCACGCGCCGCGGTCGTACGGCAGACCCTGACCGGGGCGCTGGACAGCCTCGCGGTCCGGGTGCCGGAGCTGGCCGACCGGGTCGACCGGCAGCAGGCCGGCATCGCCGAACTGCGCGACGCGGTGGACGAGGCGTACGCCTCGGCCCTGAGCGGGTTCGACGAGGGCATGCGGGACGGCGTGCTGCTGCGCGGTGAAGTGCTGGCCCGCTGGCAGGACTTCATCGGCACCGGTGACCTCATGCGGTCGCTGCAGTCCCGGGTGGGGCGGCTCCGCGACCGGGTCGCCGCCGTCATCACCGGCCGTCCGCCCCCCGATCGAGAGTTGCGGGTGGCGCTGGAGACCGGCGTCGAGGCGCTGATCCGGGCGGTGGCCGACGGCGCGGCCGAACGATCGGTCGAGTCGTGGCTGGTCCGGCCGGCGGGCCGGGACCTGCTGGAGAAGTCCGGCGTGGCGGTCACCGGCCGTCTCGGCCGCGCCTCCCCCGAGCTGCCCGGCCGGGCCGAGACGGCCGTACGGGCCTGGCAGGGTCACGTGCTCGACATGGTCAGGTCGGAGGGGGCGGACCGGCGGACCCTGGCCAGGGCGGCGTCGTTCGGCGTCAACAGCCTGGGTGTGCTTCTCATGCTGGCGGTGTTCTCCGCGACCGGAGGGATCACCGGCATCGAGGTCGGCATCGCGGGCGGCACCGGCGTGCTGAGTCAGAAGCTCCTGGAGGCGGTCTTCGGCGACCAGGCCGTGCGTGAGCTGACGCGCGCCGCCCGTGCGGACCTCCGGCGCCGGGTCGGCCTCATCCTCGACGAGGAGCGCGTGCGGTTCACCTCCCTGCTGACGGGGATCGGAGGCGCGGCGGACACCGCGGCCCACCTGAGAGAGGCGGCCGGGGCCGTACGGAGGCGACGGGAAAGGCAGCCCCTGTGAAGCTTCTCGGCAGGAAGGCGGAGCTCCCGCTCGACGAACGGCTCGCGGCGCTCGGCGAGGCGGCGGACCTGGCGGAGGGGCGGCTCGGCGGGGCCGCGGTCGACCGGGCACGCGCCGTGGTCGCGCGGGCCGGGGTACGGCGGAGCCTGTCGGTGGAGCACACGGCCGTCGCGCTCGCCGGGGCCACCGGCAGCGGAAAGTCGTCGCTGTTCAACGCGTTGGCGGGGGATGACATCGCCGAGGTGGGGGTGACCCGGCCGACGACGGCCCATGCCCAGGCGGCGCTGTGGCAACCGGGCCGCGCGGAGTCAACCGGCGCGAGGGCGAGCGGCGCGGGTCCGCTGCTCGACTGGCTCGGCGTTCCGCTGCGGCACATGGTCGCGGGCGGGGGAGGCGTCGCGGGCTGGGGAAGCGTCGCGGGTGGGGGAAGCGTCGCGGGTGGGGGAAGCGTCGCGGGTGGGGGAAGCACGGCGAAGCGCGCCGGTTTGGTCCTGCTGGACCTGCCAGATCACGACTCGATCGAGCTGTCGCACCGGCTGGAGGTCGACAGGCTGGTCGGCGTGGTCGACCTGCTGGTGTGGGTGCTCGACCCGCAGAAGTACGCGGACGCGGCCGTGCACGAGCGGTACCTGCGCCCGCTCGCCCGCCACCGGGACGTCATGGTCGTCGTGCTGAACAAGATCGACAGACTGCCCCGGCGGTCGGCCTCCCGCTGCCTGGACGATCTGCGCGGGCTGCTGGCCGCCGACGGGCTGCGGGACGTGCCGGTGCTGGGGGTGTCGGCACGGACCGGTGAGGGCGTCGCCGAGTTGCGCGCCGAGCTCGACCGGCGGGTGTCCCGTCGCCGGGCCTGGGCGTCGCGGCTGGCGGCCGACGCCGCGACGGCCGCTTCCGCGCTGGCGGACGCTACGACGGCCGGTAACGGCTCGGCGGACGGCAGACCGGCCGGCGGCGGGGCACCCGAGGTCCCCGTGAACCGGCCGCGAACTCGGGAGCTCGTCCGGGCCCTGGAGCAGGCGGCGGCGGTGCCGACGGTCGTCCAGGCCGTCGCCAAGGCCCACCGGCACCGGGCGGTCGCCGCGACCGGGTGGCCGGTGACGCGGTGGATGCGCCGGCTGCGCCCCGACCCGCTCCGCCGCCTGCGCCTGTCGGGCGCCGGCGACGGGCGCACCTCGCTTCCGGCGGCGTCCGCCGTACAGGTCGCCGCGATGGACGTGGCGGTACGCGACGTGGGGACCGCCGCGGCGGCCGGCGTGCCGGAGCCGTGGGCGACTTCCGTACGGCACGCGGCACGGTCGCGGACGACGGAGCTGGCCGACGCCCTGGACCGGGTGGTGGCCACCACCTCGGTCGGCGTGTCGCGGACACCCCGGTGGTGGCGGGCGGCGGGAGCCCTGCAGTGGCTGCTGGTCGCCGCCATGGCGGTCGGGGCGCTGTGGCTGGGCGTGCTCTTCGTGCTCGACTACCTCATGCTGCCCCGGCCGCCGACACCCACGGTGGGACGGGCGCCATGGCCGACCGTGCTGTTGGCGGGCGGGGCGGTGGCGGGGGTGCTCGTCGCGTCGCTCTGCCGGGTGGCCGCCTGGCTGGGCGGCCGCCGGAGAGCGCGCAGGGCCGCCCGCGTGCTGCGGGCGGCCATAGAAAAGGTCGGGAACGAGTTGGTCGTCGCGCCCACCACGGCGGAGCTGACGCGCTATGGCCGATTCGCGGAGCGGGTGGCGCTGGCCGGGTCCTGATCTCCGCCGAGCGCGTCGGACCGCTGCGTGCCGGGCAGGCCGGACATGCCGGAAAGATCAGCCTCCCGCCTGCGGGCCTCGATCTGGCGCGGTCCCAGTTCGCTGTCCTCCGCCGCGGCCCTGGCCTCGGCCGCCGCCGCCTCGGCGGCCGCCACGGCCGCGCTGCCCGCCTCACTCCGCTCGCGCTCGCGCGTGGCCGGCGACGGGGGCAGCGACTCGGTGAACGCCTTGGACACGCCCTGAAGCGCCGAGGTCACCTCGCTCGGGATCACCCAGAACGTGTTGCCTTCGCCCTGCGCGAGCTGGGGGAGAACCTGCAGGTACTGGTACGCGAGCAACTTGGGGTCGGGGTCGTTGCGGTGGACGGCCTGGAAGACCTCGTCGATGGCCTGCGACTGGCCCTCGGCCTTGAGGATCTGGGCGGTGCGCTCACCCTCGGCGCGCAGGATCGCGCTCTGCTTCTCGCCCTCGGCGGTGAGGATCTGCGACTGCCGCTGGCCCTCGGCGGTCAGGATGGCCGCGCGCTTGTCCCGCTCGGCGCGCATCTGCTTCTCCATGGCCTCCTTGATGGTCCTCGGTGGGTCGATCGCCTTGATCTCGACCCGGTTGACCCGGATGCCCCACTTGCCGGTCGCCTCGTCCAGCACGCCCCGGAGCTGGCTGTTGATCGTGTCGCGTGAGGTGAGCGTCTGCTCCAGGTCCATGCCGCCGACGACGTTTCGCAGCGTCGTCACCGTGAGCTGCTCGACGCCCTGGATGAAGTTCGCGATCTCGTATTCGGCCGCCCTGGGGTCGGTGACCTGGAAGTAGAGCACCGTGTCGATGTCGACGACGAGGTTGTCCTCGGTGATGACCGGCTGCGGCTGGAACGAGACCACCTGCTCACGCAGGTCGATCAGGCGATGGACCCGGTCGATGAAGGGGATCACGAAGTTCAGTCCGGGGCCCAGCGTGCGGTAGTACCGCCCCAGGCGCTCCACGTTGCCCGCTCTGGCCTGTGGGACGATGCGGATCGCGCGCAGCACCGTGAACACCACGACCAGTGCCACGATGATGCCGCCGATCAGGACAGAATCAACCATGCTCACGCTCCCTCGGATAGACGAGGGCCGTCGCGCCCTCGATCTCGATCACGTCGACGGTCGCGCCGGCGGGGATGACGAGGGTGTCGTCGTAGGCCCTGGCGGACCACTCCTCGCCGCCGATGCGCACCCGGCCGCCGTGCGCGGTGACCTGGCTGGTCACGTAGGCGGGCTTGCCGACGAGCGCGGACACCCCGAACCGCCGGAGCGGCGGCTGCCTGATGAGTCGCTGTGCGAGCGGCCGCGCGACGGCGAGCCCGGCGGTCGAGGCGGCGGCGAACACGGCGAGCTGGAAGCCGACCGGCAGCCCGATGAGGGCGGCTCCCGCCGTGAGCAGCGCCGCCGCGGACAGCAGTCCGAGAGCGGCGGTCAGCGTGAAGATCTCCGCGACTCCCAGCACCGCCGCCAGGATGAGCCAGACGATCCAGGACTCCATTGCCCGCCTCCATAAGCAATAACGAAGTCCGCTAGGTGAGGGTTCCCCTTTAAGTTATCCCTGTCCAGTTCCGTCCGGGGTAACCGTTTGGAAGCGATGGGCGAGCCGAGACGTGAGGCCGTGGGCGCCCGCCTGGCGGGCCGTCTCAGTCCCGGGTGGTCTCAGTCACGGGTGGTCTCAGTCACGGGTGGTCCACGTCCAGGCGTAGGCGGGATCCTCGCAGGACAGTGCCGCCGGGCCGAGATCGAGTGGCCGGAACGTGTCGAGCATGACCGCGACCTCGGTGGTCGTCGTGAGGCCCTGCCGTACGGCCTCGACGACCGCCTCCACCGCGCCCGGCTGCGGACCGTGCGTGAAGCCCGCCGGGTGCAGCGAGATCGAGCCGACGTCGATGCCGGACCCCTTGCGCGCCGTGTAGTCGCCACCCACGTAGAACATGAACTCGTCGGAGTCCACGTTGTGGTGGTTGTACGGGATCGGCACGGCCTCGGGATGGAAGTCCAGCGGCCGGGGGCAGAACGAGCAGATGACGAAGCCCGGGCCCTCGAACGTCTGGTGGACCGGCGGCGGCGCGTGCGTCCGCTTCACGATCGGTTCGAAGTCGTGGATGTTGAAGGCGTACGGGTACAGGTAGCCGTCCCAGCCGACCACGTCGAACGGGTGGTTCTCGTAGGTGAGCCGGGTCAGCCCGCCTCTCGTGCGGACCAGGACCGGGACCTCCTCGCCGTTCGCCAGCAGCGGCTCGACCGGCCCGCGCAGATCCCGCTCGCTGTAGGGGGCGTGCTCCAGGAACTGCCCGTACTGCGACAGGTACCGCTTGGGCGGTCTGATGTGCCCCGCCGCCTCGATGACCAGCGCGGTCACCGGGCCCTGTGGCACCCAGCGGTGGATCGTCCCGGTCGGCACCACGACGTAGTCGCCCTCGCCCACGTCCATCGCGCCGTACGTCGACTCGAAGCGCGCCCGCCCGCTCGCGATGTACACGCACTCGTCGCCCATCGAGTCGCGGTAGAGCTCGCTCGGCGTGTCCGTCGCGGCGTACGAGATCCGGACGTCGGCGTTGCCGGCGAGCAGCATCCGCCCGGAGACCAGGTCGCCGGTCGTCGAGAGATCACGGGTGCGGAAGTGGCGCGGCGAGAGCGGGAGGTTGGGCGCGAGCTCGGCAGCCCCCCCGTCGACGGTCTCGGCCTTCACGATCGCCGTGGGCGCGTGGCGGTGGTAGAGGAGCGAGGAGTCCGAGGAGAACCCCTCCTCGCCCATCAGTTCCTCCTGGTAGAGCCCGCCGTCGGGCCTGCGGAACTGTACGTGGCGTTTGCGCGGCACCTCGCCGACGCTGCGGTAGTACGGCATGGCGATCCTCCATAGCCGATGATGTCCGGATATCGGACGCTTGTGTCCCCTATACGTACGACGATCCGTCACCGAGCCACGGATGTCAAACGACGTGCGCGGACCACCTGGTAATTGGGGCGAGCAAGGTTGTCCGGGCGCTGTGGATGACGGCGTGCGCCGGTCACCCGGCAGGCTGAGCGGGCGAGGGCTCCGGCTGGGCGAGCGCGGCTGCGAGGTCCTCGGCCGCGGTGAGCACGAGCGGACCCACCGTCGCCACGTCGAGGTCGGCGAAGCTGACCACGCCGACCGACGCCTCCAGCCACGAGAGGCCCGTGATGGGCGCGGCGATGCCCGTGGCGCCCTCCTGGAGTTGGCCGCGGCTCGTGCGGAGCGGCGGATCGCCGCCGTTCCCCTTGTCGTCGCCGGAGGGGGCGGCCCGTAGTGCGAGCAGCGCCAGTCCGGCGGCGCCGCGGGTGAGCGGATGCCGCGAGCCCTCCCGGTAGGCGAGGTGCAGGTCGGTCCACGACGGCTCGACCACGGCCACGGCCAGCCCCTCGTCGCCTTCGGCGATCGTCAGGTGCGCGGTCGCCCCGGCCCGCTCGGCGAGCGTGCGCAGCACCGGGAGCGCCGTCGCGCGCAGCAGGGGCTGTACGGCCTGGGCCAGCATGAGGACGCCGAACCCGAGATGGACCCGCCCGTCGGCGTCCCGTCTGGCGAAGCCCTCGGCCTGCAGCGTGGTGAGCAACCGGTAGACGACCGGGCGGCTGAGGCCGAGCTCGCCGGCCAGCTCGGTGGGTGTGCGCCCCCCGTGGCCCTCCGCGAGCAGCCGCAACAGCCGTAATCCCCGTTCCAGCGTCTGCGCCGACTCGGCCGCCATCATGTGTCGATTATCCCGCCCACACGGAGAGGGGAGAAGCCTACGTTCGACGTAGCCTACGTTCGACGTAGCCTGTATTCGACGTAGCCTGTATTCGACGTAGGCTACGAGACGTGTAGGTTGTTCTCGTGGGATTCGTCAATCGTACGAAGGAGCTGGCCGCTCTCGAGGACTGGTGGGCGCAGCCGTACCCGCGCCCCGGGCTGATCTGGGGACGGCGGCGCGTCGGCAAGACCTCGCTGATCCGCCGGTTCGCGGAAGGGCGAAGGCTCGTCTTCTACACCGGCGCCGGCAGCGCGCCCGCCTTCGAGCTGGCACAGTTCTCCCGTGAGGTGGCCGCCGCGCTGCCGGACGGGCTCCGGCGACTCGACGTCAACCCCTATCGGGACTGGTACGACGCCTTCGAGCATCTCGCGGCGCAGGCCGAGCAGGAGCCCCTGCTGCTGGTCCTCGACGAGTTTCCCGAGTTGACCGCGATGTCTCCCGACCTGCCGGGCATCATGCGCGCGGTGCTGGACCGCATCCAGGGGCGTACGAAGCTGCGCATCCTGCTCAGCGGGTCGTCGGTACGGGCGATGTGGGAGATGCAGGAGTACCGCGCGCCGCTCTACGGGCGGTTCGACCTCACTCTGCAGCTGCACCCGTTCCGCCCGCACGAGGCGGCGCTGATGCTGCCGAGGCTGTCTCCCGAGGACCGGGCGAGGGTTTACGGGATCGTGGGCGGCGTTCCGCTCTACCTGTCGCTGTGGGACCAGGGCGGTTCGATCGAGAGCAACCTGCTCAGACTGGCCATGCGCCCGGGTGCTCCGCTTTACAACGAGGGCCGGCTGATCCTCGCCACGGAGCTGGGCGGCGGTCACCAGCCGTCGGCCGTCCTGGACGCGATCGCGGCAGGCAGGACCCGGTTCCACGAGATCGGAGACGCGGTCGGCAGTGATCCCACGCGGACCCTCGACCGGCTTGTCGAGCTTCGGCTGGTCGAACGCCTGATCCCGGTGACCGAGGACGAGCGGAAGTCGAGGCGGAAGATCTACCGCATCGCGGACAACTTCCTCGCTTTCTATCTCGGCCCGCTGATGCGGAACCGCTCGAAGATCGAGATCGGGCTCGGCGAGACCATCCTGCCGGTGATCGTCGAAGGGCTCGACGACCATATGGGGGAGATCTACGAGGAGGCATTCCGAGACCATCTGCGGCGTCGCGCGGCCGAGATCGATCCGCGCGTCGTGGCCATCGGTCCCTGGTGGGAGGCCGATGGCCAGAACCAGATCGACGCCGTGGTGCTCAGCGGGCGTGGCCGCGAACCCGTCCTGGCCGGAGAGTCGAAATGGGCCACGACGGTGCAGGCCGGCCGGATCATGCCGAAGCTGATGGCCAAGGCGGCCAGGCTCGTCCCCGATCCCGGCCCCCTGCGGTACGCCATCTGTGCGCGGACCGAGGTGAAGGACGCCGATCCCGAGATCCTCACGGTCACCGCCGCCGACATCTTCAGCCCGGACTGAGCCGCGGCCGGCGACGACGTTCGGGTGGTCAGCGGCCTCGCAGCCAGGTGCTGAACTCGTCGAGGTCGATCAGGCCGTCGCCGTCGGCGTCGACCTTCGAGATCGCTCCGCGCGCACCGTCGATCGTGAGGGGCTCGTCGAGCACCGCCATGAGCCGGACCAACTCGTCGGCGGAGATCCGCCCGTCCTTGTCGGCGTCGATGAGTTCGAAAGTGGCAGCGTATTCGCTCATGCCGTACCTCCACGGGATCGATCGGCGCTGGGGCACACTCCCCGGCCGAACAATCATGCACGAATCGTCCGTGGTTCAGGCGACTGTTCAGGCCGCCGGGCACGCGGGACACGGCCTGGATCTGTACGGCCCCGCGGCCCGGAATGACCGTCCGTTCACCGGACTGACCTGGGCGGACGGAGGTATGTTGCATTCGCCGCCATGCCCTGCCCGCGGTGTGTCGACGGCCGATCGCGGTACCGCTGTTCCACCGGGCCGCGCGAGCGAATATGCTCGGGTCCACTTACGCACGTCAACTGGAGGATGCGGTCGTCATGTACAAGGAGTTCCTCGGCGAGGTCGTGGTGTGGCTGATCCCCGTCGTCGTCCTTGTCGGGCTGGCGCTGCTGGTCGTCAACACCGCGTAGTCCAGTCTTCGAAGAGGGCCGGGCCGTCAGGGCTCGGCCCTCTTTCGCGTGCCCGGGTTGAGATGCCCGGACAACCATCACTTCTCCCTCACCAACCACTCAAACACCGCTGGTTCTCCACAGGTCACCTTGACCGTGACAAAAGTGTCACTTCACCGCAAGATTGATCAATCGGTGTGGATCATGTGATACTTCGCGAATGGCATGATCGTCACCGTGGGGGAGCGAGCCCAGATGTCCCTTGATGCCGTCGTTGACGCCGCCGCCGGGTCGGCCCGTAGCGCCGCCACGCTTCCCTTCTATCGGTTGCTGGCGAAGCACCCGCGAGACCCGGTCAGCGCCTTCGAGGAGGTGGGCCGGCAGGCGGGCGGACAGATCGTCCGGCTCAACATGGGCCCCTTCCGCCCCTATTTGGTGACCCATCCCGACCACGTGCAGCACGTTCTGAAGACGAACCAGCCCAACTATGTGCGCGAGGGCATGTTCTGGGATCCGCTGGCTCCGTTGATCGGTGGCGGCATCCTGTCGGACGGGGAGAGCTGGCGGGAGAGCCGGAAGATCCTGCAGCCGCTGTTCACCGTCAAGTATGTCGACTCGCTGGCCGAGCGGATGGCCGACATCCTGGTCGAGCAGATCGACGAGGTCGTACGGCCCGGCGAGCCGTTCGACATCGTCGGCGGCATCGCCGAGATCGTGCAGAAGACCATCGTGCGGCTGTTCTTCGGCGACAAGATCTCCGATGAGGACATCGCCCGGCTGATCCCGGCCTACGAGGTCGGCGTCACCGCGACGGCGATCCGCCTGGTCCTGCCTTTCGTCCCCGGCTATGTCCCGATGCCCGGCGACCGCGCGTTCCGCCGGTCGATCAGGACGATCGACGACGTGATCTACCCCCGCGTCCGGGCGGCCCGCGAAGACCCGGGCGACGGACTGGACGTCGTTTCCGCTATCGCCCGCGCCCGGCGCGACGACATCGGGCCGGAGGGTGACCGGCGGATCCGTGACGACATGGTGGGCATGCACGGCGCCTCCTCCGAGACCACCTCCACCGCGCTGGCCTGGGCGTGGGTGATGCTGGACGAGCATCAGGACGTCGCTGAGCGGATCTACGAGGAGATCGACGGAACTGTGGGCGATGGTCCGGTCCGGCCCTCGCACCTGCCCGAACTGCAGTACATGCGGAGATTTCTTCAGGAGGTGGTGCGCTTGTACCCCTCGGGGTGGATCCTGCCGCGGCGGGTGCTGGAGACGGACGTCATCGGCGGAGTCACGGTCAAGGCGGGGTCGACGGTCGTGCTCAGCCCGTACATCACCCACCGGCTCGAGGAGTTCTGGGAGCGGCCGCTCGAGTTCGACCCGGAGCGCTTCGCCCCGGGGCGGGAGCGGCGGCACCGGTGGTCCTACATCCCGTTCAGCGGCGGCCCGCACCAGTGCCTGGGACAGCACCTCTTCATGATCCAGGCGCAGTTCCTGCTCGTCAGCATGCTGAGCCGCTACCGCCCGGTACTGCATGCCTCCGGACCGAAGCGGGCGCGTTTGGCCTCCACCCTGAGACCGGGCGGACGGCTCCAGATGACGATGGTCGAGCGCTCCCGGGCATGAATCCACCGGACATGGGCCTCGGCGCCGGGAAATTCTCGGCCGCCGCCGAACTGGGGCGTACATGCGCGCTCGCCGCCAGGTCCCAGCGCGATCTCATCGCCTGCGCCGACGCGTACCGGGAGCTGTTCCCGGTCAGGCCGTTCGATCCGGGGTTCTTCAGCGGGCTCTCACTCGTCGGCGCGTTCGGTTCGCCCTGGGCGACTCCCGAGGAACTGCGTGCGGTCAACCGGGCCTCCCTGTGGATCTTCGCGGTGGACTACCTCGCCGATGTCGTCGCAGGGTCGGCGGCCGAGATCGACGCACTGGTGAGTGACTGCCTCGCCGCCGCCGGGGGTGGCGACGCCGGTCCGCCGATCGCCCGTTTCCTCGCGGAGATCCGCGACGA
This sequence comes from Sphaerimonospora thailandensis, assembly GCF_016863115.1. Classification (GTDB taxonomy): domain Bacteria; phylum Actinomycetota; class Actinomycetes; order Streptosporangiales; family Streptosporangiaceae; genus Sphaerimonospora; species Sphaerimonospora cavernae. The sequence continues at coordinate 78,714 of NZ_BOOG01000018.1, forward strand.
GCTGGCCGTGACGCCGTCGTTTCCCGTGCTGCACCCGATCTGGCTCGACCAGCTCGCGCGCACGCTGCTCGCCATGGCCGCGGAATGGCGGTGGAAGAGCGGGGGGACGTCGCTCACGCTCGACGAATACCTGGACAACGCCGACGGCTGCGGTTCGTCGTTCGTCAATGTCTCCCACTGGATCGCGACCGGCGATCCCTGGACGCTCGATCACCTCGACGAGTTGCGGGAGGTCAGCGCGGAGGTGCAGCGCTATCTGCGCCTGCTCAACGACCTGGCGACCCATGGCCGGGAGATCGAGTGGGGTGACCTGAACGCGCTGACGCTCGGCGTCGGCCGTGACGAGGTGACCGCACGGATGCGCGAGATCGTCGACCGCTGCGCGACCCTCCTGGAACCCGTCCGGGCCGGCAGTCCCCGTACCGCCGACTACCTGGAACGCCAAATCGGATTCAACACCGGCTTCTACGGCCTCGTGGACTACTGGGGTGAACTTTGAGCTCAACGGATCTCATCCTCGGAGCGCAGATCGACGTGACCGCGGCCGCCGACGAGTTGGTGCGCGGTCTCATGCTCCAGCCCTGGGGGCAGGTGTCGCCGTCGGTCTACGAGACCGGCAGGCTGGTGACTCTCGCCCCCTGGCTGGTGGGGCACCGTGACCGGGTGGCGTATCTGACCGGGACACAGCACCCCGACGGGGCATGGGGGGCGCCGGACGGGTACGCCCTGGTACCGACCCTGAGCGCCACCGAGGCCCTCCTCTCCGCCCTCATCAGAGGAGACGACTGCGGTCTGGCGGCGGAGGTCCTGATGGAATCGGCTGTGCGCGGGCTGCACGCGCTCACCCGCCTGCTGGCGGAGTCCGAGGCCGTCCGCCTCCCCGACACGCCCGCCATCGAGATCATCGTCATGTCGCTCGTCGCGCTCGTCAACGCGCACCTCGATGTCCTGCCCGGCGCCGGGATCGAGCGCCTGCCGCTGCCCGCGGGGCTCAGCGAGGCGCCGCTGACCATGATCAGGCGGCGGCTCGAATCGGGGGAGACCCTCCCGGACAAGCTCATGCACGCACTGGAGGTGGGTGGCCGGGCGGCCGCGGGCGCGCCCGCCGTGTGGCCGACCGCGGCGGGAACGATCGGGGCCTCGCCCGCCGCGACCGCCGCGTGGCTCGCCGTCGGCGATCCGCCCAATCCGGGCGATCCGGCCCGCAGGCACCTGGAGGCGGTCGCGCTGCGCTATGGCGGGCCGGTGCCCGTGGGTCTTCCGATCACGGTGTTCGAGCGCGGCTGGGTGCTGAGCTGGCTGGGCCGCGCCGGGATCGAGTTCCACGTCCCGCCCGAGATGCCGGCCGACCTCGCGGCGGCGATCGGTCCGGCCGGCACCCCGGCGGGTGCGGGGCTGCCACCGGACGCCGACACCACGTCGGTCGCGCTGTACGCGCTCTCGCTGCTCGGCATGCCGTACGAGCCGGAGAGCCTGTGGGCATTCGAGACACCGACGCATTTCTGCACCTGGCAGGGCGAGGAAGGGGCGTCGGTCAGCGTAAATGCACATGTTCTGGATGCATTCGGACATTTCGTGAGGACGCGGCCCGGCCGGGCCGAAGGCTATGCGGCGGCGATCGGGAAAGTGGCGGCCTGGCTGCGTGAACGGCAGTGGGCCGACGGGAGTTGGGACGACCGCTGGCACGCGTCGCCGTACTATGCGACCGCCTCCTGTGCGCTCGCGCTCGGCGAATTCGGCGGTGCGGAGTCACGGGCGGCGGTGCGGCGGGCCGTGCGGTGGATCCTGGACACCCAGCGCGAGGACGGCTCGTGGGGTCGATGGGGCGGCACCGCCGAGGAGACGGCGTACGCGATGCAACTCCTGCTGCTCGTCGGTGGGGACCACCCGGTGACCGAGGCGGCGGCGCGGGGTTACCGCTACCTGCGGCGGGTGGCGGACCCCGGCGAGGGGCCGCCGTTGTGGCACGACAAGGACCTCTACGTCCCCGTGGCGGTCGTCCGGGCGGCCGTGCTGGCCGCCCTGCACCTCGCGCAGAAGAACCCACGTGTTGTCGAGATCGCCTGTCAAGGGTGATCCTCCCAGTGTAAAATCAGAAGCCATGCTCATAAATTCGGACATTTCCCCCTAGGGTGCGCGATTGAGGTAATTTCGGACCCTTTGCTAAGGTGTCCGTAATGTGGCGCGTTAAATAGACAGAGCGGCACTTGCCGCTCTGTCAATTGGGCTATCGTTAATAGCCGGGAAGCGTGCCGTTCATGACTTTCCTACTTTTACCTGGGTGGTACTGTTTATGCGCTTCCGGAATTCGCGCGTGCGAACCAAGGTCGCGGCTCTGCTGGTGTCTCTCACAGCGCTGTGGGCGTTCGCGGCCTGGGTCACGCTCCGGGAGGGCACGAACCTTGTGTGGGCCGCCACGATCAACAGTGACGTCGCCCAACCGGGCGATCTGCTGGTGCTGGACCTGCAGCGCGAGCGCCGTCTGTCTCTGACCCGGCTCGGCGATCCGGCACGGTTGCCGCGCAAGGATCTCGACGACCAGAGGGCCCGCACCGACAAGATCGTCGCTGAGTTCTCGGAGTCGGCCCGGAGCGACAACGTCAAAATGGCGGCCGACGACGTGCTCATGTCGCGCATCAACGAGACGATGCGGCGGCTGGACGGCCTGGATGACATCCGCGCCGCCGTCGACAGCGGGCGGTTCGACCTGACCCGGGCCGATGGCGCCTTCACCGACATCATCGATTCCTTCTACCACCTGTACGACTCGGTCGCCGAGCTGGACGACGCCACCGTCGCAAGGGACGGTCGCACGTTCGGCAGGATGAGCCGAGCGCGTGAGGTCCTCGCACGGGAGGACGCGCTGCTCGCGGGCGTCCTCGCGGCGGGGCGGTTCAGCGAGCAGGATCACCAGCGGTTCACCAGGCTTGTGGCGGTCCATCGGTTCATCCTCGACGAAACCGCGGGGCAGTTGCCCAAGACGGACCAGGCGGCGTACGAGAAGTGGCGTAAGTCGCCGCAGGTGACCACGTTGCGCAACCTGGAGGACCAGCTCGCCCGATCTGGTCAGGCCGGTCGCATGCCCTTCGTCACCGACGCGCAGTGGCGGGCCGTCTCCGATCCCGCGCTGGCAGGACTGCAGAAGATCATCGGTGACGGAGGCGAAAGGCTGGTGGAGCGGGCCGGGGCGGTCGCCGTCAGCGTGATCATCCGGCTGGTGCTGGCCGGCGGGCTCGGGCTGGTCGCGGTCATCGCGTCCATCGTCCTGTCCATCACCACGGCACGCGCCCTGGTCCGGCAGCTCGAGAAGCTGCGCACGGCCGCGATGGAGCTCGCCAACGAGCGGCTGCCGGGCGTGGTCGCCCGGCTCGCGCAGGGCGAGAAGGTCGACGTCCGCACCGAGGCGCCGCCGCTCAAATTCGGCAAGGACGTGATCGGCCAGGTGGGCACCGCCTTCAATAAGGTCCAGGAGACCGCGATCCGCACCGCCGTCGAGGAGGCCCAGCTCCGGCAGAGCATCCGCGACATCCTGCTCAGCCTCGCCCGGCGCACGCAGTCGCTGGTCCACCGACAGCTCACGCTGCTCGACGTGATGGAACGGCGCGAGTCCGAGCCGTCCGAGCTGAAGGACCTGTTCCGGGTCGACCACCTCGCCACGCGGATGCGCCGCAACGCGGAGAACCTCATCGTCCTGGCCGGCGCGTCGCCGGCGCGGGCCTGGCGCCGATCGGTGCCGATGGTCGACGTCGTGCGCGGCGCCCTCGCCGAGGTCGAGGACTTCACCCGTGTGACAGTGCCCCCCATGGGGGAGACCGCGCTGTCCGGACGGGCCGTCGGCGACGTGATCCACCTGCTCGCCGAGCTGATCGAGAACGCGGTGTCGTTCTCCCCGCCGTACACCACGGTGCAGGTCGGCGGCCAGGTCGTGGCCAGCGGCTACGTGATCGAGATCGAGGACCGCGGCCTGGGGATGAGCACCGAAGACCTGGCGGCCGCGAACGAGCGGATCTCGAATCCGCCGGAGTTCAACCTGACGAGCACGGCCAGGCTCGGCCTCTACGTGGTCAGCAGGCTGGCCGAGCGGCACGGCATCCGGGTGGCGCTGAAGGCGTCGCCGTACGGCGGAACCACCGCGATCGTGCTGCTGCCGCGCGACCTGGTCACCGAGGGCGGGAGCGACCCGTCCGACGAGGCGACGGATCACAGACGTGGTCCCCTGCAGGAAGGGGGCGCCCGTGAGACCGCGCTCGTGGGTGCGCCCGAGGTGTTCGCAGCACCAGTCCAGGAGGTGGTTTCCGTACCGAAGCGTGCCCCAGAACCACAGCGGCCCGAACCACAGCGGCCCGAACCACAGCGGTCCGGACCGAAGCTGAGCGAGCCGGCCGGTGCCGATGTGCCGAGGCCGGAGTCCCCTGCCTCGTTCACCCCGTCCGGCCTGCCGTTCCGCGTGCCGCAGGCGAGCCTGGCGCCGGAGTTGGCCGCCGGGCCTCCGGCGTCGCTCGCCGACGAGGACGACGAAGATCGATCGCCGGACGAAATCAGAAAGATCATGGGCTCGTTCCAGTCGGGCACCAGACAGGGCAGATCCGAGGCGGCGAAGCTGCTGGATGAAGGGGGGGACGACCAGTGACGCAGCAGACGGGCACGTCCGCCGATCTGGCGTGGTTGCTCGACGATCTCGTCGACCGGGTCCGGGAGGCCGAGCACGGCATCGTCCTGTCCAGGGACGGCCTGCTGCTGGCCTCCTCGCGCGGACTGCGCATCGAGGACGCCGAGCACCTGTCCGCCGTGGCCTCCGGGCTGCAGAGCCTGGCCCGGGGCGTCGGCGAGCGGTTCGACGGCGGCACGGTCAGGCAGACGATCGTCGAGATGAAGTCGGCCTACCTGCTCGTGACCGTGGCCGGACAGGGCGCCTGCCTCGCCGTACTGTGCAGCGGTGACGCGGACGTGGGCCTGGTGGCCTACGAGATGGCCATGCTCGTCGCCCGTGTGGGGCAGTACCTCACCTCGCCGGCCCGTACGGTGACGAGAGAGGCGCGTGGATGAGCGGCAACGAGTGGGGCCCGGGTGAATGGGGTGCGGGTGAATGGGGTGCCGACGACGACCGGCTGTTCGACGCCCCCACCATCCGGCCGTACGTCATCGCTCGTGGCCGCACCGAGGCACAGGATCGGTTCGATCTGGTCGCGCTCGCCGTGACGATCCGTCCCACCACCGGGCACGAGGTCGGTCTCGATCCCGAGCACCAGGCGATCGTACGGCTGTGCCGCAGGCCGCTGTCGGTCGCGGAGATCGCGGCGCACCTGGACCTGCCCGCGGGGATCGTCCGGGTCCTCCTCGGTGACCTGTTCGATCGGGGCTTCGTCGCCGTGCAGCAGCCGCAGCCGGAGATGGACGTGCTCGACGAGAGAATGTACAAGGCGGTGCTCGATGGCCTTCGGGCGCTCTGATCCGCCCAAGATGCCGAAGGCGATCAAACTGTTGATCGCCGGCGGCTTCGGGGTGGGCAAGACCACGATGGTGGGCGCGGTCTCCGAGATCCGGCCGTTGCGGACCGAGGAGGTCCTCACCGACCGCAGTGTGGGCGTCGACGACCTGGCCGGGGTGGAGTCCAAGGCCACCACCACCGTGGCGATGGACTTCGGCCGGATCAGCATCGGCGACGAATTCATGCTGTATCTGTTCGGCACGCCGGGCCAGGAGCGGTTCTGGTTCGTGTGGGACGAGCTCGCCCGGGGCGCGCTCGGCGCCGTGGTGCTGGCGGACACGCGACGACTGGCCGACTGCTTCCCGTCCGTCGACTATTTCGAACGGCGCGGCACTCCGTTCGTCGTCGCGGTCAACTGTTTCGACGGCGCACCGGTCTTCGAACTCGACGAGGTGAAGCTCGCGCTCAATCTCGGTGCGGACATTCCCGTCATGCTGTGCGATGCGCGCCGGCGCGAGTCGGGCAAGGAGGTCCTGATAACGCTGGTCAAACACGCGTATCACAGGCGCCCAGCAACGCCCGTCGGGTGAGGCTCACCGCGGGTGCGATGAAGGGCTGAGCGCCCCTGGTGTGCCGTATGGGAGGATTGTCCCATCAGCGCGGGGGGTGGCGATGACGGTTCCGACCATCCGTGTCGCGGAGGACGCGGACATGTCCGGTGTACGCGGCGATGTCGGAGCGCATTTCGAGCTCCTGACCAAGTGGCCGGAGACGCCGGATTTCCTGGACGCGGAACGGGCGTACGGAACGCTGTGCGTGGGCGAGGTCGGCGGCCGGATCGTGGGATTCGGCGGGACGTTGCGCCGGGGTTCACTGACGCACCTCGGCGACCTGTTCGTGCTTCCCGATCACCAGTCAACGGGCCTGGGACGGATGATTCTCACCCGGCTGCTGCCCCGGGACCTTCCGAAGATCACCTTTGCCGCGAACAACGCCCGCGCGTTCGCGTTGTACATGCGGCACGGCATGCGGCCCCGGTGCCCGCTGCTCTATCTCGAGGGCCCGTTCGAGGGCGGGCCCCCCGCCGCCGTGGAGGTCGGCCCACAGGAGGCGGCGGCCCTGGACGCCAGGATCTCCGGGGGCGACCGTACGGAGTGCCTCACCTGGTACGCGGGGCTGCCGGGAGCCGGGGTACGGCTCGGTCACGGCGGATACGCGTTCACCCGGATGATCGGCGAAACGCTGGTGATCGGACCGGCGGGGGGTGAAACGCCGCAGGACAGCGTGGACGTGATGCTGCGGACGATAGCCGCGCATCCCGGTGCCGAGCTGATCCAGGTGGCGGTGCCGGGCGTGCATCCGCTTCTGCCCATGCTGCTCGACGCCGGCTGGCGGATCACCGCCATGGACACGGTGATGACCAGCGAGGAGGGGCTCGTCCAGCTGGACCGCTACCTTCCGCACCCCGACCTCGGCTAGAGATCGTCTGTCACATACGGATCTCCGGGAGCCCGAGGGCGAGTCTCTCTCTGGTTTCCCACCCTTTACGAAACGGACATGGATTGGAGAATACGGGTGCGATATTCGATGGGAGACTCGCCGTAAGCGGCACGGAATGCCCGGCTGAAGTGCGCGGCGTCGCCGAAGCCCCAACGAGCTGCGATCGCATGGACTGGACGCGTATGGTGCCGCGGGTCGGCCAGGAACCGCCGGCACTGCTCCAGACGGGACCGTCGGATCCAAGCTGACAGCGTAACGCCCTGGCCATCGAAGATTTTGTATAGGTAGCGCAGCGAAATTTGGTGCGCTGCGGCGATGGTTTCCGGGCTCAGGTTCGGATCGCCGAGTCGCTGGCGGATGTAGTCCCGAATCTGTGCCTGCCGCAGGAGCTTTCGAGATTCCGGAGGCTTCCCGCCATTGCCGGTGAGGCGATGGGACAGCACAGCGGATAACAGGTCAACCGTGACCGAGGCCACTGTGTCGGTGTCCTGTGCGCTCAACTCGCCAGCTTGCTGACCGAGTCCGACCAGCCACCGAGCGAACACGCCACCCAGTCCGCGGCGGCAGGAAAAGGGCACAGCCGCCAGGTGGTCGGCGATGTTCGACGGCAGAGGAAGCCGTTTCCGAGGGATCTGGAGAACCACGGCCGTGGTGGTGCCCGAAGTACAGGCCCGCCAGCCCTCGAAAGGGCGAGAGGTGTCGATCAGGGTGAAGTTGTCGGCGGTGAGCACCGTTTCCCGCCCCGCTTGACGGATCCCTGTCTCGCCTTGGAGAACGAGGTGGATTTGCAAGGCTTCCGGATCGCGCTGCCGGATCAACTTCGCGGACCTTCGCACGGTCACCGATGGGTGCGCAAGCGTGGCGATCTGCATACCCCCCAACTCCATGGCCTGAGTCCGGGCGCGGAAGGTCTCTCTTTGCTCAGTGTGCACCCAGGAAGGGGTAAGGGCATTCCCGCCATGTTCGAGCCAGCTCGGGAACCGGTCCCGCGCCGGCAGATGTTCGGTGTCGAACTCGCTCACCAACAAGATCGTCCCCCGTCTCTCTTCAGATGACGCTCTCTTCGGATGATCTAGGATCGAAGATCCATTTTCAACCGGATTCAAGCTTGTCAGCCTCGTTTACTCAACCCTGGATATACCTGCCAATCTGGGTTTGGGGTCACATGTACCCTCTTGTCCGATTTTTGGTTACCGGGCCCACGAAGGGCGAGGCGAGTGCGCAGATGGTCAACTGGTGGGCATAAGACATCAAAGACATGCCGCTCGTCGAGCGGCAGGATTGCGATCTGAGCGGGGGGGCTCGGGAATCGGTTTCCTATTCGAGAGAACTCCGAGCAGCGGACGAGAATGGTGTATAATGGCTGACCCTCGGTATGGTGCATACTGCCTCTCCGATCCGGAGTTCTATGATCGGATGGACCGACTTACTTCTGCGGCGGATGAGTTGGCTGTTCACCAGATGCCACTGCCGGCAGGATGGGCGAGAGAGACTCTGGGGCCGTGGATTACCTACCGGCCTTCGGCGGTGGATATACCATCACAAGGATGGAAGGTTCACGCATCGGCGACGGCGCGAAACGCACAGCGGGTGGCTTCCGCCGTGTGGGACTATTGCACGGGCAACGGTATCGCTTTCAAAGTCACCGCAGGCGTCAAGGAGTACATCTACAGCAACTCCAAGTACGCTGACCGGTCGGCCGGCGGAAAGCTGGCTGTGATCTATCCGACAGACGAAGCGCAGCTGGAGAAGGTCCTCACTGAAATGGGATCGGTTCTTCAAGGTGAGGAAGGGCCGTACGTGCTAAGTGACCTTCGTTGGAAGGACGGCCCGCTGTACGTCAGATACGGCGCGTTTCTGGAACGGACACACGTCGACGAGAATGGTGTGGTGAGGTCTGTCATCGCGGACCCTCGCGGTAATCTTGTTCCCGATCCTCGAGGCCCTGTATTCAGTCCGCCAGACTGGGTGCACATCCCCGATTTCCTACTGGGAGAGCTTGAACGGCGCGGAGAATCGAAGGTCGAGGATTTTCCTTACCAGATAGTCGATGCGCTGCACTTCTCCAACGGGGGTGGCGTATACGAAGGCAGGGACCGCGCGACGGGGCGTAGGCTCCTGATCAAAGAGGCGCGTCCGTATGCGGGCCTGGATACGGCCGGACGTGATGCGGTCATGCGCCTGCGGGCCGAGCGGGACGTCCTGGAGCAGTTGCAAGGTCTCCCATGCGTTCCCGAACTGGTGAATTACTGCACTCTGGGCGACCACGAGTTCCTGATCGAGGAGTTCGTCGAGGGGACACCGCTCAATCGGCTCTACGCCGTGAAGACTCCCCTGACTGGCGATCTACGCAATCGGGCCGAAGTCTCTGAGTACCGCCGGTGGGCTGTGCGTGTGTGGGAGTCGGTCGCCGCCTCGGTACGGGCGGTGAACGGCAGAGGGATCATATTCGGCGACCTCCATCCTTTCAACATCATCGTTTTCGATAACGGAGAGGAGATACGTACAACCCTTGTCGACTTCGAGGTGAGCTGGCGGGTGGGCGAGGAGCGGCAGATCACGCTGGAGCACCCAGGATTCGGAGCGCCGAGGGACAGGCAGGGAACCGATGTCGACGAGTATGCACTGGCTGCCCTGAAGCTCTCCCTCTTCGTGCCGTTGACGATGCTCGTCCGGTTGAACGTGGAGAAGGCCGGTCACCTCGCCGTAATGATCGCTAAGACCTTCGATGTGCCGCAGAGCTTTCTGGATGACGCCGTCGCGACGGTCTCCGGCGCTGGCCGGGAAGGCCATGGAAGGTCCAACGATCTCGGTATCGAACTATCAGCCGAGTCGTGGCCGCACACGCGGGACTCTATGAAGCGGGCGATTCTCGCTAGCGCATCCCTCGACCGCACAGATCGTCTCTTCCCCGGAGATATCGCGCAGTTTGCCGAGGGTGGGGGATTGGCGTTCGCCTGTGGAGCGGCCGGCATCCTCTGGGCGATGGATATCGCCGACGCGGGGCGTTACCAGGCGGGGGAGCGCTGGCTCATCGAACAGGCGCTGCGCGATCCAGGCCGGCTTCCGGGTGGTTTCTACGACGGTGCTCACGGGGTCGCCTACGCGCTGTGGAAGCTTGGTCACGGTGATGCGGCGACGGATCTGCTGCGCAGCAAGATGAAGGACGACTGGGAACGGTACGGCAACGGCCTCTACGACGGCTTGGCCGGAATGGGACTCAACTGGCTGGCATTCGCCGACGGCACCGGTGACGGGGCGTACCTGGATCGAGCGGCGCGGATCGCCGACATCTTGCGGCGACGCCTCGGCGGGCCGGAGGACGTGCCGGAGACGAGCGGTGGGGAGGGGCCTGTCGCCGGGCTCATGCACGGGTCGTCCGGAATCGCGCTTTTCCTGGTGCACATGTTCGAACACACGGGTGAAGAGGCATACCTGAAAAGCGCCCGGACGGCCTTTGACCAGGACCTCCGCCGATGTGTCGTCGATGACCGCGGAGCGCTCGTGGTCAACGAGGGATGGCGGTCGGTACCGTACCTTCGTGTCGGCAGTATCGGAATAGGATTCGCGCTCCGCCACTACCTGCGAGTCCGTCATGACGACGAGCTCCAGAAGAAGCTATCAATGATTCAGACGGCGGCTCAGTCTGACTTCTATGTATTTTCCGGCCTATTCGATGGCAGGGCCGGGATGCTCCTGTTCAACGCGACCGCGGGGCAGGCTCGCAGGCCGCTGGAGAATGACGCGGTCATGGCACAGGCACGAGGCTTGGACTGGCACTCACTTCGGCGTGACGAAGATATCGTGTTCCCCGGAAACGAGCTGCTCCGCTACTCCATGGATCTCGCGACCGGCTCCGCCGGCGTCATGCTGGCGCTCGCGGCGGCGAACGGCATCCGCAGAGATGGTGAGACCGTCTGTCTTCCGTTCCTGTCCTGACCCATACAGGCTTCCGGGGCCGCCCGGTTCCGGAGAAGTTCCTTCTTCAACCTGAAGAAGGAAGAGAAAGGAGATAGAGATGTCCGTGTACGACCTGCAGGGCATGGCCGCCCAGTCCCACTCGGTGGGTGCCCTCGCCAACAGCGGTGTCAGCTGGTGGTCCTGTGGAGACCACAAGCCGAGCGAGATCTCGCTCTTCGCCTGCGGTTGATCCATCGGGCAGTGCCCATTGAGCGAGAGACGGCAGATCTCAGGGTTGCCCGTCGTCTCTCGGTGATGAAATGAAGAGGGCGGGTGGTCCAGGTGATAGCTGGACCACCCGCCTTCCGAAGGTTAGCAAGGTCGGCTAGCGAGGAGACGGGATGACGGCGGAACGTTCGGTGAGGAAAGCAGGACCTGCGAGAGTGGACACGCCCCAAAATCCCGTCGTTCTGTTGGCCGATGTGGATGTCACGTACGGAACGGGGTCGGCGGCTGTGGTCGCCCTGCGGAAGGTGAACATCTCCTTCACGGCCGCGGAGTTCACCGCGGTCATGGGCCCCTCCGGCTCGGGCAAGAGCACCCTGCTGAAATGCGCAGCCGGGTTGATGAGTCCCACATCTGGATCTGTCCGCCTCGGCGACCTGGAGCTGACGGCAATGCCAGAGGCGGAGCTCGCGGTGGTGCGCCGACGGAAGATCGGGTTTGTGTTTCAGGCGTTCAACCTGCTGCCCGCCCTGACCGCCGAGGAGAACATCACCCTGCCGTCGCTGCTGGACAAGCGCGAGATCGACAGGGAGTGGCTGGCCGAACTCATCAGGAAGTTCGGCCTCGAGGAGCGGACGGGGCATCGCCCCCACGAACTGTCCGGCGGGCAGCAACAGCGGGTAGCCGTCTGCCGGGCGCTGCTGGGCCGTCCCGACGTGATCTTCGCCGACGAGCCGACCGGCGCTCTGGACAGCCACGCAGGTCAGCAGGTCCTCGACGGGCTGCGGACGGCCGTGGACACCATGGGCCAAAGCGTCGTCATGGTGACGCACAACCCAGTGGCCGCCGCGCACGCCGACCGGGTGGTGTTCCTGGCCGACGGTACGGTCGTCGACAAGCTGGAGAAACCCACAAGCGATGCAGTCGCCTCCCGTATGAACAGGCTGGAGCGACGCGCATGATACGCCTGGCGTGGCGCACGATCACCAAGACCAGGAGCACTGTCGTCGGCGCGTTCGCCACGCTCGCGCTCACCGGAGCGCTCATCTGCGGAATCGGGTTCCTGCTGGACTCCGGACGGCACTCCCACCTTCCCACGGAGCGGTACGGCGGTGTGCCGATCGTGGTCCATCCGAAAGACCCGGACATGCGCCGAGGCGCCATCCCTGACGACCTGCTCACCGACCTGCAACGCGTTCAGGGCGTGGAACGGCTGGTTCCTGAACGGACCTTCCCGGTGAGCCTTCTCGACGATCGGGGGAACCCGGTAGCCGTACCCGGTGCGCGATCGCTCGGCCATGCTTGGGACAGTTCGGTGCTCACGCCGTTCACGGTTCGGACGGGAGCGCCGCCTTCGAATGAGAACGAGGTCGTCCTGGACGCCCGGCTCGCGGAGCGGAGCGCGGCGCGCCCGGGTCAGTGGGTCATCCTGTCCGTCAACGGCACCACTGGCAGGTTCCGCGTCGCGGGGGTCGCGAGCGCTGCGGCCGGAGCGGACTGGATCTATCAATCGGCTGTCTTCTTTCACCCCACGCAGGCCGTACGGCTGAGCGGTACGGGGAACCACGTGGATGCGGTGGGTGTCTATCCGGCCGCGGGCTCCGACACGCTCGTCCTGGCTCGGAGGCTGGACAGCGTGATCGCTTCCCGGTCTCTTCTGAAGGTGTCGAGGGGAGAGGACCTCGGAGCGGCCGAAGGCAATCTACGTGATGATGCCTCGACGAGTGAATCCGCAGTCATCACCGTGGCGGTTTTCACGGTGATGCTCTCCGCCGTCGTCCTCACGGGGGCGATGGGTCTGTCCGTGCGACGCAGAGGGCAGCAGATCACACTGCTGCGTGCGATCGGAGCGACCCCCCGTCAAATCCGGGCGATGCTCGCAGGCGAGGGCCTCCTGATGGCCGTCCTCGCCATGGTGGTCGCTGTGCCGGTGGGGGCTCTGGTAGCGAACGGGCTGGCCATGTTCTTTGTCGGCATCGGCGCTCTGAGTCCCGCCTTCCGGCTCTCCTACGGGATAGCACCTCCGCTGGAGGCGGCGGGGATCATCCTGGTGGTTGCTCAGCTCGTCGCGTTGGGCGCCACCCGGCGGGCACTGGCCCATCGCCCTGAGGACGTCATCGGTGAGGTGCAGACGGAGGGGCGCCGCGTTGGGAGATGGCGGACCGGGATCGGCCTGGTTGCGCTGGCCGGTGCGGGTGCGATGTTCGTTCTGCTCGCCGGTACGGAGGCGGGTGCCGGAGCAGCCAGCCTGCTTCTTGGGCTCCTCCTGCTCACACTGGTCGCGTTCGGGCTTCTCGGACCCTGGCTGATAATGGGGGTCGCGGCCGCGGGTCGCCGGAGAGTGCGGCGCAGCGCCTTGGGTTTCCTCGCCGTGGCCAACATGTCGTTCAGCCACCGCCGTTATGCTTCGGTCGCGATTCCCCTGATGGTTGGGTCGATCCTGGGCGGGGTGCTCCTGGGCATCCAGCCGGTGACAGATCAGCGGATCGCGGAAGAGGGCCGCTCCCACATGCACGGCAGCTATGTCATGACAAGTGACGGTGGGCTCGCGGAGGCGGTCCGGTCCGCCATCGAGAAGATTCCCGGGGTGGCTGCCGCAGTCGGCCTCGAAGGTCTCCTGCTTCCGACATCACTGGTCACCGCCGAAGCCCGGGGCCTGGATCGGATCGAGGTGGTGTCCGGTTCCGTCTCCGACATCGCCGACCTGCGATTGACGAAGGGATCACTGGCCGAGATGGGGGCCGAAACGGTCGCCGTCAGCACCGCCTATGCCGTCGAACGGAAAGTCACGGTCGGCGACCGGATCGCCATCGTCGCCCCCGGGCAACCGCAGCCGGTCACACTGCGAGTCACCGCGATCTACGAAAGATACGCCTGGCTCGGAGACGTGCTGGTGGACGTTCGCGCTCTTACCGGCAAGTTTCCGGTCGCTACGTACTCTTCTATACATGTACGGCTCACTCCGGGCGGTGATCCGGCCCGCATCGCGGCTGATCTGGGCCGTGCCGGCGGGACCCCGTCATCAATCAAGGTGAGCGACCAAGACGAATGGCGACGCTGGCTCAGGGACGAGAACAGCAGGTCCAACCAACCGTCGCAACTGCTGATCCTGGTTTTCGTGGCATTCCTGGTGCTGGCGTCGGCGAACAACCTGCTCGGCTCGTTCGGCGGCAGGGGCGCGGAACTGGACAGCCTTCGGCATCTCGGCGGTACACGGGCGCAGATCCGTACGATGCTCGCCTGGGAGTCGGTACTCGTTACAGGTACCGCCTTGGCTGTCGGTGCGGCGGTTACCGTGGCTCTTCTGACCCCGTTCTCGCTGAACGCCGGTGTGGGATTTCCGCCGATTCCCGCCTCCCTCCTGGTCACGATCGTCAGCGGACCTGTCGCCGTGATGCTCGCAGCCCTCGTGTTCGGCGTGTGGATCACTAGAGAGGTGACGAGGTGACAGCGGATAGTGGCTTGCTGACTCCGTCCTTACTTCTGAGGCCTTTCCGGACCAGGATTCTGTTTCTCCTGTCGGTGGTCGCCGTCAACGCGGTGCTCGCCGTCGTGCCGGCGATGCTCGGGCAGCGACTTATCGACGAAGGGGTGCTGGAACACGACCTGTGGCGAATCGGCATCCTGGGCTCTGCGCTGGTGGCTGTGGGGATCCTGGCAGCGGGGACGACCTTGGTCGAGCGGAGACTGAGATTGAGTCTCGGCGAGGGGGTGGTGGCGACGCTGCGCGTCGATCTCTTCGACCATCTCCAACGACAGTCCGCCGGATTCTTCGCCGCATCCAGGACCGGGGCGGTCGTTGCCCGACTCCATGGAGACGTTCAGGGCATACGCAATGTGATTCACCGTACGCTCCCCACGGTGGCATCCGCGTTGATGACGCTGGTGTTCGCGGGGACCGCGATCATCCTGATCGAGTGGCGGGTAGCTCTCGCGGTTCTCCTCCTCGCACCGGTCGTATACGGGTTGACAATGGTCTTCGGCAGAGCCCAGCGCCCTCTTGCCCAGCAGGCGCTGGTGGCGACTGCCGATCTGGACGCGATGGCCGCCGAACGGCTGAGCCCGGGCGGAGCAGAGATCATCCGTCTTTTCGGTGACCGGGACAGGGAGGTCGATCACTTCCGGGGCCGGGCTCATCGCCTTCGTGATGTGTCGGTCCGTGCCGGGATGATCGAGGCGCGGCTTGGAGTGTCTCTGACCCTGTTGATCGCACTCGTCACCGCGGCTGTTTATGTCGTGGGTGGGCTTCTGACCACAGTAGGTCACATGTCCGTCGGCGGACTGGTGGCGATGATCGCTCTAATCGCGGGCGTCTACGGGCCTATCACCGCACTGCCTGGAGCCAAGTTGGAACTGGTCGCGGGGAAGGTCAGTTTTGAGCGTATACAGGAAGTCCTGGATTTCCCTCCTGCGGTCACAGAGCAGCCCAGGGCGCGGCCGGTTCACGGTTCCTCTGTCACTTTCTCAGATGTGGGCTTCTCATACCCACCGAGGGAATCGAGCGTGCTCGCTTCACTGAGCGTCGAAACTGAGGAAGGAGCGATGGCGGCGCGTGGCGGTCGTGCCAGAGTCCTCGATGGGATGAGCTTCAGCGTGAGGGCGGGTACCACGGTAGGGATCGTTGGCCGTTCCGGCACCGGCAAGTCGACGATCGCCCGTCTGCTGACAAGATCATGGGATGTCGATTCGGGTCGGATCGAGATCGGGGGTCAAGATGTACGTGCTGTGACCCTGTCCTCCCTTCGTCAAGCCGTCGGTGTCGTGACGCAGGATATCTTCCTGTTCAACGACACCGTCAGGGCGAATCTGCTGCTTGCGTCTCCTCGTGCGGACGAGGACGAGATCGTACGCGCATGCCGTACCGCTCAGTTGTGGGATGTGATCAAGAAGCTTCCCGACGGACTCGACACCGTGCTCGGGGATCGGGGAGTCCATCTGTCCGGTGGAGAGCGTCAAAGACTGGCGATAGCCCGCCTGATCCTCAAGGCGCCCGAGATCGTCGTCCTGGACGAGGCGACCGCCCACCTTGACACTGTCACTGAGAAAGCGATTCAGAAGGCACTCCGGCCGTTCCTGGAGGGGCGAACCTGCCTGGTGATCGCTCACCGACTGTCCACGATTCGTGACGCGGACCAGATCCTGGTCGTTGACGATGGACGTCTCGCCGAACAGGGAACTCACGACGGACTGATGCGGCGCGGTGGTCTGTACAGTCGACTTGTACGCGAGGCCGACGACGCGGATCTGGGCAGGGGCGCGATCGATGGGTGTCACCGCTGCCTTCACACTCATGGCGAACCCGTTAGCCGAGGTGCATGAAGCACGCCGCCTATATTCGTCGGACTACAACGCCACTGGTTGCCGCCGAGTCCAAAGGAACCCCGCCCCCGGCCGCTGGGATGGCCGGAGGCGGGGCGGGGGTTGGTTTTCCGGAGTAGTCGTGGTTTCCGGAGTGGTCTGTCAGTTCACCTTGTGCAGGTAGTGGGTGGAGGCCCAGCCCTCCCGGCCGTTCGCTGCCTTCACCGCGGCCCAGCCGTGCCTGCTGCCGCAGGATCCGACGAACCGCCCGTCGGCCACCCGCAGCCTGCCCACCGGCCGGTAGCGGACGCTCGGACCCCTGCGGACGTTGAGGTAGCCCTTGTTGTGCACCTTCCTGAGCTGGTAGGCGCACGCGAGGTCGGGAATCCTGATCGCGGGGGTGGAATGCACCCTGTGCAGGTAGCGAGCGTGCGCCCAGCCGAGCCTGCCGTTCCTGGTCTTGACCGCCACCCAGCCTCTCGACGCTGAGCAGGCACCGGCGAAGCGGCCATTGGCCATGGTCAGCCTGCCCACCGGCCGATGTTTCACCCCCGGGCCTCTGCGTACGTTGAGGAAGCTGGAGTGGCGGACGTGCCGCACCTTGTAGGCGCAGGTGAGCGCCGGGCGATGCGCCTGCACGGTGGTTCCGGTCTTCATGGACTGGGGATCGGGGCGGGCCGCGTCGGCCTGGGCGGACGGGCTCGAAATCATGAGCCACCCCGCCGTGGCGCAGGCCGTGAGCACGGGGATGATCCGTTTGGCGATCGTCACGATGTCTCCCTTCGGTTCGCATCGCTCTCGCCGGGAGGGGTCGGCCATGTGATGTTCACCGAAGGTTGTTCACCGATTACCCTGTGTTTACACCCGCCCCGCGGGCCTCTCCTTTTCTTTTACCTTCGACCGGCCAGAGGAGCCCAGAAGGGCCGGGGTCAGCCGAGGCCGAGCAGGTCGGCGGCCTGCTCGGCGGCCTCGTCGACGGTGACCTCGGCCACCCACGAGGCGTCGTGGGGGCAGCGCGCCACGGTGAGATCGACCCCGCTGGCGCCGCAGACCGGGCATGCGGCGGTCCAGGAGACCAGGGGCCGGTGCCGCGTGCGCGTCAGCGGTCCGGCGTTGACGAGGTTGCCGCACCAGTAGATCCCGATGGTCGGGGTGCCGACGGCGGCGGCCAGATGCCGGGGGCCGCTGTCGTTGGAGATCACCAGTGCGCAGCGCTCGTACAGCGCCGCCAGCCCGCCGACGCTCAGCATGTCCACGACCTGTACGGACGACGTCCCGGTCGCGGCCGCGACCTCCTCGACCACGTCCCGTTCCTTGCCGGTGCCCGTGATGACGACGGGCCGGCCGAGCCGGTCCGCGACGGCGGCGAAGCGTTCGGCCGGCCACCTGCGCCGCGGGTCGCTCGCGCCGGGATGCAGGGCCACCAGTCCGGGCCGCGGTTCGCCGAGCACACGTGCCAGCTCGGCCCGGTCGGCGTCCGTAACGGCGAGACGGGGCTCGACGGCGTCGGTCGTCGCCCCCACCAGGGATGCCACCTCCAGGTACCGCAGCACCTCGTGCTGGTAGTACACGTACGGCACCCAGCGGTCGAGGCGTTCGGCGTCGGGGGAGCAGAGCCCGGCGGTCACCCGCGCGCCCAGCCGCCGCACGAACGGGTTGGAGTAGCGGCCGCCGCCGTGGATCTGCACGGCGAGATCGAATCGGTGACCGCGCAACTCGTCGAAGAGGTCGTCGGGGGCGCGGTGCCCATCGGCCGCCTCGGACACCCCGGAGATCGGCGGCAGCGCGATCACCTCGTCCACCGGACCGGGCCGGCCCGTGAGGAGGTCGGCGTGCCAGGACCTGGCGAGCAGGGTGATCCGCGCGACCGGATAGGCGCGGCGCAGCGCCTCCAGCGCGGGCAGCGCCAGCAGCAGGTCGCCGAGCGCGTTGGCGCGCAGCACGGCGATGCGCCGGACGCCGTCGACCAGCGCGCTCACGACGCCTCGAACACGTAGTCGTAGCACTCGGCGCGGCGGTCGGTGACCGTGGTGGGCAGTTCCAGGTGGTAGGCGCGGCTGGGCAGCAGCCCGGCTCCGCCGTACCGCTCCATGACCCGCAACTGTGCGACGACGTCCTCACCCGCGTGCCGGGGCGGGACGCGGCGCCAGAAGTCGAACCCGCCGCAGGCCGTCAACCGGGTGCGGTCGTAGAGCACGCATCCGCCGATCCAGGCCACCTTGTACGGCTGCCAGCCCCGGTCGGCGTCCCCGATTCTTTCCGCGAGATGCAGGGGGTTGGCGGCGTTGTGCAGCGTGTACCGCCGCCACGCCGGGGTTTCGCGCCGCACCCGCTCGGGCCGTACCTCGCCGTTCCACGCTTCGTACGGCGACAGCTCATGGGGGCGTACGTCGTCCCGGTGGGACAGGCCGTGCAGGGCGAAGCCGACGAAACCGCAGCGCAGCCGTCCCATCGCGGCCAGCAGCACCTCCACCGCGTCCGGCTCCAGCCACACGTCGTCGTCCAGGTAGAGCACCAGCCGTCGATCGGCCCGGTCGAGCAGGAACGCCCGCTGTTCCGCCATTCCCAGTGGCGGGACGTGGCGGTGGAGTTCGACGGGCCGGCCGCGATGGGAGAGGATCCGCGTCGCCGCCGCCACCAGGGGGTCCTCGCCGACCGGGCTCCCCGACTGGTCGGAGATCACGACACGGAATCCGGCGACGGTCTGGGCCGCCAGGCCGGAGAGCGTGACCGCGAGTGCACCGGAGCGGTCTCGGGTGGGGATCAGCACATCCAGATCTGACGGGGCGAACATGCGCGCCAGATACCCCTGAGGTCATCAAGCAAACGGTGGCCGGGGCGACCCCGGGCCCGGCAAAGCGAACGAGCCCCGATTTCTCGGGGCTCGTCGCCGTTCAAATCACCTGGGGATCGTCCTTACCGGGTGAGCTCGTGGTTGGGAGCCTCGGTGCCGGGGGTGGACGCGACCGACGCGGCGGCCGTACGGGCGGTGGCAGGCGCGCCCTCGCCGGGCAGCTTGGTGGCGTACGCGTACGTCACGGCGGCGGTGGCGATGGCGCCCGTGTTCAGGGCCAGCGCCTTGTCGTTGATGTTGGAGATGTCGTCGCAGGCCTGGTGGTAGCAGGAGTCGTAGGCCTGGCCGGCGGTGCCGCCGAACATCTTCTGCTCCTCGGCGGTCTTGATGCCCTCGGCGCCGGTGAACAGGCCGCCGGACGGGATGCCCGCGTCCATGAAGGGCCCGTAGTCGGACCGGCCGTCGAAGTCGGTGCCCACGTGCTTCTGGCGGAGGGCGTCGAAGTACTTCTCGAAGAGCTTCTCGATCTGGTCGGATCCGGCCGGGCCGGCGGGTGCGCCCTCGCCGTCGGAGTCGTCACCGTCGTAGATCTTCAGGGCGTAGTTCGGCGAGCCGACCATGTCGAAGTTGAGGTACAGCTTCGTGTTGGCCAGTTCCTGGGCCGACAGGTTCGCCACGTAGTGCTCGGCGCCGAGCAGGCCGAACTCCTCAGCACTCCAGAACGAGAAGCGCAGCTTGTTCCTTGTGGGGATCTTGCCGAGCGTCCGGGCGACCTCGA
This sequence comes from Sphaerimonospora thailandensis, assembly GCF_016863115.1. Classification (GTDB taxonomy): domain Bacteria; phylum Actinomycetota; class Actinomycetes; order Streptosporangiales; family Streptosporangiaceae; genus Sphaerimonospora; species Sphaerimonospora cavernae. Next base: position 98,637 of record NZ_BOOG01000018.1, read on the forward strand.
GGATCGCGGCGCTGCCCGAGCCGTTGTCGTTGATGCCCGGCCCTTCGGGCACGCTGTCGAGGTGGGCGCCGAGGTGAACGACCTTCTTCGGGTCGCCCCACCTGGAGTCCGCGATGACGTTGTGCGTGGTCTTCACCGCGCTCGTGGTGTCCGTCTTGAGCCGGGCCACGGTCCCGGCGGCCGAGAGCTCCTGGCCGGCTGCGAAGGTGGTGCCGACCACGGGGATCGTGACCGACGGCTCGCCCAGGGTGCCGTTGAGGAGATCGGTGCGGTCCTGCTGGCCCTCGTTGAAGATGATGGCCCCGGCCGCGCCGGCGGCCTGTGCGTTCTCCGCCTTCACCTGGAAGGAGCAGGTGCCGCGCTGCATCAGGGCGATGCTACCCGCCGTGAATCCGGCGAAGTCGGCGGCCTCGCAACCGGAGGAGGAGGAGTTCGGCGCGCCGGGCGGCAGCACGAGGTCGACGTTCTGCACGGCGGCCGTCACGTCACCGGACCCGGAGTAGGTCATGATGGTGAAGTCTTCCGCCGAGTAGGTCTTGGGGCTCGGCGCGGTCCGCTGCAGTACGGCGGGGGAGTTCTCCGAGAAGAAGGGGAAGTCGAACTGCTGGAGCGTGACCTTGTATCCGGCCTTCTTCAGCACGCCCGCCACGTAGTCGCGGGACGCGTCGTGTCCGGGGCTGCCGGCCGCGCGGTTGCCGCCGTTGGCGTTGGCGATCTGCTGGAACTTCTGCAGGTGCTGCTTGACGGCCGAAGCGACGACCGAATTGATCAGCTGAGCGGGCTTGGGGTTCGCGCTCGCGGGTGTGGCCAGCGCGAGCGGGAGCACGAGAGCGGCGGCCGCTGTGGCGGCGCCGACCCCTCTGCCAAGGGTGAAGGGCATTGGGCTCTCCTTCGGGTCCAATGTCAGGAAATGTCCCCCGTAGTGGTACTGATCGGGAAACTTAGCCGCTGTCAATCCATCCGTGAAGGGCCGACAGCATCCCTCTTCTCAGTCGTTATGTAGAGCGGCGAGGACGCTGCCCGCTTGATGGCATATTTGGCGCTTTGCACTCTATGTCGGTTTTTGAGGGTAACTCTCAGCTATCTTCCAGGAAGCATCGGTAACTTGGGGCGGCATGGCATGGCACCGCAAGGTCAACGATGCGCTGGTCAGGTACACCGGGATACAGATCAAACGGGTGGGGAACGCGGGTTCCGCGGCCCCGGCGGCGGCCTCTCCCGCCGTGCCGGGGCAGGCTCGACCGGATGAGGCGGCGGCCGTACGGCCGCCGGCCGACCCGGAAAACGATCGGCTGCTGACAGCGCCGATCTTCATCATCTCCCCTGTGCGGTCGGGCTCCACCCTGCTGCGCGCGATCCTGAACGCTCACTCCCAGCTTCACGCTCCACACGAACTGCACGTGCGCCGCCTGAGTGTGGGGTTCGGCACCTCCCTGGCCGAACGGGCGATGGAGGCACTCGGCAACAACCGGGCCGATCTCGAGCACCTGCTGTGGGACCGGGTGCTGCACCGCGAGCTCGTACGCAGCGGCAAGCGCTTCATCGTGGACAAGACGCCCGCCAACGCCTTCGCCCACCAGCGCATCGCCACCTGCTGGCCAGACGCGAGGTACATCTTCCTGCTGCGTCATCCCGCGTCCATCGCCGCCTCCTGGCACGAGGCCAGCCCGGACAGGCGGACCTTCGACGAGGCGGTGGCCGACGCACTGCGATACATGAAGGCGGTGCAGCGGGCCAGGAAGGCGCTGACCGGCCACACCGTGCGCTACGAGGACCTGACCGAGGACCCCGAGCGGGAGACCCGGGCCATCTGCGAGTTCCTCGGCGTGCCCTGGGAGCCGACGATGCTGGAGTACGGCGAGCAGGCGGTGCTGCGGAAAGGGCTCGGCGACTGGAAGGACAAGATCCGTACCGGCAGTGTGCAGCCCGGCCGGGAGCTGCCCGACCCCGAGTCGGTTCCCGAGGCGCTGAAACCCATCTGCCGCAGCTGGGACTACCTGTCGACGTCGGTGAGGCCGTCATGAGGATCCGCTACATGCTCCTGCACGCCTACGGCATGGGCGGCACCATCCGGACCGTGATCAACCAGGCGAACGCGATGGCCGCGTTCGGCCACGACGTCGAGATCGTGAGTGTCGTACGGCGCCGCGACGAACCGCAGTTCCGCATCGACCCGGGTGTCACGCTCACCGCGCTCGTCGACCAGCGGGACGGCGTGCGGCCCGACACGCTCGGCCGCCGTGTCTGGCGGAGGGTCCGCGGCAAGATCGTGCCGCAGGGAGAGTTCGCCGCGGGATACTTCACCGAACGGGTGGAGAGGGCCGTCATCGACTACGTCTCCTCGCTCGACGGCGGGATTCTGATCACCACCAGGCCGGCGCTGAACCTCATCGCGGCCCGTCGCACCCCCGAATCGGTCGTGCGCATCGCGCAGGAGCACATGAACCTGGTCGCCTACCCGGAGACGGTCCGGCAGGAGATCGCCCGCCACTACGGTCGGTTCGATGCCATAGCCGTACTGACCGGGACCAATCAGCGGGAATACCAGAGCCTGCTGCCGGCCGCGAGGATCGTGCGGATCCCCAACGCGGTCGACGTCGTGGACGGCGAGCATTCACAGCAGGAGAACCAGGTTGTGATCGCCGCCGGCCGTCTCGTCCCGCAGAAGGGGTTCGATCTGCTTCTCCGGGCGTTCGCCCAGGTGGCCGGGCGGCACCCGAAATGGCGGTTGTGCGTCTTCGGCAGCGGCCCGAGGCGGGACCAGCTGCGCGGGCTCATCAACGAGTACGGCCTGGGCGGGCGCGTCTCCATGCGCGGCCGTACGAACCGGCTGCACGACGAGTTGGCGAAGGCGTCCATCTATGCGCTCAGCTCTCGCTTCGAAGGCCTGCCCATGGTGATGATCGAGGCGATGACGCATGCGCTGCCGATCGCCGCCTTCGACTGCCCGACGGGCCCGGCGGACGTGCTGACCCACGAAGTCGACGGCCTCCTCGTCCCGCCGAAGGACGTCGACGCGCTCGCCGCCGCCCTCGACCGGCTCATGGCCGACCGGGACCTGCGGGTACGGCTCGGCGCCGCGGCGGCCGTCACCGCCAGGGACTACGGCCGTGGCGCGGTGATGCCTCTCTGGGAGAACCTCTTCACCGACCTGTCAGCACAGAAGACCCCCCAAGGGGTCAGGTGACCGGCAGGGCGGTGGCCAGGAGGACGATGCCGACCGAGCCGACGAGCGAGGCGATGGCCATGCTCCGCGCGAACATGGCCATGCCTCTGCCGTTGGCCCACCCGTGCAACGCGGCCGCGACCATGACGAGGACGAAGAGAAGCAGCTTGGCCGCGAGCGTCCGGCCGTAGCCGGGATAGGTGAGCGACTCCCAGGTGACCCCCTTGTGCAACGCCATGGCGATCCCGCTTGAGATCTGCACGGGCAGGAAGAACGCCCCCGTGAACATCCCGAAGCGGCGGCCGACCTCGCGGAGCACCCGGGCGCGCTGGTCCGTCTCCAGGAGCCGCCGCGCCAGCGGGAGGACGACGAGGGAGACGGTGAGCTGCCCGCCGACCCACAGCGCCGCGGTGGTGACGTGCAGGAAGCGGATGACGGACCACCAGGTCAACGGGTCACCTCGAAGATGCCGTGTGCGCCCGCCTCGCCGTGGCGCATGTCATGATCGACGAAAGGATAGTGGCCCGGCTCCGGGAAGACGGTCTCCACGAAACCGCCCTGGGCGGCGGCCAGATCGAGCACCTGGGAGCCCCCGCCGTCACCCGGACGGAGCAGGTAGGCGCCCTCCTTGTAGACGGTGTCGAACTGCGCCCCCACGATGTGGAAGGCCGTTCCCGAGGCCGGTCCGGCGGCGACCACCCACACCCGGACCCGCTCGCCGGGGCGGGCGGTCAGCGGGGCGTGGTCATATCCGGCGGCGGTGCCGTTGAACATCCAGGCGTCGGGCCGGCCGTCGTGCATCTTGGCGACCTGGGCGGTGCTGCCCGGCTGCCCGAGGTACAGCTCACCCTGGACGAGCACGTACTCCCGATCCACCTTGGCCAACTTCGGCGGATCGATGATGACCGCGCCGTACATGCCGTTGGCGATGTGCTGGAGCATCGGCATGGTCGAGCAGTGGTAGAGCCAGGCCCCGGCGTGCTCGGCCCGGAACCGGTAGGTGAGACGTTCGCCGGGCTGGATGGTGCGCATGGGCACGTCGGGCGCGAGCGATCCGGCGTGGAAGTCGATGCCGTGCCCCATCGTGTCATCGTTGATCAGTGTGACCGTGAACACGTCGCCGACCTTGCCCCGCAGCACGGGTCCGGGGACGGTGCCGCCGAAGGTCCACATCCGCTGCCGCACTCCCGGCGCGACCTCGATCTCCTTCTGGACCGCGCGGATCTCGATCTTGTGCTCGGTGCCGCCGGGCGCGGGCCGCAGCGTCGCGTCGTACGGGCGCCATCCCGTGCTCATCGGAGCGGCCAGATTGAGCGGGCCCGCCGCGGCGTGATCCATCTGATCCATGTGATCCATTGGGTTCGATCCGGTGGCCGGGCCGGATCCGGCGGCGCCCTTGACCTCGATGCGCATGGTCATGCCGGCCGCTCGGTGCCCCGGGACCGTGCACCAGCCGTCGATCGGGCCGGTGAGCGGGGGCAGTTCGAGTGTCGCGGTCTGCCCGGGGCCGAGCATCGGAGTCTGCTGGCCGGTGGCGAGACGCAGGTCGTGCTGCTGGGCGTCCCGGTTCGTCACCCTTAGCACGAGCCGGGTGCCCGGGGCCGCTTCGATCTTCCCGGGGCTGAACCGCATGCCCACCAGGGTGACCTCCACCGTCTGGACGCCCGCCCCGAGTTGGGCGGTGCGCTGTGCGCTGTTCTGCGCCGTGACTCCCGTCCCGCCGCTGAGCGCGACGGCGACGGCCACCGCGGTGGCCAGCACGCCGACCGTCACACCGCCGGCCGTGGGCGACACGCGCGGCCCGCGCGCGCGGGCCACGGTGACGGTGGCCAGCAGGACGAAAGCCCCGAGTGCGGCCAGCACGGCCGCCCAGGCGAACTGCGACACCCGGCCGGGCACGGGCAACGCGATCAGCGGCACCGCGACGTTGACCAGGGCCAGCCGGATGATCCAGCCCCGTTCCAGCAGCGCCGCGTTCCGCTTGAGCGCGGCCGGTCCGCCGCCCAGCACCACGGGCAGGAGGAAGGTCAGCGCGCCGAGGAGGGTCTGCCCGACGAAACCCACCAGGATGAACGGCACCAGCGGTTCGATTCCATGCGCGACCTGGTCGGCGGCGCGGGTGGCCACCACGGACAGGTCGGTGAGCACGGCGACGACGAACCAGGCAGTGCCCGCGGCGAGCATCCACGCGGCCGGCGTGTGCGGCCGCCGACGCCGTGCCGTACGGAGGAACGGCACGAGGGCGAGCGCGGCCGCCGCGGCGTACAGCAGCAGTCCGGCCACCGCGACCCAGCGTGCTCCGCCGAGAAACCCGCCCACCGTCACCGCGAGGCCAGGAACGGCCAGGCGCAGGGATCGGCGGGCGATCGCCCCGCTGCCGTCCGCCATCTGCGTGCGCAGCACCGTGGGCCAGAGGGTGAACAGCGTGCCCAGCACGGCCAGGCCGATCCAGCCGAGCAGGTTGACGTGGATGTGCGCGGCCTCCAGGCGCATGGTGCTGACACGCGGCGGCCATCCGGCGAGCATCAGCCCGCCCAGCGTCCCCCCGGTGATGAGCGCGGCTCCCGCGCAGATGTACCAGGCGACCACGTGTGCGAACCGGCCGCCGAGGGCCCGTCTCGACCACACGGCCAGGATCCCCACATGCCAGCCGATCACGCCGACCACGATCGCCGCGCCGGCGATCCCCACCTGGATGGGGCCGTGCGTGGCGCCGTACAGCACGGACACCACGCCGGTGTTCAGGGCGGCGAGCCGGACCGGGCGCACCCACTGCGCCGGCTCGCTGTGGCGCAGCAGCGCGATCGCGAAGTGCTCCGTCCAGGTCACGATCGCGTTGGTCACCGCGCCGAGCAGGAAAACGTGGATCAGCAGCCACTCGGGAGCGGGCAGCCGGCCGTGCGCGAGCGCCGCGACGCCCGCCAGCGCGAGCCAGGCCAGCACGACTCCGTTGGCCCTCGCATGCCAGGAGGCGCGCGAACGACGCCGCGTCGGCGGCGTCGGCCGGGGGCCCGGGGTCCCGATGCGCACATCGACCGATGTCATGACGACTCCATTTTGTGAGAGCGAGACGGGCGGGAGACGGCTCCCGCCTGATGAGCAGGGCCGGTTTGACGGGCGGACCCTGTGTGACCGGCGGCCCCCGTTCGACGGGTGGGAACGAGGCGGCCGGAGAGCACGGCGCAGCCGGCGAACGCCAGCAGCGACACCTCGCCGAGCACCCCGCCGACCGTGCGGACGGCGGGCAGCCCGCCGAGGTCGCCCGCGATCCGCACCAGCAGGGCGGCGTGCAGCAGCGCGAGCGGGCCGTACAACATCGGGTGGTACGGCAGCCGCACCCGCAGAACGGCGGGCAGGATGACCGGCGCATGGCCGAACACCATGGACATGACGAACCCGAGGAACACCGCGTGCAGCGACGCGTCGTAGAGGCCGCCGGTCTCCGGCCGCCCGAAGACCGCCCAGAGCGCGCCGGCCAGGGTCAGCCAGGCGTAACCGGAGAGCAGGCAGACGGCGGCGAAGCGCGGCAGACCGGTCGAGCGCACGGTCCGGCGTGCGATGTCGTGGACGGACAGCAGCCCGGCCAGTGCGACCATGCCCAGCCCGGCCACCCGCCATCCGATGACCGGCCAGGGCACCGAGGCGACCACGCCCGCGCCGAGCACGCCCATGGCGGCGAGGATGCCGTCGCTCGCGCGGCGGCCCTTCTCCTGATGGGGAAGGAAACCCACGTGTGCCAGCTCGAGCCGTTCTCCCGCGATGGTGAGCACGAGGAACGCCATCAGCCACGGCACCAGATCCGCTATCGGAAGCCCGCGCAGCCACAGCAGACCGCCGATGTACCAGGCGATGGCGCCGCACATCTGGACGACGACCTCGCGGCAGGGGCGACGGGCGAGCAGCACGAGATAGACGGCGAGGAACCAGCCGGCCGCGGCGGTGAGCAGCACCTGCCCGGGCCGCGCGAACCCCGCGGCGCCCGCGAGCGCGCCGATGCCGGCCAGGGCGGGCGCGGCGTAGCCCCACGGGCGGCCGAGGGCGACGGCGCGCTCGAGGGAGATGAGCGTGCCCAGGAAGCCGAGCGCCATGAGCGGGCCGTGCTGGGTGGCGAGGGTGGGGTTGGGGACGGGTACGCCGGTGCCGAGCAGGCTCAGGCCGCCCCAGAGCCCGGCGATGACCGACAGCATGGCCCCCGCCAGCAGCGGCAGCCGGCTGACGGCGGCTCCGGGGCGCGGGGTTCCGGCCTTGGCCGGGGGAACCGCTCCGCGCTCCCTGGTCTGCGGGGTTTCTGCGCTCATGATCCGGGGCCTCCGCCGCCATCGCACGAGCACGAGGTTTCCCCGTGGTCGTGCTGTCCGTGGTCGTGATGCTCGTGGTCGTGATGCTCGTGGTCGTGCAGGGTGGCGACGCACAGGTCGGGCCGTACGAACGGCTGCAGGCGAACGGCCTCGGACGGCGCGCCCATCTCGGCGAGCGCTCCCTGCATGAGGCCGAGGTGCACGCCGCAGGCGACCTCGGGATCGGACTGGGCGAGCTCGTGGAACGGACAGCGGCGCAGCTCGATGCGGGAGCCGTCGCCGACCGGCAGCGGCTCGAAGCCGGCCTCGTCGAGCAGGGTCACGATCTCGGCCGTCGTCGCCCCCAGGGCGGCCTCCATCGGCGAGCGGTCATCCGGCTCCGCGTGAGGGGGGCCATCCGCCGCGTCATCCGTCGCCGTGACGCCGGGAGGTGCCTGTTTTCCGGTGCGTCTCCCGACGCGCCTGCCGTAGGCGCGGCCCGCGGAGATCGCGGCGGCGCTCCGGTCCTCGCCCAGGCCGCCGAGGTAGGCGAGCAGCACCTCGGCGAGCAGTCGATAGTTGCGCCGATCGTCGCCGTCGCGCTCCGCGTCCGACGATTCGTGGGCGTTCGGCGAGTGGCTGTTCGGCGAGCGGGTGGTCGCCGAGTAGAGCAGGCGAGGGCGGCCCGGCCGTTCGCGGTCTTCCCGTCCGCCGGTGGCGTGGCCGTGCTCGACCAGGAGCGCGAGATGGCCGCGCACGGTGTTGGGGTGCAGCCCGACCGCGGCGGCGATCTCGGGAATGGCCATGGGCCGGTCCGCCCGCCGCAGGGTCTCCAGAACGGCCACGCGACTCACGTCCGCCAGCACCCGATGGGCGCGCGGGTCGATGTCCTGGCCGCTGCCGCCGTCGGCCGTGCTCTTAGTCACTCGTCGAGTTTCCACGGTCTGTAGTATAAATACATCGGAGACCGTGAAAAACCCCTCCGGCCGTCGGCTTGAGGGAAGAACACACTGCCGGCCCCCGGGCCGGGACGAGGTGAGGAGCCGTACATGACCGTTACCGGCGAACAGGCACAGGCCGCTCCGGTGGCCGGACCTCAGGAAGCCACGGTGCGGGCGATCCACGATCACCACCGGAAGCTCGGCCGGACGATGGCGGATCACGCGCTCACCATCGGGCGCGCGGTCGACCAGCTGTCTTCTCCGACCGCCCGGCAGGCGACGCTGGTCGCGTTCTGCAGGGAAGAGATCCTTCCGCACGCGATCGCCGAGGAGCAGACGCTGTACGCCACCGGCGCGAAGCTGACCGAGGCGGCGCTGCTGGTGCGCGCCATGATGGGTGAGCACACCGAGTTGCGCGACCTTGTGGACGCGCTGGAGCAGGCCCGCACTCCCGGTGAGATCGCCGGCGCCGCCGCTGCGCTGAACGCGATGTTCCAGTCGCACCTGGTGAAGGAGAACGACATCCTGCTCCCGGCGCTCGTCGACGCCGGTGTCGACCTCGGCGCGCTGCTGGGCGGCATGCACGAGATCCTCGGTGAGTCCGGCCACGCGCACGGCTCGGAGCAGCCCGGTTCGGGTGAGGCCGCGGAACAGGCACAGGGGCACGCCTGCACATGCGGCGGCCACGACGACCCGGCCGCCGAGACGAACGCGCAGGTTGTGGACGGCGAGTTGGACGTACGGCGCCTGGTGCACGGCCGACGGCACGAGGAGATCTTCGCGACCTTCCGCGCCCTGCGGCCGAACGAAGCGTTCGTGCTGGTCAACGATCACGACCCGAAGCCGCTCTACTACCAGTTCGCCGCTCAGCACCCGGGTGAGTTCGACTGGGGCTACGTCGAGTCCGGCCCCGAGGTGTGGCGGGTGCGGATCGGGCGGCTCTGACCGGCGGCACACCGCTGACCGGCTCATTTCGGGCCGGCGCATTGTGGATCGGCTCATTTCGACCGGTACGGCACAGCCCGGGGGCGCTCCGCTCTCTTCATGAGGGACAGCGTCTCCGGGATGCCCCGGGTGAGGGCAGGGACCAAGGTCCCGCTTCACCGGATCCGATGGCCCGTCCTCCCCGTCGGAGCTCGGGGGCTCCCCGAAACGCCGACACCGGCGCGCAGGGAGACCTCGGTCGGGGAGGCTCCCGGCGCGCCGGCGTCGACGGCCCGTCCGCTCCTGATCAGGGGAGGCCGATCAGGGGAGGACTGATCAGGGGAGGGTCGCGAGGTGGGGCTTCACCGTCTTGGAGAAGTTCCAGTTGTGGGTGGCATCCCAGTTGATGGACCAGGTCATCGCGCCCCTGATCTCCGGGTAGGCCCGCGGCGGCACGAACGTACCGCAGTTGGCCTTGGTCGCCAGGCAGGTGAGGGCCTGGTTGACCAGGGACGGAGCGACGACGCCGCCGCCCGCGGCGCCCGGCCCGGCCGGCAGGCCCAGGGCGACCTGGTCGGGCCGCAGGCCGTTCTCCAACTGGATGCAGGCCAGCGCGGTCATGAAGTTGACCGTCCCCTGCGAGTAGGCCTGCGCCTTGTCACAGCCGAGCATCGAGCCGGAGTTGTAATACTGCGTGAACACGACGGTGAGGATGTCCTTGATGTTCAGCGCGAGCTTGAAGTACTCCATGCCGGTCGACTGCATGTCGATGGTCTGCGGCGCCATCGTGATGATGAGGCCGGCGCCGACCTTCGCCCGCAGGGAGCGCAGGGCCTGGCCCATGTAGGTGGCGTTGAGACCGTTCTCCAGGTCGATGTCGACTCCGTCGAAGCCGTAGCTCTGCATGAGGCCGTAGACCGAGTCCGCGAACTTCGTCGCGGCGGCCGCGCTGCCCACCTGGATCCGGCCCTTCTCGCCGCCGACCGAGATGATGACCTTCTTGCCTCGTGCCTGCAGGGCCTTCACATCGGCCTTGAACTGCGCGTCGGTGTAGCCGCCGAGCCCGGCCGACAGGTCGGCGCCCACGCTGAAGCTCACCTCACCGGGCGTGGAGGTGGCCTCGCCGAAGGCCACCGCGATCAGGTCGTACTCGTTCGGCACGGCCGACAGCTTCAGCAGCTTGGCCGCATGGTTGTCGAAGTTGTGCCAGTAGCCGGTGAGGAAGCGCTTGGGTAGCGGACCGGTCGAGCAGCCGGTGGTGGTGGCGTCGGCAGGGTTGCTCGCCGGGCCCTCACCGACCGAGTTGTACGCGGTGACCGTGTAGGAGTAGCTCGTGCAGGCGGTCAGGCCGCTGATCGCCTGGGAGGTCCCGGTGGTCGTGGCCACGAGCGTGTTGCCGCTGCGGATGCGGTAACCGGTGACGGTGCCGGTCGCCGCGGGCCAGGTCAGGGTCAGGCCGGTGTCGCTGACCGAGCCCACGGTGACCGTTCCCACCTTGCCGGGCGCGCCGTTGGAGCACCCGGTGGTGGAGCCGGAGATCGGGTCGCTTGCCGGGCTCTCGCCCGCCGAGTTGTACGCCTTGATCGTGAAGGTGTGCGAGGAGCAGGCGGCCAGACCGGAGATCGTCGCGCTGGTCCCGGTCACCGAGGCGCGCTGCGCCGTACCCTCATAGACGCGGTAGCCGGTCACCGTGCCGGAGGCGGCGCCCCACGACAGGGAGATCGAACTGTCCGTGGTCGTGCCGACGCTCGGAGCGCCCGGCTTGCCGGGGACCTGGACCTCCGGTCCGCCGCCGCCGTCACACGGGTTGCCGTTCACGGTGCAGTTCGTGATGCCGGGGAAGTTGCCGGGGTTGCCGTTGAAGCCGAAGCTCTGCTTCGCGCCGGGGGCCAGTGCCCCGGCCCAGCTCGGCGGGGTGAAGGTGTAGTGCTGGCCGCTGCGGGCCATGGTCGCGTCCCAGGCCGAGGGGATCGAGAACCCGGCGGGCAGGTCGAACTGCACGTTCCAGTTCACGGGCGACGACGTGCCGTTGCTGACGGTCACGCTCCCCCCGAATCCGGAGCCCCAGTCCTGGGTCTTGGCGAAGGTGGCGGTGACCGAGCCCGCCGCCTGCGCGGGAACCGCGATCAAGGGCAGGACCAGGGCCGCCAGGGCGGCCACGCCGCCCAGGGTGGCGCGTAATTTCATGTTCACCTCAGGGGGTCGAGATGGTTGGGGGGAGCCGTACGGCCCGCGCCACAGGAGGCGACGGACGCGAGCCGTACAGGGGAGAGTCACATCCCGGCTCTATTAAGAAAGTTTCCTAATAGTTATCGTGATCGTATCCCTGAGGAGGCCGCCCTTCAAGGCCCAAACACGTCTTCGGGGCTGAAAGTCACCAGTGCGTCGGCCTTGCGGGTCAGATCGGGCACCTCGGCGTCCTGCGCCGCATAGCCGACGGGGAACAGGATGTACGGCCGCTCGTTGGCCGGCCGCGCACAGATCTCGCTGAGGAACGCCATCGGATTCGGCGTGTGCGTGAGGGTCGACAGCCCCATCGTGTGCAGCGCGGCGATGAAGAAACCGCAGGCGATGCCGACGCTCTCGTTGACGTAGTAGTGCTTGACCCTCCTGCCGTCCGGCCGTATGCCGTACTTCTCGGCGAAACAGACCACCAGCCACGGCGCCACCTCCAGGTAGCCCTTGTCGGAGGTGGTCTCCAGCGGCGCCAGGGCCTCGCGCCACTCGGGGGGCAGCCGCCCGCCCTCGTAGTTCTGCCGCTCCTCGACCTCGGAGGCCTCCCTGATCCGCTTCTTGGTCGCGGCGTCGCCGATCAGCACGAACTTCCACGGCTGCTGGTGCGCGCCCGACGGTGCGGTGTTGGCCGCCCGCACCGCGAGCTCCAGGCACTCGCGCGGCACCGGCTCGTCACTGAAGAAGCGCACGCTTCTGCGCCGATCCAGGTGCTCGTAGAACTCCCGGCCTCGGGTGATCATGTCCTGCTCGGCGTACCGTTCCGGGCGATAAGGAACGAACGGGTAGGAGTGTTGCTGTGCCATCTGCCACCTCCATGACTGCCATATGTGCAGGCGTAGTCTGATTCGCGATGACAGACCGGGCAATCGAACGCTCATTTTGCTGCCGAATTGGCAGTCGACGATCGAGCGCGAGCGGCGGAGGTGCGCAGATTGGCAAGAACCGGGCTCGACACGCTCGACGTACGGATCCTCCGTCTGCTCCGCGAGCATCCCAGGACGGGCCTGCTGGAGGTCTCCCGCCTGCTGGGAGTGGCGAGAGGTACGGTCCAGGCCCGTCTCGACCGGATGATCGCCGACGGCGTCGTCGCCGACTTCGGGCCGAACCTGTCCCCCCGAGCCCTGGGTTATCCGGTGCAGGCGTTCACCACACTGGAGGTCGAGCAGGCCTCCCGCGCCGAGATCTCGGCCGTGCTCGCGGCGATCCCCGAGGTGCTCGAGGCGTACATCGTCACCGGCCCCGGCGACGTGTGGTGCCGCATCGCCGGCCGGGACAACGAGCACATCCAGTCGGTCATCGACCGCATCCTGACCATCCCCGGCGTACGGCGCAGCAGCACGGTCATCGCCCTGTCCGCCGTCGTCCCCCACCGTGTCCAGCCCCTGGCCGAACTCCCTCTGGCCGAACTTCGAGATGGGCGAGCGGCTAACGAGGGCCTTCGGCGAGGGACCTGATGCCGTGCAGCGTGTGCTCCATGCCGGCCCGCAGGTCGGTGAGTCGCCACCGGACGATGGCCTCCACCCGCTCCGGGCTACGGGAGATCGCCAGGGTGAGCCCGGAGGGCGCCGGACCGATCCGCGCGCCATGGACCAGACGAGTGCCGCCCGCCTCGGGCTCGAGGACGAACCGCCAGGTGGCCACCGGGGTCCGCGGATCGGGTGCGGCCGCGCCGAACCGGCCGTCCGGGTCGACCACGGCCCAGGCGAACACGCGCGGCGCGTCCAGTTCGACGACGTGCGACACGGTCCGCCACTCGCCCAGCATGTCGTTGCGGTTGTGGCCCTCGAAGCGGGCGTTCACCGCCGGACGGTCGGCGCCGTCGAGCCATCGCACCCGCTGAAGTTCAGGGCTGAACCTGGCCGGCAGTTCGATGTCCGTTACCAACTCCCACACCCGTGCCGGGTCCGCTTCGATGTGCACCTCGCACTCCACGCTCGGACCATCCGCATCACGCACGATCCCGTCCCCTCTCGGCCTGATCGATTTGGGCGACTTCCCGACAATAAGCAGGAGTCCCGTGTACGGCCGACGAGGGGGATCAATTTCTCGCATCGAAGGGCGAGGGGATGCGGCCTTCGATGAGCAGTTTCTCTATGGAACGGCGCAGGGACTCGGCGTCGTTCAGGTGGGGGAACGGCTCGGCCGCAGGCGGGTCCACGCCGAGGAAGGCGCACAGGGGACCCCACCCCTGGCGAACGTCGAACACCAGGAGGCGTTCCGGTGGGAGGCTCTCTCGGACGGCGGCGACGTGCCGGTGGTAGGCGGCGATGGCCGACATCTCATCCGGCGCCTTCTCGCCGAAGCGCCACTCCTCCTCGAAGACGGACCGGCCGATCTTCTGCAGCAGCGGGCGGAGACTCTCCACGGCCGCCATGACGGTGTTCCCGGCTTCGTGTGCGTGCTCTTCGAAGGCCTGACGAGGTCCGTTCGTCATCAGGGCATGCAAGCTCGTGTACCAGCCGGCGGGGTCGCGAACGGTGAGGACGACCTTCGCGTCGGGGTAGGTTTCCGCGAGCTCCCGCCAGAAATAGCTGGCCGGCCAGTCCACGCATGATCGGTAGCCCTCGAACGTCCGATCCCAGTCCACCGGGGAGCCCGAGCCGGCGGGCAGCCAGTGCTCGGCATACTCCGGATGAGCCATGATCTCGAACATGTGGTAACAGGGGCCGAAGCCCAGCCGTTCCAGGGCCGCCTTCAGCGAGGTTGTTCCGGTACGCGGGAGCCCCGCGCCGATGACCTTGATCATGTTCAGCCTTCCGCCGCAGACGACTGTCACCTGCCTTCTGACGGGCGCATCACCTCCCTGCACTTCCTATGAGACTTTTCCCCACATTTTCGACGAATTCTCGGCGAGGAGATCGAGTACCGCTGACAGCGAGGCGAGCAGGCGTGGCGGGGGCGTGCGCGTCGGTGATCTAGGTCGCGCAGAACTCGTTGCCCTCCGGGTCCAGCAGGACCCACCAGTGCCCGGCCGGCCCGTGGTCCACCTCGCGGACGCGGGTCGCTCCCAGGCCTTCCAGCCGGGTCACCAGCTTCTCGAGGCCGCCGGGCTCGCCGTGGATATCGACGTGCAGGCGGTTCTTGCCGGCCTTTCCCTCGGGCACGTCCTGGAAGAGCAGCCGTCGCCCGTGGCCGACGCCGCTGATCTCGTCGTACGGATCCTCGGGATGCCGGATCGCGGCGTAGCCGCGGAAGATCTTGCGGCCGCGATGTTCGGCGACCGCCTCCTCCCCGACGTGCCCGGCGGCCAGCAGTCGCTCGATGAGCGCGCTGGGATCTTCCACCTCGTAGTCCAACGCCGCGGCCCAGAAGTCCGCGAGAGCAGGCGCGTTCGCGCTGTCGATGACCAGTTTCCAACCCAATGCCATGCCACCGGTTATACCGATGCCCACTGACAATCGGCGGATCGGTCGGATCAGACGCCGAGGTGGCGCAGGACCGCGAGGACGCGGCGGTGGTCGTCGCCGGACTCCGCCTATGGCTCGGGCGAGGCCGCGGGGGCGAAGCGGGCGACGCACAGGTCGGGTTCGACGAACGGGTCGAGGCGTTCGGCCTCTATCGGTGCGCCCAACTCGGCCAGCAGGCCCTGCATGAGCCCGAGGTGGATCGAGCAGACCACCTCGCGATGCGCCTCCGCGGTCTCCCGGAACGGGCAGTGGTGCAGCAGGACCTTCCGCCCGTCCTCGGCGGGTTCGGGGGCGAACCCGATGTCGGCGAGCATGCGCACCAGTTGGCGGGTGGCGGCCTCGACGTCGAGACGGCGGAACGGCGGCGGCCGGTCGGCGAGATAGCGTCCCCAGGCGCGTCCGGCACGCAGCGCGGCCTGGGCGGGTTGGGGCGTCTCCGCGGCCAGCGAACCGGCGAGGATCTCGGCGAGCAGTCGGTAGCTGCGCCGCCCGCTGTGCGCGCTCTCGGGCCGCGCGGTGTAGAGGATGCGTGGGCGTCCGGGCTGGTCGCGGTCTTCCGCGTTCCGTTCGGCCAGGTCCGCCTCGACCAGGGCGTCGAGGTGGAACCGGGCCGTGTTGGGGTGCAGCCGCACCCGTTTGGCCACCTCTCCCGCGGACAGCGGCCGACCGGCCTCCTGTAGCACGGCGAGCACCTGGGAACGGCTCTCGTTCAGGGCCGGCACCCCGCCGGGATCGGGGCGGGCCACCTCACGGACATCCATTCAGCCATTTTACACAGAGTATTGGTGAAAACCAGGGGGTCGCGAAGGGGTGGTCCCGGCACCACGCTCGCATGCGAGTCCGGTCGTTGAGTTTACCTGATTCTTACTGTAAAAATTACAGCGAAAGGGCAGAGATGACCAAGGATGCCTGGCGCCACGGCGGGCCTGGAGGTCCCGGTCTGTTCGAGAAACGGCATGAGGAGGACGGGAATGGCGATAGCGGAGCGTACGGCGGAGACGACGTGGGAGGGCGCGCTCGCCCGCGGGCGCGGGACGATCGACGGCGGGAGCGGGGCCATCGAGGGGATGCCCGTGACGTGGGCGTCCCGGACCGAGCGTCCGGACGGGTTGACGAGCCCTGAGGAGCTGGCCGCCTCGGCACACTCCTCCTGCTTCGCCATGGCGCTCGCCCTGCGGCTGGGCGAGCACAAGGCGGTGCCGGAGCGGCTCACCGTGGCCGCCACCGTGACCCTCGACGAGGTGGGCGGCGTGCCCACCATCGTCTCCTCGGCGCTCCGGGTCCGCGGACGGGTGCCGGATCTGGACGCCGACGGCTTCCGCAAGGCGGTGGACGAGGCGGCGGGGCTGTGCCCGGTGTCCCGTTTGTTCGCCGGAGCGAAGATCACTGTCGACGCCGAGCTCGAATCGAAGTGATCCGCCACTGATCGGCTGATGAGCTGATCGGCTGATAAGCGTTGGAGGGCCGGCGGCGCCGGGCACGCGTACGTGACCGGTGCTCGCCGGCCCTCTCGCGATGAGGCCCGGCCGGGCGGAGGCCCGACTCAGCCGGCGGCGTTCGCGACGCGGCCGATCCGCACCCGCCAGGTCTCGGGGCCCTGCTCGAGGTAGTCCCAGCTGAACTCCCCGGTGTGCTCGGCGGCGAACTGGTAGTAGAGCGGCTTGGGATCGTGGTCGTTGACGAGCACGAAGCCCTCTCCGGCCCCCAGAGCGGTGTACGTCTCGAAGATGAGCTCGTGACGCCGGGCGGGGGCCTCGGTGCGCACGTCGAGTTCGCGGTCCTCGGTTGCCATGGTGTGGTCTCCTCCGCATCGTCGATCAGCGCCTTGTCTGATCTTGTGGATTTTCCCAATCGCGATTGTTTATACGAGCACGCTAGTGCAAAATGGCAGTCGGGACAACAAGCCCGATGGAGGAGGCCTGCCGTGACCTACGTGATCGGCGAACCATGCATCGACGTGATGGACCGCGCCTGCGTCGAGGAGTGTCCCGTGGACTGCATCTACGAAGGGGCGCGCTCCCTTTACATCCACCCGGACGAGTGCGTCGACTGCGGCGCCTGCGAACCGGTGTGCCCCGTGGAGGCCATTTACTACGAGGACGACCTGCCCACGGCCTTGCAGCCGTACGCGCAGGACAACGCGCGGTTCTTCAGCGAGACGCTGCCCGGCCGCGACGCGCCGCTGGACTCGCCGGGCGGTGCGACCAAGCTCGGTCCGATCGGTGTGGACACCGAGTTGGTCGCCTCCCATCCCCAACCGGACGAGTGAGCCGCGGCGAGAGCGGCCCTGGAGGATAGTTTTGGAGAGTGATCTCTAAAACTGTCCGAGGAGGGGCGATGACCGTCGTCGAGCGGCTGTACCGGGCGTTCGCCGCGCGCGATGTCGCGGAACTGCTGGCCGTGCTGCATCCGGACTTCGTCGGCCGGGTCAGCGCGGGCATGCCGCTGGGCGTCGGAGGCGTGCACCACGGACCGGAGGCCATGCTCCGCGACTGCTGGGGCGTGATCTACGGGGAGCTGGACACCTGCCCGCAGCCGGACGAGTACCTCTGGAGCGGTTCCGACCGGGTCGTCGTGCTGGGCCACTACCGGGGTGCGGCTCGCCGGACCGGAGAGTCGCACGACGCCGTCTTCGCCCACGCCCTCCGGCTGAAGGACGGCCTGATCGTCGAGCTCGTACAGATCACGGACACCGCGCGGTGGCACGCGGCCCTGGCGGAGGAGCACGGTGCCGGCGAGGCAGTAAATAAGACGAGGCCGTAAATAAGTTGTCGGTGCCGACATAATGGAATCATGGGCAAAACGTATGAGCGGATAGCCGGTCGGCTGCGCGATTTCATCGAGGCGCAGCCGATGTTCTTCACGGCGACCGCTCCGCTCGCGGACACCGGCAGGGTCAACCTGTCGCCCAAAGGGCTCCGCGGATGCTTCGCGGTGATCGACGACCTCACGGTGGCCTATCTCGACTTCGCCGGTAGCAACGCCGAGACCATCGCCCATCTTCGTGAGAACGGCCGGATCACGCTCATGTGGTGCGCCTTCCAGGGGCCGCCGAACATCGTACGCGTCCACGGGCGGGGCGAGCCGGTCTTCCGTGACGACCCTCGATGGGCGGAACTGCTGGCTCACTTCCCCGACATCGACTCCAGTTTGCACGGCCTGCGAGCGATCATCGTCGTCCGCGCCGAGTTGATCCGCGACACGTGCGGCTACGCCGTACCCTTCATGACGTACGACGGGGACCGAGATCTGCACGGCAAGCGTTTCGCGCGTGAGGACGACGAGTCGCTGGGCGCCTACTTCGAGAAGAAGGAGCACGTCGCCGCCAGCCTCGACGGCCTGCCCGGCCTTCCGTTGCCGCTGCCCCCGACGCCGAGCGCGCCGAAGTCAGGTGGATGACCCGATCTTGTCGGTGGACACCAGTAGGATGCCACGGTCCAAGCAGGCAGTGATCTACCCGGAAAGGGCTGCACGTGGCGCAGAAGGTGATACTGGTTGACGATCTCGACCTCTCCGAGGGCGATGATGTGGCGAGGCGGGAGTTCCCGCTGCTGAACCGGACCTTCGCCATCGACCTGTCCGACGCCAACCACCAGCGGCTGAACGACGCTCTCGCGTTCCTCGACAGGGTCATGGAGAACTCCCGCGAGGTGAAGCAGGCCTCGCGGTCGAAGAAGGCGGCCGACACCTCGCCCCGGCTGCGGGGCTACACGCTCACCGACGTCCGTGAATGGGCCCGTGAGCAGGGAGTGGAGGTCCCGGCTCGGGGCAAGGTCTCCGATGAGGTCGTCGAGCGGTTCATCGCTGCCCACCCCGACGCGGCCGCCACGGATGCGGGCGCCACGGATGCGGGCGCCACGGACCCGGAGACCGAGTCCGCCGCGGAAGCGACGCCGGACGCCTGACGGCTCGCACGGCCCATCGGCCCGGTGAGCGGCCGCCCACGGCCGAGGCATACCTCGGAGAACGCCGGTGTGGCCGCGGAGACCGGGCCGATCGGCCGTACGGATCGGCCGTACGGAGATGTCCCTCAGGCGAGGGAGACGGTGACGGGCAGGTCCTTGATGCCGTTGACGAAGTTGGAGCGGACCCGGCGCACGTCCCCCGCGCGCTTGATGTCGGCCAGACGCGGCAGCAGCTCCTCGAACATGATCCGGATCTCCAGCCGGGCCAGCGCGTTGCCGAGGCAGAAGTGCGGGCTGCCCTTGCCGAAGGTGATGTGGTCGTTGCTCTTGCGGGTCACGTCGAACGTGTAGGGGTCGGGGATGGCCCGCTCGTCCCGGTTGCCCGAGGCGAACCACATCACGACCTTGTCACCCTCTGAGATCTTCTGTCCGTGGATCTCCACGTCGCGGGTCGCCGTACGGCGGAAGTGGTAGACGGGGGAGGCCCAGCGCAGGAACTCCTCCACCGCCGCCGGGATGAGCTCGGGCTGGTCGCGCAGCTTCGCCAACTGCTCGGGGTGGTCGATCAGCGCGTGCATGGAGTGCGTGATCGCGTGCCTGGTGGTCTCGTTGCCGGCCACCACGAGGAGCAGGAAGTAGTTGTCGAAGTCGCGGTCGCTCAGCGCCACGCCGTCCACGGGGGTCTGGTTGACGAGCCGGCTCACCAGGTCGGTGCCGTCGCCGCCGCGGCGACGCCGGGCGAGCTCCCGGCCGTACTCGAAGACTTCGAGCGAGGCGGGACTGCGGAAGGGCAGGTCGCGGTACCTCTCGCTCTCCTCGCTGTGCAGCAGCACGTCGGCGTAGTCGGGGTCGGTGTTGCCGATGATCCGGTTGCCCCAGTCGATCAGCTGCTGGGTGTCGCCCTCGGGGACGTCGAGCATCCGGGCCAGCACGTTGATCGGGAAGTCGGCGGAGACCTCCTTCACGAAGTCGAACGTGCCCTTGGCCAGCGCGGCGTCCAGCGTCCTGGCGGTCAGTCCGCGCAGGAAGACCTCATATCCGGCGACGGCCCTGGGGGTGAAGTCGCGCTGGAGCAGGCGGCGTAGCGAGGTGTGCCGGGGCCCGTCGGTCTCCAGGAGGGAGCGGCGGATCTCGGCCTGCCGGTCGTCCACCTCCTCCAGGTTCACGAACTTCGTCGAGGTGAAGGTCTCGACGTCGCGGTCGGCCCTGACGATGTCGGCGTGCCGCGTGAGCGACCAGAAGCCGCTGCCGTGTTCGCCCTCGTCCTGCCAGTGGACGGGCGCCTCGTCCCGCAGCGCGTCGAACATGCGCCAGGGGGTCTCGCCGTCGAGGAAGTTGTCCAGGTTCGCCAGGTCGACGTCTTCCAGGCGCATCGGCACTCCTTAGAACAGACAGATGTGGCTGGAGATGGCTCAGAGGTGGTAGGCGTACTCGCGGAACTCCCAGTCGGTGACGAACTGGGAGAACCGCTCGACCTCGTTGCGCTTGTAGGCGAGGTAGGCCGTGGTGAACTCCTTGCCGAGCACCTCGCCGAGCGGGTCGTCGGCGGCGAGCGCGTCGAGCGCCTCGGGCAGCGAGGAGGGCAGCACCGGCGACCTGCTGGTGTCGTAGCCGTATCCCTCGAGCGGGGCCGGCGGTTCGACGCGGTCACGGATGCCGAGGTAGGCCGCCGCGAGCAGGCCGGCGATGCCGATGTAGGGGTTGGCCGACGCGTCGCCGAGCCGTACCTCGAACCGGCTGGCCGCGCCGCGCTCCGGCGGCACGCGGACCATGGCGCTGCGGTTGTCCAGCCCCCAGTCGATCAGCCAGGGGGCCAGGGTGTCGGGGCCGAAGCGCTTGTAGGAGTTGATGGTCGGGTTGAGCAGGGCGGCCAGGGCGGGCGCGTGGGCGAGGACGCCGCCGATCGCGTACATCGCCGTCTGCGACAGCCCGTACGGCCCGGCGGGGTCGGCGAAGACGTTGCGGCCGGTGGCGTCCGCGCAGGACAGGTGGGCGTGGAAGCCCGAGCCGCCCTCGTCGTTGAACGGCTTGGCCATGAACGTGGCGAGCAGCCCGTCCCGCCGGGCCAGTTCCTTGATCGCCGACTTGAAGCGGAACGCCCGGTCGGCCGCGTCGACCGCCTCGCCGTGGTGCAGGTTGATCTCGAACTGTCCGCCGGAGAACTCGTGGTTGCCCATCGTCACGCCGAGGTCCATCGGGCGCAGCGCCCGCAGCGTGCGCAGGATGTGCGAGCCGCGGTCGCCCTTGGTGCCCGCCACGTAGACGTTGCCGGGGGCGTCGTCATAGCGTCGCCAGCCTCCCGCGCCGTCCGGTTCGAGCAGGAAGTACTCCAGCTCCGGGCCGACCACCCCGGTCAGGCCCAACTCGGCCAGCCGGGCGGCGGCCGCCCTGACCACCTCGCGCGGCGCCTCGGGAAAGGGGCCGCCCTCGGCGGGGTCGACCGTGTCGCCGAGGCAGGCCGCGACGCCCGGCTCCCAGGGCAGCGGGACGAGGGTGGACAGGTCGGGGCGGATCGAGATGTCGGGCAGCCCCTGGTCGAGGCCGCCGGGCACCGGCACCACGTCGGCCTGCGGCGAGGTGTAGTAGACGGCCCGGCAGAACGCGACGCCGTGCTCCATGACGTCGGGAAGCCGCTCGACCAGGACATCCTTGCCGCGCTCGGTCCCGATGAGATCGGGGTATCCGATCCGGACGATGTCGATGCCCTGGTCGGTGAGGCGTCGCACGATCTCGGCCGCCGGCTCGGTGCTCGCTGAGCCTTCCAACACTGGGCCTCCTCAGAAGTTCGCATGGGTACGTGAGCTGGTCGTTTGGGGGCAAACAATACGCTTGGAACGGCAGGGCCACAAGACCCTATGCCAGAACTCACCTATGTGCTACGGGATGACAAAGCCCAGCTCAGGACATATCGTATGGGTCCAAATGATTATCGTGACAAGGAGGCGCAGTGGCGACGGTGCGCGGTTTCTTCACGCCCAAGACGGCGACGGGGCGTTCCTCGCTGATCCCCAGCCCCCCGTGGCACTACTCCGGTGATCTGCTCACCGTGGAGTACCGGACCGACCCCGCGAAGGTGGCCGCGCTGCTGCCCGAGCCGCTCGGCCTCGCCGAGGAGGACCCCGGCGCGGTCGCGGTGATCTGGGCCGACTGGCAGTCGTGCTCGGAAAGCCGGGAGGAGCTGCTCGACCCGGTGCGCGCCCAGTACAAGGAGTGCTTCGTCGTGGTCCGCTGCTCCTACGACGGACGGACGTACTCCCGCTGCGTCTACATCTGGGTGGACAAGGACTTCGCCGTCGCCCGCGGCATCCACCAGGGCTACCCCAAGAAGCTCGGCTCGATCCACATGACCCGGCCCCATCCGTACGGCCTGGCAGCGCCTCGCATCGACGCCGGCGGCGTCTTCGGAGCGACGCTGGCGGCGGCGGACCGGCGGCTCGCCCAGGCCGTCGTACGGCTCCGCGAGCCGAGTGAGACCAATGGCTTCGTCAACGGGCACCCGATGGCGCACAACCGCTGGCTGCCGTCCATCGAACCGGGCAAGGGCCTGGCGCTGGACGAGCTGATCGTGGCGGGCGCCGAGAGTTTCGAGGCGGGCCAGGCGTGGGCGGGCGAGGCCGAGATCGAGCTGTTCGACGCCCCCACCGAGGAGCTCGCCGACCTGACGGTCGAGGAGGTCATCGGCGGGTACTACCGCCAGGTCGGGGTGGTCTGGAACGGCGGCACCCTGCTAGAGACCGGCACCTCCGGCGCCCTCTAGTCCCGACCTCCGCGAGGAGGGGCCTCCGCAAGCAGGCCCCTCCCATCACCCCGAGGCCGTGATCTCGGCCATCTCTGCAGGTATTCGCGAGATCACGGCAAGGGGGTGGGGGCGGATGTGCCTTGGCCGATCCGGTGGTAGGTGTCCGACCTGTTCTCCTTGATCCACCAGCCGTAGCCGAGGCCGATGATCCCGGCGATCAGCACGAGGCTGGGGATCAGCCAGTTGAGCATGGAGTCGGGCGGGGTGCCGAGCAGCGCGTGGAAGTTGATGATCGCGAGCACGAGGATGACCGCCAGAGCCAGGGCGGCCAGCGAAGGCGCGACGATCCGGCCCCAGCCGTTCTCGCCGCGCGGATCGCGCAGGAAGAAACCGATGACCGAGACCGAGGTGATCACCAGGAGCAGGATGACGCCGAGCGCCCCGAGGTTGGTGAACCAGTTGAACAGTGTCTCGGTGGGGTCGTCGCCGACGATGGCGAAGACGAACAGCACCACAGCGGCGATCAGAGTCTGGGTCACCGAGCCCACGTACGGCGAGCCGTGCCGGGGATGGGTCCGGCCGAGACCGCGCGGCAGCACGCCCTCGCGTCCGAGCGAGAAGAAGTAGCGGGCGACCGCGTTGTGGAAGGACAGCAGGGCCGCGAACACCGCGGTGACCAGGAAAACGGCCCCGATCCTGCCGAATGTCGGGCCCATGGCGTCGCTGCCCAGCACGAACAGCAGGTCGGGCCCATGCTCGCCCGCCTGGTCGATGACCCGGCCCGTGCCGGCGCCGATCCCCATCGCCCAGGCGGTGAAGGCGTAGAAGACGCCGATGACGCCCACGGCGATGTAGGTGGCGCGGCCCACGGTGCGGCGGGGGTCGCGGCACTCCTCGCTGTAGATCGCGCCGGACTCGAAGCCCATGAACGACGCCATGACCCAGCAGAACCCGGCGCCGACGGCACCGGTGGTGAGCGCGCTCCAGGAGAAGGCGTCCATGGTCAGCCCGGCCGGGGCCGAGGCGACCTGGGAGGCGTCGAAGACGACCACGATGATGCTCTCGCAGATCAGCAGGACGGCGAGCACCCGGGCGTTCAGGTCGATCCGGCGGTAGCCGAGGAAGGCGATGAGGAGGAGCGCCGCGAGCGAGGCCACCCACCAGGGAATGTCGACCCCCAGCTCGGCGGTGATCACTCCTGCCGCGGCGAAGCCGAACAGGCCGTACAGGCCGGTCTGCATCGCGTTGTACGCCACGAGGGCGACGAATGAGGCGCCCACCCCCGGAATCCGGCCGAGGCCCTGTGCGACGTAGGCGTAGAACGCCCCCGCGTTGGAGATGTGCCTGCTCATCGCCGCGTATCCGCCGGAGAAGAGGGCCAGCACCGTGGCGAGGACCAGGTAGATCACCGGGATGCCGACCACCCCGGTGGTGGCATAGCTCAACGGCAGCCCGCCGGCGGCGACGGTCAGCGGTGACGAAGCGGCGACCACGAAGAAGACGATGTGGGCGACGCCGATGCGGCGGCGGGACAGCTCGTGGTTCTCGGTCGTGGTTGTGGGGGCGGACCGCCCGGCGGCGATGGCCTCATCTGCCATGGCAACCTCCCATCGGAGAGGGAATGGGGTTCAATCAAGTGATCGGCCGCGGACCGGATCACGACGGGTGGAAAATCTTTTGCCCCCGAACGACCTGCATGTTCGCGGATCGTACGTGTACAAATGAACTCGACGCAAGAGTTGCGGGGTGTTTCGAACACCCACTGAGCCCCCCGAAGGGAGCCGGGACGTGCCCGCCCACTATCCGTTGTCCGCCACCGAGGAGGCGGTCAGTCGCCGGCTGGGATCGATCCCGGTCAATCGTGAGGCGCTCGTCGCGGTCTCCAACCTCCACCGGGCGGCCAGTGCCGTACGGCAGCACCTGGAGAACTCGGCGCTGCGCGCGGCCGATCTCACCTGGAGCGCCTTCGTGGTGCTGTGGGTGGTGTGGATCTGGGAGGAGATCGAGACCCGGCACACGGCCGCCGAGGCCGGCATCTCCAAGGGCACGCTCACCGGGATCATCAAAACGCTGGAGTCACGGGGCCTGATCGAGCGCCGTCAGCATCCCGACGACCGCCGCCTGGCCCTGCTGCGCCTCACCCCCGAGGGGCTGGCGTTGATGGAGGATCTCTTCCCCGCGTTCAACGCCGAGGAGGCGTTCGTCGTCGACTCCCTGGGCGGCGAGGAGGTGCTCCACCTCGCCGACACGCTCCGCCGCATCATCACCCACCTGGAGGAGAAGGGCGAGGTGCGGCGCGAGAGCCTGCGCCGCGACACGCCCGTCCCGCCCCGCCGCGGCGGTCGCCGCCGCGCCACCTGAGCGCTCAGCCGCGCGCCGCGGCGACGAGCGCGTCGAAGATCCGCTGGTTGACGGGGTCGGTCGCGGCGGTGTCCTCCGGGTGCCACTGGACGCCGAGGAACCAGCCGTACGGCCCGGCCGACCCGGTCGGCTCGGCCTGCTCATTCGACAGGCGCAGTTCGGCGGCCTCGACCGTGCCGTCCTCGGCGTACGCCGTGGCCACGAGCCCGTCGCCCAGCGTCGACGCGCACTGGTGGTGGTAGCAGGACGCGGCCACCTTCTCCGTCCCGGCCACCTCGGCGAGCAGCGAGCCGGGCCGCACCCGCACCGGGTGGACGACGTGCCGGTGGTCGGGCTCCATGTGCTGGTTCAACCGGCCGCCGAGCACCACGTTGACCACCTGCAGCCCGCGGCAGATCGCCAGCGTGGGCAGGCCGGTGTCCAGTGCGTGCCGGGCCGCCGCGAAGTCGAAGGCGTCCTGCTCGGCGTCCACGTCGTAGACCGTGTCGTGCGGCAGGCTCTCGCCGTACGCCGAGGGCGCGATGTCCCCGCCGCCGGGCAGCAGCAGCCCGTCGGCGACGGCGAGCCGGGCGGCGGCCTCGCCTGCGTCGACGGGATGCATGAGGAACGGCTCCCCGCCCGCCCGGTAGACGGCGTCGGCGAGCGCCCGCGCGGTCACCACGGCCGCGTAGCGCAGGGCGGAGGTCGTGGCGGCGAACCGGGACGGGATCACGATGATCGGCCTGGGCCGCGTCTCCCCGGACCTCGTCTCCCCGAACCCTGTCTCCGCGGGCCGGGTCTCCGCGGGCCGTGTCTCCCTCGGCATGGCGCACACTCCTCACGCGTTGTTCGCCCCCAAACGATAGCCCTTCGTATTGACTCCTGAGCAGCCACGACCGTAAATTGTTTGGGACCAAACGACTTGGAGGAAACGGATGGCCACTGTCGCGGACGTCACCGTCCACGAGGGGCACTGGATCGGCGGCGAACGGGTGTCCTCCCCGGTCGCGTTCGAAGACGTGTCGCCGATCGACGGACAGGTGATCGCACGCGTGGCCCGGGGCGGCGCGGAGGAGGCCGCCGCCGCGGTGAGCGCGGCCGAGCGGGCGTTCCCGGCCTGGGCCCGCACCACTCGCGAGGAGCGGGCGAGGCTGCTGCACGCGATCGCCGACGGCGTGGAAAAGCGCCTCGAGCAGCTCGCGATCGTGGAGACGACCGACAACGGCGCGCTGCTGCGCTCACACCTGCGCGGCGTCATGCCCCGGGTCGCGCACAACTTCCGGTTCTTCGCCGACTGGCTGCTGACGCTCGGGCACGACGAATTCGACACCCGGGGCCACCGCAACCACGTCTCCTGGGACCCCGCCGGAGTCTGCGCGCTGATCACCCCGTGGAACGCCCCGCTCATGCTGGCCACCTGGAAGATCGCCCCGGCCCTGGCCGCCGGCAACACGGTCGTGCTGAAGCCCGCCGAGTGGACCCCGCTGACCGCGTCCCTGCTCGCGGACATCACCGTGGAGGCCGGGCTGCCCGACGGCGTGTTCAACGTCGTGCAGGGCTACGGCGAGGAGGTCGGCGCGCCCCTGGTGGCCGACCCCCGGGTGCGCCGGATCAGCTTCACCGGCTCGGTGCCCACCGCCCGGCACATCGCCGCGGCCGCCGCGCCCAACCTCACCCCGCTCTCCCTGGAGCTCGGCGGCAAGTCCCCGCTGATCGTGTTCGCCGACGCCGACCTGGACCTCGCCGTCGACCTCGCGGTCGAGCAGTACGACAACGCGGGGCAGGTCTGCCTGGCCGGCACCCGGCTGCTCGTGCAGGAGGAGATCGCGGCCGAGTTCACCGAGCGCTTCGTGGTCAAGGCCGCCACCCTGCGCCAGGGCGACCCCCGCGACCTGTCCACCGACATCGGGCCCAACATCCACCGCGAGCACTTCGCACGGATCGACGGCTTCGTGCGCCGGGCCGTCGAGGCGGGAGCCACCCCCGTGATCGGCGGCGGGCCCAACACCGACCTCGGCGGGCTCTACTACCGGCCCACGCTCTTCACCGGCGTGGCCGCCGACAGTGAGATCGTCAACGAGGAGGTCTTCGGGCCCGTCCTCACCCTGCAGACGTTCCGTACCGAGGAGGAGGCCGTCGAGCTGGCCAACTCCACCAGGTTCGGGCTGGCCGCCACCCTCGCGACCGGCTCGCCGGAGCGGGCCGAGCGGGTCACCGCCCGCCTGGTCGCCGGCACCGTCTGGGTCAACTGCTTCTTCGTCCGCGACCTCCAGGCGCCGTTCGGCGGGGCTCGCCAGTCGGGCATGGGCCGTGAGGGCGGCGACTGGAGCTTCGACTTCTACTGCGACGTCAAGAACACCGTCTTCGCGCCGGGAGGCTGGAATGGGTGAGGTCGTCGGCGCGGGCATCCTCGCGCACGCTCCAACGATCATGCTGCCCCTCGACGTGCGCAAGGAGCTCAACGAGGGCAAGGAGATCAGCATCGTCCCCGGGCTGCGCCGCCTGCGGGAGGAGGTCTTCGACGCCCTCGACTACGACACGGTCATCGTGTTCGACTCGCACTGGGCGACCACCTTCGAGTTCGTGGTCACCGCCCAGGACCGCCGCTCCGGGCTGTTCACCTCCGAGGAACTGCCGCGCGGCATGTGCCGCATCCCCTACGACTTCCCGGGCGACCCGGAGCTCGCCCGGCTGATCGCGTCGCACCAGGACGAGCACGCCACCTGGATCACCGCGATCGACGACCACCACCTGCCGATCTTCTACGCCACCGTGAACCTGTGGAAGTATCTCGGGGCGCCCGGCAAGCGGTGGATCTCGATCAGCATGTGCCAGACCGCGGAGGCGGAGGACAACCTGCGGCTCGGCCGGGCGGTCGGCGACGCGATCGCGGCCAGTGACCGCAAGGTGCTGCTGATCGCGTCGGGCGCGTTCTCGCACACGTTCTGGCCGCTGCGCCACCTGCGCGCGCACGAGTCGAGCGACCCCGCGCACGTACGGACCCCCGAGGCGCGGGCGGCCGACGAGGAGCGCATCGAGTGGATGCGGCGCGGCGACCATGCCCGGGTGCTCGACACGATGGACGAGTTCTACCGCTTCAAGCCCGAGGCGGGGTTCGGCCACTATCTGATGCTGGCCGCCGCTCTCGGCGAGCGCGACCTCACTGCGCCCGGCAGGCTCTACAGCGACTACGAGAACGCCACCGGGACCGGTCAGGTGCACATCTGGTTCGACCGGCCGGAGGGCGGCTTCACCCGGCCGCGGGCCACGGACGCCTCGGGTGACCCGTACCCCTATCCGTTCCGGCTCGAAGGGACCGCCTGATGCCTCAGAAAGAAACGGTGGAATACCGCAGGATCCTGCTGGACGGCGCGGCCGTACAGGTGCGCAGGGAGGGCGACGAGCTGGTCGGCGCCGACGGCCGGGTCGTCGGCGTTGACGACGCCGTCCATCTCCCGCCGTGCGTGCCGACGAAGATCATCGCAGTGCATCTCAACCACCGCAGCCGGGTCGAGGAGTTCATGACCTCGCTGCCGCCCGCCCCCACGTACTTCCACAAGCCGACCTCCGCGCTGAACGCGCACAAGGGCGCGATCGTACGGCCCGAGCGGTGTGAGTACCTCAACTACGAGGGCGAGGTCGCGATCGTCATCGGCCGCACCACGCGCAACATCTCCCCGGACGAGGCCGGCGACCACATCGCCGGTTACACGATCGGCAACGACTACGGCCTGCACGACTTCCGCGACACCGACGCGGGCTCGATGCTGCGCGTGAAGGGCTCCGACACGCTCTGCCCGCTCGGCCCCGGGCTGGTCACCGGCTGGGACTTCCACGGCAAGCGGCTGCGCACGTACGTGAACGGCGAGGTCGTGCAGGACGGCTCCACCGACGAGATGGAGTGGGACATGCACTACCTCGTCGCGGACATCGCCCGCACGATCACCCTCTACCCCGGGGACGTGCTGCTGTCCGGCACCCCGGCCAACTCCCGGCCCGTACGGCCCGGCGACGTCGTCGAGGTCGAGGTCGAGGGCCTGGGCAGGCTCACCAACCACATCGTCCACGGCCCCGTCCCGATCCGGGACGACTGCGGCGCCCAGCCCACCGAGTCGGAGGAGGTCATCTCGACCGCCTTCGGCGGGGACTGGGAGTTCCGCGGCATCCGTCCGCCCAAGCGTTGACCACGGCAAGGAGTCTCATCATGAAGGTCATCGTCGACATGGACGTCTGCAAGGACCACGGGCAGTGCGTCTTCGCCGCCCCCGAGGTCTTCCAGATCAACGAGGACGGCCACCTGGTCTACGTCGCCGAGCCCGACGAGTCGCTGCGCGACGCCGTGGAGGAGGCAGCCGACGTCTGCCCGCTGCAGGCCATCACGATCGAGGACTGACCGCGGTGCGGACCACGCGGCGCGTCGTGATCGCGGGGGCGTCGATGGGCGGCCTGCGCGCGGCCGAGCGGTTGCGGGCGGCGGGATTCACCGGCGAGATCGTCGCGATCGGCGACGAGCCCCATCTGCCGTACAACCGTCCTCCGCTGTCGAAGGAGGCCCTCGCCACCGAGGTGACCCACGACGCGCTCGCGTTCCGGCTCCGCCCGGCGGTCGCGGACGTCACGTGGCGGCTGGGCGTGCGGGTCGTGGGGGCCGACCTGGACGCCCGGGCCGTATGGCTCGGCGACGGCGCCGAGCTGACCTGTGACGGGCTCGTGATCGCCACCGGCATGCGGCCCAGGCGGTTGCCCGGGCCCGCGGCCGGCCGGCACGTCGTGCGCACTCTCGAGGACGCCCGCGATCTCCGTGCCGAGCTGCGGCCCGGGGTGAACGTGCTGGTCGTCGGCGCCGGGTTCATCGGCTGCGAGGTGGCGGCCACCGCCCGCACGCTGGGCGCGTCGGTCACCGTCGTCGCGCCGGAGGACGCCCCGATGCGCCGCCCGCTCGGCTACGAACTGGGCACGGCGCTGCGCCGCCGCCACGAGGAGCGCGGCGTGACGTTCCTGCTCGGCCGTACGATCGCCGCGTTCCTTGGCGAAATTGGCGAAATGGGCGAAAATCGGGTGACCGGCGCCGCGCTGTCCGACGGCACCCGCCTCGACGCCGACGTCGTGGTGGAGGCCGTGGGATCGGTGGCCAACACGGAGTGGCTGGACGGCAACGGCCTCGACCTGTCCGACGGCGTGCTGTGCGACGGCGCGCTGCGCGTCGAGGGGCGGCACGGCGTCGTCGCGGTCGGCGACATCGCCCGCTTCCCCAACCCCCGTTATGACGGCGTGCCCCGCCGGGTCGAGCACTGGAGCATCCCGACCGACACGGCCAAGCACGCGGCGCTCACGCTGCTCGCCGACCTCGGCCTGGGGGAGGGGATCGCGACGCCCTTCGCCCCGCTGCCGACGTTCTGGAGCGACCAGTACGAGCTGCGTCTGCAGTCGTTCGGGGCGCCCGCGCTGGGCGAGTCGGACATCAGGGTGCTGGAGGGCGACCTCGGCGGCGAGGTCGTGGTCGGCTACCACCGCGACGGCGAACTGGTCGGCGTGGTCCTGATCGGCATGCCGTCCGCCGCCGCCCGCTACCGCGCCGCCCTGCTGAACCGCACCCCTTTGGCCGCCTGAGCCGTACCCGACCTGTGAGGAGACCGTCGTGGACGCATTGCGCAACGTGATCGCCGGAGAGCGCCGGGACGCCGGCGAGTGGATGGACCTGGTCGACCCCTCGACCGAGAAGGTGTACGGCAGGGCGCCCCGCTCAGACGAGCGGGACGTGGCCCGGGCGGTCGAGGCGGCCGGCGAGGCCGCGCGGACCTGGCGGCGCACCACCCCGGCCGAGCGTCAGCGGCTGCTCCTCGAGCTGGCCGATCTGATGGCGGCGAACCGGGAGGCGCTGGCCGAGGCCGAGGTGCGGGCCACCGGCAAGCCGCGCGGCACCGCGACGCGGGTCGACACGGGCGGGGCCATCGACGCGATCCGCTACTTCGCGGGCGCGGCGCGGGTGCTGGAGGGGCTCGGCGCCGCCGAGTACGCCGAGGGGCACACCTCGTTCGTACGGCGCGAGCCGATCGGCGTCGTCGCCCAGGTGACGCCGTGGAACTACCCGCTGATGATGGCCGCGTGGAAGATCGGACCGGCGCTGGCGGCGGGCAACGCGCTGGTGCTCAAGCCGTCCGACACCACGCCCGGCTCGACCGTGCTGCTGGGCGAGCTGTGCGCCCGGGTCCTCCCGCCCGGCGTGGTCAACGTCGTGTGCGGCGACCGCGACACCGGCCGCGCGCTGGTGGGACACCCGGGTGTGGAGATGGTGGCACTCACCGGCTCGACCCGCGCCGGGGCCGAGGTGATGGCGGCCGCCGCTCCCGACCTCAAGGACGTCCACCTGGAGCTGGGCGGCAAGGCCCCCGCGGTGGTCTTCGGCGACGTGGACCCCGCCGCCACCGGGCGCGCCATCGCCGAGGCGGCGTTCTTCAACACCGGGCAGGACTGCACCGCCGTCACCCGGGTGCTCGTCGAGGAGCGGGCGTACGACGACGTCGTCACGGCGCTGGCCGAGGCGGCGCGGGCGCTGCGCGTCGGCGGGCCCGACGAGGAGGGCGTCTTCCTCGGCCCGTCGAACAACGCGGCCCAGGCCGAGCGGGTCGGCGGCTTCCTCGAACGGTTGCCCGGGCACGCCCGCGTGGTCGCCGGCGGCTCCCGGCTCGACCGTCCCGGCTACTTCTTCGCCCCGACCGTGGTCGCGGACGTGCGGCAGGACGACGAGATCGTGCAGCAGGAGGTCTTCGGCCCGGTCGTGACCGTACAGCCGTTCGCGAGCGAGGAGGAGGCCGTCGACCTGGCCAACGGAGTCGACTACGCGCTCGCCTCCAGCGTGTGGACCAGGGACACCGGCCGTGCGATGCGGCTGTCCGCCGCACTCGACTTCGGCGCGGTCTGGGTCAACTGCCACCAAGTGATCATCCCGGAGATGCCGCACGGCGGCTTCAAGCACTCGGGCACCGGCAAGGACCTGTCCCGGTACGGCCTGGAGGCCTACACCCGGATCAAGCACGTGATGATCAGCCACACCTGACGCCGCCACGGCCGTTCTCACCGCCGACAGCCGGAGCACGAGGACCGTGCTCCGGCTGCCGGCGGGGTGTGACTCCGTGGCCAGCGGCGGCCTGGCCAGCGGCGTCGTCGTCAGTGGCGTCGTCAGCGGCGGCGTCAGCGGCGGCCGAGGGCGCGCAGCTGGTCGGGGCTCAGCGCGGAGACGTTCTTGTCGATGGGATATTCCGTGTACTGGTGAATGGCCCAGCTCTTCCAGTCGGCGGGCGGCGTGACCTTGCCCGGGGCCTTGCTGTAGTGCGCCACCCACAGTGGATATTCGGCCAGGCCGCGCCCATAGGTGTTGGCGAAGTTCCAGCCGCTGTACACCATCGGGGTGACGCCGGTCTTGGCCTTCACGTGCGCCAGCCAGGTCTTGGCCCAGGCGTTGACGTGGCTGACCGACATGCCGTCGGTGGTCTCCAGGTCAAGCACGAGCAGGTCACCGGGCTTGCCGGGCTGCTGGTTCACCATCGAGAGGAAGTGCTCGGCCTCGGCGACGGGGTCGTTGCTGGGGTGGCCGAAATGGTAGGCGCCCCGCACGATGCCCTTCTTGTCCAGCTCCTTCCAGTTACGGGCGAAGGTGGAGTCGCGGAAGGTCAGGCCCTCGGTGGCCTTGATGATGCCGAACTTCGCCGGGCTGGCGGCCCAGTCGTGGTTCGGCTCGTGGTTGGAGATGTCTTCGCCGTAGATCAGCGTGACGTCCTCGTCGCCGGGGGCGAGTTGCGTGGCCTGCGCCGGCCCGGCCAGGAAGACGCTGAGTGCGGCGGTCGGCACGACCATCGCCAGACTGACGGCAGGCGAACTGAAGCGCTTGCCGGAGAGGCTCACCCGGTGCTTGGGCGAGGCCGAGGAAGAGGGGGTGACTGCGGTGAACCGGTGTTCCAGCATGAAGGGATTGACTCCTTGCTTCCATGCCGCCTACCGGGACAGCTGACGGGTTCGGGCGGAAGCGCCCTACGGCGCGCTTGGGGGGGACGCGCTCCGATTCACCCGAGGGGTGGTCCCCGGCTCCGCGAGGCGCGGAGTCGGCGGCCGTGCACCTCCTGACGGGACGGCTCCCGCCAGGGGACGCGCGGATCCTGGCAACGAACGGACAACGCATCCGGCGATGGTGTCACCGTTGCGTATGCCGTTGGCGACAAAAGGTACACGGACCACCATTAGGGTGCAAATAGGACAAAACTCCGGATCGGTGGGGGTGCGGCCGACTGGTCACTCCTCCGGAGAGAGGGGCGCGTCCGTGTGCGGGACGCGTTCGGCGGGGACCACGCCCAGGCGGCCGGCCCGGAAATCCTCCATGGCCTGGATGATCTCGGCCCGGGTGTTCATCACGAACGGACCGTAGTGGACGACCGGCTCGCGGATCGGCCGCCCGCCGAGCAGCAGCACCTCCAGGTTGGGCTCGGCCCGGGGCTGGGCGGTGTCCGCGGCGAGGGTCAGCGCCCCGCCCGGGCCGAAGACGGCCAACTGCCCCTTGCGTACCGGTCGCTGCTCGCCCCCGACGGAGCCCTGGCCGGCCAGCACGTAGGCGAGGGCGTTGAAGCCGGGGTGCCACGGCAGCTCCAGCCGGGCGCCCGGGTTGACGGTCGCATGCACCATCGTGATCGGAGTGAACGTGATCCCCGGCCCCGGGTGTCCGGCCAGCTCACCGGCGATCACGCGCAGCAGCGCGCCGCCGTCGGCCGAGGCGAGCAGCGCCGCCTCGCGGCCGCGGATGTCCTGGTAGCGGGGCAGGTGGAACTTGTGCGCACTGGGCAGGTTGACCCACAGCTGGACGCCGTGGAACAGTCCGCCCGAGACCACCAGGTGCTCCGGTGGCTTCTCGATGTGCAGCAGGCCGGCCCCCGCGGTCATCCACTGCGTGTCGCCGTTGGTGATCGTGCCGCCGCCTCCGTTGCTGTCCTGGTGCTCGAAGACGCCGTCGATGATGTAGGTGACGGTCTCGAAGCCGCGATGCGGATGCCATGGGGTGCCCTTGGGCTCGCCGGGGCCGTACTCGACCTCCCCCATCTGGTCCATGTGGATGAACGGGTCCAGAACGGACTGCGGCACTCCGGCGAACGCGCGCCGTACGGGGAAGCCCTCGCCTTCGAAGCCGCTGGGCGCGGTCGTCACGGACCGTACGGGACGGGGTTCGGCGACGGCCGGGTCGGGTGCGACGACGCGGGGCAGCGTCAGGGTGTCGGCGGTGACGGCGGGCATGACACGCTCCTGGTTGAAGATTCAATTACGTTCGCTTGAACCCATTCTGACCATCGCGCATTCCTCCGGCCACAGTGCGGCAAGGAGGGCACGGTTACGGCTGGCCGTACAGGGTCGCCAAATCGATCAGCTGAATCTCGGGCGCGGCGTCAGCGGCGACCTGGGCTTTGTTGTTGAATCCTGTGCCGCTGAAGCAGACCAGGCGGGTGTGGCTGGTGTCGTAGCGGCCCGCCCGGGTGATGAGGTCGCGGATGTGACGCAGCCGTTCTATGTGGGCGATGCCCATGGTGTCGTTCCACTTGGCTTCGCCGATCGCCAGTAGGGGCGGCTTGCCGTTGTCGGCGATGCCGATGACGGCCACGTCGACCTCGTGGCTGACGCGGGCACTGGGATCGTGGACGACGCCGTGTCCGACCCTGGCGGGCAGGCCGCCGAACAGTTCGGGGTCGGCGTGGTGCAGGGCCCACTCGCGGCAGACCTGCTCGAAGTGGGGGCCTAGGACATTGCTGACGAAGCGGCGGCGGCTGGCCTGCCAGACCCGTGCGGCGCTGCCGGGGCGCTCCAGTTGGTCCCATACGGGGCGCATGATGGCGTGGTAGAAGCCGATCAGCGGTTCGGCGATGCGGTACGTGGGGCGGTTTTCCCGGAAGACATCCGCATCCCGGTGCAGCAGGCCGGCGTCTTCGAGGACGCTGATGGGATGGGCGATGTCGGTCGCCTTACGTCCGAGGTAGCCGGCGATGCCGCCGCGGGTGGCGTTGCCGTCGGCGACGGCCGCCAGGACGGACAGATACAGGCTGGTGTCACGCAGGTCGGGCTCCTCGGCCAGCAGATAGCGTGCCTCCCGGAACATGGGCGTCTCGGGGTTGAGCACGGTGCGGACCACCCAGTCGTCGAAGTCGTCCGGTCCGTCGGGAGTGTCGCCACGGGCGAATTCACGCCGGTAGGCGGGCGTGCCCCCGACGACCGCGTTGACCTTCAGAGCGAGGACGGGGTCGGAGATGCCCCAGAACTCGGCGGCCAGACGATGATCGAGGGGCCGTACGAGCAACTCCAGCCCGGCCCGGCCGCGCAACGGGGCGTTTCCCGACAACAGTCGGCCCATGAAGGACAGGGCTGAACCGCAGAGCAACAAGCGCGTGCGAGATCCGGTGCGCTGATCGCGCATCGGCCGGTACGCCTCCTGGATGATGGACGGCAACTCCGGATTCGCCCTCGCCAGATAAGGGAACTCGTCGATCACCACGGGAGTGGGCCGCTCGGTGCCGAGGGCGAGCAGTGCGTCGAGGACTTCGTGCCAGTCGGCGAAGTGGTAGGGGGTGGCGGGCCGGACATGGGCGGTCAGTGCGGCGCTGATCCGACGCAGGGACTCGGCGTCCGCCGCCTCGGTCGCCCCGAAGTAGAACCCTCCGACGGCACGGCAGGCTGCGTCCAGCAGGAAGGTCTTGCCCTGGCGGCGCCGTCCGGAGACGACTCCCAGAGTGGCGCCGGGCTGCTCGTCGGTGATGAACCGTGCCAGCGCCGTCCACTCGTGGTCACGGTCGAACATCTCGGCAGGCTTATCCACCGCGACCTCTCAACCATAGAAGTACAGTTCTCTTAATCGTACTTCTATAAGTTGCGCCGACGTGGCCTCGGCCTGCCGAACCTACGAGGTCGGGTTCCTCATAAAAAGCGTCGATGCTCGTCAGGACGGGGTGATGCCCTCGCGGGCCGCCCACAGGGCCGCCTGGGTGCGGGAGGACAGTCCCAGTTTTGCCAGGATGTTGCTGACATGGGTGCGGGCCGTGCGTTCACTGACCGACAGCGCGGTGGCGATCTGGCGGTTGGACCGGCCGTCGGCGATGAGGGCCAGCACTTCTCGTTCTCGTGGTGTCAGGCTTGCCGTGGCCGTCACGGGAGCCCGCATCGCAGCGGCCAGTTGGCGTGCGGCGGCCGGATCGAGGTGCACCTCGCCGCGGACCGCGGCACGCAGGGCCCGCCCCACCTCGTCCGCCTCGGCGTCCTTGAGCAGATAGCCGGTGGCCCCGGCTTCCAGGGCGGCCCGGACCTTCTTCTCCTCCACGAAGCTGGTCACCGCGATGACCTCGACGGCGGGAAACCGGGCCTTGAGCTCTCGGGTCGCCGCTATGCCGTCCATGACGGGCATCATCAGGTCCATCAGGACGACGTCGGGAAGTTCGTCCGAATGGTCGAGCACCGCCAGGCGGTCGAGCGCTTCCTTCCCCGTTCCCGCCTCGCCGACCACCTCGATGTCGTCGAGCATCTCCAGGAAGGCCCGCATGCCCGTACGGACGACGCGGTGGTCGTCGACCAGAAAGACCTTGATCGTGTTGTCCGCGGTGCTCACCGGCTGGTCGCCTCCGTGTGTTTCGTGATCTGCGCGGTGACCGTGACGCTGGTTCCGGCGCCGGGCGTGCTCGTGATGTGGAGGCCGGCACCTATGCGTGTCGCCCGCTCCCGCATCGTTCCGAGTCCCATGTGTCCGGGAAAGGCGGCATCGGGGTCGAAGCCGCGACCGTCGTCCCTGACCGAGACCGTCAGGCTCGACCCGGTCCGGGTGATCGTCACGGTGGTCCGCTGGGCATCGGCGTGCTTGACGGTGTTGTGCAGCGCCTCGAGGACGATCCGATAGAGGTGTTCCTCGACCGCTTCGTCCAGCGCGGGACGCTCGCCCGTCTCGTCGACGACATCGATGAGCAGGCCTTCGCGGCCTGCGATGGCGGCGGCCTGCTTGCGTACCGCGGAGACCAGGCCCTCCTCGGCCAGGGCTCCGGGGCGCAGCTCGAAGATGAGGGCGCGCATCTCCGCCAGCGCTCCTTGCGTCAGCTCCCGCAGCTGGCTCACCGCGCGTCCCAGCGACGCGTTCCCGCCGAGACCCTGCTTGTCCATCGCCAGCTCGGCGGCACGGGCGTGCAGCGTCATCGAGAACAGCGCCTGGGAGACCGAGTCATGGAGTTCC
Source organism: Sphaerimonospora thailandensis (assembly GCF_016863115.1). Taxonomy (GTDB): domain Bacteria; phylum Actinomycetota; class Actinomycetes; order Streptosporangiales; family Streptosporangiaceae; genus Sphaerimonospora; species Sphaerimonospora cavernae. The sequence goes on from NZ_BOOG01000018.1 coordinate 135,809, forward strand.
CGGGCCAGCCGCTGCCGCTCCACCAGGGCGGCGTTCTGCCGGACTTCGGCGAGCAGGGTGGCGTTCTCGATCGCCACGGCGATCTGATCCGCGAACGCCACGAGAAATTTGAGCTCCTCATCCGCCGGCTCGTCATCGGGGAGGTAGTAGACGTGCAGCCCGCCGAACATCTGACCCATGGTGCCGAGGGGAACGGCCACGAGGATGTCCCACTCGACATGGGGCAGGAACCGGTGGATCGGCTCGGCCCGGGGCCGCGCCAGGGTCCGCGCCGGGGCGTCGTGGATCACATCCACGCGCTGCTCTCGGAGGGCGGACACGGCAGCGGAGTCGACCCCGAGGTCCCAGGCCGCTCGCAAACCCTCCTCATAGCCGTCGGGCAGCCCGTCGGTGGCGAGGAACCGCAGCCGGCCGCTGTCACGTTCCACCACGTGGACCGCGGCGGCCACCCCGCCGCTCGCCCCCACCACCGTCGCCATGGCGTTCCGCAGTGTCGTCTCCAGTGGCTGGTCCACGACCATGTCGCTCGTGACCCGGGACAGCGCGGCCACCCGCCGCTGCAGGAGATCCATGGTCGCCTCGAGCGCCGCGCGGTGCTGCTCCTGCTGTGCGCGTAGCCGCTCCTCGACGCGGGCGCGTTGGATCGCGGCTCCCAGGGTGTCCGCGGCCGCCCGGAGCGCCGCCACGTCATTGGGTGACCACTCCCGTTCGGCCACGCATTCGTCGAACCCGATGAAGCCCCACCAGTGGTCTTCGACATGGATCGGCACGAGTGCGATCGACTTGATGTCCTCGGCCTCCAACTCGGGACGCTCCCACGCCGGGAAGTCGCGGACGTTGCCGGCCATCACCTCCCGGTGCTCCAGCAGCCCGACCCACCGTCCCCAGCCGACGTCGACGTAGTTGAACCCCCTGAGCATGGGGTGGTCGATCTGCGGGGTGATCCCCGCGGCGACCCACTCGGACCGGTGGCCAGTGCACTGGCCACCGCGAGCGTCGAGGTAGTTCTCGAAGATGTACACCCGGCTCACTCCGGCCGCCGTCCCGAGACGCTCCAGGACTTCGCCGATGTTCGTCTCCCACGGTTCGGCACTGGCGAGGAACCGGTCGGCGGCGAAGAGTACGGCGGCCAGGATGGCGTCCGGGCCGGGCGCCCGGTCGGCGCGCTCGTTCTCTCGCGCAGTCGCCATGTCGGCCCTCCCGCCTTGCCCGGCCAGTTAAGGCACCCCCGGCGGGAGTGTTGCAGCCGTGATCGTACTCCATGTCAACGTTCAGGGCTATTGCCCTTTCATAGTTTGAGATGTCCGAAAATGCGTTGGTCGTCCCGCCTGGACTGAGACTTTTGACGTAGTGGACCCACGGCGATCGGCTGAGCCGGATGGCGTCGGTACGCCGATCCGGCGAAGGGACCACCCCCGAGATCATCGAGGTACGCGATGCTTCGTTGATTGGAGGACCCATGGTCGCGGTGCAGCGGTCCGGTGCCGGTTCGGTCGGTCTGCCGGTGATCGGCGGCA
>NZ_BOOG01000019.1 GCF_016863115.1 Sphaerimonospora thailandensis
TCCATCGTGCCCGAGACCATCGTGCCTGGGGAGGCCGGAGGCCTCATCCACCCGACCGCGGCTATCACGCTCGGCCGGGGCGCTCGCTCGTTCCCGCCCGTTCCCTTGTCCACCAGGCCCCACCGATGACCAGGCCCCACCGACCACCAGGCCCCAGCCACCACCAGGCCCCAGCCACCACCAGGCCCCAGCCACCAACGGAACCTGCGACCAGACGGCAGGGCTTGCCCTTCGCGACGCCGCGGAAGCGGCCTGGCGGCGAAGCCTTCCCTTCAGGGAGCGGAGGAGTCACGAGATCGGGAGATTGGGACGATGTCGGGGATTGTCGAGTGGGCTCACTTACTGGCGTGGGCGCGTTAGGCTGGAAGGGCCGGGCCACCTACCACGGGTGGCCTTCTTCGCGTCAGGTAGAGAGCGATTGGCTTCGACGCGAATGTGGCCTCAAGGGCCACGATCACAACTGGTCTTCCTGGAAAGCCGCCGGTATCGGACTTCTCCCCTACGCAGAGCACCGGGAAGAGCCCAGGACCGCGAACAGGAACTCGGACGCAGAGCCGTACGCGGTGAGCGAGCAACAGAGGATAGAAGTGAACAGAGAAGACGGGCGTGGCGGCGCGGGCCGTGGCGAGAACAAGCGCCCATACAACCGCGAAAGGGATGGGCACCGGTCCGGAGATGCCGGCGGTGCCTTCCGCGGAAGCGCTCGCGGTAACGGAGGAAGCAGAGGCGACGGGGGTCGCTACGGCGATCGACGGCAGGGATCCTCACCGGATTACGGGGATCGACGCGACCGAGGCGAGCGCGGTGACAGAGGCGACCGCCCGTTTCGACAGGACAGAGGTGGCCCGCGCGGCCAGGAGTCCCGTTCCAGCGGCGGCTACGGCTCGCGAGACCGTGACGAACGGGGCAGTAGGGGCTATGGTGAGCGCGGTTCGTCCCGCAGCGGCGGCGATTATCGTGACCGCGATCGTGACGAGCGTGGTGCTCGTGGCTCTCGGCCCGACGCCCGTAGTGGTTTCGGCGGACGATACCAGGGTGAACGTCGCAGAGAAGGCGGATACGACGATCGTCGTCAGCGTACGCCATGGAACCGGGACGACGACGCGGCCGGAGGCATGAGTGGCCGCCGCTCCTATGGCGATAGGGACGCCTCCCGAAGCGGCTACGGTCGTGACCGTGATGACCGGGGCGGCCGTGATGACCGGGGCGGCCGTGATGACCGGGGCGGCCGTGATGACCGGGGCGGCCGGCCGTACCGCGATCGTGATGATCGCCAAGGCCAGGATGCACGGTTCGGTTCTCCTGGTGGCAGGCCGCAAGGCGGCGGTCGGCGGGAGGGCGCTGATCGAGATGGTCGGGGCTACCGTGACCGTGACTGGGATCGAGACCGGTCGGCAGCTCGCCGAGGCGGTGGCGGTGGATTCGGAGGCCGGTACGGCTCCCGCGACCGCGATGACGACCGTGGTGGCCGTCCGTTCCGGGACCGGTATGGCCGAGACGACACGGGCGGCCGCCCGTTCCGGGAGCGTCGTTATGAATCCGGCGGGCGCGATGAGACAGCCCAGGAACGCTCCGACCGTCCGCGGCGCACCTACGAGGACAGAGACTCCTACCGTGATCGGGGGAGCCGCCCGTCGGGTGATCAGGCCGGCTCGCGCGGGAGGTACGGCTCCCGCGATCGTGACCAGCGGAGCGGCCGGGATGTGGGATCTTTCCGGGATCGCCGGGAAAGTCGGCCAGGGGGAAGCCGTGAGGAGGGCGCTCGGCCCTTCGGAGGCCGTGATCGCGACAGGAGTTCCGGCGACCGCTCGCGTTCTTTCAGTCGGGAGGACCGGGATCGGCCGCGTTCTTTCAGTCGGGAGGACCGGGATCGGCCGCGCCCCTTCAGCCGTGGTGAACGCGGCTCGGAAGGCCGTGAGGTGCTGCCCGAACTGGAAGCCGACATCACGCCGGATGAGCTCGACCGGGAGGCTCGGGCGGAGTTGCGCTCGCTTCCGAGCGACCTCGCCGACCTGGTGGCCAGCCACCTTGTCGCCGTGACGCGTGCGCTGGGCGCGGACGACCCCGAGCGGGCCTACGAGCATGCGAAGGTGGCCCGGCGCTTCGCCACCAGGATCGGCATGGTCCGGGAGGTCAGCGGCATTGCCGCCTACCGGGCCGGGCAATATGCCGAGGCGCTCGGTGATCTCCGTGCGGCGCGTAGGCTGACCGGAACCGATGCGTACCTTCCGGTAATGGCGGACTGCGAGCGTGGTCTCGGCCGTCCGGAGCGGGCGCTCGACCTGATCCGTTCGCAGGAGGCCGAGCGGCTGGATCGCGCGGGCACGATCGAACTCGCGATTGTCGAGTCCGGGGCTCGCCGTGATCTCGGTCAGTACGACGCGGCAGTGATCACACTCCAGCGGGTGCCCGAACTGCGCGACCCGCAGCCGAAGCCCTGGTCCGCCCGGCTGTCCTTCGCCTATGCGGATGCGTTGGCGGAGGCCGGACATGACGCGGCGGCGATCGACTGGTTCGCGCGGGCGATGGCCTTCGACGAGGACGGCGAGACCGATGCCGCTGAACGCTACGCCGAGTTGACCGGCACCGCCATCGAGGACCTCGAGGAGGACTTCGATGAGGAGGACTTCGCCGAGGGGGACTTCGCCGAGGGGGACTTCGCCGAGGGGGACTTCGACGCGGAGGACCTCGGTGCTGACCCGAATGAGACGGAGGCATCAGACGTCCTAGCCGAACCGGCTGCCGGACCGACTGCCGCAGATGTGGCCACCACGTCTGAAGGCGATGACGCTGAGCGCCAGCAGGACGTGTCCGCTTTCGGCCCCGCGTTCATCGAGCCCGACTTCGGCGACATCAAGGACCCGGACGACATCAAGGACCGGGAGGCCGACGAGAAGAAGCCCGATCTGGGTGATGTGCTCGATGACTCCGCGGACCGGGACAAGTCCGGCGAGTAACCACATGACGTACGGCAGGGCGCCGCTCGCAACGGTTCACCGTATCGGCGGCCGCCCTGCCGGCGTCGGACTCGGGAAAGAATCCGGAAAGAATGTCCGTTCCGTCATCGGCGAGGCTTCCCGGGATCACGCGTCCGGTGTGCGGTCCAGCCAGTGCAGGATGCCCGCGACATTCGACGGCGCTCCGCTGAGCAGTTCGAACTGTTCGGCGGTCGCGTCGTCGGCCCGCAGCGCCGTGTAACGCTCGCGGGTCCGGTCACGGACCATGGCGACGGCGTGGTTGAGGTCGAGACCTTCCGCCCGGGCCTGCCGGGTGAGGTCCACCCACACCCGGAGCTCCTCCGCTGAGCGCTCCAGGGTCTCGGGGACCGCCTCCACGGGCCCGTAGTGGCTGAACAGCAGGCGTTGGGGTCCCAGCGCCTCGAACAGGGCGATCGAGTCGAGCGCGACGCCCAGGTCGAAGTCCGGCGGCGGAGTCGCGGGCCGCAGATCGCCCGTCTCCGGCAGGTAGACGCCCGCGGCGTCACCGACGTACAGGTCGCCGGTGAGGGAGTCGAGCAGCCCGACGTGGTGTTTGGCATGTCCGGGGGAGTAGTGGCTCGACAGCGTCCGGCCGTTTCCCAGGTCGATGCTGCCGGTGTCACCCAACGCCCGGATTCGCGCGGCGTCGGTGGGCGCGAGCGTGCCGAACAGCACGTCGAGCTTGTCCCCCCACACCATCTTGGCGCTGGCCATCAGCCGTGAGGGGTCGGCGAGGTGCCGCGCGCCCTTCTCGTGCACCACGATCTCGGCGGAGGGGTAGTACCCGGCGATGTCGCCCACCCCGCCCGCATGGTCGAGGTGGATGTGCGTCACCACGACGGTGGCCAGGTCGCCGGTCCCGACACCGAGGGAGGTCAGCGCGTCCCTGACGACGGGCGCGGAGGTAGACGTGCCGGTTTCGACGAGGCATGGACGATCGCCCAGGATCAGGTATCCGGCTGTTATGCCCGAATAGCCGGCCATGCGAGTGTCGATCTCGTACACGTCGCCGCCGAGCGGTCTTACGTTGTCCACTCCCCACCTCATAATCCACAGAACGGCATTCGACGCTTCGGGGACCCAGCCTAACCAGCGACAGTGATCCCGGAAAGGAAGGGGATCGCATGCATCGCAACGAGGTGGTGCTGGTCGGCAGGCTGTCGATGGAGCCGGTCCATCGGGACCTGCCGAGTGGCAACGTGCTCACGCAGTGGCGTCTGGCCGTCCGCCGGCCGGCGGGCCATCCCGGTTGTCAGCGCTCCGACGCGGTCGAATGCGCCACGTTCGACGACAGCGTGCGCGACATGCTCGACGGATGGCGACTCGATGACGTCGTCGAGGTCGAGGGCGCGTTGCGCCGTCGCTGGTGGCGGGGCGGCAACCGCTACGAGGTCGAGGTCAGTACGGCTCGCCGCGTCGAGGAGGAGTGAGCCGGCGACGGGTCAGGCACGGTGATCACTCCGTCGCGAACGTACGCAGGACCAGGCCGGTGCGCGGTTTGGGGCCGAACGAGGTGGACTTGCGCGGCACCCGTTCACCCTGGGCCGCCACCGCCAGCACGTCGTCGGTCGCCAGCGGGTTGAGCACCACGGCCGTCCCGCCCGTGGCGCGCGCGAGCCGTACGGCGGCCTCCGCGTCGTGGTGCACGACCAGCACTGTTTGCTCGCTGTCGTCGATGCCCCAGACTTTCGGCAGCAGGAACATCGTGAGGACGGAGGTGTCGAGCGACTTCCACCGTGCCGAGCGCTCGGCGGGCATCGCGTGGCCGATCTGCAGGGGGTCCGGGTCCGTGAGCAGATGCGGCGGCCCCTCCCCGGCGAGCACGAACGCCGGGCCGGACGCCGTGGCGAGACCGGCGAGGGCGTCTTCGAGAGAGGTGAACTCATGGACCTGCCCGGCGCCCTTGGCCCGGGTCACGGCTTCCTCGAGCGGCAGGCCGGGGATGACCCGGTGGATCGGCTTCAGGTCCGGTGGGTAGGCGGTCGAGTCCACCAGGAAGGCGAGCCCGTAGTCCCAGGGGCCGGGCCCGGGGTGGTCGCTCCGCAACGCCTCGTAGGTGGCGTAGCGGTGGTGCCCGTCGGCGATGAGCGCCTGCCGGTCGCGCAGGTCCTCGGCGACCGCGGCGACCTCGTCAGGGTCGGTGACCGCCCACAGCCGGTGGTGCACGCCGTCGCGGGTGCGCAGGTCGACCAGGGGGAAGCGCTGGGTCGCCACGTCGTCGACCAGGCGGGAGGCCGTGCCGCCGCCCTCGTACACCAGGAAGATCGGCTCCAGGTTCGCCTCGGTGGCCCGCATCAGCGCCAGACGGTCGGCGACCGGTCCGGGCATCACGTGCTCGTGCGGCAGCACTGCTCTCGATCCGACGCACACCGCCCCGATCAGGCCCCGCTGCAGGAAGCCGACACCGTTCTGCTCGTACACGTACAATCCGGGCAGGTCGTCCACGGTCAGCACGCCGGTTTCGAGCCACTCGAGAAGCTCGTCGCGTGCCTCCCCGTAATGGCTCACTCCGGGAAGGATCAGCCGCACCACGTTGTTCGGATGACGGCTGAGTAGATCCCGGGCGTCGTCCGGGGAGACGAGATCGTACGGCGGGGAGGTGACCGCGGCCAGATCGTCCACCGTGAAGCGCACACCGCGGAACGGACGTAGCACCAGTCCCGCCCGTTCAGAACTCTCCATATCGGGCATGTTGCCACAAGGCCCGGACTCCCCGACTGCCGCGGTGCCCGGATATCGATTCGACGACATGAGACGCAGGAGGCCATACCCAATGACTCAGGGAAGAAACGGGGCGTCGGACTTCTCCGATCACGGCGCCCCCTCCGGAGACGTCTACGAGTGGTTCACGCGGGGAGTGAAGCTGCTGGGGGAGGGCAGCCCGGCGGCGGCCGCCGCGTTGCTGCAGCGAGCCGCGCAGGCGGAGCCGGAGTCGCGCAGCATCCGCGAAGCCCTCGCCCGAGCCCAGTTCAACTCCCGCCACTACAGCGAGGCCGCCTGCACCTTCCAGTGGATCGTCGACGCGAACCCGGCGGAAGACTACGCCTACTACGGCCTCGGCATGGCCCGGTGGCGTACCGGCGACGTGGAGGGCGCCCAGGAACCGCTCGCCGTCGCCGTGGCGATGCGGCCCGACCTGCGCCACTACGTCTCGGCGTTGAAGCAGGTGCGCGCGACGCTGCGGGCGAGGCGCGCATGATCGGCCCTATGACCGGCTCCATGACCGGCGCGGGCGACGACGAGGCGGAGCGGCCGCGGGTGCCGCTGCTCCTTGACGCCTACGACACGCTCCTGCTCGATCTCGACGGGGTTGTCTACCTCGGCAGGAACGCCGTCAGCGGTGCCCCCGAGGCGCTGACGGCGGCCCGGGACCGGGGGGTGCGGCTCGCCTTCGTGACCAACAACGCGTCCAGGACGCCGGGTGCGATCGCCCAGCACCTGCGTCATCTCGGGGTCCCCGCCGGGCAGGAGGACGTCGTGACCTCTGCCCAGGCCGCCGCCCGGCTGGTGGCCGAGCGGGTGCCTCCGGGGTCGGCCGTGCTGGTGGTGGGCGGTATGGGCCTGCGCATGGCCGTACGGGCACACGGGCTGCGCCCGGTGACCACGGCGGGCGACGCTCCCGCCGCCGTGGTTCAGGGCATGTGGGAGGGCCTGTCCTACGGCCTGCTGTCGGAGGGTGCGCTCGCCGTACGGCAGGGCGCGTGGTTCGTGGCGGCCAACGGCGACACGACGATGCCCACCGGGCGCGGTCAGCTGCCCGGCAACGGTTCGATGGCCCGGGTCATCGCCACGGCGACGGGAGTGGAGCCCGTGGTGGCCGGCAAGCCGGAGCCGCCGCTGCACCGCGAGTCGATGATCCGTACGGAGTCGCGGCGCCCGCTGGTCGTCGGGGACCGGCTTGACACCGACATCGAGGGCGCCAACCGGGCCGGGGTGGACAGCCTGCTCGTGCTGACGGGGGTGGCCGGACCGCTCGACCTGCTCACCGCGGGCCCCTGTCATCGCCCCACGCACATCTGCGCCGACCTGTCCGGCCTGCACGCCCCCACGCCCCGGGTACGGCGGAGCCGCGCCGGGTGGGAGTGCCGCGGCTGGAGCGCCATGTGGGGGGAGGACGGGCGGCTCCGGCTCTCCGGTCCGGTGGACGGTGAGGATCCGGTGGACGGGTTGCGCGCCGCGTGCGCCGCCGCGTGGGAGATGGCGGGAGACGGCCGGGTCGATGAGGACGTCGTCAAGCCGATTCTGTCGGCCCTCGCAGCATGAGGGCTACAGGAGCTTGCGCAGGCGGAGCAGGTCGCCGAGGCTGGCGTCGATCTTGACGCGGCCCCCGAGGAGGGCGCGGGCCATGTCGAGTTCGCCGTTCACCATGGAGATCAGGTCCGTGCTGCTGAGGGTGAGCTTGACCTCCGCTGGGCGGCCGTCCTCCGGCGGGACCTCCTTGAAGGGGTCGAGCCCTTGGCGGTGGATCCGGCCATAGAAGGTCACGCCGAGGTCGGAGATCCGGCAGGCCAGCCTGCGCTCCACCACGTGCTTGGCGCGGTCCTCCTCGCTGATCTCGTCGAACTGCTCGACGAGTCTCTCCAGCGCCGCCCGGCATTCCTCGACGGTCGCCATGTGCTGTCCTTTCTCTCCACGGACCTTCGACGGCCTTCCCCGGACATGACTGTCCGCCACCACGACGGTAGCTTTCCACGTGGGCAGTGTGCGAAATCCGGGAAACGCGGCAGCCGCCACCGGCGAAGACCCGCTGGAGACGACGCGACCGTCTCCGGCGTCCGATAGCGTCGAGGCGACCAGTTCGGAGGGCGGCGGACATGGCGGACGCGGGATACGGCGTGCTCACCGGCCCGCTTGATGGAGGGAACCGATGACCGAGATCGGCGACGCGGGGCCGGAGCGCTCCCCGTTAGGGGGCGATATCGATCCGGCGATGTCGCCCATCGGCCGGCTCGGCGACACGCCGGTGGCCGGACACGTTGCGATCTTCGAAGAGGTGCTCACCGGCCTTGAGACCGTGCTCGCGTCGGTGGACGATCAGGCTCCCGATCCCACCGCGGACGTGCTGCCGTGACCAGGCGGATGCGGCTGGACAGTGAGCTCGTACGGCGCGGGCTCGCGAGGTCACGCGATCAGGCGGCCGGGCTGATCAAGGCCGGCCGGGTCTCGGTGGCCGGTCGTCCCGCCGACAAACCGGCGACCCAGGTCGACACCGCCACCGCCATCGTGGTCGCGGAGATCCCCGAGGGGCCGGACTACGTGTCGCGGGGCGCACACAAACTCCTTGGCGCGCTGGAGGCGTTCGAGGGGCTCACGGTGACGGGCAGGCGGTGCCTCGACGCGGGCGCCTCCACCGGCGGCTTCACCGACGTGCTGCTCAGGCAGGGCGCGGCACACGTCCTCGCCGTCGACGTCGGGTACGGCCAACTCGCCTGGTCGCTGCGGACCGACGAGCGGGTGTCGGTCATGGAGCGGGTGAACGTCCGCGATCTGTCCCCGGAGATGGTGGGAGAGCCCCCGACCCTGATCGTGGGCGACTTGTCGTTCATCTCGCTGCGCCTGGTCCTGCCCGCCCTGGTGGCCTGCGCGGCGGAGACGGCGGAGTTCGCCCTGCTGGTCAAGCCGCAGTTCGAGGTGGGCAGGGAGCGCGTCGGCTCAGGAGGTGTGGTCCGCGATCCCGTGCTGCGCGCCGAGGCCGTCGCCGACGTCGCGGCGGCGGCCCGGGCCCTGGGTCTGATCGTGAAGGGCGTCACGGCGAGTCCGCTGCCCGGGCCGTCGGGGAATGTCGAATATCTTCTGTGGCTTGGGAAGGGATCGGGACACGAGCCGGTACCCGATCTGACGGCGGCGGTCGAGCGGGCGGTGGCGGAGGGACCTCGGTGAGCGACGCGTGAACACCAAGCTGACGGCGAACACCAAGCGGACGGTCCTCGTCACAGCGCATACCGGCCGGGTGGCGGCGGTCGAGAGCGCCAGGCTGGTGACCAACCGGCTGATCGGCGCCGGCCTGAACGTGCGGGTGCTCGACTCGGAGGCCGAGGAGATCGGCTGTGCCGGCGCCGAGGTGGTTCCGGAGAACCGGGCGGCGCTCGACGAGGCCGAGATGATCATCGTGCTGGGTGGTGACGGGACGCTGCTGCGCGCCGCCGAACTGGCCCGTCCCGTAGGCGTGCCGCTGCTCGGCGTCAATCTCGGGCACGTGGGCTTCCTCGCCGAGGCGGAGGTGGAGGATCTCGCCGCGGCCGTCGACCGCGTCGTCGAGGGGCGCTACGACGTCGAGGAGCGGATGACCGTCGATGTCGTGGCCCGCCTGAACGGCTCGGTCATCGCGGAGACGTGGGCCCTCAACGAGGCGTCCGTCGAGAAGGTGGACCGCATGCTGGAGGTCGTCGCCGAGATCGACGGGCGCCCGCTGTCGCGATGGGGCTGCGACGGCGTGATCTGCGCGACGCCGACCGGTTCGACGGCGTACGCGTTCTCCGCGGGCGGACCGGTGGTCTGGCCGGAGGTGGAGGCGCTGCTGCTGGTGCCCAACAGCGCGCACGCGCTGTTCGCCCGGCCGCTGGTGGTCTCTCCGCGGTCCACGCTCGCGGTCGAGATCGTCCCCGGCACCGGCCCCGGGGTCCTGTGGTGCGACGGCCGCCGCCGCTTCGACGTTCCGCCCGCCGCCCGGGTGGAGGTCCGCCGGTCGGCCGTTCCCGTACGGCTCGCCCGCCTGCTCGGCGTGGAGACCACGGGCGCGCCGTTCACCGACCGCCTGGTCGCCAAGTTCGAGCTGCCGGTGGAGGGCTGGCGGGGCCGCGTCCGTCCACCATGACGGCGCTCTCATCGAAAATCTTGACGCATTACGCGTAGGATTTCGTGGGCACTTAAGGAGTATTCCGTGGTCTCCACTATGGCAAAGATCACGGAAGACGACGCAGATCGGTCGGCGAATCGGGAGGGACCAGTGCGGCCAAGGGTCGAGGAGGTCCGCATCCAGGGGCTCGGCGTGATCGACGAGGCCGTTCTGGAGCTGTCACCGGGATTCACCGTCGTCACCGGGGAGACGGGCGCGGGCAAGACGATGGTGGTCACCGGGCTCGGCCTGCTGTTCGGCGGCCGGGCCGACCCCGCGCGGGTCCGCCCCGGAGCAGACCGGGCGACGGTCGAGGGGACACTCGTCGTCGCCCCGGACGGCCGGGTGGCCCAGCAGGTCGCCGAAGTCGGCGGCGACGTCGAGGACGGCGCGCTCATCATCTCCAGGACCGTGTCGTCCGAGGGACGATCCCGCGCCTGGCTGGGCGGCCGTTCTGTCCCGGTGGGGACGCTCACGTTCATCGCCGACGACCTCGTGGCCGTGCACGGGCAGATGGACCAGCAGCGGCTGCTCCAGCCGGGCCGCCAGCGGGCGGCCCTCGACCGCTACGCGGGCGACGACCTCGTCAAGCCGCTGCGCGCCTACGAACAGACCTACAAGCGCCACCGGCAGGTCGGGGAGCTGCTCGGCGAGCTGAGCACCAGGGCCAGAGAACGAGCCCAGGAGGCCGACGTGCTGCGGTTCGGCCTGGCGGAGATCGAGAAGGCCGAGCCCAGAGCCGGGGAGGACGTTGAACTCAGGGAGGAGGCCGAGCGGCTCGCGCACGCGGATGCGCTGCGCACGGCCGCCACGACGGCGCATGGCGCGCTCCTCGGCGACCCGATGTCCGGCGAGCAGGGTGTGCAGGACGCGGTGTCGCTGGTCGGCCACGCCCGGTCGGCGATGGAGGCGGTGCGCGCCTTCGATCCCGTGCTCGCGAGCCTCGCCGATCGGCTGGCCGAGGCCGGTTACCTGCTCTCGGACATCGCGACAGAGCTGGCCGCCTACGCCGAGTCCGTCGAGGCCGACCCGGCGCGGCTGGCAGCCGTACAGGAGCGCAGGTCGCTGCTGACCGGGCTGACCCGCAAGTACGGCGAGGACGTGGCCGCGGTGCTGGCGTGGGCGCGGCAGGCCGCCGCCAGGATCACCGAGCTCGACGGGGACGACGAGCGGATCGACGAGCTGACGCGGGAGCACGCCGAGCTCACCGAGCGGCTCGGCGAGCTGGCCGCCGAGCTCACGGCCATCCGCAGGAACGCGGCCGAGCGCTTCGGCGCCGCGGTGACCGAGGAGCTGGCCGCGCTGGCCATGCCGCACGCCGGGGTGAGCGTGGCGATCACGGAGAGCGGTGTTTTCGGCCCGCACGGCGTGGACGAGGTGGAGATCCGCCTGGCCCCCCACCCGGGGGCGCCCGCGCTGCCGCTCACCAAGGGCGCGTCGGGGGGCGAGCTGAGCCGGGTCATGCTCGCCATCGAAGTGGTCTTCGCCGGCGCCGATCCGGTGCCGACGTTCGTCTTCGACGAGGTCGACGCGGGTGTCGGCGGCAAGGCCGCCGTGGAGATCGGCAGGCGGCTCGCCAAGCTGGCCAGGACCGCCCAGGTCATCGTGGTCACGCACCTGCCGCAGGTCGCCGCCTTCGCCGACCAGCACCTGCTGGTGGAGAAGGCGGGCGACGGCCGGGTGGTGCGCAGCGGTGTCGTGGCGCTCGACCAGGATGGTCGTGCCCGGGAGCTGTCCCGGATGCTCGCGGGCCTGGAGGACTCCGAGCTCGGCCGGGCCCACGCCGCCGAGTTGCTGTCCATCGCCGAAGCGGACAAGGCCGCCTGGGAGAAGGCCACCCGGGACAAGGCCGCCGGCGGCCGAGCCCGGTAGAACACTTAACGAACTGTGACGAAAATGACACTCTACGGGGTGAGCCGCCATGCCTGCCGCCGCCTCTGGCAGGATGGTTGATGATGAAGGTCCCGAGCTTGAACGTTCCGGGCCTCCGCCGCAGGAAGGCGAACGGCCTTCCCGGGGTGACGGCAGTGGCGAGAATCGACAGACGGACCAAGAGGTTGACCAAGCGCCTCCAGTCCGGTGAGATCGCGATCATCGACCACGTCGACATCGACCGGGTCAGCGGGGAGGCTCTCGCGGCATGCGCTCCCGCGGCAGTGATCAACGTCGCTGCGAGCATCAGCGGCCGTTATCCCAACATGGGGCCGCGGATCCTCGTCGAGGCCGACATCCCGCTGGTCGACAACACCTCGCCCGAACTGCTGGAGCGGATCGCCGAGGGCGACGTCATCCGCCTGCACGATGGGATGATCTACCTCGGAGACGAACTGGTCGGCAAGGGCCAGGAGCAGACCGCCGAGACGATCGACGCCGCGATGACCGAGGCCAGGGCCGGCCTCGCCGCACAGATCGAGGCGTTCGCCGCCAACACCATGGAGTATGTCCGGCGCGAGCGCGACCTGCTCATCGACGGCGTGGGCATCCCCGACGTCCGCACGGTCATGGAGAACCGCCACGTCCTCATCGTGGTCCGGGGCTACCACTACCGGGAGGACATCGCCACGCTCCGGCCGTACATCAGGGAGTACCGCCCCGTGCTGGTCGGCGTCGACGGGGGCGCCGACGCGCTGCTCGACGCGGGCTACCTACCCGATATGATCATCGGTGACTTCGACTCGGTCTCGGAGAAGGCGCTGCGCTGCGGCGCCGAACTGGTGGTCCACGCCTACCCCGACGGTCGTGCCCCGGGACTGGAGCGCGTGCACGGGCTGGGCCTGAACGCCGTCGTGTTCCCCGCGACCGGCACGAGTGAGGACATCGCGATGCTGCTCGCCGACGACAAGGGCGCCTCGCTCATCGTCGCGGTCGGCACGCACTGGACGCTCGACGAGTTCCTCGACAAGGGGAGATCCGGCATGGCGAGCACGTTCCTCACCCGGCTGCGGGTGGGCAGCAAGCTCGTCGACGCCAAGGGCGTCAGCAGGCTCTACCGGAGCCGCATCTCCACATCCTCATTGCTGTTGCTGGTCGCCACGACGCTGGTCACCATCGGCGTCGTGCTCTCGGTATCGCCGATCGGGCAGGTGTGGCTGAACGCGCTGCGTGTCGCCTGGAACGGCTTCGTCTTCTGGTTGGTCGGACTCTTCTCGTGATCGATTTCCGTTATCACCTCGTCTCCATCGTGGCCATCTTCCTGGCGCTCACGGTCGGCATCGTGCTGGGCAGCACCGTGCTGGAGCCCACGTTCTACAAGTCGACCGAGGAGCTGACCGCGACGCTGCGGCAGAACAACGAGAAGTACCTCGCACAGATCTCGGAGCTGCAGTCCCGCGAGAACGGCAGCGACTCGCTCGTCACCGCGCACACCGACGAACTCGTCGGTGGCGCGCTCGCCGGAGAGCACGTCGTGCTCGTCGAGGCCCCGGGCGCGCCGGCCGCCCTGCGCGATCCGTTCCAGCGGCTCCTCAGCGACGCGGGGGCCGTCTTCACCGGCCGGATCAGCCTGACCGACAGGTTCACCGCCAAGGACCAGGCGGGCGTCGTGGACGGCCTCGCCGCCTCGCTCGCCCCCGCCGGCACCCAGTTCCCCGACGGCGCCTCGCCGTACGACAAGGCGGCGGCGCTGCTCGCGAGCGCGATCGTGACCGCCGACCCGGCCGAGGCGGGGCGGCCCAACCCGGCGGCGGCCGGCGTGCTGGACGCGTTAGAGAAGGGCGACTTCCTGATCAAGAGCGGAAGCCCCGACCAGCGGGCCACGCTGGCGATCGTGCTCGCGCCGGCCCAGCCGTACGAAGGCGACGACGCCGAGAGGGAGACCGCTGCCGTCGTGTCGCTGGCCGCCGGGCTCGACTCTGCGGCCCTCGGCACGGTGCTCGCGGGTGGTACGAGCGCCTCCGGCGCGGGCGGCGTGATCGCGGCCCTGCACGACGACGGGGAGGCCGCGTCGAACGTGTCGACCGTGGACACCGCCGATCTCGCCGCGGGCCGGGTCGTGGTGGTCTACGCTCTGCGGGAGCAGCGCGGCGGCCGATCCGGGGCGTACGGCATCGGCGGCGGAGCCGCGGCGTTCGAACCCGTCCCGGGTTCCGGTCCAGATCCCGTCGCCAGTCCGAGCCCCGGTCCGGTGCCGAGCCCGGCGGGCACGCGCGGTTGACCCGGCCCGCGGACGCAGCCCAGTGAACGTGCAGCCCAGTGAACCGTGCATCCCCGGCGATGTGGAGAAGAGGAAGAAGTCGTGGCGAACCGTCCCTCATCGGGTGCCCGCGCGAGCGGCATGGCAGGCGCGGTGCTGGGTGCGGCCGCCGGTGCCGCGCTGGGCGCCGTGGCCGCCCGACTCGCCTATGCCGCTTTCAGGCGCAGGCCTCCGCTCCTGACCGCGAAGGCCCAGGGTGACGCGAAGGCCCAGGGTGACGGGAAGGCCCGGGGTGACGGGAAGGCCGCCGACCGGTACTGGACCCGCACCAACCACCGGGGGGAGCCGGTCACCCTGCTCGAGGGGCCGGCCCTGGTGGCGGGCGCGGGCGCCGCGGTCGCGCTCGTCCCGGGGGTGCCGGGCCGGGTCCGGGCCGCCGCCCTGCTGGCCGGGACGGGCAGCGGGATCCTCGGCGCGTACGACGACGTGTTCGGGACGGCGACGTCCAAGGGCTTCAAGGGGCACCTGAGCGCGCTGGCCCGGGGCGAGGTCACAAGCGGCGCGGTGAAGATCCTCGGCGTCGGCGCCACCGGTCTCGCGGCGGCGGCGCTCACCCCCCGCGATGGCCGCCGGGCGGTGCGCACGCTCGACACGCTCGCCGACGGCGCGCTGATCGCGGGCAGCGCCAACCTGGCCAACCTGTTCGATCTGCGGCCGGGGCGGGCGGTGAAAGCAGGTATGCTCGCCGGGGTTCCGCTGCTGGCCGCCTCGCTGACGTCGCACCGCCGCGGCGCGGCCGTGCTCGCCGCGATCCCGCTGGGCGCGGCCGCGGCGCTGCTGCCGGAGGACCTGGGCGAGCGGGCCATGCTCGGCGACGCCGGGGCGAACGCGCTCGGCGCGCTGCTCGGCCTCGCCGCCACCGCCCGGCTCGGCAGGGCCGGGCGGCTCACGGCCCTCGGCGCGGTCGCCGCCCTGACGCTGGCCTCGGAGAAGGTCAGCTTCACCAAGGTCATCGCGGGCAACCGGGTGCTGAACCGGCTGGACATGCTGGGCCGTCGTCCCGTCGAAAGCTGATGGTCACACCGTCCGGTACGGCTGAGCGGCTGGGGCGGGGCGTCGCCGGGGCCGCCGTCCTGATCGGCGCCATCACGATCCTCGCCCGCGTCACCGGTTTCGCCAAGCAACTCGCGCTCGCCTATGCCGTGGGCGCCAACTGCCTGGGCACGGCCTACACCGCGGCCAACATGGTGCCGAACGTCGTGTTCGAGGTCGTGGTCGGCGGGGCGCTGGCCGGGATGGTGGTCCCGGTGCTCGCCGGAGCCGCGGCCCGTACGACGGCAGGGGCACGCGCGGAGGTGGGGCGGATCTCCTCAGCCCTGCTGACCTGGGTCGTGCTGATGCTGGTTCCGATCGGCGCGCTGACGGCCCTCGCGGCCGGGCCGGTCATGCGGTTGCTCGTCGGTGACGAGGTGCCCGGCTGCGCGGCCGACCAGGTGGTGGCCGTCGCCACCCGCATGCTGGTGGTCTTCGCCCCGCAGATCCCGTTGTACGGCGTGGCCGTCGTGCTCTACGGGGTGCTGCAGGCCCACCGCAGGTTCACCGGCCCGGCGCTCGCGCCGCTGGTGTCGAGCGTCGTGGTCATCGTCGCCTACCTGGCCTTTGTGCCGCTCAGCGGCGGCCACAGCGACCCGGCCACCGTGCCGGGCGTCGCGGAGTACGCGCTGTCGATCGGCACGTCAGCGGGCGTGCTGGCCCTGGTCGTCACCGTCATCGGTCCCGCCACGCGGCTGGGGTTGCGGTGGCGGCCCACCCTCCGCTTCCCGGACGGCGTGGCCGTACAGGTGCGGCGGCTGGCGCTGGCCGGGCTCAGCGCGCTGGTCGCCCAGCAGGCCGCGACCGTCGTGGTGATCCCCCTCGCCACCCGTGAGATCGGCGGCGGAGGGCTGATCGCCTACGGCTTCGCCTGGGCCGTCTACCAGGTGCCGTACGCCGTGCTCGCGGTGCCGATCGCCACCAGCGCGTTCCCGGCCCTGTCCGCCAGGGCCGAGAACGGGGACGTAGCGGGGTTCGCCGCACTGTCGGCCCAGACCACCCGTGCGGTCGTGCTGATCTCCGGGCTGGCCGCGGGGGCCCTCGCAGCCGCCGCCTGGCCGATCGCGTTCGTCTTCCTCAGCGGGGCACACCACGACGTTCCAGCCGCAGAACTGGGCCGGGCGGTCGCGCTGTTCGCGCCCGGGCTCGTAGGGTACGGGCTGACGGCGCATCTGAGCCGGGTCCTGTACGCCTCCGGAGAGGGCAGGGCGGCGGCCCGGGGCATGGTGACCGGCTGGCTCGTCGTCCTGGCCGCCCAGGCGGTGCTCATCGTCGCCTTCCCCGCCGACTGGAAGCTGGGCGGCCTCGCTCTCGGCCAGGTGGTCGGCATGACCGTGGGCGGGGCTCTGCTCGCGGGATCGGTCCTACGGGCGAGCGGCCGGGAGGCCCTGGCCGGAGTGCCCCGGGCGGCCCTGGCGGCCGCCGTGGGCGGCGGCTGCGGCTTCCTGGCGGGTCACCTGGCGGCGGGTTCCGTGATGGTGGGTTTCGGTGCGTGGAACGGGCCGGCCGCCGCGGTCCTGGCGGGCATCGCCGGGGGTGCCGGGGCCCTCGTCACGGGCGCCCTGGCCGTGGCGGCGGTGGACCGCGGGGATCTCGCCGCAGTGCTCGCGCGATTCAAGGGACTGCGCGTCAAAGGAGACCGGGCCGACGCGCCGTCGGCGGGGGAGGAGCCATGACAGAGCCCGGAAGGCGGATCCTGCTCGTGCTCGGGACGAGCGCGGGCGGCGTGGGCGCGCACGTGCGGATGCTGGCCCGGGGACTCGGCGGACACGGCCACGACGTGATCGTGGCCGGGCCGCGCAGCACCGATGAGGCGTTCGGTTTCACCGCCTCGGGCGTGCGGTTCGCCGAGGTGCCGATCGCCGACCGGCCGCATCCCCGGCACGATCTCGGCTCGGTCGCCCGGCTGCGCGCACTCATGCGGAACGCCGACACCGTACACGCGCACGGGCTGCGTGCGGGCGCCCTCGCCTCGCTCGCCGGAACCGGGCTCAGGCGCCGTCCCCGGCTTGTGGTCACCCTGCACAACGCCGTCACTGCGGGCGGCGCCGTCGGCGCGGTCTACCGGGCCCTGGAGACGATCGTCGCGCGGCGGGCCGACCACCTGCTCGTGGTCTCACCCGACCTCGGCGACCGGATGCGAGCCCTGCGCACTCGGGGGGCTCGGGGGGATCGGGGAGTTCGGGAGGCTCGGGGCGCCCGATCCGTCGAGGCCGCCGTCGTGCCGGCGCCGCCGCTGGCCGAGCCGGGCAGGACCGCCGAGGAGGTCGGGGCGGAGCTCGCGGGCCTGCTCGGCCGGCCTGTGGCCGACCGGCCCATCCTTCTCACCGTCGCCCGGCTGGCGCAGCAGAAGGGGCTGGAGACGCTACTGGACGCGGCGGCCGGGCCGTACCCCGGCGACCCGCTGTTCGTGATCGCGGGGGACGGGCCGCTCCGGCCGGAACTCCAGGCCCGGATCGACGCCGAGGGCCTGCCCGCGCTCCTGTACGGCTGGGCCGCTCCGGCCGATCTGCTCCAGGTGGCGGCGGCGGTGATCGTGCCGAGCCGGTGGGAGGGCCAGCCGCTCAGCGTCCAGGAGGCGCTGCGGGCGGGCAGGCCGATCGTCGCCACCCGGGTGGGCGGCATTCCGGACATGGTGCGTAATGCCGCGGTCCTGGTGGCTCCGGGCGATCCCGTCGCACTGCGTGAGGGGATCTCCGGGCTCCTCGGCGACCCCGAGGCGACCGCCCGGCTGGCCCGTGCCTCCGCTCGCCGTGGCCGGGAACTGCCCGGTGAGGCCGAGGCGCTCCGCGCCGTTCTGGACGCCTACACCCCAGGTCAGGGGGCGACCGGTCATGCCGAGTAGGCGCGGATTAGGTCGGACTGACCCTGATCCCTATACTGAACGGCGTTGGGGGGGAGTATCCCTTCGTGACAGTTCCGTCATCACGGCGTTGCGCCCGGGGCTGTCGGTCCGCGTGCTGCGGGCGGGAGAGACCTCCGGCAGTGTGTTCAGCGCGCGTGCCGGAGGTTTATGATCATGGATGTCCCGATGTGGGCCTGGGTGGCCGTCGTCGTCGGCCTGCTGGTCGTGGTCGCCGTCGACCTGTGGATCGTCGACCGCGGCGAGCCGCGGGAGTTCTCGGTGCGACAGGCCGGGATCTGGGTGGGTTTCTACGCCAGCCTGGCCGTGCTGTTCGGCATCGGCTTAGCGATCTGGGGCGGGGCCAAGGTCAGCGGTGAGTTCTTCGGCGGCTACATCCTCGAATACAGCCTCAGCATCGACAATCTGTTCGTCTTCTATCTGATCATGGCGCGGTTCGCGGTGCCGCGGCCGTACCAGCACAAGGTGCTGCTGGTCGGCATCCTGCTCGCGCTCGTCATGCGCGGGATCTTCATCGCGATCGGCGCCGTGGCGCTCGCCAAGTTCAGCTGGCTGTTCTACGTCTTCGGGATCTTCCTCGTCTGGACGGCGTACACCCTCGTCCGCGACCACCACAAGGACGAGGACGAGTTCAAGGAGAACGCCCTCCTGCGCTGGGCGCGCCGGGTCTTCCCGACCACGCCGGGCTTCGTCGGCGCCCGCGTCACCGTGCGGGTGGACGGCAGGCGGATGGTCACCCCGATGCTCATCGTCATGATCGCGATCGGCAGCACCGACCTGCTGTTCGCGCTCGACTCGATTCCGGCGATCTTCGGCCTGACCAAGGATCCGTTCATCGTCTTCTCCGCCAACGCCTTCGCCCTGATGGGGCTGCGCCAGCTCTACTTCCTGCTGGGCGGGCTGCTGCAGCGGCTGGTCTATCTCAGCTACGGGCTCGCGGTCATCCTCGGCTTCATCGGAATCAAGCTGATCCTGCAGGCGTTGCACGATAGCAAGGTCTCCTGGGCCCCGGAGGTTCCGATCTGGGTGTCGTTGGGAGTTATCGGGGTCGTGATGTCCGTGACGGCGGTCGCCAGCCTGATCAAAGCGAGGAACGACAAGGCGGTCACCCCGGCGGAAGCGCCTCAGGGGTAGGGAGTGAGTATGGACACCCCCTAGCGAAACGGGCACCGACGATGTTTGCTTGTCTCGTTGTGCCATGCGATGACGGTCGGATCGGTACTATCGCTCGTTAACTCGCAGACCGGTCCATATCGTGAAAGAGTTCAAAGGTTCCCTGTGTCCAACGAATCGTTGCCCGGCTCCCGGGGTCGAGTCCGGCTAGCGCGAGGGGTGTCCCCCTGGCTGGCGCCGACCATCGCGGCTGCGGCCGTCACCACTCTGCTCACCCGCAGGTCTCCCAGATGGGCCCTGGCGGCCGTCCCGCTCGCCGCGCTCACCGGCGGGATGCTGTGGTTCTTCCGCGATCCTGAGCGCGTTCCGGGCGTGGGGCGGCTCATCTCGCCCGCCGACGGCGTCGTGCAGAGCATCGACCCCTGGCCGGACGGCCGCACCAGGGTCGCGATCTTCATGAGCCCCCTGAACGTCCACGTCAACCGGGCTCCCGCCGCCGGCGCCGTCACCGCGGTCGAGCATGTCCACGGCGGGTTCGTGCCCGCCTTCGACAAGGACAGCGACAAGAACGAGCGGGTGGTCTGGCATTTCGACACCGCGCTCGGCGATCTCGAGGTCGTGCAGATCGCCGGTGCCGTCGCCCGCCGCATCGTGCCGTACCTCACCGCCGGCGCCAAGGTGGCCCAGGGCGAGCGAATCGGGCTGATCCGCTTCGGCTCCCGGGTGGACGTCTACCTCCCCGAGGGAGTGGCGCCCGCCGTCACGGTGGGCCAGAAGACGACGGCGGGGGTGACGCGCCTTGACCACGCCTGATCTCGGCGCCGGCGCGAACTGGCCGGTGGAGGGCCTGGCCGACGAAGTGCCGGTCGATGGAGTGCCGGCCGATGAACCGCGAGGTCCCGTAGGCAAGGCGTTCCGCCTGTCGGCCGCCGACTCTCTCTCGCTCGGCAACGCGCTCAGCGGCTTCCTCGCCGTGTGCGTGCTCGCCTGGTCGGCGATCAGCGACCTGATGCAGTCCAGCGGCAAGTTCGAGCCCGATCCCCGGTTCTTCGGCACCGCCGTGGTCCTGCTGCTGATCGGGGCGACCTGCGACCTGTTCGACGGCCTCGTCGCCCGGAAGTTCCGCGCCTCCGCCATGGGCGCCGAGCTGGACAACCTCGCCGACGTGATCAGCTTCGGTTTCGCGCCCGCGTTCATGGTGGTGATCTGGGCGGGCTTCTCCGGCAGCCTCCCGCTGTGGCTCGTGCTGTCGGCGGCGGCCTCGGTCCTGCTCGCCGGGGTCGTACGGCTGGCCCGGTTCGCCTGCGTCAAGACGAAGAGCGGCGACTTCATGGGGTTGCCGATCCCGATGGGCGCGATGACCGTGGTCTCGATCGTGCTGCTGTTCCAGCCCAACTACTTCACGATCGCGGGCATCGTCGCGGTGGCCTGGCTGATGGTGAGCCGGATCGAGTATCCCAAGCCGAAGGGCAATCTCGCCGCGGTCGTCCTCGGCTGGATGTTGATCAACGTGGCGTGCCTGACGATCTGGGCTGCCGGGCTGGACGGCGGTGATCGGCTGATCACCGTGGGCGCGACCATGCAGATCGCCATCGTCTCGGCCATCCCGCTGCGAGTCCTGATGTTCAAACAGCAGCAGCGCAGGGAACGACGCTCGGAGAGCGCGGGCTGACTGAAGCCGTCACACGGACAGGGGCCCCGGCCAATCAGCCATGAGGGCCCCTTTTCCACGGGTCCTGGCAACCACATCCAGATTGATCGTCTAGCCAATGGAGCCCTGGTCGCCATGCCTCGCGAGCACACCCTGACGTATTTCCTCGGCAAGCTGGCACGTGAGCTGGAGCTGCGGGGGCTGGAGGCCTCCCTGCGGCCCGATCCGCCGTCGCTGAAGGTCCGCGACCCCGACGCGGCGATCTTCAGCGAGACGGTCGACTGCGTGGCGATGTCGGACGGCTGGTTCTACCGCTGGTCCTGGGGTGACGTGGTGGAGAGCGCGGACGAGCCGGCCGCCGCCGCGGACCGGATCGTCAGGGTCTTCACGACCGGCGATCCACGCCCCCATCCGGGCCTGGAGGGCGTCTGAGCGGCGGCTCGGCGACCGGTACGGCTCACAGATGGATACGGCTCACCAGCCGCGTGCCTTCCACTCCGCCAGGTGCGGGCGCTCGGCCCCGAGCGTCGTGTCCTTGCCATGGCCGGGGTAGACCCACGTCTCGTCCGGTAGCCGGTCGAACAGCCGCTCCACCACGTCGGTGTAGAGCCGCTCGAACCTCGCCGGATCCTTCTCGGTGTTGCCGACGCCGCCGGGGAAGAGCGAGTCGCCGGTGAACAGGTGCCCCGGGTAGTGCAGCGCGATCGAGCCGGGCGTGTGGCCGCGCAGGTGGACGACCTCCAGGGTGATCACGCCGACGGTCACCCTGTCCCCGTGCTCGACCTCCTGGGTGACCCGTACCGGCAGTTCGGGCGCGTCGAGCGGGTGCGCGACGATCTGGGCGCCGGTCGCCCGGGCCACGTCCTCCAGCGCCAGCCAGTGGTCCATGTGCCGATGGGTGGTCACGATCGAGCTGATGGGGTGGTCTCCGATGAGATCGAGCAGCCGGCCGGGTTGGGCGGCGGCGTCGATGAGCAGTCCGTCGCCCGTCTCCGCGCACCGCAGCAGGTAGGCGTTGTTGCCGAAGTCGCCCACCTCGATCTTCGAAATGACCAGCGCGGGCAGTTCCCGCACGTCCGCCGGCCCGTTCTTGACGACGTCGCCCGTGTAGCTCATCTGTCTTCCCTTCGTGCTTCCGTACGGCCACGCTAGCCACCCCATGGCGGAACGGGGGACGCGGGTTTGCCGGGATGCATACCCTGGATTGAGAGGTCGCCGGAAAATGTCGGTGGCTCCGGATAGCCTCCCCGGGCACCTCTGTTGACTTCTTCGACCTTTCGGGACCGCCGTGGCTGACCGCCTGATCGTGCGTGGCGCACGTGAGCACAACTTGAAGGACGTCTCGCTGGACCTGCCGCGGGACGCTCTGATCGTCTTCACCGGACTGTCCGGATCCGGAAAGTCCAGCCTGGCCTTCGACACGATCTTCGCCGAGGGTCAGCGCCGCTATGTCGAGTCGCTGTCCGCCTATGCCCGCCAGTTCCTGGGCCAGATGGACAAGCCCGACGTGGACTTCATCGAGGGACTGTCCCCGGCCGTGTCGATCGACCAGAAGTCGACCAGCCGCAACCCCCGTTCGACCGTCGGCACCATCACCGAGGTCTACGACTACCTCCGTCTGCTCTGGGCGCGGATCGGCAGGCCGCACTGTCCGCGGTGCGCCCGGCCGATCGCCAGGCAGACCCCGCAGCAGATCGTCGACCGGGTGCTGGAGCTGCCCGAGGGCACCCGCTTCCAGGTGCTCGCGCCGGTCGTGCGGGGTCGCAAGGGAGAGTACGGCGAGCTGTTCCGCGAGCTGCAGACCAAGGGCTACGCGCGGGCCAGGGTCGACGGCACGGTGATCAGGCTGGAGGAGCCGCCGACGCTCAAGAAGTACGAGAAGCACGACATCGAGGTGATCGTCGACCGGCTCGCGGTCAAGGACGGCGCGCGGCGGCGGCTGACCGACTCGGTGGAGACCGCGCTGCGCCTGTCCGGTGGCACGATCACCCTCGACTTCGTCGACCTGCCCGAGGACGACCCCAACCGGGAGCGGTTCTACTCCGAACACCTCTACTGCCCCTACGACGACCTGTCGTTCGAGGAGCTGGAGCCCCGGTCGTTCTCGTTCAACTCGCCGTTCGGCGCCTGTCCCGAGTGCACCGGTCTCGGCACCCGCATGGAGGTCGACCCCGAGCTGGTGGTCCCCGACCCCGAGCGGACGCTCGGCGACGGCGCCGTCGGTCCCTGGTCGAACGGCCACACCAGCGACTACTTCGTCCGGCTGCTGGAGGGGCTCGGCAACATGCTGGGCTTCGACCTGGACACGCCGTGGGAGCGCCTGCCCAAGAAGGCGCAGAAGGCGATCCTGCAGGGGCACGACGAGCAGGTCCACATCCGCTACACCAACCGGTTCGGCCGGCAGCGGTCCTACTACACGGCGTTCGAGGGCGTCATCCCCTGGGTGCAACGCAGGCACGCCGAGTCGGAGAGCGACTCCGGCAGGGAGCGGTTCGAGGGCTTCATGCGGGAGATCCCCTGCCCCGCCTGCCGGGGACGCCGTCTCAAGCCGGTGTCGCTGGCGGTCACCGTCGGCGACGCCTCGATCGCCGAGGTCGCCGGGATGTCGATCGGCGAGTGCGCCGCGTTCCTGTCGGGGCTGTCGCTGTCCGAGCGTGACCGGCACATCGCCGAACGGGTGGTCAAGGAGATCAACGCCCGGCTCGGCTTCCTGCTGGACGTCGGCCTCGACTACCTCACGCTGGACCGCGCCGCCGGGACGCTGGCGGGCGGTGAGGCGCAGCGGATCCGGCTCGCCACCCAGATCGGCTCCGGTCTCGTCGGCGTGCTGTACGTCCTGGACGAGCCGTCGATCGGCCTGCACCAGCGGGACAACCACCGGCTGCTGGAGACGCTGATCCGGCTGCGCGACATGGGCAACACGCTGATCGTGGTCGAGCACGACGAGGACACGATCGCCGCCGCCGACTGGGTGGTGGACATCGGCCCCGGCGCTGGCGAGCACGGCGGCCAGGTCGTCGTGTCCGGCACCGTGCAGGAGTTGCTGGCCTGCGAACAGTCGCTCACCGGGGCCTACCTTTCCGGACGCAAGGCGATCGCCGTGCCGGCCGAAAGGCGCAAGCGCGACAGGAAGCGGCAGCTCGTCGTCAAGGGCGCCCGCGAGCACAACCTGACCGGCGTCGACGTGGAGTTCCCGCTGGGCGTCTTCACGGCCGTGACCGGGGTTTCGGGCTCGGGCAAGTCCACGCTGGTCAACGACATCCTCTACAGCGCGCTGGCGAAGGAGCTGAACGGCGCACGCACCGTGCCCGGACGGCACTCGCGGGTGACCGGCACTGACCTGCTCGACAAGGTCGTGCACGTCGACCAGTCGCCGATCGGCCGTACGCCCCGGTCCAACCCGGCGACCTACACGGGCGTCTTCGACCACGTGCGCAAGCTGTTCGCCTCGACGACCGAGGCGAAGGTCCGCGGCTACCTGCCCGGACGGTTCAGCTTCAACGTCAAGGGCGGCCGGTGCGAGGCCTGCTCCGGCGACGGCACCATCAAGATCGAGATGAACTTCCTGCCGGACGTCTACGTGCCCTGCGAGGTCTGCCACGGCGCGCGGTACAACCGGGAGACCCTGGAGGTCCACTACAAGGGCAAGACGATCGCCGAGGTGCTCGACATGCCGATCGAGGAGGCGCTGGAGTTCTTCGACGCGATCCCGGCGATCCGCCGCCACCTGCAGACGCTGAACGACGTCGGCCTCGGTTACGTACGGCTCGGCCAGCCCGCCACCACGCTGTCGGGCGGTGAGGCCCAGCGGGTCAAGCTCGCCTCCGAACTGCAGCGGCGGTCCACCGGCCGCACGGTCTACGTGCTGGACGAGCCGACGACCGGCCTGCACTTCGAGGACATCCGCCGGCTGCTCGGCGTGCTCAACCGCCTCGTGGACAACGGCAACACGGTCATCGTCATCGAGCACAACCTCGACGTGATCAAGACGGCTGACTGGATCATCGACATGGGGCCGGAGGGCGGCTCCCGAGGAGGCCGGGTCGTCGCCACCGGGACCCCCGAAGAGGTGGCCCGAGTCGAGGAGAGCCACACCGGGATGTTCCTCCGCAAGATCCTTGACGTTTGACGCGGATTCCCCCACCGCGGCAGCGGCGGCATAGGGTGCAGCGGAGGGACGTGTCTCGTGGGTCCTCGCTCGGCAGAGATCCACGGGACACCCCCTGGGGAGGGACGATGAACAGGAAAGAGAACATGGCGGATGCGACCGCGACGCGCCGTGCAGTGATCTTCGGGGCCGGGGGAGCCGGGCTCGCCGTGGCGCTCACCGCGTGCGGGGGCAACGGCGACACGGGCGGCTCCGTCGCGTCGGAGCCCACCGCCACCGGGCCGGTCGCCCAGGTCGCGGACATCCCCGAGGGCGGGGGGAAGATCTTCCGGGAGCAGAAGGTCGTCATCACCCAGCCCGTCCAGGGGGAGTTCAAGGCGTTCAGCGCGGTCTGCACCCACAAGCACTGCCTGGTCGGCACCGTCGCGAACGGCACGATCAACTGTCCCTGCCACGGCAGCAAGTTCGACATCAAGGACGGATCGGTCAGGGAGGGTCCCGCCGAGACGCCCCTGCCCGAGCAGAAGATCAACGTGACCGACGGCACCATCAGCCTCACCTGACATGAAGGCCGCCGGGCCGGCCGATCGCGGCCCGGCGGCGTTGTCGGTCGGGACAAGTAGGCTTTGCGGTGTGGCGGATCCGGCAACCTACCGACCGGCGCCCGGCTCGATCCCCGAATCGCCCGGCGTCTATCGTTTCCGCGACCCGGGCGGCCGGGTGATCTACGTCGGCAAGGCGAAGAGCCTGCGGCAGCGGCTGGGCTCCTACTTCACCGACTTCGCCGGCCTGCACCCGCGCACCCAGACGATGCTGACGACCGCGGCCTCGGTGGACTGGACGGTGGTCGGCACCGAGGTCGAGGCACTCCAACTGGAGTACTCCTGGATCAAGGAGTACGACCCCAGGTTCAACGTGAAGTACCGGGACGACAAGTCGTATCCGTACCTCGCCGTGACGATGGGGGAGGATTTCCCGCGCGTGCAGGTGCTGCGGGGCGCCAAGCGCAAGGGCACGCGGTATTTCGGCCCCTACTCGCACGCCTGGGCGATCAGGGAGACCGTCGACCTGCTGCTGCGGGTGTTCCCGGTGCGCACCTGCTCGGCCGGGGTGTTCAAGCGAGCAGGTCAGATCGGACGGCCCTGCCTGCTGGGCTACATCGACAAGTGCTCGGCCCCCTGCGTCGGGCGGGTCACGCCCGAGGAGCACCGGGCGATCGCCGAGGACTTCTGCGACTTCATGGCCGGCAACAGCGGCCGGTTCATCAAGCGGCTGGAGCGTGAGATGCGCGAGGCCGCCGCGGCCGAGGAGTTCGAGCGGGCCGCCCGGCTCCGCGACGACGTCCAGGCTCTCCAGCGGGCCCTGGAGAAGCAGGCGGTCGTCCTCGGCGAGAGCATCGACTGCGATGTGATCGCCCTGGCGGAGGACGCGCTGGAGGCCGCCGTCCAGGTCTTCTACGTGCGTGGCGGACGAATCCGCGGCCGGCGTGGCTGGGTGGTCGACAAGGTCGAGGATGCCACGACGGGTCAGCTCGTCGAGCTGTTCCTGCTGCAGATCTACGGCGAGGCCGCCATCCCCAAGGAGATCCTCGTCCCGGCGGCGCCGCCGGACGGCGAGGCGGTGGTCGAGCTGCTGAGCGAGCAGCGCGGCGCCCGCGTCGACCTGCGCGTCCCCCAGCGGGGCGACAAGAAGAGCCTGATGGAGACCGTCGAGCGCAACGCCAAGGAGGCGCTGGCCCAGCACAGGCTGCGGCGCGCGAGCGATCTCACCACGCGCAGCCTGGCCCTGCAGGAGATCGCCGACGCGCTCGGCCTCGACCAGGCCCCGCTGCGCGTCGAGTGCTACGACGTGTCGCACATGCAGGGTTCCGACGTGGTGGCCTCCATGGTGGTCTTCGAGGACGGCCTGGCGCGCAAGAGCGAATATCGGCGGTTCTCGATCAGGAGCGCCGACGGCGACGTCGCCTCGATCCATGAGGTCATCCGCCGCCGGTTCAAGCGGTACCTGGAGGAGCGGGCGGTCACCGGCGAGCTGGACGCGGCGGATGGCGAGGGCGGCGTCGACCAGGACGGCCGCGAGCCGGGCGCGGGGATGCCGATCGACCCGGAGACCGGCCGCCCGCGCAAGTTCGCCTATCCGCCGAACCTGGTCGTGGTGGACGGCGGCCCGGCGCAGGCGGCGGCCGCGCAGCGCGCGCTCGACGAGCTCGGCGTCGACGACGTGGCCGTCTGCGGCCTGGCCAAGCGGCTGGAGGAGGTGTGGCTCCCGGGCGACGACCAGCCGGTGATCCTGCCCCGGACCAGTGAGGGCCTCTACCTGCTGCAGCGGGTCCGCGACGAGGCGCACCGGTTCGCCATCGCCTACCACCGGTCCAAACGGTCCAAGGGCCTGAAGGAGAGCGCGCTGGACGGCGTCCCCGGCCTGGGCCCGGCGCGCCGGCAGGCGCTGCTGCGCCACTTCGGGTCGGTGAAGCGGTTACGGGACGCGGGGCCGCAGGAGATCTGCCAGGTGCCGGGCATCGGTCCGGCCACCGCCGAGGCGATCGTCGCGGCGCTGCGCGGCGACCGGCCGGCCGGTGATGACGGGCCGGCTGGCGATGACAGGGCGTGACAGGGCCGCGGCGTGCCGACGACGGCGCCGCCGGGTATGGTGGCAAGCTCCGGTAGAGGCGCTGAATTTCTCCTGGTGGGAGGGTGGTGAGGGAGCATGGGCACGACTGATTCGGCGGTCGTGGTGGTGACCGGCATGTCCGGCGCCGGGCGGAGCACCGCCGCGAAGGCGCTGGAGGATCTCGGTTGGTTCGTCATCGACAACCTGCCGCCGGGCCTGCTGTTCTCCGTGGCGGAGGAGGCCGGCAAGGCCAACATGGCCACCGATCGGGTGGCGGCGGTCGTCGATGTGCGCAGCCTCGCCTTCACCACCGACCTCAACGCCGCGATCAAGGAGCTGGACGCCCGGGGCGTCGCCGTACGCACGGTGTTCCTGGAGGCCAGCGACGAGGAACTGGTCCGCAGGTTCGAGAACGTGCGCCGCCCGCATCCCCTCCAGGGCGACGGGCGGCTCGTCGACGGGATCGACCGCGAGCGCGGCATCCTGCGCGAGGTGCGGGCCAACGCCGACCTGGTGATCGACACCTCCCTGCTCAACGTCCACGAGCTGCGCAAGAAGATCGTCTCGTTCTTCGGTGGAGAGGACCGGCCGGGCCTGAAGGTCAACGTCGTCTCGTTCGGCTACAAGTACGGCCTGCCGGTGGACGCCGACCTCGTCGTCGACTGCCGGTTCCTGCCCAATCCCCATTGGGTGCCGGAGCTGCGGCCGATGAACGGACTCGACACCCCGGTCCGGGACTACGTGCTCGGCCAGCCGGGAGCCAAGGAGTTCCTCGACGGCTACGAGGAGGTCTTCGGGATCGTGGCCGCCGGCTACGCCCGCGAGGGCAAGGGCTACGCCACGCTGGCCGTCGGATGCACCGGCGGCAAGCACCGCAGCGTCGCCATGACCGAGCAGCTCGCCGCCCGGCTGCGCGATCGCGGCATGGACGTGCAGGTCAGTCATCGGGACGTGGGCCGCGAGTGATGCCCGGCCCGGCCGCAGCGATTCGGAACGATTCGGTTAAGTGATCCCCCTGCACCCCAAGGTCGTCGCCCTCGGCGGCGGCCACGGCCTCTACGCCTCCCTGTCCGCGCTCAGGACCGTGACCGACGATCTCACCGCCGTGGTGACCGTCGCCGACGACGGGGGCTCCAGCGGCCGTCTCAGGCGTGAACTGGGCGTGTTGCCGCCCGGCGACCTGCGGATGGCCCTCGCCGCGCTGTGCGGTGACGACGAGTGGGGGAAAACCTGGAGCGAGGTCGTCCAGCACCGGTTCCGCAGTGAGGGGGAGCTGCACGGCCACGCCGTCGGCAACCTCCTCATCGTCGCCCTCTGGGAGTTGCTCGGCGACCCGGTGAAGGGTCTGGAGTGGGTGGGGCGGCTGCTGGGCGCGCACGGCAGAGTGCTGCCGATGGCCTCGGTGCCGCTCGACATCCAGGCCGAGGTCGAGCTGGACGGGCGGATCACGACCATCCGGGGGCAGGTGGCGTGCGCGCTCACCCCGGGCCGGGTCCGGTCGATCTCGCTGCTGCCTTCCGACCCCCCCGCCTGCCCGCAGGCCGTAACGGCGATCGAGGAGGCCGACTGGGTGGTCTTCGGGCCGGGTTCGTGGTTCACCAGCGTGCTGCCGCACCTCAAGGTGCCGGCGCTGGCCCGCGCGCTGCACACGACGCGGGCGAAACGGCTGGTGATCCTGAATCTGGCCCCGCAGCCGGGGGAGACCGACGGCTTCTCCCCTGAGAAGCACCTGGAGGTGCTCCGGGAGCACGCCCCCGATCTGTCCGTCGACGCGGTCATCGCCGACTGTGGCGTGGTGGGTGATCAGCTGGCGCTCGAGAAGGCGGCGGCGTCGATGGGGGGCCGCTTGGTTTTGGCCGATGTGGGGGCTTCTGACGGATCTGCGCGGCACGATGGACCACGTCTTGCCGCGGTCCTGGACGAGATTTTCCATGGAAAGCGGTGATTGCCTCCTCCGAACCTGCGAGAGACTGACGGCAGAGTCTGTTTTGGGGGAGGCACGCGCAGATGGCCATGACGGGTGTGGTGAAGGATGAGCTGAGCCGTCTTACGGTGCTCAAGCCCTGTTGCCGCAAGGCCGAGGTCTCGACGCTGCTGCGATTCGCGAGCGGCCTGCACCTCGTCGGCGGGCGGATCGTGATCGAAGCGGAGCTCGACACCAACGTCACCGCACGACGGCTGATCAAGGACATCGGCGAGGTGTTCGGCCACAAGGCCGAGGTGCTCGTGCTGGCCCCGGCCGGGCTGCGCAAGGGTTCGCGCTACCTGGTGCGCGTCTACCGGGACGGCGACGCGCTGGCCAGGCAGACCGGCCTCATCGACAACCACGGCAGACCCGTACGGGGGCTGCCTCGGCAGGTGGTCTCCGGGGCCACCTGCGACGCCGAGGCGGCCTGGCGCGGGGCCTTCCTCGCGCACGGCTCGCTCACCGAGCCCGGCCGCTCGATGTCCCTGGAGGTGACCTGCCCCGGTCCCGAGGCGGCGCTGGCGCTGGTCGGCTCGGCCCGGCGGCTGAAAATCCACGCCAAGGCCCGGGAGGTGCGGGGCGTCGACCGGGTCGTGGTCCGCGACGGCGACGCGATCAGCGCGCTGCTCACCCGCATGGGCGCCCATGACAGCGTGCTGGCCTGGGAGGAGCGGCGGATGCGCCGCGAGGTGCGGGCCACCGCCAACCGCCTGGCCAACTTCGACGACGCCAATCTGCGCAGATCGGCCCGCGCCGCGGTCGCCGCCGGGGCGCGTGTGCAGCGGGCCCTGGAGATCCTCGGCGACGAGGCGCCCGAGCATCTGGTGATCGCCGGGCGGCTACGGGTGGAGCACAAACAGGCGTCCCTGGAGGAGCTGGGCCAGATCGCCGACCCGCCGCTGACCAAGGACGCGATCGCCGGCCGGATCCGCCGCCTGCTCGCCATGGCGGACAAGAGAGCGCAGGATCTCGGCATCGCCAACACCGAGGCGAACCTCACCGCCGACATGCTGACCCAGTGATGGAGGCCCCGTGGTCTACACCAATTTGGGGCGCGATAGGGTCTGTGATTGAGGTTCAAGAGTTCGTCGCCGGACTCGCCGGCGCAAGACGTACGAGGAGATCTGTTCCGTGAGCATCCGCGTAGGCGTCAACGGCTTCGGCCGTATCGGCCGCAATTTCTGGCGCGCTGTGGCGGCCAGCGGCAAGGACATCGAGATCGTCGCGGTCAATGACCTTACCGACAACGCCACGCTCGCCCACCTGCTGAAGTACGACAGCATCCTGGGCCGCCTGCCGTACGAGGTGAAGGCGTCCGCCGACGAGATCACCGTCGACGGCAAGGCGATCAAGGCCTTCGCCGAGCGCGACCCGGCGAAGCTGCCCTGGGGCGACCTGGGCGTCGACGTCGTCGTGGAGTCGACCGGCCTGTTCACCGACGCCACCAAGGCGAAGGTGCACGCCGACAACGGGGCGAAGAAGGTCATCATCTCCGCGCCCGCGAAGAACGAAGACGTGACCATCGTCATGGGCGTCAACCACGACAGGTACGACCCCGCCGCGCACACGATCATCTCCAACGCGTCCTGCACGACGAACTGCCTGGCCCCGATGGCCAAGGTCATCAACGACACCTTCGGCATCGAGAAGGGCCTGATGACCACAATCCACGCCTACACCCAGGACCAGAACCTGCAGGACGGCCCGCACAAGGACCTGCGTCGCGCCCGGGCCGCCGCGCTGAACATCGTCCCCACCTCGACCGGCGCCGCCAAGGCCATCGGCCTGGTCCTGCCGGAGCTGAAGGGCAGGCTGGACGGCTTCGCGCTGCGCGTGCCGATCCCCACCGGCTCGGCCACCGACCTGACGGTCGAGGTCAAGCGCGAGACCAACGTCGAGGAGGTCAACGCCGCGCTGAAGGCCGCCGCCGAGGGCGCGCTGAAGGGCGTCCTCACCTACACCGAGGACCCGATCGTCTCCTCCGACATCGTGACCGACCCGGCGTCATGCATCTTCGACGCGGGCCTGACCAAGGTGATCGGCAACCAGGTCAAGACCGTCGGCTGGTACGACAACGAGTGGGGCTACTCCAACCGCCTCGTCGACCTGATCGAGTACGTGGGCGCCTCCCTGCGATGATCGGAATCGACGAGCTCGACGTGAAGGGCCGGCGCGTGTTCGTGCGCGCCGACCTCAACGTCCCCCTGGACGGGGAGACGATCACCGACGACGGCCGGATCCGCGCGTCGGTGCCCACGATCAGGAAGCTGCTGGAGCGCGGCGCCCGCGTGATCGTGGGCGCCCACCTCGGCCGTCCGAAGGGCACGCCCACCCCGAAGTACTCGCTGGCGCCGGTCTCCCGGCGCCTGGCCGAGCTGCTCGGCGAGGACGTCGCGTTCGCCGCCGACGTGGTCGGCGAGTCGGCCAGGAGCACGGTGGAGGCCCTGCAGGACGGTCAGGTCGCCCTGCTGGAGAACCTGCGCTTCGAGCCGGGCGAGGAGTCCAAGGACGACGCGGCCAGGGGCGAGTTCGCCGACCGCCTCGCCGCGCTGGCCGAGCTGTACGTCGGCGACGGCTTCGGCGCGGTCCACCGCAAGCATGCCAGCGTCTACGACGTGCCCAAGCGGCTGCCGCACGCCGCCGGTGACCTGATCCTCGCCGAGGTCGAGGTGCTCAGGCGGCTGACCGAGGACCCGGCCAGGCCGTACGTCGTGGTCCTGGGCGGCGCGAAGGTCTCCGACAAGCTCGGCGTGATCGCCAACCTGCTGGCCAAGGTCGACCGGCTGCTGGTGGGCGGCGGCATGGCCTACACCTTCCTCAAGGCGCAGGGCCACGAGGTCGGCGGCTCGCTGCTGCAGGAGGACCAGCTCGACACGGTGCGCGGCTTCCTGGACGAGGCCGCGGCCCGCGGGGTGGAGCTGCTGCTCCCGGTGGACGTGCTGGCCGCCACCCACTTCGCCGCCGACGCACCGCGTGACGTCGTCGACGCGACCGCGATCCCGGCCGACCGGCAGGGCCTGGACATCGGTCCGCGCACGCGTGAGCTGTTCGCCGCCAAGCTGGCCGACGCCCGCACGGTGTTCTGGAACGGCCCGATGGGCGTGTTCGAGTTCGACGCGTTCTCGGGCGGCACCCGGGCCGTGGCGGAGGCGCTGGTCGGCTCGGAGGCGTTCACCGTGGTCGGCGGCGGCGACTCGGCCGCGGCCGTGCGACGCCTCGGCCTGCCCGAAGACGGTTTCTCGCACATCTCTACCGGTGGCGGCGCCAGCCTCGAATACCTCGAGGGCAAGACGCTGCCCGGACTCGCGGCGCTGGAGGAGTAAGACAAGATGGCCCGCAAGCCGCTCATCGCCGGCAACTGGAAGATGAACCTCAACCACCTCGAGGCCATCAACCTGGTTCAGAAGCTGGCGTTCTCGCTCACCGACCGCGACTACGACGCCGTCGACGTCGCGGTGCTCCCGCCGTTCACCGACCTGCGCAGCGTGCAGACGCTGGTCGACGGCGACAGGCTGCGCATCGTGTACGGCGCGCAGGACGTGTCGCGGCACGACTCCGGGGCCTACACCGGGGAGATCTCCGGCGCGATGCTCGCCAAGCTCGGCTGCACGTTCACCCTGGTCGGCCACTCGGAGCGGCGGCAGTACCACGCCGAGGACGAGGCGCTCTGCAACGCCAAGGTCAAGGCGGCCTACCGGCATTCGCTGACGCCGATCCTGTGCGTCGGCGAGGGCCTGCCGATCCGGCAGGAGGGCCGCCACGTCGAGCACACGCTCGCCCAGTTGGCCGGGGCGCTCGACGGTGTCCCCGCCGAGCAGGCCAGGTCGATCGTCGTGGCGTACGAGCCGGTCTGGGCGATCGGCACCGGTGAGGTCGCCACCCCGGCGGACGCCCAGGAGGTGTGCGGGGCCATCCGCACCCGCCTCGCCGACCTGTACGGCGGCGACGTGGCCGGTGAGGTGCGTGTCCTCTACGGCGGCTCGGTGAAGTCGGACAACATCGCCGGTATCATGGCGCAACCCGACATCGATGGCGCCCTCGTCGGCGGGGCCAGCCTCGATCAAGGGGAGTTCGTAAAGATTTGCCGCTTTGGTGAAATCTCCGGCTAGGTGAGTGATTATGGGGGTGCGACTTGACAGCAGGTCGTACCCTCATAAGGCAAGATTGAACCATCACGCCCGATGATCGTGCACACGGACCGTGCGCACGCCCGGACATAGGAACAGGTCTAGTGGAACTCGGAATCTCCATCGCTCTCATCCTGTCGAGCGCTCTGATGGTGCTGCTCGTCCTGCTTCACAAAGGCAAGGGCGGCGGTCTGTCGGACATGTTCGGCGGCGGTTTCTCGTCGTCCTTCGGCGGGTCCTCCGTGGTGGAGCGCAACCTGGACCGGCTCACCGTCATCACCGGCATCATCTGGTTCGTCTGCATCATCGCGCTGGGCCTGATGCTCAAGCCTTAGGTCTGATGCCCCCCGCTGTACGGCGGCAGCGCATGAGTGAGATTCACCACCCCCGTGGGCGGGGGGAACAAGGCAAGGAGTTCTTCGGTGGGTAGTGGCAACGCGATCCGTGGCAGCCGAGTCGGCGCGGGCCCGATGGGAGAGGCCGAGCGCGGCGAGGCGGCCCCCCGGGTACGGGTCTCGTTCTGGTGCGCGAACATGCACGAGACGCGCCCGAGTTTCGCCAGCGACGCTGCGGTTCCCGAGCTGTGGGACTGCCCGCGTTGCGGTCTTCCGGCGGGCCAGGACAGTGCGAATCCGCCGGCTCCGCCGAGGAACGAGCCGTACAAGACGCACCTCGCGTACGTGAAGGAGCGCCGCAGCGACAAGGACGGCGCGCAGATCCTCGCCGAGGCCCTGGAGCGGCTGCGCTCCTCCTCGCGCCCGATCTACTGACCGGTCATCCGGTTTTCGGTCCAACGAAGGCCCTCCCCGCCGATGCGGAGAGGGCCTTCGGCGTGTCCGGATCGAGGCCCCGAGGCATCGAGGGCAGGGCTCAGCCGTGGACGAGCCGCCCGTCGACGAAGGTCATCCGCACCCGAGTCGTCCAGATCTCCTTGGGGTCGAGCGTGAACGGATCCCGGTCGAGCACCACGAGGTCGGCGGGCCTGCCCTCCTCGATCGTCCCGGCCGGTGAGCCGTTCAGCCGGGCCGATCCCGCCGTGTAAGCGGTCATGACCGTCCTGAGGTCGATGCTCTGGCCGGGCAGGAACGGAGTCTGCGCGGTGGGATAGGACGCGTGAACCGACCCTCCCGGCTCGGTGCGGTTGACCGCGACGTGCATGCCCTGCAGCGGGTCGGCCGACGACACCGGCCAGTCGGAGCCCGCCGCGAGGCGGGTGCCGTGCCGTACGAGATCGGCGAAGGGATACTGCCAGGACGAGCGCTCCGTGCCGAGGTACGGAATGCACAGCTCGTCCATCTGCGCGTGGTGGGTGGCCCACAGCGGCTGCAGGTTCGCGGTCACGCCGAGCTCGGCGAAGCGCGGCACGTCCTGCGGCGTGATGATCTGCAGGTGGGCGATGTGGTGGCGGTTGCCCGGGTCGGTCCCGGTCAGGGCGTCCAGGGCCTCTCGTACGGCACGTTCGCCGATGGCGTGGAAGTGGACCTGGAACCCCAGAGCGTCGAGCTCCTTGACGTACACCTTGAGCAGCGCGGGGTCCACGTAGGAGAGGCCACGGCCCAGTTCGGGACCGCCGCAGCGGCAGTAGGGCTCGATGACGGCGGCGGTGAAGTTCTCCGCGATGCCGTCCTGCATGATCTTCACGGCGGTGGCCCGGAACCGGTCCAGGCCCTCGGCCCTGGCCCGCCGCTCGACCAGGCCGGGAACCTGCTCGGCCCCCCGCGCGCGGTCCCACCACAGCGCGCCGACCACCCGAGCGGTGAGGCGGCCGGACGAGGCGGCGGACAGATACGCGGGAAGCTGGTCGTCCGAGCCGGCGTACGACCCCACGATCGCGTCCTGCCACCCGGTGACGCCCAGGGAGAACAGGTGTGCCTGCGCGTCGAGCAGGGCCGCCACCAGGTCGCCGGGGGTCGGACGCGGGGTGAGCAGGCCGACCAGGTCCATCGCGCCCTCGTGCAGCACCCCGCTGGGCGTGCCGTCGGGATCCCGCTCGATGCGGCCGTCCGCGGGGTCGAGGGTGTCCCGGGTGATCCCGGCCAGCTCCAGCGCCCGGGTGTTGACCCAGGCGGCGTGGTGGTCGCGCTGGATCAGGTACGCCGGGCGGTCGAGGAAGTCGAGCTGGGACCGATGGGGGAGGCCGCCCGGGAAGGCCGACATGTCCCACCCGCCGCCGTCGATCCACTCCTTGGATGGATTTTTCGCGGCATAGTCGGATATAGCGCTGAGGTAGGCGTCGAGGCCGTACACCTGGGCCAGATCACACCTGGCCCGCTCCAGCCCGGCCTGCACCGGGTGCATGTGCGCGTCGGTGAAGCCCGGAGTGAGCAGGCCACCGTCCAGGTCGACCGGCTCGGCCCCGGGCGAGAGCCGTACGAGATCGGCCTCGGCGCCCACGGCGGCGATGACGCCGTCGCGGACGAGGACCGCCTCGGCGAAGCCGCCGGAACCGGAGCCGGAGCCGCCGGAGTCACGGGAGTTGACGGCGTGCGGAGTGAAGGCGCGGCCGCCGCGGAACAGGATGTCTGAGCTCACAGTGCCGTCTTCCGCTCAGTGACCGGTGATGAGGTCGGCGATCTTGGCGAGTGCGGAGGTCCGTTCCGCCCCCCGGCTCTCGCGGGCGTCGGCCATGCGGTAGAGGCGGTACATCGAGTGCACGCCCAGCCAGCGTAGTGGCTCGGGCTCCCATGCGCGGACCCGCCGGTCCACCCACGGCAGCACGCTCAACTCGCTCTCACGCCGGAGCACGAGGTCCCGGAGCGTACGGCCGGCCAGGTTGGTGGTGGTCACGCCGTGCCCGGTGTAGCCGCCCGCCCAGCCCAGACCGGTCTCCCGGTCCAGGTGCACGGTCGAACACCAGTCGCGCGGCACGCCGAGCACACCCGACCACGCGTGCGCCACCCGGAACCCGGCCACGGCCGGGAAGAACGAGGTGAGCAGGCCCCACAGCGCGTCGATCGTCCAGGTCGGGGTGTGCCCGCGGTCGTCGATCCTCGACCCGTAGAGGTACGGCTTGCCGCGGCCGCCGAAGGCGATCCGGTCGTCGGCCGTCCGCTGGGCGTACATGTAGTAGTGCGCCATGTCCCCGAGCAGTTCGCGGCCGTTCCACCCGATCTCCGCCCACACGTCCTCCGGCAGCGGCTCGGTGACGATCATCGAGCTGTTCATCGGCAGCCAGTCGCGGTGGTGGCCGGGGATGGCCGCGGTGAACCCCTCGGTGCAGCGCAGCACGTAGGGGGCGGTCACCGTGCCGTACGGGGTGACCGCCCTGCCGCGGGAGATCTCGGTGACCGGGGTCCGCTCGTAGACCTCCACCCCGAGGTTCCGTACGGCCCGGGCCAGGCCGCGGGCGAGCTTCGCGGGCTGGATCCGCGCGCAGTGCGGGCTCCAGGTGGCCCCGGTCGCGCCCGACACCCGCAGCCGGGACTCCATCTCACCCCTGGTGAGCAGGCGGACGTCCGCCTCGGTCCACCCCCACTGCCGCTGGTAGTTCAGTTCCTCGCGGAGCCGGACGTCCTGGGCGGTGCTTCTCGCGACCGTGAGCAGGCCGCCCTTGACGACGTCGGCCTCGATGCCCTCGGCGGCGGCGACCCGGATGACCTCGTCGATCGTCTCGAACATGGCACGCTGGAGCCGCTTGGCGGCGTCCGGGCTGTGCGTCTTCGCGTACCGCTCCGGCGACCCGGCGAGCGCCCCGGTCAGCCAGCCGCCGTTGCGGCCGGAGGCGCCGAACCCGGCGAACTCCTTCTCCAGGACGACGACCCGCAGGTGAGGCTCGGCCTTCTTCAGGTAGTAGGCGGTCCACAGGCCCGTGTATCCGGCGCCGACGATGGCCACATCGGCCTTGAGGTCGCCGTCGAGCGGCTCGCCGGGCTCGGGGACGCCGAGGGACCGATACCAGAAGGACACCTCGCCGTTGGCGAAGTCCGGCGTCAGCGGAGCGCTCATGCCGCACATCCTGCTGTATCCGCGTCAGCTACACCAAGTCGCAACCGAAGCCATCGGTAGATCTGGACAGACATGCGGATAACGGTAGTCCTGGTCGAATAAGCTCCGACGGGACGGTCGGCTTCGAGTGCTCCCTTGCTCCCTAGTCCGCCTGGCGCTGGAAGTCGTAGGCCCGTTCGACCTTGGCCACGTGCACGGCGAACGACTGGTACCAGCGTGCGCGGCCCTCGGCACGGGTCACGGCATGCGCGACGTGGTCACGCCAGGCCCGGATCGACTCTTCGTCGCGCCAGTACGACACCGTGATCCCCAGCCCGTCGGACCCGCGCGCCGAGTCGACGCCGAGGAACCCCGGCTGCTCGGCGGCGAGCCGGACCATCTCCGCGGCACGCTCTCCGTAGCCGTTGTCACCGTCGGTACGGACCGAGGTGAACACCACGGCGTAGTAGGGCGGCTCAGGCGGCGCGGCCGGGGCCAGGTCGGTCATGAGCACCTCCAGAGACACTGGATCGACACTCGCCGCATGATCTCACGCACTCGTCGCGAGCCGCGACGGCGCGGGACTGAGGGTCTATCGTCGCTTCTCATGACCGGAAGATCCTCCCACCTGAGTGCGACAGCGGAGGCCTACGACGCCGTCGCCGTCCAATACGCCGAATTAGTCCGGGACGAGCTCGACCATGTGCCGCTGGATCGCGCCATGCTCGCCGCGTTCGCCGACTTCGTACGGCAGGCCGGGGGCGGGACCGTCGCCGAGCTCGGCTGTGGCCCGGGTCGTGTGACGGCGCACCTGCGGGGTCTGGGACTGGACGTCTTCGGGGTC
This sequence comes from Sphaerimonospora thailandensis, assembly GCF_016863115.1. Classification (GTDB taxonomy): domain Bacteria; phylum Actinomycetota; class Actinomycetes; order Streptosporangiales; family Streptosporangiaceae; genus Sphaerimonospora; species Sphaerimonospora cavernae. The sequence continues at coordinate 38,244 of NZ_BOOG01000019.1, forward strand.
GACCTGTCGCCGGTGATGATCGATCTTGCCCGCGGCGCCTACCCGGACCTGCGCTTCGAGGTCGGCTCGATGGACGCCCTGGACCTGGCCGACGGCGAACTGGCCGGCATCGTCTGCTGGTACTCGATCATCCATACCCCTCCGGAGGAACTGGCGTCCTACTTCGCCGAGTTCCGCCGCGTGCTGGCCCCGGGCGGCCACCTCCTGCTCGGCTTCTTCGAGTCAGAGGGTGGAGAGGTGGCCGCCTTCGACCACAGGGTGACGACGGCCTACCGACGGCCTACCGATGGCCGATCGACGACCTCGCGGTGGTCGCCCGCGAGTCTCGGTTCGCCGAAGTCGGCCGAATGCTGCGCGAGCCCCGGGATGTGGAACGATTCCGCCAGGGCCGCCTGCTGATGCGCCGAGTTCCGTAGCGGGGCACAAGCCAGAGGACGTGGCCCGGCCGCGCGCTCGGGCGACGTGCGATCCGCTTCGCCGTCGGCGGGCTCGCGTACCCGACGCCCAGCACCACTGCGTCGTGTCCCACACTCTCCGCCGCCATGGTCATGCGGTCACCGCTTTGTGTCCAGTCCCGACCGCGGGTTTCTCCATATTTGAACTTCATGGACATCTCGGGCGATTGGCATTTACTTCTCGTATTTTCATTGAATTAGTCAGCGAAAAATCTTGCCATTTCGATGTCGAGCATGAGACTATTCAGATAGATGTTCGAATGAGGGTTGGCTGGGAGGGAATTCCGTGGAGCAGTCCGTGGAGAACGAGGAACTCGTGACGCCGGGACGGCCGAGGCGGATGGCGCTGCGTTTGGCGGAGCTGAGGCCGATCAAGCCGGCGGAACTGGACATGCTCCAGGGGATGTCCGATCCGAATGCGCCGCCTTCCCAGGCTCCGCCCTCTGCTCCGTCCCTGCTGAGCGAGGAGGAGTGGGCCCGGATGCAGGAGGAGGAGCAGGCAGAAGCAGCGGCACACCCTCGTGTGGAGGCGTGTTCCGCGGGCGGTTCGCATACCCGGTCACGGCCACAGCAGCCGAGCCGCGGGCCTCGCGTTTCGGATGTCACTCGCGGTGCGCGCAGGAGAGCCCGCTCCCGCCATCGAGCGCGAGCATGGCCATCGGATCCTGGAGGCGGGATCGCGGACACCGGTGTCGCGGTGAACGGTTCCGCTGAGGCCATCTGCCCATATGCCGACTCTCATGGCGGGGTACAAGCTCGGTTGTAGATCTCGAAGAGGCGGCGGAGCGGCTGTACGGCCTGGCGCTGGGTGAGTTCACGGCGGCACGCGATGCTCTCGCAATGGAGGCCAAGGTCGCGGGGGAGACCCGGCTGGCGCGGGAGATCGGCAGGCTGCGCAGGCCGACCACGGCGGCCTGGGCGGTCAACCAGCTGGCCCGGCGGCATCCGGACGACCTGGCGGGCCTCCTTGAGGTGGGCGAACGGCTGCGGGAGGCCTGGCGGCGGCAGGACGCGGACGCGCTGGCCGCCCTCGGCCGACGTAGGACGCGGATCACGGCCGGCCTCATCCGCGTGATCAGGCAGGACGCCGAGGCGGACGGGCGCCCGCTGCCGCCGGCGGCCGTAGCCGAGATCGAGCGGACTCTCGACGCCGCCGTGGTCGACGAGGAAGCGGCGGGCGAGGTCCGTCGGGGGAGGCTGGTCCGCCCTCTCAGCTACAGCGGATTCGCCCCCGCGCCGGTGGTACGGACCACCCCGCGGCGGAACGCCCCTGCGCCGCGGCCCGAGGCAGAGAAACGGCGGCAGGAGGACAAGCGACGGGCGGCGGTGCGCGAACGCGAAAGGGCGGAGCGCGAGCGCCGCGTCGGTGAGCTGAGGACGGTCCTCGCCGAGGCGGAACGCACCGTCGCCGAGGCGGAGCAGAGCCATGCCGCCCGGGCGGCCGAGCTGGCGGAAGCCGTACGGGACCGAGACCGCCGGGCGGGGAAGGTCGCCGAGCTGACCGCTGAGCTGGCCGAGGCCAGGGAGAGGCTCACCGCCGCCGAGCACCGGGTGGAAGTCGCCGAACGAGAAGAGATCGTCGCGAGCGAGGTGTCGCTGTCCGCCCGCCACCGAGCGGACCAGGCGCGGTCGGCTCTCGACCAGGCCGCCGGGCAGTGACAACGGCCGGGATTAGGATCACGCGGTATGGAGGCCTCCGCTTGTACGCGTGGTGTTCTGTACGTGGTCGCGTGTGCCGCGCCGGCGGCTGCCGACGTTCATACCCTGGTGGGGCTGGCTCGGGAGGCCGGATGGCAGGTGCATGTGGTCACGACGCCGATGGGGACCGGGTTCGTCGATATCGAGAAACTGAAACAGCTAGAAAGGATGGAGGCTGCCGATCTTGAACATCGAAAATTCCGAAGCCCAGCGACGGGCGGCTGAGATCGGCACACTCACCCGTGAGAGCAGGACCGTCACCAACATTTCCACCCCTCAGGAGTGGCATGGGCGGTTGCTTGCGCAGTTCCGGCAGACCGAGGACGCCATGCTGGTGGACGACCTTCTCGGGCTCGCCGTGAAGATCCGCTCGAGAGTTGGTGGGGTGGAGCTTTCCACCGACTCCCTTTACGACCCGGAGACCGGGCTTCTGTCATGATCATCTTTACGTAACCCTGACGCTGTGACGGCGGCAACCTGGCCTGGCCGCGAGTCAGGGGGAGGCGATGCGGCTGAGAGAGGGGGGGATCTTGGCGGCGGCGGCGCGGTCGAGCAGGAAGAGCGTGCGCTGGCGCCCGCGTGCCCCGGCGGCCGGCACCTGGAACGGCCCGGCCTCCGACAGCGCCATGTGCACGGCCTGGGCCTTCTCCTCGCCCGCCGCGACGATCCAGACCTCCCGGGCGGTCCGGATCGCCGGGAACGTCAGCGACAGCCGGGTCGGCGGCGGCTTGGGGGAGCCGTGCACCGCCACGACCGACCGCTCTTCCTCGTAGACGGCCGGCTGGCCGGGGAAGAGCGACGCGACGTGGGTGTCCGGCCCCATGCCGAGCAGCAGCACGTCGAAGGACGGCACCTGGCCGTGGTCCTCCGGCCTGGTCGCCTTGGCGAGCTCGGCCGCGTAGGCCTCCGCGGCCTCCTCGGCGGTCATGCCGGAGTCAGGGCCCGGCATGACGTGGACCCGGTCCGGATCCACGTCGACGCGGTCGAGCAGGGCGGCACGCGCCCCGGTCTCGTTCCGTTCGGGGTCGCCGTCGGGGAGGAAGCGCTCGTCGCCCCACCAGATGTCGAGCGCCCGCCAGTCGATCGCGTCGCGGGCGGCGGTCCCGGCCACCGCGGCGAGGGTCGCGATGCCGACGCTGCCGCCGGTCAGCACCAGGTGGGCCGTCCCGCGCGCTGCCTGGGTGTCGGCCAGCCGGGTGATCAGGCGGGCGGCCACGGCCTGGGCCAGCACCTCGGCGTCGCGGTGGACGATGACTGTGGGAACGCTCACGGGCCTGTCCTTCTACCGAGACTTCGACAGTTGCGCCAGGCGCTGAATGGCCGAGGCGTAGACCTCGTCGGGGTCGAGCCGCCGCAGCTCTTCGGCGAGCAGTTCCGAGGTGGGCCGCCGGGCCAGCGCGACCCGCCGATCCGGATGGCCGGGCCGCGACAGCGTGGCCAGCCGGGCGTCCGTCCTGGTCACCACGAGCTCGCCGCCGCCCGCGACGGCCAGGCGCACCCCGGTGAGGCCGGGCCCGGAGGAGTCGGCCACCTCGATCGGCGCCGCCAGGCGATCGGACAGCCAGGCCGCCAGCAGCGGCGCGCTGGGGTTGCCCGCCGCCCCTTCCACCACGCCCCGCTCGACCTTCCCGATCGGCTGGTCGAAGGCCGCGGCCAGCAGGCTGCGCCACGGCGTCAGCCGGGTCCAGGCCATGTCGGTGTCCCCGGGGACGTACACGTCGGCCCGGCCGCTGATCGCCGCGACCGTGTCCCGCGCCGCCTGCGCGTCGGTGATCCGCCGGCCGGCGAGCCGGCCGACGGGGTCCTTGGCCGGCACGTCCGGGCCCTGGCACGGCCACCACGCCACGACGGGCGTGTCGGGGAGCAGCAGCGGGGTGATCACCGAGTGGGCGTGTTCGGTCAGCTCGCCGTACAGGCGCAGCAGTACGACCTCGCCCGGCGCCGACTCGCCGACCCGGATCTCCGCGTCGAGCCGGTTGTGCTCGTTCGGACTGCGATTGATGATCACCAGGATCCGCGAGGGGTGCTCGCGGGCGGCCTCGGTCGCCGCGCGTACCGCGTCGTACTGCCCGGCCTCGTCGACGACGGCGACCAGCGTCAGCACCATGCCGACCGCCGGCGCGCCCATCTGGTGCCGCAGCCGGGTGAGCGTCGAGGAGATCTTCGACGCGGTGGTCTCGGTCAGGTTGAACGTCGTCACAGTCGCCTCCAGGCTCGCCCGTCCCTGGCCAGCATCTCGTCGGCCGAGGCGGGACCCCAGGTGCCCGCCGGGTAGCCCTCGGGCCTGCCCTGGGAGGCCCAGAACTCCTCGATCGGATCCATGATCATCCAGGAGAGCTCCACCTCCCGCTGGTGCGGGAACAGCGGCGGGTCGCCGATGAGCACGTCGAGGAGCAGCCGCTCGTACGCCTCCGGAGACGACTCCATGAACGACTCGCCGTAGGCGAAGTCCATGAGGACGTCCCTGACCTCCATGGCCGTGCCCGGCACCTTGGAGCCGAAGCGCACGGTGATGCCCTCGTCCGGCTGGACCCGGATGACCAGTGCGTTCTGCCCGAGGATCTCGGTGTCGGTCTTGCTGAACGGCAGGTGCGGCGCCCGCTGGAAGACGACCGCGACCTCCGTCATCCGGCCGCTGAGCCGCTTGCCCGTACGCAGATAGAACGGCACCCCCGCCCAGCGGCGGTTGGCGACCTCGAGGCGGACCGCGGCATAGGTCTCGGTGATCGAGTCCGCCGGGATGCCGTCCTCCTCCAGGTAGCCGACGACGGGCTCGCCGCCCTGCCAGCCCCGGGTGTACTGGCCGCGCGCGGTGCCGGCGGCCAGATCGGCCGGGAGCTGGACCGCGCTGAGCACCTTCTCCTTCTCCCGGCGCAGCGAGTCGGCGTCGAAGAAGGTCGGGTCCTCCATGGCGACCAGCGCCAGAAGCTGGAGCAGGTGGTTCTGGATCACGTCACGGGCCGCGCCGATGCCGTCGTAGTAGCCGGCCCGGCCGCCGATGCCGATGTCCTCGGCCATCGTGATCTGGATGTGGTCGACGTAGCGGCGGTTCCAGATCGGCTCGTACAGCGTGTTGGCGAACCGCAGGGCCAGGATGTTCTGGACCGTCTCCTTGCCCAGGTAGTGGTCGATCCGGAAGACCGACTCCTCCGGGAACACCGCGTTGGTCAGCGCGTTCAGCTCGCGGGCGCTGTTCAGGTCGTGCCCGAAGGGCTTCTCCACCACGACCCGCCGCCAGGACCCGCTCGGGCCCTGCGCGAGGTTCGTCCGCTTGAGCTGCTCGATCACCACGGGGAAGTACTTCGGCGGCACCGACAGGTAGAAGGCGTAGTTGCCGCCGGTGCCCCGGGTCTCGTCGATCTCCTTGAGCATCATCGCCAGCACGTCGAACGCGCCGTCGTCGTCGAAGGTGCCGGGGCAGAAGTGGATGCCCTCGCTGATCTGCTTCCAGACCTCCTCGCGGAACGGCGTGCGCGCGTGCTCCTTGACCGCCTCGTAGGTGACCTGCGCGAAGTCCTCGTGCGCCCAGTCGCGCCGGGCGAACCCGACCAGGGAGAAGCCCGGGGGCAGCAGCCCCCGGTTGCCCAGGTCGTAGATCGCCGGCAGCAGCTTCCGCTTGGCCAGGTCGCCCGTGACGCCGAACAGCACGAGCACGCACGGCTCGGCCACCCGCGGCAGCCGCCTGTCCCGGGGATCGCGCAGCGGGTTGGGCAGGCTGAGGGGGTTGGCGGCGGCCACCTGCTCGGAGGTCGCCTGCGTCGCGGCCTGTGCCGCGGCCTGTGCCGCCGCCTGCGTCACCGTTTCGGCGACCGTCCCGGTCGCTGCGGTGGCCGGTGCCGTCTCCTCCGCCCGTGTCCGCGGCTCGGTCATAGCTCCTCCGCCACCGAGAGCAGGTGCCGTACGCCCGCGACCCGGTCGGTGAGGTGCAGGCGGACCGCCGGCCTGCCCCGGGAGGCCAGGGCCCGCAGGTCGCCCAGCGCCTGCGCGAGCTGCAGCCTGCCCAGCGTGTACGGCCTGCCCGGCACCTCGACGTCGTCGGTGACGGCCCCGGTGATCTGCAGGAACACCCCGGCGGCGGGGCCGCCCTTGTGGTACTGCCCGGTCGAGTGCAGGAACCGCGGTCCCCATCCGAACGTGACCGCGTGGTCGGTCCGGTAGTCGAGCAGTGCCCGGAGCGTGGCCACGTCGGCGCCCGCCCAGGTCTCGGTCATCTCCTCGAAGGAGGACTCGCCGACGGGGGCGGCGTCGAACGCCGCCTCCCGGTCGAGATACGCCATGATCGCCAGGTAGCCCCGCTCCGAGATCGCGCGCAGCAGCCAGGTCAGCACGTCGGCCAGGTTCTTCGGGTCCCCCGGCACCTCGCCGTACACCTCGACGGGCCCGTCGGTCAGGATCGGCGTCCCGGCGGGCAGCGGCCCGTCGCCGGACTCCTCCAGGATCGCGGTGGTGTTCTCCTTCGACTCGGCCACGTTCGGCTGGTCGAACGGGTTGATCCCGAGGACCCGGCCGGCGACCGCCGTCGCGTACTCCCAGACGAGGAACTGCGCGCCCAGCGGGCCGTCCACCGCGGCGGCGCCGTCCGGCCCGATCGACACCACGTACTGGTCGTCGGCCTCGGCCGCATCGGCACCGACCACCGGCAGGATGCCCTTGCCCTCCTTGCCGGTCGACTCGGCGATGAGCTGCTCGATCCAGTCGGGCAGCCCGATGATGTCCGACGCCGCGTCACGCAGGACCAGCTTGTCGCGGCCGTGCAGCGCGTGGGCGCCGAGCAGCACGCCGAGGTCCAGGCCGGGGTTGCCCTCGGCTCCTTCCAGCAGCGGCTGTACGGCGGCCGCCTCGTCGAGAAGGCTGCGCACATCGGCGCCGGCCAGCGCGCTCGGCACCAGGCCGAACGCGCTGAGCGCGCTGTAGCGGCCGCCCACGTTCGGGTCGGCCAGGACGACCTGGTAGCCGGCCTCGATAGCGGCCTGCTCCAGCGGGGAGCCGGGGTCGGTCACGATGACCATGTGCTCGGCGGGGTCGAGCCCGGCGTCGCGGAACGCCTTCTCGTAGATCCGGCGGTGGCTGTCGGTCTCGATCGTGCCGCCGCTCTTGCTGGACACCACCACGAGCGTCCGCTCGATCGGGGCGGCCAGCGCGCGCCGCACCTGGTGCGGATCGGTCGTGTCGAGGACGGTCAGCGGCACGTCCTGGGTGGCGCAGATGACCTCGGGGGCGAGCGAGGACCCGCCCATCCCGGCCAGCACCACGTGGTCGAGGCCTTCGGCCTGAGCCTTCTCGACGAGCTTGGTGATCTCGGGCAGCAGCTCCCGGCTCGTGAGCGGCAGGTTGAGCCAGCCGAGCCGGATCTCCGCCTCGGAGCGGGCCTTCGGCCCCCACAGCCCGGGGTCGCCCGCGGCCAGCGCGGCCGGCGCCCCGTCGGCGACCAGCTCGTTCCTGACCGCCTCGACCGCCTTCCCCCCGTCGCCGAGGTTCACCTCAACTGTCATGTCGCCTCAGGCCTTCCCGAGCTCGGCCTTGACGGTCTCGAGCAGCTCGTTCCACGACGTCTCGAACTTCTCGACGCCCTCCTCCTCCAGGACTCGCACCACGTCGTCGTAGTCGATGCCGGCGTTCTTGAGCGACGCCATGACGTCCCACGCCTGCTGGTAGAAGGGGCGGACGGTGTCACCCGAGATCCTGCCGTGGTCGGCGGCCGCCTCCAGCGTCTTCTCCGGCATGGTGTTGACCACCCCGCCGGTCACGAGCTGCTCGACGTAGAGGGTGTCGGGGTAGTCCGGGTTCTTCACTCCGGTGGAGGCCCACAGCGGCCGCTGCGGGCGGGCGCCGGCGGCGCGCAGGGCCTGCCAGCGCGGCGAGTTCATGACCTCCTCGAACGCGGCGTAGGCGAGGCGGGCGTTGGCGACGCCGGCCTTGCCCCGCAGCCCGAGTGCCTCCGGGGTGCCGATCTTCTCCAGCCGGCCGTCGATCTCGGTGTCGAGGCGGCTGACGAAGAACGACGCCACCGACTCGATGGAGGCGAGGTTCACCCCGGCCGCCGCGGCCTTCTCCAGGCCGCTCAGCCAGGCGTCCATGACCTGGCGGTACCGCCCCAGAGAGAAGATCAGCGTGACGTTGACGCTGATGCCCTCGGAGATGGCCTGCGTGATCGCGGGAAGGCCCTCGACGGTCGCCGGGATCTTGATGTGCACGTTGGGCCGGTCGACCAGCCACCACAGCGCGCGTGCCTCGGCGATGGTCGGCTCGGTCTTACGGGCCAGCCGGGGATCGACCTCGATGGAGACCCGGCCGTCCACCCCGTGGGTCGCGTCGTAGACCGGCCGCAGCACGTCGGCCGCCCAGCGGATGTCGAAGGTCGTGATGGCCCGCACGGCCTCCTCGACCGAGACGCCGCGCACCGCGAGGTCGCGGAGCTGCGTGTCGTACGCGTCGCCCTTGCTGAGGGCGTTGGCGAAGATCGTCGGGTTGGACGTGACGCCGCTCACGTTCTTGTCCTTGACCAGGGCGGCCAGGCCGCCGCCACGCAGCCGGTCCCGGCTGATGTCGTCGAGCCAGATGGAGACTCCGGCCTCGACAAGGCGCTTCAGATTCTCACTCATCTTGATCCCTCAGTTTCCGGTCGTCTCGCCCTTGTCGGCGCCGATCCTGGCCAGGCTGGCCTTGGCGGCGGCGACGACGCGGTCGGCGGTGAGGCCGAACTGCTCGTAGACGGTCTTGTACGGGGCGGAGGCACCGAAGTGCTCCAGGCTCAGCACTTCCCCCGCTTCGCCGACGAACTCCCGCCAGCCCAGCGCGACTCCCGCCTCCACGGCCACCCGGGCGCGGACCGAGTGCGGCAGCACGGTCTGCCGGTAGGCGGGCTCCTGCGCCCTGAACCACTCGACGCACGGCATCGACACCACCCGGGTCGGGATGCCCTGCGCCTCCAGGGTCTTACGTGCCTCCACCGCGAGCTGGACCTCGCTGCCGGTCCCGATGATCACCACGGCCGGCTGGCAGTTGGACGCCTCCTGCAGCACGTAACCGCCGCGCGCCACGCAGTCGGGGTCGCCGGTGCCGTCCAGGACCGGCAGGTTCTGCCGGCTGAGGCACAGCCCGGCGGGACGGTCGGTGTGCTCCAGGATCGCCTTCCACGCGGCCGAGGTCTCGTTGGCGTCGGCCGGGCGGACCACGTCCAGGCCCGGGATGGCGCGCAGCGACCACAGGTGCTCGATCGGCTGGTGGGTCGGGCCGTCCTCGCCGAGACCGATCGAGTCGTGCGTCCACACGTAGGTCACCGGGAGCTTCATCAGCGCGGCCAGCCGCACCGACGGGCGCATGTAGTCGCTGAACACCAGGAACGTGCCGCCGTACGGGCGGGTGCCGTTGTGCAGGGCGATGCCGTTCAGGATGGCGCCCATGCCGTGCTCGCGGATGCCGAAGTGCAGCGTCCTGCCGTACCGGTTGCCGGGGAACTCCCCGGTCTGGAACTCCTCCGGGATGAAGGACGGCTCGCCCTTCATCGTGGTGTTGTTGGAGTCGGCCAGGTCGGCCGAGCCGCCCCACAGCTCGGGCAGGACCGGCGCGAGCGCGCTCAGCACCTCGCCGGAGGCCTTGCGGGTGGCGACCGACGACCCGATCTCGTAGGAGGGCAGCGCCTTGTGCCAGCCCTCGGGGAGCTTGTGCCGTGAGATCCGGTCGAACAGCTCGGCACGCTCGGGGTCGGCCGCCCGCCAGCTCGCGAACCGCTTGTCCCACTCGGCACGCGCCTCCCGGTTGCGCGCCACGACCTCGCGGGCGTGCGCGAGGACCTCGTCGGGGACGTCGAAGTGCTTGGACGGGTCCATGCCGAGGACCTGCTTGGTCGCGGCGACCTCGTCGGGGCCGAGCGCCGAGCCGTGGATCTTGCCGGTGTTCTGCTTGTTCGGCGCGGGCCAGCCGATGATCGTGCGCAGCTTGATGAAGGTCGGCCGCTCGGTCTCGGCGCGGGCCGCCTCCATCGCCGCGTGCAGCGCCTCGACGTCCTCGACGTACTTTCCAGAAGCGGTCCAGTCGACCTCCAGGACCTGCCAGCCGTACGCCTCGTACCGCTTGGCGATGTCCTCCGACAGCGCGATCTGGGTGTCGTCCTCGATCGAGATCTGGTTGGAGTCGAAGACGACGACGAGGTTGCCGAGCTTCTGGTGGCCCGCGATCGCGCTGACCTCGTGGCTGATGCCCTCCTCGATGTCGCCCTCGGAGGCGAAGCACCAGATCATGTGGTCGAACGGGGAGGTCCCCGGCTCGGCGTCGGGGTCGAACAGGCCGCGCTCGCGGCGGGCGGCCATGGCCATCCCCACGGCGTTGCCCAGACCCTGGCCCAGCGGGCCCGTGGTCGTCTCCACACCCGCCGTGTGGCCGTACTCCGGATGGCCCGGGGTGAGGCTGTCCCACTGGCGCAGGCCCTTGATGTCGTCAAGGGTGAGGCCGTACCCGGAAAGGTAGAGCTGGATGTAGAGCGTCAGGCTGGTGTGCCCGCAGGACAGCACGAACCTGTCGCGCCCCGCCCACTTCGGATCCGAAGGATCGTGGCACAGGACGCGCTGGAAGAGAAGGTAGGCGGCGGGAGCGAGGCTCATCGCGGTGCCCGGGTGACCCGAGCCCGCCTTCTCGACCGCGTCCATCGCCAGGGCCCGCACCACGTCGACCGCCTGCCGATCGAGGTCACTCCACTCAAGGCTTGCGCTGCTCAACTACTCGATCCCCTCTGAATTCTTCGCGCCGATTTGGCAATTCCCGCCCACCCTGGACCCTAACGGTTTCCCGGTTGTACCGTTTGGTAGGCCGTTCGCCATGCGGACACGGACCGTGATGAACCGGAGCGTCCGGCCCCGATTGATGGACCACCGGAACCTGCGACTACAGTGATTGCGCAAGTGCCCACCGTGTGCCTGCCGGGAGTGAAACCCGGACGGAACACCCGGAGATCCCTGTCGCAATCAGAGGTTACGCGTTGACCCCGCCCTTGCTGGAAGCGCCTTGACGGTGCTCACGAACAAGCAGACGATGACCACTCTCGGGACCGCCCGAGGGGCCGCCGCTTCGGCCGCGGCTCCCCGCTCCGTCGGGGCGCTCGTGAAGGCCTACGTGGCGCTCACCAAGCCGCGGATCATCGAACTGCTGCTGATCACGACCCTGCCGACGATGTTCCTCGCGGCACGAGGCCTGCCCGATGCGTGGACGGCCATCGCGACCATGCTCTTCGGCACCCTCTCGGCGGGCAGTGCGAACGTCCTGAACTGCTACATCGATCGGGACATCGACCAGACGATGCGGCGCACCCGCCGTCGGCCGCTGCCCAAGCACGAGGTCTCGCCCAAGGGCGCACTGCTCTTCGGCGTGATTTTGGGCACGCTGTCCACCCTCGGCCTCGCGCTGTCGGTCAATGTGCTCGCGGCGGCCCTCTCGCTGGCCGCGATCCTGTTCTATGTCCTGGTCTACTCGATGGTGCTGAAGCGGCGGACCGCGCAGAACATCGTGTGGGGCGGGATCGCCGGCTGCATGCCCGTGATGATCGGCTGGGCCGGGATCACCGGCGGCGTGTCGTGGGCACCCGTGGTGCTGTTCGGCGTGGTCTTCTTCTGGACGCCGCCGCACACCTGGACCCTCGCCATGCGTTACCGCGAGGACTACGCGTCCGTCGAGGTGCCCATGCTGCCGGTCATCGCCACCGAGCGGCGGGTGCTGCGGCAGATCATCGTCTACACCTGGGCGACCGTGCTGTGCTCGCTGCTGCTGTGGCCGGTCGCCGGCACCTCGCTTCTCTACCCGGCCGTCGCCGCCGTCCTCGGCGCGGTGTGCCTGTTCGAGGTGTACGCCATGCTGGCCCGGCTCAACGCCGGGAAGACCGGCCTCGACCTGCGGCCAATGCGCTTCTTCCACTGGTCGAACGTCTATCTCGCGATCCTCTTCCTCGCCGTCGCGGTCGACTCCCTGATCGCCTGAGCATCGCCTGCCACGGCGGCGTCAGCCGTATGTGGCGCGGACGTTGTCGCGCGGCGGCGGTTGGAGCCTGCCCGCCGGGCCTTCGGCGAAGGCCCGCAGCAGGTTGACCGTCGCCTTCGTGACGAACCGCCGGGTCCGGACGTCGATGCCGTGCGCACGGGGGAGATCCCGGGTTCGCGCCATCAGCGCCTCCGCCCACCGCATGGTCCCCGAGGCGAAGACGCCCGCCCCGCCGGGCACGGTGTAGTACGCCGAGTCGGCGAAGCTCGCCCGCCCCGCGCACGTCACCGGCGAGTGGGAGATGATCTCCAGCGGCCGGGGTGTCGGGACGGCCGGGACCACCCTGTCGTACTCCACGCCGACCAGGTGGGGAAACTGCTCGCCCCGCCGGACCCCGGTGCCCGCGAAGATCCAGTGACCGGGCCGGGTCACCACGTACGGCGCGTCCACGGGATAGCCGTCGTAGAAGACGCCGGTCAGCGAGGACTCGGGGTCGGCGGCCGGGCCCGACCGGTAGTCGGCGGTCGCCAGTGCCGGGCGCCCGCCGTACATCGGGTCCCTGGCGACGTCGGTCTTGTAGCACACCACCAGCCGGCCGCCCCGTTCCAGCCGGATCCGCCGATAGCAGGTGTTGGCCCCGAGGAAGGCCAGGTTGACGCCCGCGTCCCGGGCGTCGGTCGCGCGGGCGCGCATGCCCGGCGTCCAGTACTCGTCGTGCCCGAGGAAGAACACCGCCGCGGCGTCCTTCAGCACGCCGCCTCCGGCGTCGAGGTCGCCGCTGGTCGTGTAGGCGAGAGGCAGCCCGAGCCGTTCGGCCAGCGCCACCACCGCCCGCTCGTGGACGAGGAACTTCTCCATCCCCGTACGGTCGTAGGGCCGGTCGAAGCTCACCGCCAGAGAGCGACTCTCGTAGCGGCCGTCGCCGCCGAAGTAGAGGCTGTGGCCGCCCCACCTGTTGTATGCCTGCCACGTTCCGGTCGCGTGCACGAGCACCGTCTTCCCGGCTCCCGATGCCGAGCGGACGACCAGCGGCACGTACCGCTGGTGCCCCCGGTCGGCGTCGAGGCGCAGGAGATAGACCCCCTCCGGCCAGCCGTCCGTCGGCACCGTGAGCGAACGCCGCCAGTCGGCGTGCACGGTGCGGGTCGTGGCCACCAGGTCACCGGGTCGCTGCCGCCGGCCGCTGATCCAGGCCGACCGCCACACCCGGCGCGCCAGGGCGCCGCCGTACCAGCCCATCCGGTACGCGGTGACGCGGAAACGGTCGGCCGTGGTGGAGACGCACAGCCCGACCGGCTCGCCGGGCAGCACGCTCGCCCTGTCGCAGTAGCCCTCCACCGCGTCGTCCGGGCCGTACCGCCGGATCCGCCAGTCGGTGTCGCCGGGAAGCAGCCGCTCGGGTGTGGGGGACGGGCGGGCGGCCACGGCGGGAGACGGGCCACCGGGTGACGGGCTCGCGGGTGACGGGCCGGTCTCGGACGCCGTCCGCCCCGAGGCGCCGCATCCGGCGGTCCCGATGGCGGCCGCCGCGGCCGCGCCCGCGGCGTACAGGAAGCGGCGTCGACCCAGATCGCCGCCGGGTGTATCGTTCATGGCCGTCCATGTTTCCGGGTGGGTGGCGCCGATCCGATCCTATCGGGCGGATGCCGTACCGCGTGGACGTGCGTTCTACGGTGAAGGACTCCGGGCGGGGGAGGACAGGACGTGGGCAGTCGGTTACATTCGCGGCATGGCGAGCCTTGATCCGCGTGCGGTGCTGAAGGAGCGGCCGTCGATCGGCCTGATCAGTGGTCTGGTCGTCGCGGGGCTGTGCGCGCTGGTGTCGTTATCCTTCGACGTCCTGGACGGCGACCCCGTCCAGTTCTCCATCGCGCTCGTGCTGGCCGTGGCGCCGGTGCCGCTGCTGCTCGCGGGGGTGCTCGCCCTGGACCGGATGGAGCCCGAGCCGCGCGCCAACCTGGTCTTCGCCTTCGCCTGGGGGGCGGGCGTCGCCGTCCTCGTGGCGGGCATCCTCAACTCGCTCAACCTCCTGCTGCTGGAGCGCTGGCTGGGCCGCAGCGCGCACGACCTCGTCGCGACGTTCGGGGCGCCCCCTGTCGAGGAGACGATGAAGGGGCTGGTGCTGCTCGGGCTGCTGTGGTTCCGCAGGCAGGAACTGGACGGGCCGACCGACGGGATCATCTACGCCGGCATGGTCGGCCTCGGGTTCGCGATGTCGGAGAACGTCAGCTACTACATCTCGGCCCTGAGCGAGAACGGGCCGGAGGTGCTGGCCGCGACCGTCGTGCTGCGCGGCGTGCTCTCCCCGTTCGCGCATCCGCTGTTCACGTCCCTGATCGGCATGTCGGTCGCGTACGCGGCCGCTCAGCGGCGGAACGCGAGCGGCGTAGTGATGATCATATTCGGCTGGGTCGGCGCCATGATCATGCATGGCATCTGGAACGGCTTCGCCCTGTTCGGCGGGCTGGGCGGGCTGGCGGTCGCCTACCTGCTGCTGATGATCCTGCTGATCATCGAACTGATCGTGATCATCCGGGACCGGAGGCGGATCGTCGGGCTGATCAATCGCTATCTGCCGCCGTACGAGGCCCACGGCCTGATCAACCAGGCGGACATCTTCATGCTCTCGTCCCTCAGAGGCCGGCGGCAGGCCCGGGTGTGGGCCAAGGCGCACGGCGGCCGCGCCGGAGTCCGGGCGATGGCCGACTACCAGCTCGCCGCCACCGAGCTGGGGCTGCTGCACGCCCGCGCCGCCCGGGGCGGGGTGGAGGAGCCTGCGTTCCGGACCGCACAGCGGTCGCTGGTGGAACTGATGGCCTACGCCCGCATGTCCTTCCCGCTTCCGGACCGGCACCGGGACAGCGCGGCGAGGGGGGTGCCGCCGCCCGGGTACGCCTCGGGCTACGGAGCGCCGAACAGATGGGCCGGTCCTCAGCCGCCTCCCCCCGGCCGGCCGCCGCACCCCCATGAGCAGGAGCCGCCGCACCCCGGTTGACCGGCGCGCTGCGCCGAGGCCGGCACCTCCGTGTTCACGCTAGGCCGAGGCGGGGGCGGCGAGGGGTTCGGCGTCGGCCGGGACCGGATCGCGGCTGCGCATCGCGAACACCACACGCAGCGCGCAGATCCACACCAGGGTCGAGCCGAGCACGTGCAGCAGGACGAGCCCGGCCGGGATGGCCAGGAAGTACTGCGTGTAACCGATCGCGCCCTGGGCGAGTTCGACGGCGAACAGCACCAGTACGGCACGCCGGGCCCGGGCCGGGGACTCGGTCAGGTGGAGCGCGAACAGCAGCGCGAACGTGAGACCGACGACGATCCAGACGATGTCGGCGTGCAGCTGGGTCACGTCCCGGATGTCGAAGTCGAACCGCGAGGCGGCGGCGTCGCCCGAGTGCGGACCGGTGCCGGTGACCACGACGCCGGCGACGAGCAGCACGCCGACCGCGGCCACCAGGACGTAGCCGAGCGTGCGGATGTGCCGGTGGACGAGTGCGCGCGGCGGCTCGTCGCCCTCCCCGGCTCGGGCGAACAGCGCGTACGCCGCCCAGATCATGGCGATGGACAGCAGGAAGTGGACGCTCACCGTGTACGGGTTGAGCATGGTCGTCACCACGATGCCACCCCACAGCGCCTGGGCGAGCACGCCGATCGGCTGCAGCCAGGCGAGCCGTACCAGGTCGCGGCGGCCCCGGGCCCGGCCGTCGCCCGACCTGAGCAGCCGGATCGCGGCGACGACGCAGGCGATCCCCACGGCGAGGACCAGGAAGGTGATCAGTCGGTTGCCGAACTCGATCGCCATGTTGAACGGCGAGTGGTCGTCGTGCTGGGCCGGGACGAAACTGTCCGGCGTGCACCTCGGCCAGGTCGGGCAGCCAAGTCCCGACTCGGTCACGCGCACTCCCGCGCCCGTGACCGTGATACCCGCGTTGACGACGATGCTCGCGAACGCCCAGCGCCGCATCGAGAGGGCACTGGGCAGCCAGTACGACCGGTGGAAACCGGCCACGCGATCACGGATCTGGGTGGGAAGGCTGGTCACGCTCAAATGGTAGGCGGCGCAGGGGGCGGTCCCGCCTCCGCCCCACGACGGGAACGTAGGTATTGCGGAGGTCAGTAAAATATGACACGTTACTGTCTCGCAGGCCGCTAACGGTCCGATATCACGCCTTGACCCGGCCTTCCCCCCGAAGCAATGTGACATTCCACACGACCAACCTCGACGTCACCGGGGGACCCTCGGGGATCTACGGCATCCCCGGCCTGACCGGCGGGCCGGTCTCGTTCTACTACGTGAGCACGACCACTCGCTGCGACACGTCCATCACCAGCCCCATGTCGTGCTCGATCAAGGCGATCGCCACGCCCAGTTCGCGGACGCGGCGGATCAGGTCGAGCATCTCGGCCTCACGTCCGCGGCATCTGGGCCGACCAACCGGAGGAATAGGCGAACCTTCAGCCGGAGCGGGTGGCGCCGATGGAGGCGATGACGACGCAGCCGATCGCGGCCCACTCGCGGATCTGGAGGAACTCCCCGAGAACGAAGAGCCCGACCAGCGCGGCGACGGCGGGTTCGAGGCTCATCAGGATGCCGAAGACCCGCGTGGGCATGCGGCGCAGCGCCTCCAGCTCCAGCGAGTACGGAATGACCGACGAGAGCAGGCCGACGCCCACGCCGACGAGCAGGATCTCCGGCCGCAGCAGATCGGTCCCGCCCGACGCCACGCCGACGGGCGCGATCACGGCACTCGCCACGATCATGGCGAAGGACAGCCCGCTCGCGCCGGGGAACCGGGCCCCGGTCGCCGCCGACAGCACTATGTAGGCGGCCCAGCAGAGTCCGGCCAGCGCGGCGAAGCCGATGCCCACCCAGTTCGCGCCGCCCGCCGAACCCCAGGGGGCGAGCAGGATCACCCCGGCGCCGGCCAGCGCGACCCACAGCAGGTCGAGCCGCCGCCGGGACGCGGCGACCGCGACGCCGAGCGGTCCGATGAACTCGATCGCGACGGCGATTCCGAGCGGCAGCCGGGCCAGCGCCTCGTAGAACGACAGGTTCATCAGCGCGAGGCTCAGCCCGAAGGCCGCGCCGACGGCCAGATCCCGCCGGCCGAGCCCTCTCAGCCGGGGCCGGGCGAACGGGACGAGGATGGCCGTGCCGATCGCGATCCGCAGGAAGACCACGGCGCTCGGCGGCAACTGGGCGAACAGGTTCTTGGCCAGCCCCGCCCCGAGCTGGACGGACAGAACGGCGAGCAGCACCAGCCCGGAGGGCGGCACGGCCCCGGACGCCGCCCGCAGCACCACACCTGGCCGGAACCGCGCCCGGTACGGCTCGGCCGGACCGGGCAGAGACTCGGAGGTCACGCGGTCGGCCCCGTCATTCCCACGTCATTCCCATGGCCCCCGTCATTCCCATGGACCACGCCATTTCCACGGTTCCGGTCATTCCCAGCGGAACGTCCGGGCGGCCAGGCCCAGCGTGACGGCCGCCCAGCCGGCCAGCACGAGAAGCTGTGTGGCAGGCAGGCCCGCACCGTTCGTCAGCACCCCGCGCAGCCCGTCGGACAGCGCGGTGATCGGCAGCAGCCCGACCACGTGCTGCACGCCGGCGGGGAACTTCTCGATCGGGAACAGCACACCGCCGAGCCCCAGCAGCACCAGGTAGACGAGGTTGCCCGCGGCCAGCGTCGCCTCGGCGCGCAGGGTGCCCGCCATGAGCAGGCCGAGCCCGCTGAAGGCCGCCGTGCCGAAGAGGATCAGCAGCACCACCCACAGCGGGTCGCCCTGCGGCGACCAGCCGAGCGTGATCGCCACCATGCCGATGACGATGACCTGGAGTATCTCGACGGCCACGACCGCCGCCGTCTTGGCCAGCAGCAGCCCGGCCCGCGACAGCGGGGTGGCGCCGAGCCGTTTCAACACGCCGTACCGCCGCTCGAAGCCGGTGCCGATGGCCTGGCCGGTGAACGCGGTGGACATGACCGCGAGCGCGAGCACGCCGGGAGCGATGAAGGCGACCCGGGACCCGCCGCCGATGTCGATCAGCGGCGCCAGCGAGAAGGCGACCAGCAGCAGGACGGGAATGATCAACGTGAGCACGAGCTGCTCGCCGTTGCGCAGCATCGCCCTGATCTCCGCGCCGGCCTGGGCGAGGACCATCCGGGGCAGCGGCGCCGCCCCAGGCCTGGGGGAGAAGTCGATCGCGTGGACGGAAACAGGGGTGGCACCGGTCACCGCAGCTCCCGGCCGGTCAGCTCCAAGAACACGTCCTCCAGCGTACGCCGCTCGATGCGCAGGTCCTCCGTCGTGACGCTCTCGGCGGCGCACCACGCAGTGACGGTCGCCAGCATCTGCGGGCCGACCTGTCCCTCGATGATGTAGTGGCCGGACGGTGACTCCTTGGCGGCGCTGCCGGGCGGCAGCGCGCCGAGCAGCTGATCGACGTCCAGGCCGGGCCGGGCGCGGAAGCGGAGCTGGCGCTCGGCGCCGGTGAGCTCCCGCGGGGTGCCCTCGGCGACCACCCGTCCATGGTCGATGACGACCACATGGTCGGACAGTTTCTCGGCCTCGTCCATCTGGTGGGTGGTCAGCACCACGGACACGCCCGCGTCCCGCAGTCCGGTGACCACGTCCCAGCAGGCGTGCCGCGCCTGCGGGTCGAGACCCGCCGTCGGCTCGTCCAGGAAGACCAGCTCCGGCCGTCCGATGACGGCCGCCGCGAGCGACAGGCGCTGCTGCTGCCCGCCCGACAGCCGCCGGTACGGCGTACGCGCGTGCTCGGTCAGACCCAGCAGGGCGAGCAGGGCGTCCGGATCGAGCGGGTGGGCGTAGAAGCGTGCGACCACCCGCAGCCACTCACCGGCCCGCACGGCGGGCGGGACGCCGCCGGCCTGGAGCATGACCCCGAGGCGCGGTTTCAGCGCGGGGTCGGCCGGATCGAGGCCGAGCACCCGGACGGTCCCTCCGTCCGGACGCCGGAAGCCCTCGCAGATCTCGATCGTGGAGGTCTTGCCCGCGCCGTTCGGCCCGAGGATCGCGGTGACCTCGCCGGTGCGGCAGGTCAGCTTCAGTCCGTCGACGGCGGTCTTGCGTCCGTACCGTTTGACCAGCTCCCGGATCTCCACTGCGTGCGGTGTGCTCACGATCTCGAGTCTAGGGATCGGGTGGCGGGCCTCCGCATCCGGAGCCGCGTCACGGCGAGGCAACCGCAGTTAGGTAAGGCTTTCCTGCGTGAGAAATTGCACTCGGCTCGGCGTGGCGTAGGGTTTGTCGTGCGGGAAGGAATTACGGCACACTGATGTTGTGAAATACGTGCCCGGGAGGACGAACGCCGAGGGGGCCGCGCGGCAGCGGCCGTCGTCGGTCACGCCCGAGCACGCGGATACCAAGCACATGGACACGAAGAACGGGGACCTCAAGCACGGGGACATCGGGGCCGAACGCGGCACCCGGGCCCGTGTCGCGAGGCTGATCCTGGAGCACGGTCCCGTCACCGCCGCCGCGCTGGGCGAGCGGCTCGGGCTGACCCCGGCCGCGGTGCGCCGCCACCTCGACGCGCTGCTCGCCGACGGGATGATCGAGCCCCGTACGGCCGGGCCGTACGGCAGGCGGGGGCGCGGCAGGCCGGCGAAGATGTTCACCATCACCGACGCGGGCCGCAGTGCCTTCGTCCACGCCTACGATGACCTGGCCGGCAGCGCTCTGCGTTTCCTGGCCGAGCGCATGGGCGGCGAGGCGGTGTCGGAGTTCGCGCGCGCCCAGGTGTCCGGCCTGGTCGGCATGCTGGAGGCGGTCATGCGCGAGGTGCCCGCCGAGCAGCGGATCAGGGTGCTCGCCGAGGCGCTGTCGGCCGAGGGCTACGCTGCTTCGGCCAGCAAGACGGGCAGCGGCGGTGAGCAGCTCTGTCAGCATCACTGCCCGGTGGCGCACGTCGCGGCGGCGTTCCCCCAGCTGTGCGAGGCCGAGACCGAGGCGTTCGCTCGGCTGCTCGGCACCCCGGTGCAGCGACTGGCCACGATCGCCAACGGCGACGGGGTCTGCACCACGCATGTGAGCTCCCACGCGCTGGCCGAACGGCGGGTGCGTGTCCCCGAGCCGAGCACATCCATATCGACGAGCAAGGAGTCCGGAAGGTGACTGTCACCGACCGCCCGGAGCTGGAAGGCCTCGGGAATTACAAGTTCGGCTGGGCCGACACGGACGTGGCCGGCGCCACCGCCCGGCGTGGACTGTCGGAAGAGGTCGTCCGCGACATCTCCGCGCTCAAGAACGAGCCGGAGTGGATGCTCGACCTGCGTCTGAAGGGTCTCCGGCTGTTCGGCAAGAAGCCCCTGCCGACCTGGGGCGCCGATCTCACGACCATCGAGTTCGAGAACATCAAGTACTTCGTCCGCTCCACCGAGAAGCAGGCCGCGTCCTGGGACGAGCTGCCGGCGGACATCAAGAACACCTACGACAGGCTCGGCATCCCCGAGGCGGAGAAGCAGCGCCTCATCGCCGGTGTCGCGGCGCAGTACGAGTCCGAGGTCGTCTATCACAAGATCCGTGAGGACCTCGAGCAGAAGGGCGTCATCTTCGTCGACACCGACACCGGCCTGCGCGAGCACGAGGACATCTTCAAGGAATACTTCGGCACGGTCATCCCGGTGGGCGACAACAAGTTCGCCGCGCTGAACACCTCGGTCTGGTCGGGCGGCTCGTTCATCTACGTCCCGCCGAACGTGCACGTCGAGATCCCGCTGCAGGCCTACTTCCGGATCAACACCGAGAACATGGGCCAGTTCGAGCGGACCCTGATCATCGTGGACGAGAACTCCTACGTGCACTACGTGGAGGGCTGCACGGCCCCGATCTACTCGTCCGACTCGCTGCACTCGGCGGTCGTCGAGATCATCGTGAAGAAGGGCGCCCGCTGCCGCTACACGACGATCCAGAACTGGTCGAACAACGTCTACAACCTGGTCACCAAGCGCGCCGTGGCGTACGAGGGCGCGACCATGGAGTGGATCGACGGCAACATCGGCTCCAAGGTCACGATGAAGTACCCGGCCGTCTACCTCATGGGCGAGCACGCCAAGGGCGAGACCCTGTCGGTCGCCTTCGCCGGTGAGGGCCAGCACCAGGACGCCGGCGCCAAGATGGTGCACCTCGCGCCGAAGACGTCGTCGACGATCGTGTCCAAGTCGGTCGCGCGCGGCGGCGGCCGGACGTCCTACCGCGGTCTGGTGCAGATCGACGAGGGCGCCGCCGGCTCGGCCTCGACGGTCAAGTGCGACGCGCTGCTGGTCGACCAGATCAGCCGGTCGGACACCTACCCGTACGTCGACGTCCGCGAGGACGACGTGTCGATGGGCCACGAGGCCACGGTCTCCAAGGTGTCGGAGGACCAGCTCTTCTACCTGATGAGCCGCGGCCTGACCGAGGACGAGGCGATGGCGATGATCGTGCGCGGCTTCGTCGAGCCGATCGCCCGCGAGCTCCCCATGGAGTACGCGCTGGAGCTGAACCGCCTGATCGAGCTGCAGATGGAAGGAGCTGTCGGCTGATGGGCCTGGACACGAAGCCGCTGTCGACGCTGCACGAGATCTCGTCGTACAACGTGGCGGACTTCCCGGTGCCGACCGGGCGCGAGGAGGAGTGGCGGTTCACCCCGCTGTCGCGCCTGCGCGGCCTGCACAACGGCAAGGCCGAGATCACCGGTGGCGTCGTGGTCGAGGTGGACGCCGCCCCGGAGGCGACCGTCGAGACCGTCGGCCGTGAGGACTCTCGGATCGGCCGGGCGTACGTGCCGGCCGACAGGGTCAGCGCCCAGGCGTACTCGTCGTTCGAGAAGGCGACGGTCGTCACGGTGCCGCGCGAGGCCGTCACGTCGAAGCCGATCGTGATCAACGTGCGGGGGACGGGCGGCGCGGCGTACGGCCACATCCTGGTCGACGTCGGCCCGATGGCGCAGGCCGTGGTCGTGCTGGACCACCGCGGCGGCGCGCTCTACGCCGACAACGTCGAGTTCGACGTCGCCGAGGGCGCCACGCTGAAGGTGGTCAGCCTGCAGGACTGGGACGACGACGCGGTGCACGTCTCGCACCACCATGCCAGGATCGGCAAGGACGCCACGTTCCGGTCGTTCGTGGTCACCCTCGGCGGCGACCTCGTACGGCTGTCGCCCTCGGTGTCGTACACGGCGCCCGGCGGCGAGGCGGACCTGACCGGGCTGTACTTCGCCGACGCCGGCCAGCACCTGGAGCACCGCCTGCTGGTCGATCACACGGTGCCGAACTGCCGCAGCAACGTGACCTACAAGGGCGCGCTGCAGGGCGACGGCGCCCACGCGGTGTGGATCGGCGATGTGATCATCCGGGCGGAGGCCGAGGGCACCGACACCTACGAGCTGAACCGGAACCTGATCCTCACCGACGGCGCCCGCGCCGACTCGGTGCCGAACCTGGAGATCCTCACCGGCGAGGTCGCCGGGGCGGGCCACGCGTCCGCCTCCGGCCGCATCGACGACGAGCAGATCTTCTACCTCCAGGCCCGCGGCATCCCGTTCCAGGAGGCCCGCCGCCTGGTCGTGCACGGGTTCTTCGCCCAGCTCCTGGAGAAGATCGAGGTCCCCGAGATCCGGGAGCGGGTGCTCTCGGCGGTCGAAGCGGAGCTGGCCCGATGAGCGCCGAATGGGAGAGGGTCTGCTCCCTCGACGACATCCCGGACGAGGGCACCATCGGTGTGGAGGTCGGCGACGTCCCGGTCGCGGTCGTCCGCGTCGGCGACGAGGTGTTCGCCCTGCACGACGTCTGCACGCACGCCGAGGTGAAGCTCAGCGAGGGCGACGTCTACGACCACACGCTGGAGTGCTGGCTGCACGGCTCGTGCTTCGACCTGCGCAGCGGCAAGCCCACCGGACCGCCCGCGACCAAGCCAGTGAACGTCTACCGAGTCAAGATCGAAGGCGATGACGTGTTCGTCTCGCTCTCGAAGGAGTGAAACGTGCCTACCCTTGAGATCCGTGACCTGCACGTCGCCGTCGGCGACAAGGAGATCCTGCGCGGCGTCGACCTGACCATCGCGGCGGGGGAGACCCACGCCATCATGGGGCCGAACGGCTCCGGCAAGTCGACCCTGGCCTACGCCCTCGCCGGTCACCCCAAGTACACGATCACGTCGGGCACCGTGCTGCTCGACGGCGAGGACGTGCTGGCGATGTCCGTCGACGAGCGCGCCCGGGCCGGCCTGTTCCTGGCCATGCAGTACCCCGTCGAGGTGCCCGGCGTCAGCGTCTCCAACTTCCTGCGCTCGGCGATCACGTCGGTCCGCGGTGAGGCGCCCAAGCTGCGCCAGTTCGCCAAGGACCTGAAGACCGGGATGGACGCGCTGTCCATCGACTCCGCCTTCGCCCAGCGCAACGTCAACGAGGGCTTCTCCGGCGGTGAGAAGAAGCGCCACGAGATCCTCCAGCTCGAACTGCTCCAGCCGAAGATCGCCGTGCTCGACGAGACCGACTCCGGTCTCGACGTCGACGCCCTGCGCGTCGTGTCCGAGGGCATCAACCGGTTCCGGAGCAGCGGCGACACCGGCGTGCTGCTGATCACGCACTACACCCGCATCCTGCGGTACGTGAAGCCCGAATTCGTGCACGTCTTCGCCGGCGGCCGGATCGTCGAGGAGGGCGGCCCCGAGCTCGCCGAGAAGCTGGAGGCCGAGGGGTACGAGGCATACGCGAAGGCCTCCGCCTGATGACGAGCAGCGACGTCCGGCCGGCGGCGAGCGCGGGGAGCCTCGACGTGGAGAGGATCAGGAAGGACTTCCCGATCCTCTCCCGCGAGCTGCCCGGCGGCCGCGAGCTGGTCTACCTCGACTCGGCGAACTCCTCGCAGAAGCCGATCCAGGTGATCGACACCATGCGCGAGCACCTGATGTCGCACTACGGCAACGTCGGCCGCGCCCTGCACGTGCTGGGCAGCGAGTCCACCGAGGCGTACGAGTCGGCCCGCGACAAGATCGCCGCGTTCGTCGGCGCGCCGTCGCGGGAGGAGGTGATCTTCACCAAGAACGCCTCCGAGGCGATCAACCTGGTGGCGTACGCCTTCGGCAACCCGGTGAACACCGACGAGCGGTTCCGTGTCGGCCCCGGTGACGAGATCGTCATCAGCGAGATGGAGCACCACTCCAACATCGTGCCGTGGCAGCTGCTCGCGCAGCGGACCGGTGCGACGCTGCGCTGGTTTCCGGTGACGGACGAGGGCCGCCTCGACGTCTCCGGCCTGGAGGAACTGGTCACCGAACGCACCAAGATCGTGTCGATCGCGCACCAGTCGAACGTGCTCGGCACGGTCAACTCGGTCTCGCCGATCCTGGCGCGGGCCCGCGAGGTGGGCGCGCTGATGATGCTCGACGCGTCGCAGTCGGTGCCCCACCAGGCCGTCGACGTGCGCGAGCTCGGCGTCGACTTCGTGGCCTTCACCGGGCACAAGATGACCGGCCCGTCCGGCATCGGCGTCCTGTGGGGCCGCCGCGAGCTGCTCGAGGCGATGCCGCCGTTCCTCGGCGGCGGCGAGATGATCGAGGCGGTCTGGATGGACCGCTCGACCTACGCCCCGGTGCCGCACAAGTTCGAGGCGGGCACGCCGCCCATCGTCGAGGCGGTGGGTCTCGGCGCGGCCGTCGACTACCTCACCTCGGTCGGCATGGACCAGATCAAGGCGCACGAGCGGACGCTCACCCAGCACGCCCTGGACGCGCTGACGGAGATCCCCGGGCTGAGGATCATCGGTCCGCGCACCGTGGTCGCCCGCGGTGGCACGGTCTCCTTCACCCTGGAGGGCATCCACCCCCACGATGTCGGCCAGATCCTCGACGACGTGTACGGCATCGCGGTGCGGGTAGGCCACCACTGCGCCCGGCCGCTCCACCTGCGCTTCGGCATCCCGGCGACCACCCGGGCGTCTTTCTACCTGTACAACACGACGGCCGAGATCGACGCGCTCGTCCGCGGCCTCCACCACGTGCAGAAGGTGTTCGGCTGAGTCATGATCGCTGAATCCATGTACCAGGAGCTGATCCTGGAGCACTACAAGCGCCCCCAGGGCCGGGGGCTGCGCGAGCCGTACGACGCGGAAGTCCACCATGTGAACCCGACCTGCGGCGACGAGGTCACGCTGCGGGTGAAGCTGGCCGACGGCGGCAAGGTGCAGGACGTCTCCTACGACGGCCAGGGATGCTCGATCAGCCAGGCCGCCGCCTCGGTGCTGCACGATCTCGCCACCGGGTCGACGGTGGAGGAGTCGCTCGCGGTCGTCGACGAGTTCACCCGGCTGATGCAGGGCAGGGGCCAGGTCGAGGCCGACGAGGACGTGCTGGGCGACGCGGTGGCCTTCGCCGGGGTGGCGAAGTTCCCCGCCCGCGTCAAGTGCGCCCTGCTGGCCTGGATGGCCTACAAGGACGCGGTGTTGAGAAGCCAGGAGGCGATGTGAGCAAGCCGACGGAGACCCCGACAACCACCTATGAAGGGGATGTCTCCACCGATGAGGTGCTGGAGGCGCTGAGGGACGTCGTCGACCCCGAGTTGGGCATCAACGTCGTCGACCTCGGCCTGATCTACGGGGTCAACCTCGACCCCGCCGGCGAGGGGGAGCGCCCCATCGCGACGGTCGACATGACGCTGACCAGCGCGGCCTGCCCGCTGACCGACGTGATCGAGGACCAGGCCAACTCCGCGCTGGCCGATCTGACGTCGAGCGTCGTGATCAACTGGGTGTGGCTGCCGCCGTGGGGGCCTGACAAGATCACCGAAGAGGGGCGCGAGCAGCTGCGCATGCTCGGCTTCAACGTCTGATCGAGAATCTTCGCCGGATGCCGGGCCGTCCCGGCGCGGGGTCGGCCCGGCATCCGGCGGCGCCGTCACCCCTTCAGGCCGCCCACACCCCCGCCCAGTTCTCCGTCGGCCTGCACGACGGCGTCACCCCGCTCTCGACCGTCTTCGCCGCCTACAACCACTACGCCGGGCCCAAGGACATCTCGGCCTGGCCGTTCAACGGCCACGAGGGCGGCGGGTCCCAGCCGGCACAGGAGATGCTCGGCATCGCCCGGAAGGCCCTCAGCTGAGCCGGCACCGGTCCGCTACCCTGAATGGGCCCGTACGACGACCCGAGAGAGATCATGAAGACCTTCGAAGAGCTGTACGCCGAACTGGCTGAGAAGGCGCGCACCCGCCCGGAGGGGTCGGGCACGGTGGCCGCACTGGACGCCGGCGTCCATGCCATCGGCAAGAAGGTCGTGGAGGAGGCCGCCGAGAGCTGGATGGCGGCGGAGTACGAATCCACGGAGCGGACCGCCGAGGAGATCTCGCAGCTGCTCTACCACATCCAGGTCCTCATGCTGGCGCGCGGCATCGGACTGGACGAGGTCTACAAGCATCTCTAGGGGGTGTGTCACCCCCGGGAGATGCCGCCATCCTCACCTCGTTCAATCTGACTCCGGAAGGGTTATCCACCCCATGCTGCGCATCGCCGTACCGAACAAGGGCGCGCTCGCCGAGGCCGCCCAGACGATCCTGAAGGAAGCCGGATACCGGCAGCGCAAGGACAGCAAGGAGCTCGTGGTCGTCGACCCGGACAACTCCTGCGAGCTGTTCTTCCTGCGCCCCCGCGACATCGCCGTCTACGTCGGAGAGGGCACCCTCGACGCCGGCATCACCGGCCGCGACATGCTCTTCGACTCCGGCGCCCCCGCCGAGGAGGTCATGCCGCTCGGGTTCGGGCGGTCGACGTTCCGCTTCGCCGCCGCTCCCGGCGCCTACTCCGGGGTGACCGACCTGGCCGGGCGGCGCATCGCCACCTCCTACGCCGGGCTCCTCGGCAAGTACCTCGCCGACCAGGGCATTGACGCCCGGGTGATCAAGCTGGACGGCGCGGTCGAGACCGCGATAAGGCTCGGCGTCGCCGACGCGGTGGCCGACGTCGTCGAGACCGGCACCACGCTGCGCAACGTGGGCCTGGAGACGTTCGGCGAGCCGATCGCCTCCTCGGAGGCCTTGCTGATCAAGCGGGCCGGTGCGCCGGAGGAGAACGGGTTCCGGCAGCTCATCCGCCGCCTCCAGGGCGTTCTGGTGGCCCGTGACTATGTGATGATCGACTACGACATCCGGGCCGAGCGCATCGACGAGGCCATCGCGATCACTCCCGGAATGGAGGGGCCCACGGTCTCCCCGCTGCACCGCGAGGGCTGGGTCGCGGTGCGGGCGATGGTCCCCAGGAAGGGCCACCAGCAGGTGATGGACCACCTCTGGGAGATCGGCGCCAAGGCCATCCTCGTCACCGACATCTACGCCTGCCGGCTCTGACCACCGAAGGCCGAGGACATTGACTGTTTGACGTTCATGCGTTGGCATTGTAGGGTTGCCCTTCGTTATGCCCGAAGCGACTTGAACGACGGTGTTCGTGACAGGGGCGCTCGCGAATACGCGGGTGAATCGAGTGGCATTGCCGCCTGACGCAGGAGCCCTACCAGCCGGTTAAGTCGGACTTTCGGCCCACCCTTGTGTCCGATTCGGGTAGGGCAAGGCAGTACATGTCCCGGCTCGTCCTTTCGTAGAAGTGACGTGCCCCCCGTGTTCCGACACGTTGGCTTCGATGAAAGGCACGACCTCGTGACCATGCTTGACGCTGGCCATATTCTTCCCGCCTCCGACTCCGCGCCCGGCGCCACGTTCGTGACGCTCGGGCTGCCCAGGCCGCTCGTGTCCGCGCTGGCCCGGGAAGGCATCACCACGCCGTTCCCCATCCAGGAGGCGGCCATCCCCGACGTACTCGCCGGACGTGACGTGCTGGGCCGGGGCCAGACCGGCTCCGGCAAGACCCTCGCCTTCGGCCTGCCGACGATGGCCCGCGTCGCGGGGGAACGCGCCGCCTCCGGGCGGCCGCGCGCCGTCATCCTCGTGCCCACGCGCGAGCTGGCCCTGCAGGTCGCCGACGCTCTGGAGCCGCTCGGCCGTGGTCTGTCGCTGCGCACCAGGACCATCGTCGGCGGCATGCCGATGGGCAGGCAGATCGACGCGCTCCGCCGCGGCGTCGAGATCGTCGTGGCCACGCCCGGGCGCCTGACCGACCTCATGAAACAGGGCGAGTGCTCGCTCGAGGACGTCGAGGTCACCGTGCTCGACGAGGCCGACCATATGTGCGACCTCGGCTTCTTCCCCGTGGTGAGCGCCATTCTCAACGCGACCCCGGCGGGCGGCCAGCGGCTGCTCTTCTCCGCCACGCTCGACGGTGACGTGGACAAGCTGGTCCGGCGGTTCCTCACCGATCCGGTCACGCACTCGCTGGCTCCGGCGACCTCCCCGGTCGAGACCATGGAGCACCACCTCTTCCAGGTGCACCGGGACGACAAGGTCGACGTCGCCGCTGAGATCGCCAACCGCGAGGGCCGTACGATCCTTTTCGTCCGCACCCAGCACGGTGTGGACCGGCTCGTCAAGCAGTTCGCCAGGGTGGGGGTCCGCGCCGGAGGGTTGCACGGCGGCAAGCGGCAGAACCAGCGAACCCGCATCCTCGATGCGTTCCGCGAGGGCAACGTGACCGTCCTGGTCTGCACGGACGTCGCCGCCCGCGGCATCCACGTCGACGACGTCAGCCTCGTGCTGCACGTGGATCCGCCGATGGATCACAAGAGCTACCTCCACCGTGGCGGCCGTACGGCCCGCGCGGGGGAGAGCGGCAGCGTCGTGACGCTCGTCATGCCGGACGAGCGCCGCTCCATCAACGCGATGACCCGGCGAGCGGGCATCACCCCGACGTGGCACCGGGTCCGGCCCGGCGACGCGGTCCTCGGCGAGGTCGCCGGTGCGCGGCGGCCCAGCGGCGAGGCCATCTCCGTGTGGCAGCCCGAGGTCCGCAATGCGCCGCGCCCGCGCCGTGAGGGCCAGCCGTCGGACCGTCGCCGCTATCAGGGAGAGCGCCCCCACGGCGTCTCGAATGGCAACAGCGGCTCGTACGGAGGCTTCCAGGACGACCGGCCCCGACGCCGGGACGGGGAGAGCCGGCCGGAGCGGCGGCGGGGTGGCGGCTTCCGCCAGGGAGGTCGCGCAGGAGGCCGCTCCGGCAACCGACACGGCCGCTGACCATCGGCCCGCCGGCGACGTCCTTCTCGTCAGACGAAATAGCGCAGCCAGATATACGCCCAGGCCATCAGAATGCTCAGCGCGGTCACGAAGATCCCATACTTGGTGAACTGCCAGAAGCTGATCTTGTGACCGGTGCGGGCCGCGATGCCGAGCGCGACGATGTTGGCGCTGGCCGCCACCGCGGTGCCGTTGCCGCCGAAGTCGGCGCCCAGGGCGAAGGCCCACCACAGCGCCTGCCCGGTCTGCGGATCGGTGGTCTGCGCGACCAGGCCCTCGACGACGGGTGCCATGACGGTGGCGTAGGGGATGTTGTCGAAGAAGGCCCCCAGCACGCCGGAGCCGAACAGCAACGTCGTCGCGGTGAGGAAGTGGTTGCCGCCGAGCACCCCCACAGCCCAGCCGCCGATCGCCGCGATGACGCCCGTGTGGACCAGCCCGGCGACCATCACGAACAGGCCCATGAAGAAGACCAGGGTGGGCCACTCGACCTCGTGCAGCACCTCCGAGACGTCCGTGCGGGCCACCAGCATCATCACCCCGGCGCCTACCAGCGCGACGAGCGCCGGTTCCAGCGGCAGCACGGAGTGCAGGCAGAACGCGAGGATGACCGCACCGAGCACGAGCAGGCACCGGACGAGCAGGCGCCGGTCGGTGATGGCCCGCCGCTCCTGCAGGGCCATCACCGATGCCACGTGCTCGGGGTTGTACTGGAACGCGTTGCGGAACAGCACCCGGGTGAACAGTACGAACGTCACGAAGATGATGACCACGATGGGTGCCATGTGGACGAGGAAGTCGTTGAACGTCAATCCGGCACGGCTGGCGATGATGATGTTGGGCGGGTCGCCGATCAGCGTCGCGGCGCCGCCGATGTTGGACGCCAGCACCTCGGCGATGAGGTACGGCTGGGCCGGGATGCGCAGTCGGTCGCAGACCACCACCGTGACCGGCGCGACGAGCATGATCGTGGTGACGTTGTCCAGGAACGGCGAGGCGACCGCGGTGATGGTCATCAGCATGACCATCAATCGGTACGGCTGCCCTTTCGACTTCTTGGCCGCCCAGATCGCGAGGTAGTCGAAGATCCCCGTCTGCTTGACGATGCCAACGATGATCATCATGCCGAACAGCAGGAAAACAACGTTCCAATCGATCCCGGCGTGCTCGGAGAAGAACACCTCGGTGCCGGGGATCAGCGCCAGCACGGCCATCAGACCGGCGGCGATCAGCACCACCTTGACCTTGTTCGCCTTCTCGGTGGCGATGAAGAAGAATGCGACCAGGAAGATCGCGAGAGTGGCGACAGCGCTCATCGGCGACCCCCCGGCGGCGCGACCGGTACGGCCTCTTTCGGCGCGGAGATCACGGAAACGGCGAAGGAACTCATGACAGGCCTCCTGACGTCGGGGCACGTGGCGGCGAGGCAGAACGGGGCGAAACGGCCCGGCGGGGGTCAGGCCCCGGGACTGAACAGCGCCAGGCTGGTGAGCAACCGCTCCAGCGTGATCGCCCCGGCCAGCGTGCCGTCGGGGGTGACCACGGCCACGAGCGGTGTGCGCAGCCGGGTCATCACGGCGGCCACCTCGAGCAGGGTCGCGCCGAGTGGGACGGTGACCGCACTGACCAGCGGGCGCGGCAGGCAGTCGCCCACCGACAGGTCGCCGACGTCCTGGGGGAAGGCGTCGGCGTAGGCCTCGTCGACGACCCGGGTGAGGGAGGGATCCTCGTGGTAGGCCCGGGGGATCGCGAGTCGTAGGACGTCGGTGCCCGACAGCACGGCCCCCGGCCGGCCCGCCTCGTCGACGACGATCAGGCCGGGCATGCGGTTCAGCGCCATGATCTGGATGGCCTTGGTGACCCGGTCGCGGGTGGTGACCGTAGGCGGTGTCACGGCGATGTCACGTGCTTGCACGGTGGTTATCCGTTCGGGGGTGACGATCCCGGTCGCCCGGGCGTTCTGGGCCGTTCCCGGCGCGGTCATGACGCCGTTCCGGCGGTCTCGGCGATCTCGGCGACCCGGCGTTCGAGGACGGCGACTCGATCGGCGATGGGCCGGCTGTGCAGGATCTCGGCGAGGTGGTCGGCCTCGTCCTGCTCGAGTACGACGCTCTGCAGTGGTTCGTCCGACTCGGCTGTGTAGACGAGGAGCCGGTACCGG
This sequence comes from Sphaerimonospora thailandensis, assembly GCF_016863115.1. Lineage (GTDB taxonomy): Bacteria > Actinomycetota > Actinomycetes > Streptosporangiales > Streptosporangiaceae > Sphaerimonospora > Sphaerimonospora cavernae. The sequence goes on from NZ_BOOG01000019.1 coordinate 69,631, forward strand.
CCGGTTCTGTCCGAGAGGACGCCGAAACGCTGCCCTCCTCGGGTGACACAGTGATGTACAGTGCCGGTGCCGGGCACAGCCGTGCGGGAGACGCGCACGCAGAGATACCTCCGTTCCGAGTGGTCGCCGATTCTCATCGCGGGTGACGCCGGATTCTTCCGCTTCCGGCCCCTGTATCCATTTTCGATGGTGGAGCGATCGTCCGCCATCAGGTCCGGCACCCATTTCGGCAGGGGTCGGACGTGCAGTCGCGGGTCCATGATGGGAGATGACTCCCATGGACGCCCGGGTACCGCCGGGCTAGGAAGGACTGTGGAAGGGAGGGAGGGCGCCTGCTCGCCCGTCCGGAAGGCGGGCCGCACGCCAGAACCTCGATGAGTCACTCCGACGACCGGCGGCCTCTTCGGCCGCGGCAGGCTGCCAGGCGTTCACGGTCCCGGGCACGGATCGGGGCACGGATCGGGGCACGGATCGGGGCACGGATCGGGGCACGGATCCAGGTGCGCACGCCGGCGCGGACGCTGTTCTGGCGGCTGTTCGCCATCAACGGGTTGGTGTTCACCGTCGGCACGCTCGTGCTCGCGCTGTCGCCCGCCACGGTGTCCTCGATGGTCCGCCTGGCCGAGTTGCCGGTCCTGACGATCGGGCTGACGCTGATCATCACTGCGAACGCGCTGCTGCTGCGGGCCGGCTTGGCCCCGCTGGACGCGCTGACCACGCTCATGCAGCGCGTCGACCTGCTGGAATCCGGAGACCGGCTCGCCGACAGCGGCAAGGGAGACCTCTCCCACCTGATCGGCACGTTCAACTCGATGCTCGACCGGCTCGAGTCGGAGCGCAGCGCGAGCAGCGCGCACGCGCTCGCGGCGCAGGAGGGGGAGCGGCGGCGCATCGCACGGGAACTGCACGACGAGATCGGCCAGAGCCTGACCGTGGCGCTGCTGAGCCTCAAACGCGTCGTCGACCGGGCGCCCGACGACCTGCGTGAGGAGCTGCGCGCCGCCCAGGAGACGGTCCGTTCCAGCCTCGACGAGGTGCGGCAGGTAGCGCGCAGGCTGCGTCCCGGCGTGCTCGAAGATCTCGGGCTGCAGAGCGCGCTGAACGCGCTGAGCAGCGAGTTCTTCCAGGTCAACCAGGTTCGGATCACGCGGGCGGTCGACCCCGGGCTGCCCGATCTCAGCGAGGACGAGGAACTGGTCATCTACCGGATCGCACAGGAGAGCCTGACCAACGTGGCCAGACACGCCCGCGCCGGCCATGTGGAGCTGTCCCTGACCGCGGGCGACGGCGACCTGACCCTGCGTGTCACCGACGACGGGCGCGGCGGTGCCCGGCAGGAGGGCGCCGGAATACGCGGCATGCGGGAACGCGCCCACCTCATCGGCGCGCGCCTGACCATAACGTCCCCGCCCGGCGGCGGCACCGACGTACGTCTGGTCATACCCGTCGAGGCCGAACGCAGCCGATGAACATGTCAGCGGAGTTGAACATGGAGACTGCCAAGACCCGCATCCTGCTGGCGGACGACCACGCCCTGGTCCGGCACGGGCTGCGCCTGATCATCGACGCCGAGCCCGATCTCATGGTCGTCGCCGAGGCGGCGGACGGTGCCGAGGCCGTCGAGGCGGTCTCGGCCGGCGAGATCGACCTGGTCATCCTCGACATCGCGATGCCGCGGATGACCGGGATCCAGGCGGCCCGGGAAATCAACCGGCGGGCGCCCGGCGTCCGCATCCTGATCCTGTCCATGTACGACAACGAACAGTACTTCTTCGAAGCGCTCAAAGCGGGCGCCTCGGGCTACGTGCTCAAGTCGGTGGCCGACCAGGACCTCCTGGAGGCGTGCCGGGCCGCGGTGCGCGGCGAGCCGTTCCTCTATCCGGGGGCGGTCACCGCGCTCATCCGCGACTACCTGCACCGCGCCCGCCAGGGCGAGCAGATGCCCGCCAGCATCCTGACCCCGCGCGAGGAGGAGATCGTCAAGCTGATAGCCGAGGGCAACTCCGCCAAGCAGATCGCGGAGACCCTCTTCATCAGCGTCAAGACCGTCGACCGGCACCGCGCGAACATCCTGCAGAAGCTCGGCATGCGCGACCGGCTCGAACTGACCCGCTACGCCATCCGCGCCGGCCTCATCGAACCCTGAGCACCCCAACCCCCAGGGGTGATCTTGTAGTTTCTCGCAAACCGGTGCCGTGAGCAGGTACTACCACATCCGTGATCTTGCAGGTTCTCGCAGGTCTGCCGTCTGGCCAGGTGAACACCATGTGTGATCTTGCACTCCCGCGTCAACTGTAAGATCATCAAGCGGATTTACGCACGTCAGGCGGCATGCCTGCGAGAAAGTGCAAGATCGGCGAAAAGGTTTGGGCAGGTCACAAGCCTTGTGTGTGAGAAACTGCAAGATCACGGCCAGGGGGGTGGGGTAGGCTGGTGTGCCGTGGTGGCGCGGCCGGCGGCGGGTGGGGGCAGATGGGTGTCTGTCGCGCCCGAACGGCTCTCCCGGTGGATCGAGGGCTTCGCCGTACGGCACGGGGCCGTCGAGGCGGCCGTCACCGACGAGGTGGTCCGGCTGGCGGCGGCCGACGGCTCCGTGGCCGAGTGTCACGTGCCGTTCCCGCCGCTGCGGGGGGACCGGGCCGAGGACCTGGTCGAGCACGCGTGCCGGGAGCGGACGGTGGGAGTCCTGCTGGTACGGCTCGGAGGCTACGCGGCCGGCGTGTTCACCGGGGACCGGCTGGTGGCCGCCAAGGTCGGGTCGCGGCCGGTGCACGGGCGCAGCGCGGCGGGCGGCTGGTCGCAGCAGCGGTTCGCCCGGCGTAGGGAGAAGCAGTCCGCCGAGGCGCTCGGCGCGGCGGCCGATGTCGCGTTCCGGGTGCTCGTGCCGTACGCCGCCGGGCTGGACGTCGCCGGGCCGGGCAGGGTCGAGCTGGACGCGGTCGTGCTCGGCGGGGACCGCCGCGCGGTCGCCGAGTTGCGCGGCGACCGGCGGCTGGCGCCGCTGTTCGCGCTGGAGGCAGAGCCCTTCCTGACCGTGCCCGATCCCCGGCGGAACGTGCTGGAGGGGACTCCCGCGATGTTCCGGAGCGTACGCATCCGCGTCGTCGAGACCGGTGAGGCCGGCGAGATCACGGACTGACCCGCCGGGCGGGCCGCAGACCGGCCGGGCGGGCCGATAACCACGTTCGGCTCTTGGCGCTCGGCGACTACAATGGCGGGCATGTGCGCTCCCGACTGATCGACACGTGCGCCGATCCCCTTCGAAATTTCCTCACGGGAGTGTCCCTATTCATGATCATTGCTACTGACGTCGAACTGCGCGCGGGATCCCGGCTGCTCATCGAGGGCGCGGCCTTCCGGGTGAACCCGGGCGACAAGATCGGACTGGTGGGCCGCAACGGGGCCGGTAAGACCACGCTCACCAGGGTCCTCGCCGGTGAGGGCCTTCCGGCCGGCGGCTCCGTGACCGCCACCGGCAGCATCGGCTACCTGCCGCAGGACCCGCGCACCGGCGACCTGTCGGTGCTCGCCCGCGACCGCATCCTGTCGGCCCGGGGCCTCGACGAGGTGCTGCGCGAGCTGCGCGACGCCGAGATCGGCATGGCCTCGGACGACACCCGGGTGCGTGACAGGGCGGTGCGCGCCTACGGCCGGCTGGAGGACCGGCTGCACGTGCTCGGCGGTTACGCCGCGGAGGCGGAGGCCGCCTCGATCGCCTCCAGCCTCGGACTGCCCGACCGGGTCCTGCGACAGCCACTGGAGACCCTGTCCGGTGGACAGCGCAGGCGGGTGGAGCTGGCCCGGATCCTGTTCAGCGGAGCCGAGACTCTCCTGCTTGACGAGCCCACAAACCACCTCGATGCGGACTCAATCGGGTGGCTTCGGGATTTTTTGCGCGCCCACCAGGGCGGCTTGGTCATCATCAGCCACGACGTAAACCTTCTTGAAGCGACGGTAAACCGGGTCCTGCACCTCGACGCCAACCGCTGCGTGATCGACACCTATAACGTCGGCTGGAAGGCGTACCTGGCGCAGCGGGAGACCGACGAGAAGCGCCGCAAGCGCGAGCGGGTCAACGCCGAGCGGCAGGCGTCCGCGCTGCTGTCGCAGGCCGACCGCATGCGGGCGAAGGCCACCAAGGCCAAGGCGGCGCAGGACATGGAGCGCCGGGCCCGCCGCCTGCTGTCGGGCGTCGAGGGCGAGCGGCGTGCCGACCGGGTCGCCAAGCTGCGCTTCCCCGAGCCCGCGCCGTGCGGCAGGACGCCTCTGACGGCGCACGGCCTGTCCAAGTCGTACGGCTCGCTGGAGGTCTTCACCGACGTCGACGCGGCCGTCGACCGCGGCTCCAGGATCGTGATCCTGGGCCTGAACGGCGCGGGCAAGACGACGCTGCTGCGCCTGCTCGCCGGCATGGAGAAGCCCGACGCCGGAGAGGTGCGGCCCGGCCACGGCCTCAAGATCGGATACTACGCGCAGGAGCACGAGACCCTCGACCCGGAGCGCACGGTCCTGGAGAACATGCGCTCGGCCGGGCCCGATCTCCTCGAGGTCGAGCTGCGCAAGGTGCTCGGCTCGTTCCTGTTCTCAGGAGACGACGTGGACAAGCCCGCCGGGGTGCTGTCCGGAGGAGAGAAGACGCGACTCGCCCTGGCCACGCTGGTGCTCTCGAGCGCCAACGTGCTGTTGCTCGACGAGCCTACCAACAACCTGGATCCGGCGTCGCGGGAGCAGGTTCTGGCGGCCCTCGGCTCGTACGCCGGAGCGATCGTGCTGGTCACCCATGATGAGGGTGCCGTGGAGGCGCTCCGTCCAGATAGGGTGATTTTGCTGCCGGACGGAGTCGAAGACGCGTGGAGTGACGAATTTTCCGATCTTGTGGCACTCGCCTGATCTTAATTTGAGCGGGTAGGGATCTTTTCCCGCGGAGTAGGTAGCCGATCTCGCCGAAATGACTGATCATGGCGTGAGTAACGCTGCGGAAGTCTGGCACTACAGGAGGTACTCGTGGCCGAGACTCTCAAGAAGGGCACCCGGGTGACCGGGGCCGACCGTGAAAAGCTGGCCAACGATCTGAAGAAGCGCTATGCCGCGGGTGAGAGCATCCGCGCTCTGGCGGCTTCCACCGGCCGGTCATACGGGTTCATCCACCGCATCCTCAGCGAGTCCGGAGTGACTCTGCGTGGGCGCGGCGGGGCGACCCGGGGCAAGTCCAAGCGCTAGCGATCCACCTCACGACGCGCGACCGCAGCCGCTCGTTCCAGCAGTCCGAGCGGTCGCGTCCGAGCCACCAGAACGAGATTCGGTAGGCTCGGGCGCGACCGCGGGAGACAGGGGAGCGCGAGCAACCGGCACGTACGGACGGGACGCCGCACCGGACCCGGCCGTGTGTGAGGCGAGCGACCTCTCATCGGAGGCAGGAGCGAGCAGCGATGGCGGAAGCGGCAACTGGGGGGACCGGACTGCGCTTCGAGATGGACGGCGAGATCGCGACCATCACACTGGACCGGCCGGAGAAGCGGAACGCGCAGACGTTCGGCACCTGGTCGGCACTGGCCCGGATAGGCGACGAGCTTCCGGAGCACGTGCGGGTGGTCGTGGTCAGAGGCGAGGGGCCGTCCTTCTCGTCGGGCATCGACCTGGGCATGTTCACCCAAGCTTCCGAACCGGCCCAGGGCCCCGGGCCCGCTGAGGGACCCGGGACGGATTCGTTCGCCGCGGCGGCCGCCCACGGCGACGCCGATCTGCAGCGGCTGATCGCCGAGGCACAGCGCGGCTTCCTATGGCTGCGGCGGCCGGAGATCGTGTCCATCGCCGCCGTGCGGGGTCACGCGATCGGTGCGGGCTTCCAGCTCGCGCTCGCGTGCGACCTGCGGATCGTCGCGGACGACGTCATGTTCTGCATGAAGGAGCCCGCGCTCGGGCTGGTCCCCGACCTGACGGGGACCAAACCGCTGGTCGACATCGTCGGGGTGCCACGCGCCATCGAGATGTGCCTGACCGCACGCGTCGTCGGCGCGGCCGAGGCGCTGCGGCTCGGCCTGGCCGAGATGGCGGTGCCCGCCGACGAGCTGGGCCAGGCCGTACAGGACCTGACGGCGGCGCTGCTGGCCGTCGACCGCGCGGCGGCGACCGCCACCAAGAGGCTGCTCCAGGGTGCGCCGCACCGGACGCTGGAGGCGCAGGCCGCCGCCGAGCGGGCCGAGCAGGCGACCCGGATCAGGGCGCTGTTCGCTTCCAGCAAATGATGGAATCACGCGCCTGTCCTGGGTGCTTCACCTCCCGGGAGGATGGCGACATATGGCGATGATGGGCGGCGGTTACGGCTTCGAGGCGATGCGGTCGCTGCGGCGCGACAGCTCGGTGACCAGCGAGCGGCTGGCGCCCGGGACGGTACGCCGCATCGCCGGGTACGCCCGGCCGTTCAGGTGGCAGATCACGGCGTTCCTGGCGCTCGTCGTGGTCGGTTCGGTCATCGCGGTGGCCAACCCGCTGCTGATGAAGGCGATCATCGACGACGGCATCATCCCGAAACGGACCGGGGTCGTGGTCTGGCTCGCCGTGGCCATCGCCGCCCTGGCCGTGGTGGACGCCGGGCTGACCCTGGCCCAGCGGTGGTACTCCGCGAGGATCGGCGAGGGGCTGATCTACAACCTGCGCACCGAGGTCTTCGACCACGTGCAGCGCATGCCGGTGGCGTTCTTCATGCGCGCCCAGACCGGCGCGCTGGTCTCCCGGCTGAACAGCGACGTCATCGGGGCCCAGCGGGCACTCACCAGCACGCTGTCGTCGGTGGTCTCCAACGTGGTCAGCCTGGTCATGGTCCTCGGCGCGATGCTCGTCCTGTCGTGGCAGATCACGCTGGTCGCGCTGGTCCTGGTGCCGATCTTCATCATCCCGGCAAAGTGGGTCGGCCGCCGGATGTCGGCGCTCACCCGCGAGCAGTTACAGCTCGACGCGGAGATGAGCTCGGTGATGACCGAGCGGTTCAACGTGGCCGGCGCCATGGTCGCCAAGCTGTACGGCAGGCCGGCCGACGAGGCCGTCCACTTCGGGGAGCGGGCCGGGCGGGTCCGCGACGTCGGGGTCACGGTCGGAATGTACGGAACGGTGTTCCGGGTCGCGCTCGGCCTGGTCGCCGCGCTCGCGACCGCGCTCGTCTACGGCCTCGGCGGCATGTTCGCCGTGTCGGGGGCGTTCGAGCTCGGCACGCTGGTCGCCCTCGCCTCGCTGCTCATGCGCCTCTACGGCCCGCTGACCAGCCTGTCCAACGTCCACGTCGACGTGATGACCGCGCTGGTGAGCTTCGACCGGGTCTTCGAGGTGCTCGACCTCAAACCGATGGTGGCCGAGAGGCCCGACGCCCGGCCGGTCCCCGACGGGCCGGTGGAGATCGAGTTCGACGACGTGCGGTTCCACTACCCGGAGGCCTCGGAGGTGTCGCTGGCCTCCCTGGAGTCGGTGGCGCGGCCTGACACCGGGCCGTCGCAGGAGGTCCTGAAGGGCGTGTCGTTCACGGCCCGGCCGGGCGAGCTGGTGGCGCTGGTGGGGCATTCGGGGGCGGGCAAGACGACGACGACGTCCCTGGTGTCGCGCCTGTACGACGTCAACGAGGGCGCCGTGCGGATCAACGGCCTGGACGTACGGGACGCCACCCTCGACAGCATCAGGGACACGGTGGGCGTGGTCATGCAGGACGCCCACCTGTTCCACGACACGATCGGCGCCAACCTCCGCTACGCCCGCCCCGAGGCGACCGACGAGGAGATCTGGGACGCGCTGCGGGCGGCGCAGATCGCCGACCTGGTCAAGGGCCTGCCCGAGGAGCTGGAGACCGTCGTGGGCGACCGGGGCTACCGGCTGTCAGGCGGGGAGAAGCAGCGCGTCGCGCTGGCCCGCCTCCTGCTGAAGGCGCCGCGCGTCGTCGTGCTCGACGAGGCCACCGCCCACCTGGACTCCGAGTCCGAGGCGGCGGTGCAGCAGGCGCTGAAGACCGCACTGCGGGGGCGCACCTCCCTGGTGATCGCCCACCGCCTGTCCACCATCCGCGAGGCCGACACGATCCTGGTGATCGAGGACGGACGGGTGGTCGAGCACGGCCGCCACGAGGAGCTGCTCCGGCGCGACGGCGCCTACGCCGAGCTCTACCGCACCCAGTTCACAGGTTGAACGGTCACCGGTTGAGTGGTCACGGGTTAGTCGATCATCGGTAGCCGAGGCGTTTGAGCTCCTCGCGGGCGACCTTCTCCACCAGGTCGGCGTCGGCCGCCGACAGCCGCTTGCGCCAGGCGCCCGTCTTCGGCTTGGCCGAGCCGTACAGGGCGATGGTGGAGATCTCGGCGTGGAGGAAGTCCGACACCGCGTCGATCGCGCGGCCGGGGGAGGCCAGCATGTCCTCGTACCGCAGGGTCAGCAGTTGCTCGGCGGGCAGCTCGCGACGGAGCGTCGCGCTGAGCCGTACGGCGCTGCGCCACCGCAGCGCGCATTTGCCCGCCGCCGGCATGTCGTTCCATCGGCCCCGGTGCTCGGCCGAGCGCACGCCGAGGAACGGATTGGGGAACTCGGCCTCCTCGCCCAGCATGTGCGGCCTGAACCAGGCAAGGCAGGCCGGGTCGGCCAGCATGTCGGCGACCACGTCGCGCCCGTCGCGGATGATCTGGATGAGCCGGGCGTCCGGGAACGCCTGCAGCAGCACCGGGGCGCTGTAGAGGAGATCGGGCCCGGCGTCGCCGAACCTGGTGAGCGAGCGCGACGCCACGCAGGGCCCCGACCCGATGATGCCGCCGGCCTCCTTGCAGGCCGCGCCGCATTCGGCGCAGGCGTCCGGCATGACCTGCCACGCCTCGGCCAGCACGTCGCGCAGCACCCGGTGCGCCCCCCGGCTGCGGGCGATCGACGGCCGCCGGGCGAACGCGTACACGACCCGGGCCACCGCGGCGCGGCCCATGGTGACGTGGAAGCCGGGAGATCGTTTGAGGGCACGGCCGACCAGGTCCGCGCCGGAGTGCGGAGCGGCGATCACGAACACCGGCTGACGGACCTTGACACCGTTGACCACGAGTATGTGCGTCGGAGGTCGCATAGATACGGTTAAGTCTGACACCCTTTGGGAGTGGAGGAGCGCAGCACACGCGGGGTGGACCACGGCGAGGCGCCGGCGGCGCGGCCGGCATCGCGGATGGTACGCGGCCCGCGGCGGCTGCGGCCGGGGGACACGGTGGCCCTGGTGGCGCCGGCGGGGCCCGTCGATCCGGTGCGGCTCGCGCGCGGCCGGGAGCTGCTCGTCGAGCTCGGCCTGGAGGTGGTGATCGGCGCACACCTCCTGGACCGTGATGGGTTTCTGGCCGGTGCAGACACCGGCCGCGCGGCCGACCTCCAGGAGGCGTGGTGCGACCCGGGGATCGCCGCGGTCGTCTGCGCCCGCGGCGGCTACGGCACGACCCGGCTGCTCGACCTGCTCGACTGGGAGGCCATGGCGGCGGCCGAGCCCAAGATCCTTCTCGGCTCCAGCGACATCACCGCGCTGCACCGGGCGTTCGCCGACCGGCTGGGCGTCGCGACGCTGTTCGGGCCGATGCCCGCAACCGTCGTGATGGGCAGCCCCGGGGGCCCGGACCAGGACTCGTTCGCGAGCCTGAAGGCGGCACTGTTCGAGGGCGGGCACCTCGCACCGATCATCGGCGACCGCCTGCTCGTGCCCGGCCGGGCCGGCGGCGCGGTCGTCACCGGTCCCGTCGTCGGGGGCAACCTGGCTCTGCTCGCCGCGCTGTGCGGGACGCCGTACGCGCTGCGCGCCGAGGGATGCGTCGTGCTGCTGGAGGACGTGACGGAGGAGCCGTACCGGATCGACCGCATGCTGACCCAGCTCCGGCAGGCCGGATGTCTCGACGGGGCGCTGGGCTTCGCGCTCGGGTCATGGGTGGAGTGCGGGGATCCGCTTCCGGTGCTCGCCGAGCGGCTCGCCCCGCTGGGGGTGCCGGTGATCGCCGGGCTTCCCGTGGGGCATGGGGCACCACAGCTCAGTGTGTGGATGGGGGCATATGGGGTTATCGATACAGAACTGTATTCTTTGACGAACATGTTCCGCGACCCGGAGGCGGCACCCTGAAACCCGCCCGGAAGGTCCGGGCAGCGGCGGAGGGATGGTGCGTTGGGACTCTTGCGGCGACTGCTCGGCCGGACCCGGACCGATTCCCCCGCTCCGCGGCCCGTCGAGGACGTCGACCTCGACTCCCTGCTCGCCCTGGTTGCCGAGACCATGGGGTTCACCTGCGCGTTCGCCCCTGACGGCACGTCCCTGACGCTGCGCTCCGCGGACCCGATCGTGGCGCGGGTGGTCAACCTCGTCGGCCTGCGCCGCGAGGCCGCCCGGCGCTCGCGCGAGGACTGGCCGATGCTGGTCTCCGAATACCTGGCCCACGCGGTGTCCGGCGAGCCGTTCGACGCCTGCAACCTCGCGCCGATCAAGCCGCTGCTGCGCGCCCGGGTGCACGCCGCCGACGATCCGGCGATCCCCGACCCGTCCCGCATCATCGGCCGCCACCTGAGCCCGGACCTGATCGAGGTGCTCACCATCGGCACCCGCCCGGTCCGTCCCGAGGAGGCGTTCTGCTGGCCGGTCCCGCCCGCTGAGGCGCTGGACATCGCGATCGGCAACGCGCTCGCCGACGAGCGGCCCGCCGTTTCACGGCTCGACCTCGCCGGGACCGCGGTGTCCCTGCTGACCGCGCCGAGCGCGGCCGCGCACCTGCGGCGGCTGTCCGACCACGCGCCCATGCCGAAGGACGGCGTGCTGGTCGCCATGCCGCACCGGGGGATGATGGCCGTGCACCCGGTGGCGGGCATCGAGGTGGTGCGCGCCATCGAGCGGCTGCGCGTGTTCGCCCAGCGGGAGTACGCCACCAGGGAGGACGGGCTCACCCCGCATGTCTACTGGTGGCATCGGGAGCGGCTCACCCGCATCCAGGCCGACCTGGTCGCCCACAACGGGCAGACCCGCCTCGTCGTCACGCCCCCGCCGGCCTTCGCCCGCCTCCTCGCCCGCATCGCCCGCCAGCCCTGACCGCTACGGCACGGCAATGCAACCTGGCCCCCCGAACGGGGGAGAGCCTGGCTGACTGATCGGCCTACGGCTGTGGATCACCCCACACTCGGAAGCGATAGAGCGCGTGCCCTCGTTCCAACCATTCGAGTGACAGGCGGACTCCGGCGATCCGCTCCATCAGGACGAACGCGTGGACACGCCAGTCCTCCAACGTCCCCTTTCCTGGGACGAGGCCGTTCTCAATGTCGGCGTATCGCTCGTGCAAGTTGAACAGGCCGTCGAGGTGCTTCTTGATGGCTGCGGTGTCGCCCCAGATGTCGCCTCCGTCCTTGAACCTGCACAGGAGGCGGCCACCGCGGGCGTAGGACAACGAGAACCGATAAAGGGTCTCGCTGCCTATCAGGCATAGGGCCTCACCCCCGGAGGAGAGCCGTTCAAGTGCCCCCGAAGGCTCGATCGCCGCTGTACTCCACCGCGAGGAACCATGGCGGTTCCTCGGCCAACAGCAGGAATCTTCCTACTATGCCCTCCTCAGGGTCGTCGTATGACTCATTGATCAGGCCTTGCAGATCGCCTACGGTGACATCGAGCACTTCGACTTCGAGAGCTTGGATCACCTGGTCGGCCGAGGGTGCCCGGCACCACGTCAGGCACATCTCGCCGATGTGAGGACTGCGCTCGATCAGGTCCCTGTAGTGCGCCTCAATGTCGGCCAACGAGGTCCCGCTCCTTCCATCGATTTCGTGTGTCCCAATACGGCCGGCCGCCGCCGGGAAGGCGACGACGTCGATGCGCTGGGGCACGGGCTACCGCTGCCGGGCGACTCTCACGCTGTCGGAGTCGTCGTCCAAGCAGATTTCGCTGCGGCTCAGCGGCGTCAGCGGTTAGGGGTGCAACGGCGGCACGCTTGTTCTGTCCGGGCTGCGGAACAACCAGGTGACCGTGCGGGTGCTCAGCTCCGAAGGCAGCGTCAGGATGTCGGGAACCGCAAGGGACACCGCTCGTTCATGACCATACTCTTCAGTTGAGGGCGAGGGCGAGGGCGGTGCCGATGAGGTGGATGTGGCTGAAGGCCTGGGGGAAGTTGCCGAGTTGACGGTCCTTCGCGGTCGAGCTCCTCCACGGAGCGGTGGTTCTCGGGGAGATGCTGTCGCATGGAGTTGGATAGCTGGTGTGGCCAACTGGCGAAGCCGGCAGTCGATAATGAGAGGTGGTTGAGGTGAATGAGCTGGGTGATGGACTGGAAGAAGTCCGGGCAAGGGGCGACCTTGTGCAATTCATCCAGGGGCTTCGTTTGAATCTCCGGGAAGATTCGAGCTCCTGGGAAAATGTGAGTCTTGACGGCTATCTGGAGGCGATGTCCGCCTGGCTGGAGGATCTCGAGGGGCTTATGAATAACAAGGGTCACCCTGTTCCCGAGAACCCGAGCTGGGCGCTGATCGCTGAAATGCTCCAGGCTGCTGCCGTTTATGAGTGATGAACGCCGGAGACAGTGCGTTGAGTAGGTCCGCCGACATCCAATTCACGTTTCACAGGCCCGTTCAGGTCCCTGTGACCCTCAGGGCGATGCTGGCCCAGAGAATCTCGTTCTCGTGGAATGGAGTCGTCTCGTATCTTATCGACGAGGATGGCATGTATGTCTGGAAGGAGGTTCCTGATGTCCGGCTAACTGACGAGATAGATTATGAGGGTGAGGCGCGTTGTGGTCGGACTTCAAGAAGAAAATGAAGGAATTTAGGAGGGTGCGCTGTTGATATGAAGTCACTAGCTGAAGGAATAAGGGCCCTCGCAGACCTCGTCGGAAAGGAGATCGTAGACTACCGAGACGAGCACGAGAGGTGGCCCATCTATCTCGATGCCCTAAATGGAGACGACCCCAGGGCAAAGCGAGCTCTTTTTGAAATCATGCCCTGGGAGACCGATGAACACATCCATCTATCCGTCGTCCTGCACATGCTGGAGCAGGTGTCGAGGAATGAGAGGCCGACATGGGTTGAACGCCTCTCCGATGAGTGCAGCATCCAATACGCCCGGGCCAGGGCCGACGACATCGTAGCTATGGAAACGATATTAACGGAGGGGCTTGCAGACGGTGTGGAGCAAGCACTTGAGACGGGGTCGAACTGGCTCCAACTCCACCTTGCGAAAAGGAGTGAATGCCTCCGAGCCTTGGAGGAGTTGTCTACTTCTGGCCGCACGAAGCGAATCAGGCGGACCGCCAAAGAACAGATTGCAAAACTCCGCGATTCAATGAGTGAGTAAGTGAAGCTTGCGCCGCGCCGATCCGTCCTGCGACGAGGCGTGGCGCCGACATCCTGTAAGGACCCCATAGCTAGCCTGACTTTTATGGCAAACGAAAAGAAATTCATCGAAGTCGAGTGAGGCTGATGATTAACTCTGTTGTGGATTTTCTCGCTCTTCGCTTCAGTGATAATCCGTCGGACTATAGGCGCGCGGCCCGCGAATCCGCACCCCTGGAAGTGTGGCGGGAGTTAGTTAGGCACCACCCGGAAGCACATTTCTGGGTTGCGCATAACAAAACGGTTCCTGTGGAAATCCTTCATGAACTGTCCTCAAGTTCTGACTGGAGGACTCGCTTGATGGTCGCGTCAAAGAACAAGGCAACCCGGGAAATATTGGATATTCTGGCGAGGGATAGTCACGAGGCTGTTCGCCAAGTTGTCGCTGGTCATCACAACACGTCCATAGAGGTGCTTGAGGTATTGTGTGGCGATGAATGGGATCAGATTAGGAATGCGGCCCAAGAGAATCTGGACAGCCGAAATGCAATTGAAAACATTAGAGATTGATATCTGTGAGTTCGGAACGTTGTGACGGTGCGTCGGCGACTTTGGCGCAGCGCGCACAGTTGCTGCCGTTGATCTTCAGCATGACGTGCCTGTGAGCTCTGGACCCACGTGCGCCATTGCATCTATGGAGGACCATTCAGTTGAGAGCTATGGTGGTGCGGATGAGGTGGATGTGGCGGAAGGCCTGGGGGAAGTTGCTGAGTTGACGTCAGAGGCCGGGGCGGTGGTCGTGCCGGGTTCCCCGGCCTGCGACCTTTACCGTTGCCGATCGACGCCGGCCGATTACTGTCAGGGAAAGGGAGAGCGAACGAGATTCTGTGATATGGGCTGGTATCTCCGTAGGCTGGTTCCGATTCTTGAGACGCTCGGACTGAGTGAGATCGAGACCAGAGACCTGTTCTGACCGGCTAAGTGCTACGGGAAAGCCGATCCACCGCAGTGCATCTGACGCGAGGGCGTGAATCTCGTGCTCGGGAGAGGTAGGGTCCCATTATGGAATCGATCGGTGACGGAAGGATGCGTCCGGCAGGAAAGAGGGGCGAGGGGACACCATGGGCCCGCCTGCTGCTGTTTGTATCCCTTTATTCCCTGTCGGTACTATTGACTATGGTCAGCTTCGCCGGAATCATTCATCCGTACGCCTGGATGCCCGGGAACGAAGAGTACGTCGATCCGGATGTCGCTCTGGGCGCGTTGGTCTTCGCGGCCTCGGGATTTCTGCTCACCGTTTGTTCTGTGCTTGTCTTCCGTAAGTCATGGCTCGCTTGGATCTTGTGCGGGCCTGTGCTCGTGCTTTCCGCAAGCCGGATTATCGAGGCTTGGTGAGGTCTTGGCCTCCGCTCTTTTGAGTTCGGCGGAGGGCGGCGTGATCTTCGGCGAATTACGTGGATGAAGGGATACGACAGCAGGTAGCGGGCCATCGTAATACACCGACTGAGGTTGTCGTCAGACTTCTCGACGCCCCTGGAACGAGGTTGGCCGCGTCGAATAAATCAGGTGTGCGAGAATCAGCTGAGGACACGTGCTAAGGTAGCCACGGGCGCTGAGCCTGAATCCACCATTTGATTTAGGCTCAGTGGGCAGACTGGAAATCGTGGATTGCGTCTATCGCGGCAATCATCCGGCCTGCCGAGAACAGAATGACGAAGCAGCAGAATATCCATGCGATCCAGGAACGGCGTAACATCAACCCGGCGGCAAGTGCAAAACCAGTGCCTACGACAGAAAAGACGAGTGCACCGAGGGCGATATCCGGATCGACCTCATCTTCTCCACCCGGCTGCCACCAGTAAGGGTGGATGTCTCCGAGGTAGCTGTAAACCGTAGCCATAAAGGAGAGGATGAACAGCCCGAGATATGTCAGAACATGAGCTACACGCACTCGCCCTCTATAGCATAGCCGTTCCCTGCAGAGCAGGGCCGTCGGTCGGGCTGTAGGTGAGTGCCTTGAGTGTGATCAGCGAGCGGACCACCGCCTCCCGCCAGCGGCCCTGATGTTCGCATCGGGAGACCCATTCCTCCCACAGCCGCCGGGTCTCGACGAACTCCTCGATCGGGTCGATCACCTCGGGTTGCGGCTGATGGGAGGGGTGCCAGGTGAAGACGAACGGCAGCCGCTGCAGGTCGCGTTCAGGTGGCCGTCGATGCGGCGGAACCACGGCACGATCCGGCCGTAGCCGAACCGGATGCGGAGCGGCCGCAAGCTCTGGCAGTTCGACCATTTGATGCGGCCGAGGGTACGAAGAGGAGCCGTGATCGCAAGAAGGATGCGTTGGACTGATCAGCGGAGATATGATGCGATCGGAGTCTTTACGGCTGCCCGTGCGAAGCTGAGTCAAGCACAAGCGCTGTCCGCAGAGCGCTGAAGCGCGCTGGTCACAGCGGTGGTAACTGGGTAGTTGTCCTCCGCAACCTGGTGGAGGTGGAGGGTCGGTGAGTGTTATTCATGTTCGTCACGTTCGGAACGCGCTTGCTGGGGAATTCGACGGGCTGATCGATCTGTCCGATGTGGCAGCGAACACTCAGGAGTCTCCGAGGGGTGCGCATGCGCAATTGCGCAGTTTCTCAGGGAAAAGGGATCGCTGGTCGAACTGGCCAAAGCTGAGCGTGAGGGCGAGCAGTGATGAAGCATGACATCGAGGCCGACCCGGCACCGAGCCCTCCGTTCGTTTCCCGAGTTCAGGTCCGGGGGTTCCGGTCCCTCGCCGAGTGCGATGTGCGGTTGGGGCCGCTCACGGTGCTGGCCGGGGCCAACGCTTCAGGGAAGTCGAATTTCGTCGACGCGCTGCGCTTCGTACGTGATGCCGTCGCACGCTCCCCAGGGCAGGCGTTGGCGGATCGCGGTGGTCTGGACTCCGTCCTGACGCGTGCCCGCTCGGCAGGGCCTGAGCCCGCTCAGGCCGCGGCCACGTTCGTCATCGCTTTGGAGCTGTCGCTGGGCTCCGCCGATGGCACTGCCGTCTACGAGGTGGAGATCGGACGTGATCCGGCGGGAGAGCGCTCCCATCTCGTGCTCAGGGAGACTTGCGTTCTCCAGCTTCCTGAGGAGGAGGTCTCCTTCACCGCGGACTTGGGCGCCGATGGGCGACGGGTGGTCCGAGGCGGGATTCCGGGTGCGCGGCTTGGAGTGGAGGAGTTGCTACTGCCGATCGTGGGCCGCCTGGCTCCTTACGACATCCTGCTTCGGTCGCTGCTGAGGCCACGCTTCTATGAGCTGGATTCGGAGATTTTGAGGTCTCTGGACGAAACGGCGGCCGGGCATTCCCAGCTCGGCGAGCACGGCGAGCACCTTGGTCAGGTGCTCGGCCACTTGGCACGTGATCACCCTGCTTTCAAGGAGTCCCTGGATGAGTACCTGCGTGCGCTGATCCCCCTGTCACTTGGCGTGGATCAGCGGCTTCAGGGCGACTACGCCACGATCCAGGCCAGATTCTGGACCGGTGAGCCGGCGCTTCCCTACTGGACGGCCGTCGCGGAAGGCAAGGTCCGTGCCGGGGATCCGTACGTTGAGGTGTTCCAGCGGAAGCAACTCTCCGAAGGCACGGTCAGGGCTGCGGGCGTTCTCGCGGCACTGCACCAGCCGGACGTGCTGACCGGCCTCATCCCCCTCGTCGCCATCGAAGAACCGGAGACCGCCATTCACCCCTCGAAGGTCGGTGTGCTCCTCGCGGTGCTCAAGGATGCCTCGGCGCGAACTCAGGTGATCGTGACCACACAGAGTTCGGATCTCCTGGATCCTGAGGAAGCGCACCCTTCGATGCTGCGGATCGTGGAGATGACGGACGGTGCGACCCGTGTCGGAGAGCTCAGTGAGTACACCCAACGTCACCTGATCGAGCACCCGTCGCAGCTGCCCGAGATGCACCGGCAAGGCCACCTGCGCCCAGTAGACCCTGCCGGTCAGGGGGCGTGAGCGCGATGGTGTCTCACGTTCGCATCGCCACTCTCGTAGAGGGACATGGCGAGGTCGAAGCCCTACCCGTGTTGCTGCGCAGGCTCGCCTTGGAGATCGCGCCTGAACTGTGGGTGGACGTGCCTGAGCCGCGCCGAGTCGGGCGGGACTCGTTGCTGACCGCTCGCGGCATCGAGTCGGCGGTCGACCAGGTCGTTTCCAACATCGAAGGCGTGACAGGCGTCCTCGTGCTGCTGGACGCTGACGATGACTGTCCGGCGAACCTCGGACCCGCTCTCCAAGCCCGTACCAGGGCCGCCAGGCCGGATGTGCCGTCTGCTGTTGTGCTGGCGAACAGGGAGTTCGAGGCATGGTTTCTGGCCGCCGCCTCCTCATTGGGCGGGCGGCGGGGGCTCGCTCGCGATCTACAGGTGCCGCCGGACCCGGAAAGACCACGGGGGTGTAAGGAGTGGCTGACAAAGCGCCGGGTGGATGGCCGTCCCTACGATCCGACCAAACACCAAGCCGGCTTGGCGGCGGTGTTCGACCTTGGTCTGGCGCGTGCCAACTCGCCTTCGTTCGACAAGTTCTGGCGTGAGGTGGAGTACCTGATCACCGGAAACAGGTGAGACCTCAGCTGAGGGCCAGGGCGGTGCGGATGAGGTGGATGTGGCTGAAGGCCTGGGGGAAGTTGCCGAGTTGGCGTTCGGCGCCGGGGTCGTATTCCTCGGCGAGCAGGCCGACGTCGTTGCGCAGCTCCAGCAGGCGTTCGAACAGCTCGATGGCCTCGTCCTTGCGGCCGATCATGGCTCGGGCCTGGGCGAGCCAGAAGCTGCAGGCCAGGAAGGCGCCCTCGCCGCCGGGCAGGCCGTCCACGGCGTTGTCCTCGGCGACGGGGTAGCGCAGCACGAACCCGTCGACCAGCAGTTCCCGTTCGATGGCCTCGATGGTGCCGACGACGCGGGGGTCGTCGGGCGGCAGGAACCCGACGATCGGGATCAGCAGCAGTGACGCGTCCAGCTCGTGTGAGCCGTACGACTGGGTGAAGGTGTTGCGGGCCGGGTCGTAGCCCTTGTCGCAGACCTCGGCGTGGATGCGGTCGCGGATGGCCCGCCAGCGCTCGACCGGTCCTTCGCGGCCGAGTTCCTCCACGGAGCGCACCATCCGGTCGAAGGCCACCCAGACCAGGACTTTGGAGTGGACGAAGTGCCGCCGGGGTCCGCGTACCTCCCACAGGCCCTCGTCGGGCTGGTCCCAGTTGTGTTCCAGGTAGCGCATCAGCTTGCCGATCAACGCCCAGGTGTGGCTGTCGGCCGCGAGGCCCTCTCGGCGCGCCTCGTACAACGCGTTGACGACCTCGCCGTAGATGTCGAGCTGGAGTTGGCCGGCCGCGCCGTTGCCGAGCCGCACCGGGCGGGAGCCCTCATAGCCGGGCAGCCAGTCGAGTGTCAGTTCCGGCAGCCGCCGTTCGCCGGCCACGCCGTACAGCACCTGGATGTCCTCGGGCCGGCCGGCGATGGCGCGCAGCAGCCAGGTGCGCCAGGCGCCGGCCTCCTCGACATAGCCCGAGCCGGTCAGCGCGTCGAGTGTCATCGCGGCGTCGCGCAGCCAGCAGTAGCGGTAGTCCCAGTTGCGCACGCCGCCGAGGTGCTCGGGCAGCGAGGTCGTCGGCGCGGCGACGATGCCGCCGGTCGGGCTGTAGGTGAGCGCCTTGAGTGTGATCAGCGAGCGGACCACCGCCTCCCGCCAGCGCCCCTGGTGCTCGCACCGGGAGACCCATTCCTCCCACAGCCGCCGGGTCTCGACGAACTCCTCGATCGGGTCGATCACCTCGGGTTGCGGCTGGTGGGAGGGGTGCCAGGTGAAGACGAACGGCAGCCGCTGCCCG
Source organism: Sphaerimonospora thailandensis (assembly GCF_016863115.1). Taxonomy (GTDB): domain Bacteria; phylum Actinomycetota; class Actinomycetes; order Streptosporangiales; family Streptosporangiaceae; genus Sphaerimonospora; species Sphaerimonospora cavernae. Next base: position 88,761 of record NZ_BOOG01000019.1, read on the forward strand.
GCCGACACGGTGAACGCGGCGGTGTGCCGGAAGCCGCCGCCCTTCAGCGGCACGGGGGAGTGGATCCACACCGAGTCGGGGCCGCCGATCGCGTGCAGGTGGCCGTCGATGCGGCGGACCCACGGCACGATGCGGCCGTAGTCGAACCGGATGCGGATCTCCGTGGTCATGTCCACGGTCCCGGACAGGCCCTCGACGATGCGCACCATGTCCGGGTTGGCGTGCCGGGGCGGCATGAAGTCGATCACCCGGGCGGCCCCGGTCTCGGTCTCCCACACCGTCTCCAGGATCAGCGTGTCCTCCAGGTAGGCACGCCGTACGGCCCGATCCCGGCCGGCCGCGGCGAGGCGCCAGAAGCCGTTGGACTCGTCGCCGAGCAGCCGGGTGAAGCACGACGGGGAGTCGAACCTGGGCAGGCACAGCCAGTCGACCGAGCCGTCGATGCCGACGAGCGCCGCCGACTGCATGTCACCGATCAGGGCGTAGTCCTCGATCCGCATGCCGCCACGCTACTACCCGGCCTCCCGCCGGCGCGCCGGCCACAGTTTCATGAAGACCTGGGTGAGCGGGCCGATGGCGGCGGCGAAGACGAGCGTGCCCACGCCCACCGTGCCGCCGAGCAGCCATCCGGCGGCGAGCACGGTGATCTCCACGATCGTACGGCTCAGCCGGATCGAAAGACCGAGCCGGTTGAGGCCGGTCATCAGGCCGTCGCGCGGCCCCGGCCCGAATCCGGCGTTGATGTACAGCGCGGTGGCGGAGGCGATGGCCACGACGCCGCCGAGCAGGAAGACCCACTGGATCGGCCAGGTCGACGGCGCGGGCACCAGCCACATGAAGAGGTCGGCGCAGGTGCCGACCAGCAGCACGTTGCTGATCGTGCCGAGGCCGGGCCGCTCCCGCAGCGGGATCCACAGCAGCAGCACCAGCGCGCCGACCAGGGTGATGCACAGCCCGATCGACCATCCCGTGCGCACGGACAGGCCCTGGTGGAAGGCGTCCCACGGGGCGAGACCGAGATCGGCCCGCACGAGCAGCCCGATGCCGGAGCCGTACAGGGCGAGCCCCGCGTAGAGACGGACGAGCCTGACCGGAAGCGATCCAAGGCGGGGGAGGGAGAGTTCACTCATAGCGGGCTTCATTTTCCAGGCCAGTGGCTTGAGATTAAAGAGCCAATTCGACAAAATGGCCTGATGGATCGGTACGTCGCCAACCGATATGTCACCGAGACCCAGCTCGCGCGGCTGGTCAGGGTGCCCGCGGACGCCCGGCCGTACTACCGGGCGCTGGCGGAAGCCGTACGGAACCTGATCCTGGACGGGCGGCTGCCCGTGCGTGTACGCGTCCCGCCGGAGCGGCGGCTCGCCGACGCGCTGGGGGTGAGCCGCACCACGGTCACCACCGCCTACGACCGGCTCCGCGAGCAGGGCTACCTGGAGAGCCGCCAGGGGGCGGGCAGCTGGACGGCCCTGCCCGACGCCGGCTCGCTCGGCACGGACAATCTGTGGATCGCCCCCGACGACGACGGCCTGCTGCCGCTGCACGTCGCCGCGCCGCCGGCGACGGCCCTGCTGGGCGACGCGGTCGCCGAGGCGGGCCGCACCTACCACCGGTACGCGCTGGGGATGGGCTACGACCCGCTCGGTGTGGCCGCGCTGCGCGAGGCCGTCGCGCGGCGGTACCGGGAGCGGGGCCTGCCCACCCGGCCCGACCAGATCATGATCACCGCGGGGGCCCAGCACGCCACGCACCTGCTGCTGACCATGCTGGCCGGGCCCGGTGACCCGGTGTTGCTGGAGTCGCCGACCTACCCCCACGCCATCGAGGCGGTACGGCTGCGCGGCGCCCGCCTGGTGCCGGTGGGGATCCCGGAGGACGGCCGGCACGTCGACCTGATGATCTCCGCGATGCGGCAGTCGGCCGCTCGGCTCGGCTACCTCATCCCGGATTTCCAGAACCCCACCGGCCACCTGATGTCCGGCGAGGACCGCGCCGCGCTGGTGGCGGCCGCGCGGCGGCAGGGCGCCACGCTGCTCACGGACGAGAGCTGGGTGGAGCTGGCTCTGGAAGAAGGGGAGGGGGCGCCGCCCCTGGCGGCCTTCGACACCGACGACCGGGTGATCAGCATCGGATCCGGTTCCAAACTGTGGTGGGGCGGCCTGCGCGTCGGCTGGATCCGCGCCGCTCCGGGGCTGTTGCGCCGCCTGGCCGTGCTGCGCTCGGTGGTCGACATCGCGGGCCCGGTCTTCGAGCAGCTCGTGGCCGCGCAGCTGTTCGACCGGATCGAGGATGCCCGCGGCGAGCGCCGCCGCACGCTCGGCGCTTCGCTGTCGGCCCTGGTCGCGGCGCTGAACGCGGAGCTGCCCGCCTGGACGTTCACGGTCCCGCGTGGCGGCGGTTCGCTGTGGATCAGGCTCGGCGCTCCGGTCGCCGGCGCGGTGGCCGACGCCGCGGCCTCCCGTGGCGTACGGCTCGCGCCCGGCCCGTGGTTCGGCGTGGACGGGACGCTCGAACGGTACCTGCGCCTGCCGTTCACCCAGCCGCCCGACGTCCTGCGGGAGGCGGTGCGGCGCATCGCCACCGGGCAGCCCGGCGCCTTCCACCCCCGCGAGCCGCTCATCCACGCCCTGTAAGGGGTGTACGGCTCAGCGCATGAGCGTCCGGAGCCGCCGCGAGAACGCGCCGAGGACCAGACCGGCGGCGATCGCGGCGAGGGCGAGGGTGAGGTAGTACACCGGCATCGGCACCACGGACGTCATCCGGTAGACCTGGCCGCCGACCGCGTCGCCGAGCGCGACGGCGAGGAACCACACGCCCATCATCTGGTTCTCGAAGGCCCGGGGGGCGAGCTTCTGGGTGATGGACAGCCCGACCGGGCTGAGGAACAGCTCGCCGATGGTCTGGATGAGATACACCGACAGCAGCCACATGACCGACACCCGGACGCCGCCGGTGGCCAGGCTCGACGCGACGGACATCACGACGAAGCTCAGCCCGACCAGGACCAGCGCCACGGCGAACTTGAACGGCTCGCTGATCCGGTCGCCGGCCTTCAGGAAGACGTCGGCGAAGATCGGGGCCAGGACCACGATCGCGATCGAGTTGATGTTCGACACCCAGCCCGGGGGGATGTCGACGCCGAGGATGTTCAGATCGGTGTGGTTCTTGGCGAACAGCAGCAGCGCGCTGCCCGCCTGGTCGTAGATCAACCAGAAGATCGCGGCGGCGAGGAAGAGCCACACGTAGGCGCGCAGCCGGACCCGCTCCTCCGGGGTGATCTCGTGGGTGCCGGTGAACAGGAACGCGAAGTACGCCACCGGCACGGCGGCCGTCACGATCGCCAGGACGAGCGCGAACCGCGCGACCGTGAATCCGCCCAGCCACACCCACAGCGCCAGGCCCATCGCCACGCTGGCCAGCCCGAGGCCGAACAGCGTCCTGAAGTGACGCTTCTCCTCCGGGGTGAGCCGGTGGTCGGGCTCCTCGCCGACGCCGCCGAGATGGCGGCGGCCCAGCACGTACTGCGCCAGACCGACGGCCATGCCGACGGCCGCCGCGCCGAAGGCCAGGTGCCAGCGGTCGCCCCGCTGCAGCCAGGGCACGATCAGAATGCCGACGAAGGCCCCGATGTTGATGCCCATGTAGAACAGGGTGTAGCCCGAGTCGCGCCGGGCGTCGGCCCCGTCCCGGTAGAGCTCGCCGACCAGGGTCGCGATGTTCGGTTTCAGCAGGCCGCTGCCGAGTGCGATGAGCAGCAGGCCGAGCCAGACGAATCCGCCTCCGATGGGAACGGCCAGGCTCATGTGCCCGCACATGATGGTGACCGCGGCCCACAGGACGGCCCGGCGCGGGCCGAGGAGCCGGTCGGACACCCAGCCGCCGACCAGTGCCAGGAGGTAGACCGAGGCGATGTAGATGCTGTAGATGCTGACCGCGGTCGTCTCCGGGAGCCCCATGCCGCCGCGCACCTCGGGCGCCGAGAGGAAGAGCACCAGGATCGCCCGCATGCCGTAGTAGCTGAAACGCTCCCACATCTCGGTGCCGAACAGCGTCGCCAGGCCCCGTGGATGGCCGAAGAACGTTTTCTCCCGAACGCGCTGCTGGGCCGTCATGCGCTCTCCCCCCGATTGCGCGGTGCCCTGTTCCTACCCGCTCGATCGGGGGCAGGTCCTTGCCCAGCGTACGACTGGCCGGGTTGAGGTTTTGCCTGGTGGGGAGTGTGTCGGGTCCGGGGTGATTGCCGGGGATTGCGTACCGTCCTGGGACATGATGAGACATACGCTGGCGACGTTGGCCCTCGCCGCGGCGACCCTGCCGGGCTCGGCCGGCGCCGCCGCCGCCTCCTCCGACGCGGATCTGGCCATCCGGTCCATCACGGTACGGCCGTCCGACCCCGTGGTCGGGCCGAACGATTCCGTCAAGCTCGTGATCGACGTGGTGGCGCGGGGCGCCGACAAGGTCGACGTCGTGCTCAACCCCACTCCCAAGAAGCCGGGAGAGCCCAATAAGCCCAAGGAGCCGGAGGAGCCGGAGGAGCCGGAACCCGCAGGAGACGAGGCCGGCCCGGCTCCCGATCCGGCCCAGGAGCCGGCCCAGGAACCGGCGCAGGAGCAGACGGCCCCGGCGCTGGTCTCCGCCCTTCCGCCGGCCATCCGGCTGGTGCCCGGCGGGCAGGACCCCGTGCCGGAGCCGGAGCCATCCGACGCTGACGATGCGGATGACGCTGACGACGCGGACGACGCCGTGACGGGGCACGGGGACGGGTGGGAGGTCTGGCGCTTCCTGCCGCAGAAGGAACTGTCGCGGTGGTATCCCAGCGGCCCGTGGACGGTCACCGCCACCGCCGGGAACGGAGACGGCGACACCGTCGCCGCCCAGACCACCTTCTCCCTCAGGCGCGCCACCGAGCTGGAAGGAGTGAAGGTGGCCCGCGACGGAGACGATGTGCGGATCACCGGCACCCTGCTGCGGGTGGACCCGCGGGGCCGGGTCGACTACCGGCCGTACGCCAAGCAGCGGGTGGTGTTCTGCTTCCGCCCCGCCGGATCGGATGACTGGCAGGACCTGGGCGGCGCCGTCACCAGGAAGGACGGCTGGTTCAGCGGCCGGGTGCGCGACGCGGGTGACGGAGCATGGCGCGCGAAATATGCCGGAAATCGACGTTATGCCCAAAATGTCAGTTCCAGTAAAAGCGCCTAACTCCCAATAAAACCACGCAAATGGTTGCCGTTGGATATCGTGTTACGGATTCGTTACTTCCTGTCCCGGATTGACCCGGCAACTTTTCTCTTCCTTTGCGCGTCTCTTACATAGACGCGACCCACTCGGGGGTGCGTTCCTAACGGGGAAGGAAGTGCCGAAATGGTAAAGCGTGTGGCTACCGCGCTGGTGGCGGCCGCTCTGGGTACGGCGACGCTCGCGACGTCTCCCGCGTACGCGGCCCACCCAACGCCCACTCCGTCGAGTCATCACCCGGACTCCGGCAACAAGTCCCACGTGCCGGATCCGAGGATCCTGTCCGTCGACGTCAGCCCCAGCACGGTCGTCGTCGGACGGCACGGCTCGGTCCGGGTCACCGCCACGGTGCGGACCAAGGACGTCCAGAGCGTCTCCATCGAGCTGCGCGGGCCCTCGGGCCGTCACGGAGGAGACCACGGACGCGACTGGCTCGGCAAGAAGGGCGGTCAGCACGGGAAGCACGACAGGGCCCGCTACGACGTCGCCTCGCGGTCCTGGACGCTCACCTCGCGTGACAGGAGCGGGCAGTGGAAGGTCCACGTCGAGGCCGTCGGCGTGGACGGCAGGCGGGTGACCGCCGACCGCGGCTTCGAGGTGAAGCGGGACCGGTGGCGGCCGCGGCCGCCGAAGGGCCCGAAGGCGACCCGCATCGTCGACTTCACCGCCAAGCCTGATCAGGTGCGACGCGGTCGCGAGATCACCCTCCAGGGCAAGCTGCAGGTCGCCCAGTGCTACAGCGACTGGTACTACCGGGACTGGAACAGCCACTCCGGCGTCCACAACGGCAACCGGTGCGAGATCGGCCGTGCCTCCTGGCACGACTGGAACTGGCTGGGCTACCAGGACATCGGCGTCTACTTCCGGCCCAGCGGTTCGCACCGCTGGAAGTACGTCGACACGCTCAAGACCAACCGCGACGGCGGCTTCTCCACCAGGGTCCGGGCCTACCGGTCCGGCACCTGGGCGGTGAAGTTCGACGGCAACGGGCGGCTCAAGGGCTCCGAGGCGTCCGACTCCGTCCGGGTCGGCCGCTGGTAGTAGCTGGCGCGGACCCCTCAGGCATCCGCTCCGAACGCCCGGTTACCCCGTGGAGCCGGGCGTTCGGCATGCCAGCGTTGATCGGGAGTGACTCGTGGATCTTCGCCGTGGCATCGCACGGCTATCTGGGCGACCGCGGTAGGCCAAGAAGACCTACGGGACACGACTTATAGCCGGAAATATGGGTAGCCGGGGTCGGGTTTCCGTGTGGGCGACACCAAGTGCTTGGGGGACAGAAGAGTTGATCCGGTTGCTGCTCGCCGAGGACATGCACCTGATCCGCAAGGCCCTGATCACCCTGCTGGACTGCGAGGACGACCTCGAGGTGGTGGCCGAGACCGACACGGGCGAGGACATCGTACGGCTGGCCTGTCTGCGGCGGCCCGACGTCGCGATCCTCGACATCGGGATGCCGGGGACGGACGGGCTGACCGCGGCCGCCGAACTCCACCGGCGCCTGCCGAGCTGTCAGACGATCGTCCTGACCGGCCTGGGCACGCCGGTCGCCCTGCGTAAGGCCCTGGACGCGGGCGTGCGCGGCTTCGTGGTGAAGGACGCCCAGCCCGGTCACCTGGTCGACTGCATCCGGCGGGTGGCGGCGGGGGAGCGGGTCATCGACCCAGAGCTCGCCGTCGCCGCACTCGACGCCGACGCCAACCCGCTCACCAGCCGGGAGCTGGCCGTCCTGGAGACCGCCGCGGTGGGGGCGACCGTCGATGAGATCGCCGAACGGCTCTGCCTGTCCCGCGGAACGGTCCGCAACTATCTGTCCCGCATCATCGGCAAGGTCGGAGCCCGCTCACGCGTCGAGGCGATCCAGATCGCCGCGGAATGCGGCTGGCTGTGGCCCACGAGGGACGTCGGCATCGTCCGGTACCGCGCCCGCCGCTGAATGGCCCGCCGCTGAGCGGCCCGTCCCCGATTGACCCGTCCAGTGGCCGACCAGGTCGGCGTAGAGCGGCGAGGCGGCCGTCATCTCGTCGTGCGTGCCGGACATCACCCGGGTCCCGTCCATGACGAGCACGCGGTGCGCCCGCAGCGCCGAGGAGATCCGGTGAGCGATCACGATCAGCGTGCCGCCGCGCGCCGCGAACGCCGCCTCCGCCCGGGCCTCGGCGGCGGGATCCAGGTGGCAGGTCGCCTCGTCGAGAACAATCAGGCGCGCCGGGGACAGGTAGGTCCTGGCCAGCGCGACGAGCTGGCGCTCGCCTGCCGACAGCGCCGCCGGGTCGAGGTCCGCGTGCATCCCGCCGCACCGCCGCGCCAGATCCTCCAGCCCGAACAGCGCGACAGCCTCCGTCACCGCATCCGCTGAGCCGCCGGCACCGGAGTCGGCACCGGAGTCGGCAGCGGAGTCGGCAGCGGAGTCGGCAGCGGAGTGGGCAGCGGAGTCGAGGCCGGGTGCGAGATAGGTCAGGTTCTCGGCGAGGCTGCCGTGGAAAACGTAGGCCTCCTGCGGGATCAGCGCCCGCGCGGCGGGCACGACATCCCCGGCCCGGACCCCGCCGATCACGACGTCGCCGTGCCGCGGCCGCAGCAGGCCGGCGATCAGCGCGGCCAGCGTCGACTTGCCGATGCCGCTCGGGCCGACCACGGCCAGATGCTCGCCTTCCGGCACCGTCAGGTCGAGCCCGTCGATGACGGGCTCCGCGGCCGGGCCGTACGAGAACCCGGCGCCGCGCAGTTCCACGCGCACACCGGCCGGCTCGCGATCTCCCACGGTGACCGGCGTTCCGCCGCCGCCGAGGATCCGCTCCAGCGTCACGGCCAGCCGTACGCCGCTGACGCCGAGGCCCTGCACCAGGCCGGACAGCGCCGGCGTCAGCGACTGCGTGAGGTAGGTGATCGTCCCGAGGATGATCCCACCGGTGACGCCGCGCTCCAGCAGCCAGGGCGCGCCCGCGAGCAGGAGGAGGATCGGCAGCCACCCGCCGACGGCGAGCGACAGCGTCCTGGCCGCGGTGATCCGTGCCAGCCCCTCCGCGGCCCGTGCCTGCCGGTCGACCCTCCCGCCGACGGCCTCGGCCACCCGTGCCTCCCCACCGCAGGCCGTGATGTCGCGCAGCCCGCCCGCCAGCGCCGCGACGGCCGCCGTGGTCCGTTCGTCGGCCAGGAAGAACTTCCGCTGCCGCCGGGCCATGGCGGGCAGCGAAGCCAGGAAGAGCCCCAGCCCCGCGAACACCGGGGGCAGCACGAGCGGGAGCACCTCCGGGGCCAGCGTGGCCATCCCCAGAGCCACGCTCACCAGCGTGAACGCGAATGACCGGATCACGGTGATGATCGCGCCGAAGGCGTCCCTGGCCAACTCGACCTGGTGGTTCATCCGGGCCACCACCTCGGTGCCGGGCCCCGCGCGGTCAGTGGTGAGGGCGGCGGTCACGACCCGGGTCAGCAGCTCGTCCCGGAACGGCTCGACGATGGCGGCGATCTCCAGCAGGATCCGCCGCGCCGCCACCGCCGCCACCAGCCACGCGACGGCCAGCACCGCGAGCCAGGCGAGGCCGGTGCCCGGGTGGCCGGCCGCGAAGCCGTCGTCCACGGCCCGCGCGACCGCGTGCCCGCCCAGGAACGAGGGCACCGCCTCGGCCAGCGACCACCCCGCCAGGCGGACGATTCCGTACGGCTCGCGCAGCAGTGCGCGGCGCAGCAGGTCCTTCGCGACGTACCTCACACGGCTCTTCGCGGCGTCTCTCACGCGGCTCTTCACGGCGCCGCCTGGAAGACGGCGCGGTAGTCCGGGTCGTCCCACAGCGTCTCGTGCCGCCCGCCGGCCCTGATCCGGCCCTCGTCCAGCCAGACCACCTGGTCGGCGAGGGCCGCCGTAGCGGCGCGGTGGGCCACGATGAGCCGGGTGCGGTCGGCCAGCCTCCCGGCCGTGAGAGCCAGGGTGACCTGGCGCTCGGTCACCGTGTCGAGGCTCGACAGGGCGTCGTCGAGGATGAGCAGCCGCCCGGCCTGCGCGAAGGCCCGGGCCAGGCCGATCCGCTGAAGCTCGCCGCCCGACATCGGGGCCCGCGCCACCGGTGTCGCGTACCCGAGCGGCAGGCGGCGGACGAACGTGTCGGCGCAGGCGGCGGCCGACGCGGCGCGCACCCGGTCGCGGCCGGCCGCTGTGTCGTCCGGTCCGGCGCCGTCCGGTCCGGCGCCGTCCGGCCCGCCCAGTCCGAAACCGATCGCCGCGCCGATCGTGCCGCCCATCGAGTCGCCCATCGAGCCGCCGCTCATTCCGTGCGCAGAGCCGTACGCAGAGCCGTTCGCCGCGCCGTTCAACTGGTCCCGCTCATCCGGCGGCTCGCCGAACAGGACCGGCCGCTCGAACGCGTAACCGACCGCCCGGCGGAGCGTCTCGTGCGCGACCTCCGGCAGCGGGACCCCGTCCAGCAGGACCACGCCGTCATCTGGATCCACCAGCCTCCCCGCGACGGCGGCCAGCGACGACTTGCCCGATCCCGAGCGCCCCACGACCGCCACGCACGATCCCCCAGGGATCACCAGGTCGATGTCGCTCAGCAGCGGCGTGCCGTCTGCCCGCATCGTGACCCCGCGCAGCTCCAGCCTGCCGGGACCGTCGGGCAGCGGGCGGGAGCCGTACGGCATGGCAGGCTCGGCGAGCAACTGTTCGACGCGTCCGGCCGCCGAGCGCGCTCGGGCGATCCGCCCCACCTGGCCGATCGCGGAGCCCAGGCCCGCGCCGAGCGCGACGTAGCGCGCCGCGGCGAGCAACTCGCCCACGGTGAGGTCGCCACCGGCGAGCCGCAGCCCGCCGACCGCGAGCACGGTCGTCTCGAGGAGGGGGATCACCACGGCGGCCTGGACCCCGGCCCGCGCGTGCAGCCGCCACAGTGCCAGGCCGTGGGCACGCAGGCGGGGAAGCGGGGCGAGCACGCGCCGGGCCTCCCGTTCGCCCGTCCCGGCCGCCCCGATGGTACGGGCGCCGGCGAGGGCGGTGACCAGCCGGGCCGCGATCTCCCCCTGGGCCTGCTGGTAACCGCCGGAGGCGGCGGCGGTCCGCCGCATGAACGCCCGGAGCACTGCCGTGATCGCGACGAGCCCGGCGACCAGGGCGACCGCGAGCCAGGGATCGATCAGCGTCAGCGCCACGACGCTGCCCGCCGAGGGGATGACGAGCACGGCGGCGGTGACGGCCGCCTCCGGGGCGCGGGCGGCCTCCTCCACGTTGACGCCGGCCCGGGTGACCACGTCGCCCGGAGTGTGCCGTCCGGTCAGGGCCGGGCCGGCGGCCGGCACGTGGGCGACGACGCGGCGGCGCAGCCGGCGCGCGGCCCGTGCCCCGGTCAGGCCGGACATGAGCACGACGACCGCGTCACAGGAGATCGCGAGGACGACGAGCACGACGACGACGAGCGTGGGGGCCACCGCCCACGTCCAGGCCTGCCGGGCCGTGTCCCCGACTGTGCCTCCGACTGTGCCTCCGATCAGGGCGTCCACCGCGCGGCCGAGTGCCAGGGGGAGCAGCAGGTCGACGACCGCGCCGAGCAGCGCCGCCGCCGCGAGGACCGCCGGCCGGCCGCCGCTGTGCCGTACGGCGTCGATGATCAGCCGGTCCGCCGCCCGCGACGTCATCCAGTCTCCCCGTGGATCGCACGAAAAAGTCCGTCAAGCGAGAAACCTGGGCGGCCGGGCCGCCCAGGTCTCGCAGTCACCGTCAGCCGCAGAGCAGGCTGAGGCTGCTGTTCTCGTGCGGGGTGCAGGCGAGCAGGCTCAGGTTGCTGCCGCCGCCGCCGTGGCCGCCGCCGTGGCCGCCGGGGGTCTCCAGGGTCTGCAGGTCGAGAAGCGCCATGTCGATCATCTCCTTCGTATGAGTGGTTTCAGCCGCGGATGAGGCCGTGACCTCATGGCCGTGACCTCATGGCCGTGGTCTGTCGGGCTCACGTCGCCGTCAGCCGCAGAGGATGCTGAGGCTGCTGTTCTCGTGCGGGGTGCAGGCGAGCAGACTGAGGTTGCTGCCGCCGCCGCCGTGGCCGCCGCCGTGGCCGCCGGGGGCCTCGAGGGTCTGCAGGTCGAGGAGCGCCATCACGTACACCTCCTTTCCATGCTGGTCGGGACCGTGGACCCGGCGGTGGTACGCGGGGAAACCCGCGCCTGGCACCGCCGGGAAGCTTGCGGAACGGGGGGCTCGAAGAACGGGAGGTGCACCGGTTCGTCGTGCAGCGCGGCGCCGAGAGCGAACAGCACGCCGGCGCTCCCGGTGGCGAAGTCCATGGAAAGGCGCAGCAGCTGCGCCCCGGGGAAGGCCAGGCCGTCCCGGTACGGAAGCTCATGCCAGGCCAGGCGGGCGATCTGCGCGGTGATGTGCCCGGCGATGTGCTCGTCGGGCTGTCCGGGCTGTCCGGACTGTCCCGCTCTGTCGCGGCTCCGCCAGTCGGCCAGGCAGGCGATCATCCCGGCCCGGCCGGCGAACAGCCCCGGCTGGATGTAGTACGGGAGCGTGGCCACCGGGCTGATGGCCGCCAGCGCCTCGGCGAACGCCTCGTCGTCCCGATGGGCCAGATAGCGGGCCAGGACGAGCCCGATGCCCGCCGATCCCTCGTCGAGGTACGGATTGGTCCGCCACCCCTGCTCCACCTGGAGTTGGCCGTCGTCCCGGGTGACGCAGCGGCGCAGGTCCTGTCGCAGCGCGGTGGCCGCCAGGTCGAGGAGCGCGGGGTCGCCCGTGCGCTCGTAGGCGTGCAGGAACATCAGCGCCGGGCCGGCCGAGCCGTACATGAGACCGGCGTGCGGGTGCTTGCCGCCGCTGATCTCGGGGACGTCGTCCGGCCCGCCGAGCCGGTCGGCCACCGCGGCCACGAGCCGGTCGGCCTCCTGCCGGAAGTACGGCTCGCCGGTGACGTCGTGCAGGTGGAGGAGGTTCAGCGCCATTCCGGCCAGACCCCGGTAGAGACTCAGGTCGAGGCCAACGCTCTCCGGGGGTGCGGTGCTCTCCGGGGGTGCGGTGCTCGCCGGGAACGCGGTGCTCGCCGGGAACGCGGCGTGTCGGCAGGCCAACTCGGCCACGTCGAGGGCGTCCTGGCGGCGGCCGAGCGCCAGCAGGGCGTAGGCCACGCCGTGCAGCCCGTTGTAGAAGCCCGCCTCCCGCCGGTCGGCGGACGCTTTGGCCCGCCTGACCAGCCACTCCTCGTGCTCGGGGAACCGCCCGGCCCCGGTCGCCGCCAGCGCGTGGAGCACGCCAGCCGCCCCGTTGGCGAGGCCGAGCCCGCCGTCCGGCTCGAACTGCACGATGTCGCCGGGGAACAGCCGGTCGTCGCGCTCGGGGGACGCGCTCGCGATGATCGCCCTCGCGATGGCGTCCCGTACGGCCGGCCAGTCTCCCGCCGTACCGTCCCCGGCCTTCTTCGGAGACCGGGAGGGCTTGGGGGACTTGGAGAGCTCGGAGCGCTGGGGCTCGGGCCCGAGGATGGTCCGTACGGCGGCCTCGACCGTCTCCGGCGGCACCGGGAAGGTCTCGATGACGAGCCGCCCGATCTCCACGGCCTTCGGCCGGTGCAGCTGCAGCAGCATCGTCGCCATCGGCGCGAACACGGCGAGCCGCAGGCAGGCCAGCGCGTACTCGTCTGCCGCCACGCCGGCCCGGTCGGGCGGCGGGACGAAGCCCGGGTTGGCCAGCGTCGGCCGCCTGCGCTCGGCGGCGAGCGAGGACACCTCGAAGTCGATGAGCACCACGCGGTCGCCGTCGACCAGGATGTTGAAGGGATGCAGGTCGCCGAAGACCACGCCGCGCCCGTGCAGGGCCGACACCGCCCGCCGGACCCGGTCGAGCATCCCGGTGGCCCAGTCCGCGTAGTCCTTGATCATCCCGGGCGTCCGGTCGGCCCGGGTCAGCGGGTGCCGCTGGGCGATGAGCTGGCTGAGCGTGATCCCGTCGATGTGCTCCTGTGCCAGGAAGTGATGGCCGCCCAGGACGAAGTGGTCGCGAAGGGCCGGCACGGCGTCCAGACCGGCGAGCCGCTCCATGATGTCGGCCTCGTGCCGCAGGCGGGTGACCGCGTCACGTCCGGCCGCGTCGAGACCGGCGTGCGGCCGCGCCTCCTTCAGCACCACACGCTCACCTGTCCGGGTGTCGTGTCCCACGTACACGCCACCGCCGTTGGAGAAGTGCAGCACGCCGTCCACCTGGTACGGCAGGCCCTCCAGCGTTACCGAGCTCCGGGCGGCCAGGTGTGGTTCGAGGAAGGCGGGCAGCCTGACCCAGGACGGCAGGGCGAAGGCGGGTCCTCTCACGTCGGGTACGAGCCGGCCGTCCGGGTCCTCGATCGCGAGCACCCGCTCCCCGGAGTCCGACACGCAGTGGCGTTCGGCGAATCCGCCGTACCGGACGAACAGCGGGCCCTCGCCGTACCGCAGGTCGCTCAGGATGTACGGACCCTCGACGCCGTCGAGGATCTCGGCGAGCTCCTTCAGGACGAGCTCGAGTCTGGCCTCGTCCTCCGGATAGATGGTGACCAGCTTGCCGCTCGAGCCGCGGAAGGCGTACTTGGAGTTCTGCATGGTCATGACCCGCCGGCCGCGGAGAAACTTGAAGGGCAGCCCGCCCGCCGTGCAGTAGTCCCACGCGGTGTCGAGCACCCGCTCCGCCTGCTCCCGGCAGGAGGAAATGTGGATCTTCCAGCCCTGTGCCGGCAGGGTGGTGCCGACCGGCGCGTAGTGCATCCAGGTGTCCGTCGCCTGATGCGCCCACCCTTCGGGTACGGGTCGCTCGGTTATCGCGAAATCGGGATGCTCTGTGCGCTTGCGGTCGAGAGTGTCATAAAACACGGGATCTGCGAGGCAGTAAATTTCATACTTACTAATCACCAGATGTCCCCTCAGGCCGGTCGCAATAAAGAATTCCGGAAATATCTGGACTGGCCAAGTTACTCCAGTCAACATTCATGTGTGAGAACATCACAGGACTAACCATGATTAGCGTCACGGGTTCCACATGAGTGACGCCTCCCGCACCCTCCCTCTCCGCCGTGATCTTGCAAATGCTCGCAAGCCATGGCGCCGAGCAGGCGGTTTGGTGTTCGTGATCTTGAGTTTCTCGCATGTCTGCCGTGTGACCGGGCGAAATCTTCTTGGCGATCTTGTACTTCGATGCCGACTGCAAGATCACCGAGTGAACAGGCGCAGGTCGGATGGCCTGCTTGCGAGTTTCTGCAAGATCACGAAATGGATCTGGGCAGCTCAGGAGCCCAATTTGCGAGAAACTGCAAGATCACGGCAAGGTGGGGGTGCCGAGGTGGGGGGGTGTCAAGGTTGGGTTATCGGGGGGACGGGGTCGGGATCTCGGCGGTCAGCCGGAACCAGCCGTCCGAATCGATGACCGTGGTGACGGTGCCGCCCAACTCGGCGGCCCGGCTGCGGAGGTTGTGGATGCCGCTGCCGGCGCCCGGCGCCGTGAGGGGGCCGACGCCGTCGTTCGCGACGCTCAGGCAGACCTGGGAGTTCGTCCCCTTCGCCTCGCCGGCCCCGCTCATCTCGACCAGCGTCATCTTGATCACACAGAGGCTCGCACGGCTGTGCCGCAGCACATTCGTCACGGCCTCGCGCACGGTGACCGCGAGCATCGCGTTCAGCTCCGGCGCCAGCTCGACCTCGGACGCCTCGACCTCGCAGCCCGTGCCGTACGCGGTGAGCACCGCCCTGGCGTTGACGAGCTCCGACCACAGCGAGATCTCCTGGTACGACCGGGTCACGTTGCGGATGTCGGTCGCCGCCTGCCGGATCGACTCGATCGCCTCGGCCAGCGCCGCCCGCGTGGGGGAGTCCTCGTCGGCGCGGCGATAGGCCAGTTCGCTCTTCAGGGAGGCCAGCCACAGGCGGCTGCCGAGCAGGTCGTGGACATCCCTGGCGAGCCGCTGCCTGGCCTCGGCGGCGGCCTGCCGTACGGCCTCGGCCTGCAGTGCGCTCAGCCGCCGTAATCGCCGCGCCAGCAGCATCGGCAGCACGAAGAGCGGCACACCGATGATGACGAGCGCGATGAGCACAATCGGACTGGACATATCTGCGCTGGGCAAGTGGTGATCCTCCAGTCGGCCGCGCCGGAAGATCGGCCTTGCCTTTCGGTTTACATGCCAGATCTTGTCATACTAATCGCGAAATAGGATGGCTTGGCGAACGCCGGATTCCGGTCCACCGCGTCTTCCCAGGAGAATCCGTGAATTCGTGGAAATCGCCCGGCAATTCGGATGCCCGGAAATATGTCGGGAAAATCCGGGGACGCACGGTCTCCCGCTCGCCGTCACGAGACCGATCGAGAGGCCGTGTCCCCGGCGGGCAGCGACCTGGCGCCGATCACGGCGAGCGTGAGACCGCACAGCAGGAGCGCGATGACTTGCGCGACGGTCACGGCGTTCATCGTCTCGGTGATCTGGTCGCCCGAGCCAGGGTTGAGGTAGGAGAGCCGGGTCAGCGCCACGGGCACGGTCAGGATCGCCAGCGCCAGCGCCACAGCGGGGGAGCGCCGCCGGGGCGCGGACAGGTGCGCCACGAAATATCCGGCACTCGCCACCAGCAGCGCCAGGCAGGACAGACCGGAGGGCAGCAGCCATGGCCATACCCACGCCCACATGTCGGGCCACTGCGGCGAGCGGCTCGCCGCAGTGGCCCATTCTGACAGCACCATGAGGATCAGGAAGAGCGCCGCCCCGGCGATCAGGGGGAGCACCGCCACCCGTCCGAGGTGGCGGTGCGCCGGGGCGTCCCGATGGAATCCGACCAGCAGGGCGAGCGCGGGGACGACGAGCATGAGGGACTGGATCACCCAATGGGTGAGAAACGGCGGCTGGTGCGCACCCGCCCATACCACGGCGAAGTCGGCGCAATGTGCGATGAGGCCGAGCACCGCGGCGACCTTCGCGACGCGTGGACGGCCGCGGACCAGGGCGACATAGCCGACGATCCACAGGGCGGGCGCGAGGTCTCTGGACAGGTGCCACGCCCGCTCCGCCGACCCGGGCTCCCCGAACGGCATCTCGCCGTGCGCGTACGGCATGGGGAACACGCCATAGGCGCCCAGGGCCTGCGCCAGGTAGACGCAGCTCATCGTTGCCTGGAAGGCCAGGCCGAGCAGGGCGGTCAGCCGTACGGCCCGGCCCCAGGCGATGCTCCTCGGCGCCGCGCCCGCGCCACCCAGACGGACCCGCACCGCGAGCGCGGCGATGCTGGCGATCTCCGGCCAGCGCGGCCGGGCGTCGTCGTCGTCCGCGGCCGGTCCCGCGCCGTCCAGGAACGCCGAGACCATCTCCTCCTCGCGCTCGGCGCGGTAGCTCGCCGGCAGCAGCCGCAGCACCCGGCGGTAGCGATCCTCCAGAAGGCTCATGCCGTTCCTCCCGCGTGCCGGGCGCGCAACCGTTCCGTCGCGTAGCGGGCGTGCTCGGCGAGCCGTACGGCCTCCGCCTCCAGCGCGCGGGCGCCACGGTCGGTGAGCCGGTAGTAACGCCGCAGCCGCCCCTGATGGGCCTCCTCGCGGTCGAGTGTCACCAGTTCGTCGGCGGACAGCCGGTCGAGCACTCCGTACAGAGTGCCGATCCTGAGTTGCACGCGCCCCTCGGAGAGCCGCTCGACCTCCTGAACGACCCCATAGCCGTGCCGAGACTCGTCCGCCAGCGCGGTGAGGACGAGGAACGCCTGCTCCGTCATGCCCCGTGGCTTCATGTCTCTCAGCATATCTTGGCAGACAAGATATGCAAGTGAACGCCTCAGTTTGTGATGGGGAGGGTCGCTTCGGCGGCGGCGCGTTCCCGCACCCGAGCGACGACCGCCGACTTGGTGAACTCCCGGTTCACCCGAACCAGCCAGGCGCTCTCCGAGGTGAGCGAAGGATCCACGTCGTGGAAGGGGTGCTCGGCGTCGTAGCTGTGCCCGGTGGCATAGCCGATCAGGGACGCCGCGATCACGGCGGCCTCCAGGGTGGCCGGATCCACCGCCGGTCCCACCCACTGTGGCACGGCCGGGTGCGCATATGGCCGGAGCGTGAGCTGCGCGTCCCGGATTTCGATGATCCGTCGATAGAGGGCGAACTCGGCGTTGCGCAGCACGTTCGCGGTTGTGATCAACGCGACCTGCGGTTGGGCTGTCCGCAGAGCCGTCCACAGAGGACCTATCTGTCGATGCCGGATGAAGGTCCGCACCCAGCGCAGCGGCGCGGCCAGCCACGTGCCCCAGGCGGTGAGAGTCGCCCCGATGAGCCAGAGCGGTACGCACATGGAGCCGATGATCGAACCGACCGGAACCATCGTGGCCAGTGACTGCCCGGTGAGCAGCGTGATCACCGGCCGGACTCCTGACCAGGCGGCCCAGATGATTCCGATACCGGCTCCAGCGACGACGAACCGCAATCCGACCCGAAGGGTGGTGGTTTCAGCGTGCGGCACATAACGGCCGATGGTACGCATGAACGCCATCGCACAAACCGTGACATAGAGGAAAAACACCACCAGGTAACCCACCACCAGCGGGTTGGTGGAGTAGACGTTGACGAAGTTGAGCGTGTAGGTGGTGCCGGCGGCGATCAGCAGTCCGGCCATCAGGGTCACCGCCGCGGCGAGGATGATTCCGTACCGGCGCAACCACCGTTTCGTGCGCTCCGGGGTGGCGACGCTGTAACCGAGAGCGCCGAGAAAGTAGGCCGCCGCCATCTCCAGGGCATTGCCGACGAACCGGGCCGTGTTGGGCACCGGTTCGAAGCGGCTGACCAGGTTCAGCGTCGGGTGCGCCATGATCGCCATGGCCAGCCCCATGCAGAGGAAGAAGGCCGACAGATAGTGCAGGCCCAGCGCCCGCTGGTCACGGCGTACGCGGAACAGCTTGTAACCCGCGACGACGACGGCGAGTGCGCAGGCGCTGTAGTTCGGCCAGTGAGGCATCTTTCACCGCGTATCGAAGATCGAGCCCACGCGGGCCAGGCCGTCCGCGATCTCGGGGGCGACCGATCCGGCCTGCCGCCGACGGGCCCGTTGCGCGATCATCGAGGCGACCAGTTCGGCCTCCTGCTCCTCCGCCGCGGAGTAGTCGGTCCGGCCGAGCACCCGCCGGACCAGGTCGCCGCTGAGGTGGGGAACAAGGAGTTTGGGCAGGAAGTCGAGCTTGGCGTCGCCGATGTGTCCGCAGAGCAGATGTCCCGCCTCGTGTAGCAGGATGTGCTCCCGGTGTAATCGGGTGGTGCTGGTAGCATAGAAAATGTAGTCGATTTCGTCGGTGGCGACGAGCACACCGCATTGCATGGCGGTGCCCGGCATCGGCACGAGTTCGACGACCCGGCCACGCTGCTCGGCGAGCGCGGAGATGAACCGGTCGGGATCGAAAGGCGCCGGGATCGATAACTGATCGACGATCAACTGGCACTTGCGCCAGACGGTTCGGTCAATCACCATCGTGCTCCGCCGGCCCCTTGCGGAGTTCTTCCCGCCGCCTGATCGCCTCGATCACGTCGCTGATCGTGTCGAGCCCTTCGGGTGACAGCGTGACCGCGCGCAGCGCGATCTGGCGTACCGCGTTGTCGCGTAGTGCCCCGAGGAGTTCCAGCTCTTCAGCGATCCGCTCGCTTTGCTCGTCATCGAAGAAGTAGGCCGGTGGAACCTGAAAGAACTGGGCGAGCGCTTCCAGGTGACGCTTTGTCGGATTGGTCCGGCGGCCATTGCGCAACTGCCACAGATAGGTGGCGGAGAAGCTTTCCCCGGTCGCCTCCCGGCAGGCGCTGGCCACTTCCTCGTTGCGGTACTGCTCCCGGTCTGGGCGCAGGACAACCTCGAAAAGCCGGTCGATCTTTTCGGCGAGGGACGATCGGACGGGTGGCTCGACCATTCGGTCACTCTTCCCTTCCGTGACGCACGAATGCCGCCGTGCCGGTTGGCGGGCCGCCGGTTCCGGTCATTGTAGTGCCGCGGCCACCGGCCCTTGCCCGGCCGCAGTGTCAGGCCGCGTTCGCTCCGTGCCCCGACACGGCGGACGCGACGAGATCAAGCGGATCGGTGTGAACGCCGAACCGGTGGCGCAGAGCTCGACCGGCCGCGTGCACCCCCGACATCCCGTGCACCGCCTGACCCGGCGGAGTGGAGGAGGAGCAGAGGTAGACCCCGGGCAACGGCGTGCGGTACGGGTCCCAGCGGGGAGCCGGACGCATCATCAACTGCCACAGGGTGGTGGCGCCGCCGGAGATGTCCCCGCCGACATAGTTGGGGTTGTGCCGCTGCGCCTGCGCGGCGGTGACGACGTGCTTGGCGAGGATCAGGTCACGAAATCCGGGTGCGAACCGTTCCACCTGGGCGATGACCTGTTCGCTGACATCCCGCGGGGACCCGTTCGGCACATGCGCATACGTCCACAGCACGTGGCGACCGACGGGCGCGCGACCGGCGTCCACGACGCCGGGCTGCACCGCCAGAACGTACGGCCGCCGGGCGTGCCGACCGGCGGCGACCACCCGTTCCGCGGCCAGTGCCTCATCCCGTGAACCGACCAGATGCAGTGTGCCGGCCCGGGCGCAGTCAGCGGCCGCCCACGGCACCGGGCCGGCGAGCGCGAAGTCGACCTTGCAGGCGGCGCCACCGGGCCGGAACGCGCGCAACTGGCGACGGTACAGGCCTGGCAGCAGATCGCCGGCGATGCGCAGCAACCCGGCCGGCGCCACGTCCAGCAGCACCGCACGGGCCGGAGGCAACTGCGCCAGGGTGTCGACCCGCTCGCCCGTGATGATCCGCCCGCCGAGGCGGGTCAGTTCCGCGGCCATCGCCCGGGTGATGGTGTGGCTGCCGCCCTGCGGCACCGGCCAGCCGACCGCGTGGGCGAGGGCGGCCAGCACGAGACCCACTCCGGCGGGGGCCATGGCCCGGGGTGGGGCGATGGCGTGCGCGCCGACACCCGTGAGCAGAGCCGGCGCCACGTCGCCTCGGAACCGGGCCCCCCACAGAGCCGAGCCCTGTTCCAGCACCCGCAGCGCCATCCGCAGCGCCGTGCCGGGATGACGGGGGAGACTGCGGAAGTCGGACATGGCCGTGTCGACGAGGGGCCGCCACCGCTCCACCAGGGGGCCGAGCAGCGACCGCCACGCCGGGCCGTCAACCCCCAGGCCCTGTGCCGTACGGTCCAGGTCGCGCCAGGCCAGCCCGGCGCGACCGCCGTCGAGCGGATGAGCGTACGGGATCTCCGGCTGCAGGAGCCGCACGCTGTGCCGGGACAGGTCGAACGCTCGGAAGAACGGGGACGCCAGCGCCATCGGATGGACCGCGGAGCAGACGTCATGCCAGAAACCGGGCAGGGTCAGCTGTTCGGTACGGGTGCCGCCGCCGATGGTGTCGGCGGCCTCGTAGACCCGCACTTCGAGACCGGCCGCGGCGAGGACGAGCGCCCCGGCCAGGCCGTTGGGGCCCGAGCCGACCACCACGGCGTCGATGCCGCCCCGGCCGGAGCCGGCGGGCCCCGGTTCCCGGATCACGGGTTCCCGGCTCATGCCAGCGCCTGCTCCGCCGCGAGTTCGGCGTAGAGCGGGGATTTCCGCAGCAGTTCGGCGTGTGTTCCGGACGACTGTGCCGTACCGTCCTCCATCACCACGATCTGCACCGCGTTGAGCACGGTGGACAGCCGGTGGGCGACCATGATGACGGTGGTGTCGCCGGAGATCTCCCGGATCACGTCGCGCAGTGCGGCCTCGTTGGCCGCGTCGAGCTGTGAGGTCGCCTCATCGAGCAGGAGCAGGCGGGGCCGGCGCAGCAGGGCCCGGGCGATGGCCACGCGCTGTCGTTCGCCGCCCGACAACGACACGCCCCGGTGCTGGATCTCCGCGTCGAGGTCGCCGCCGAGACGTTGTAGGAGCGGGTCGAGCCGGGTCGTGCGCAGCACAGCCCGGATGTCGGCTTCGTCGGCGTCCGGCGCCGCGTACGCGATGTTCTCGCGGAGGGTTCCGGCCAGCACGGTGGCATCCTGCTCGACGTAGCCGATGTTCGCCCGAAGGCTGTTGAGGGGCCAGCCGGGCAGGCTTCGCTCATCGAAGACCACCCGGCCCTGCTGCGGGTCGTAGAACCGTTCCAGCAGCTTGAGCACGGTGGTCTTGCCCGAGCCGGACGGCCCGACGAGTGCGGTCAGCCCACCGGCGGGCACGGTCAGGGTGAAGTCACGCAGGGCCGGTTCGGCCCGGCCGGGATAGGTGAAGACGACCCGGTCGAAGATCACGGAGGCCGGTGTGGCCGGGACGGTGCTGCCCGGCTGCGTACGAGGTTCCGCCGGCGGCGTCGGCTCGGCAGGGGTGGCCTGGGAGGGGATCGGCAGGTCGAGAGGTTCGGCCGGCAGCGCGTTCACCTCGGCGATCCGGCTCAGCGCCGCCCTGCCCGTCTGCAGATAGGTGGTCGCGCCGATCAGTTGGATCACCGGGTGGGTCAGGTAGGCCACGTAGAGCAGGAAGGCCACCAACCCCGACACCGTCATGGCGCCGCTGGCCACCCGGGCGCCGCCGAACCCGAGGACGACCAGGAAGGCGACCTGGATCGCCAGCCCGGCGGTGGTGCCCGCCACCGATCCCCAGCGGGCCAGGGAAACGCCCTGTTTGAAGGCGGTACGGGCCGAGACGTCGACACGGGCCAGTTCGGCGGATTCCATGCCGGAGGCCTTGACCGTGGTGAAGGCTCCGAGGATCCGCTCCAGGGCGGCGCCCATCTGCCCGACCGCCTGCTGCGCGCGCAGGGCTGCGGTGCGGATCCGCGGCATGATCACCGCCATGACGACCACGAGCAGCAGCACGACGACGACGGTGACGCCGAGCAGTACGACGTCGACCACCGCCATCAGGGCCACCGCCCCGAGAAGCATCAGGCCGCCGGTCATCAGGTCGATCAACGCCTGGCTGGCGATCTGGCGCAGCAGCATGGTGTCGGTGGTGACCCGGGCGAGCAGGTCGCCGGGCTCCTGGCTGTGCAGGCTCGGCACAGAGAGGCGGAGCAGGTGGCGAATCAGCCCGCGACGGCCGTCGAGGACGACCGCTTCGGCGGTCCGCAGGGTGAGATAGTTGCCGACTCCGAGCAGGACGGCGGCCACCGCGACGAGCGCCGTCAGCACGACCAGGGCTCGGCCGGCCTCGGTCCCGGTGGTCAGCCCGTCGATGAGGGCCCGTACGGCGAGCGGCTGCAGCAGGCCCAGCACACTGGAGGCGAGGAGCAGGACGGCGGCCGTGACGAAGGTTTTCCGGTGCGGCCGGACATAGCCGGCCAGCATCGTCGTCCAATGAGATGCCCGGTCTTTCGCCGCCGGGGCAGGCCCGGCGGATGCGGCTGTCTCCGCTGTCCCGTCCGGTCGTGTCCCGTCCGGCTGTGCCCCACCGGGCCGTGTCCCGGCCGGCTGCGCTTCGGTCGTCTGCGCCATCACGCGGAACCCTTGCGGTAGACGGAGAGGTACATCGGCTCCTGGCCGCTGAATTCGGTGCCGAGCCAGTCGCTGTAGCGGCCCGCCGGCTTCAGCCCGGCCCGCTGGGCATACCCGTCGACGTCTTCGGGTGTGGTCAGGCGGCTCAGTTCCGAGGCGATCCGGGAACGACCGTTGTCGATCCAGATGTGCGCGAGATGCCAGATGCGGTTGTCGATGTCGATGGTGGAGTAGGAGAGGAGCCCGGTGTCCGGCGCCGGGTACGGGACGAAATACGAGTCACGTACCCTGCCCTGGTTGAGTGCCTGGGCGAAGCTCGGGTTGTGGGTTTCGACGACCAGGCGGCCGCCGGGGGCGAGGTGGGCTGCCGCGACATCGAGCACCTGCTGCTGCTCGGCGGGGTCCAGCAACATGGACAGGGTGCCGCAGACGCAGTAGATGAGCCCGTAGCGGCCGTCGTCGGCGTAGCCGCGGATGTCGCCGTGCACGGGAGTGACCGGGCGGGGCCGTTCGGCGAGGGCGCCGCGCAGGACGTCCAGCATCTCAGGCGAGGAGTCGACACCCACGATCGGGCCGATCAGGTCGGCCAGGGGGAGCGCGATCCGCCCGGTGCCCACCCCTAGTTCCAGCGTCGGCAGGTCCCCACCGGGGTGCAGATCGGCGAGGAAGGCCGCGGTCGTGGCCACGGCCGGGCCGCCGGGGAAGAGGCGGTCGTAGAAGTCGGCGAACTGGGCGCCGTAGCCGATGTCGGGGATCTCACTCATGGTGGCGGTCTTCCTGCAGTGGAATGAATTGGGAGATCAGCAGGTAGTCGGGATTGTCCGACTCGTCGTAGCCGGCGCTGCGGGCGATCACGAACTGGAAGCCCTTGGGTGTTGGCCTCGCCCGGTGTTCCTCCCGTACGACGAGCTCGACGTGGTCGCAGAGCACCTGGTAGGCGGAGACCCTGGTGATGTCGAGTCCGGGCTGACCCAGGGAGATGATCAGTTCGGCGCAGATGTCGAAGACCGCCTTGTCCTGCCGCCGTTCCGGAAACCAGACCATCTGCCGCCAGACGCGCCTGGGGATGTGGGTGGTCTCGACCCAGGGGGTCTGGACGTCGTCCGCCAGGAGCACCCGGTGCAGAACGTGGAAGTCGTGCTGCGCCGGCTCGGGGGCGAAGAAGCGCCAGTTGCCGATGAGGAGGCCGGTGTAGTCGTAGCGCCGGAACCGGTCGAAGATCTGCTGGGGGTGCTGGCTGAGGACGGTCACACCGAACCAGGCGGCCAGGCCGCCGATCACCAGTGCGGTGACCTGGCCACGGTCGGCCTGACGTGACGGCGGGAGTTTCATCGCCGCTCGCCTCCATTCTGGCTGTCGTCGCCGAGGGAGGCGTCTCGCAGGTCGTCGAGGAACGCGGTGAGGATCGTGCTCACCTCGGCGGCACGTCCGGCGTCGGTGAGGATCTCGTCGTGGTCGGCGCCCTGGATGAGGTGCTGCCGCGCCTGCGGGGCGGCGGCGGCGAACTCGTCGTGCAGATCCACCTGCACGGTGTCGGTGACCGCGGTCTGCCCCGCCGTGATGACCACGAGGGGGGCGGTGATCCGGGGCAGGACGCCGTCGAACCGCTCGAATTTCTCCTTGACGACTTTCCATTCCCGCCGGGCGGCGGCCCACAGTTTGGCGTCGCGGTACTGGGCCAGGGCGGTGGTCCGCGCCTCAGGCGGGAGCCGATTCACCCATGCGGGGCATTCCAGCAGCGAGCCGAGCCCGAGATCCAGCGATGCGGGCATGAGTGCCAGCGAGTTGGTCAGCGCGCGGCCGCCTTCGGCCTGCCGGATGGAGCGCTGCAGTTCGGCCGGGTGGCTGGAGTCGATGAGTGCGACGCCCCGCACCTGCGCGCTGAGTCGTTCGGCGGCCAGCAGGGCGAGATAGCCGCCGAGAGAGTGGCCGACCAGCACGATGGGCCGGTCACCGGCGACATGCCGGGCCACCTCGGTCAGGTCGTCCACTATGGCGTCGAAATGGTATTCGCCGCCGGCCTGGTATCGGCTGCCGCCGTAACCGGCCCGCTGATAGGTGACGGTGGTGAAACGTCGCGCCAGTTGGGTGGCGATCCGTTCCCAGTGTTCGGTGGTGGCGGCCATGCCGCTTTCCAGGATGACCACCGGGCCGCTCGCGCCCTCGCTGAGAACGTCCTCGCCGAGAACGCGGTAGGCCAGTGTGTTGCCCGCGCTGGTGGTCACCGTACGCTCGTCGCCCCGTCCACGGGTGACGATCCGTCGCCGGTGGGCACGCGCCGCCTGACCGGCGGCGAGCAGGGCGAGCCCGGCGGCGGCCACGGTGCCCGGCAGGGCGTCGTCGCGACGGCTGACCGTGCCGTCCGGGGCGGTGCGTACTCGTGGCCCGGTCGTGTAGAGCACCGCCGGATAGGTCGCGGCGAATGCCCAGAAGAACCGGCCGAGTCCCATCATTCGTGCGTTGACGAGGTGGAACGCCCCGGCGGCGCCGAGCATGTACGGCGCGAGCCTGCCCCGGCCGGCGAAGACGAGGGGGAACGCGCACTCGAAGGCGAGGACGCCGTGTGCGGCGAGCCGGGTCAGCCGGGGGTAGCGCCGCATCAGCTCCCAGGCGTCCGGGTCGCCGTAGGTGTGGGTGCGGATGATGTTGGGCAGGGCGCGCCCGCTGCGCCAGGTGTCGCTGGGAAGTTTGGCCCACCCGGAGACCGTGTACGACAGCACCGACTGCAGTGAGACGAACCACAGGGCGGCGTCGGCGATGGCGGGCCGGCGGTGGCTTACCCGGGCGACGGTCGTCAGTGCCTGCACCAGGAAGGAGATCTGGTCGGCCCCGTCGCTTCCGTAGAGGTGCTGGGCGTGCAGGGCCGCCTGGCTGCCGGCGAGCACCGTATTGGCGGCGACGCGTTGCCGCGGGGACAACGGAAGCCAGAGCGCGGCGGCGGCGGCGGCACGGCTGAGGTGCAGGGCGGTGCTGACCCGTGGATGGGCGACCAGATCCATGGCTCGGGCGAATCGGGGGGCCTGTTCGTGGAACATGCGGCGGTTGACGTCCCAGTTGTTGGCGCCGCCCCATTCCCGGTCCTTACGGCGGGTGAGGTACTCCAGGCTGGCGAGGAGGTGGGTCACCGAGTTCAACCGCTCGGTCCAGGTCAGTGCCTTCGATCTGGACAGTGTGGACAACGATCCGATGGAGGCTCGGATGCCGCGGCTGGACTGGGCGCCGCGGCTGGACAGTGCGGGCAGCAGCCCGGGGCGGCGGCGCTTGTCCGGTCTCTTCATGGGAGTTGCGTTTCCTGACTTGTTTCTGGACCGACCCGTCGCCGGGGCGCCGCGGTCGGCGGCGCCCCGGCAACGCGCTTGGTTAGGATGGGAGCTGTTGATCGCTCCGAGGCGGCTTGGTGCCGCCCAGGGCGCGGCCCATCGCGTAGCCCGCGGCGAACAGGCCGGCCACCGAACCGACCAGGCCCACGCCGGCCGCCACTGTCACGATCGTCGCGGGCGTGGCCAGCACCGGCGCCCCGCCGATTTCGTGGCAGGGCTCAGCACTGTGGATCGAGATCGCGGCGAGCGCCGGGTCGGCGTTCACCTTCTCGGCCAGTAATGGCATGGTTCATCTCCCTTGTGGTGAGGGCGTCACTGCGGCAGCTCCTGCGGAACCTTCGGGTACTTGCCTTCGGCCATGTTGCGGGCGATGCCCACCATGTAACCGGCGTGCAAGGCGACCGCGCCGATGGCGACGCCGAGGGCCACGGCCGTCGGGGTCGCCAGCACGGGGCTGACCGCCGTCAGGCCGTGACCATCGGCGGCGTCCGTCAGATCACCGAACATCTCGGGGGAGACGTTGTTGGTGTAGTCGACGAGGATGCTCATGATTCACCTCCTTGGAAGTCCAGTAGCTGAAATGAAGAGGGAAGGCAGAGTTCTTAATATCAGCTAATAGGTGGAATCGCTAGTGCCGCATCCGTAGGGATTTGCCCCGTCTTGCGACAGCGTTGATCAAGGTTTCCCGGCGATCTGTGTGGTTCACGCAGGGTGGATCTCCGGAGGCGTGGGAGGGCAGTTGACTCCCGCACCGGTTGACCGGATGATCGCTGCGGGGGGTCGACCCGGCCCAGATCCGGAGCCGGGGTCCGATCGAGCGATCGAGGTGAGCCTCTCTCATGAGACCGCGCAGGAAGCACAGGCCGATGCTGTGGACGGGGGTGGCGAGTGCGGCCCTCGCCGTCGTACTGATCGGTTCCATCGGGAATCCCGCCCTCGCCCGACAGGACGCGACGCTGAACGCCGTATCGCACATGGCGACGCCGACGATTCCGAGCCCGAGTCCGACCGGGCCGCCCAGCGAAGTTCCCACCAGGCCCGGGTCGGTGTTCGCCTGCCCGCCGCCCGCACCTCCGGGAGGCGACTTCCCGGCCATGGTCGGGCTGTGCTGGGCGGCGTCGAGCGACGACGTCGGGGTGACCGGATACGAGGTCTACCGGCTGACCGCGGACGGTTTCGTCAAGGCGGCGAGTCCGTCCGGGACCAACGCCATGATGTCGGGCGGCCTCGTCATGGGCCGCTTCTACACCTTCTACGTGGTGGCCAAGGACGCGGCGGGCAACACCAGCGAGCCGTCCGAGCTGATCACCACCACCGCGACGACCGGACCGCGGCCGACCACCACTCCCAGCCCGAGGCCCGGCGACGTCACACCACCGACCATGCCGACCGGGCTGCGCGACTACTGTGTCGCCGACGGTGCCGGGGTGAACTTCTGCTGGAACGCCTCGACCGATGACGTGGGCGTCACCGGTTACGACGTCTACCGGCGGACCGCGACCGGTTATGTCAGGGCCGGCAGCCCCACGACCGCGTGGTTCCATGAGACGGACGTCGTCACCGGCCGCCACTACACCTATTTCGTGGTGGCGAAGGACGCGGCGGACAATCTCAGCTGGCCGTCCGACCCGCTCTCCGCGCTCGCCCACGAGGGCTATCCGACGCCGAGCCCGTCCCCGACCCCGCCCCCGAACTGCAAGGTGGCGTACGACACCTGGACCTGGAGCGGCGGATTCGGCACGCAGGTGCGGATCATCAACATCAGCCCCGACCCGATCCGCGACTGGACCCTGAAGTTCAGGTTCCCCGACACCGGGCAGAAGATCACCGGCGGCTGGTCGGCCTCCTGGTCCCAGGAGGAGACCTACGTCTCCGCGGCCGCGATGCCGTGGAACTCCGTCATCCAGCCAGGGACGTCCGTCGAGATCGGCTTCAACGCCGCTCACACGGGTGCCAACCCCGTCCCGCCCGCCTTCACGCTCAGCGGCGTCTCCTGCCTCCGTTCCTGACCGCGTCGCTCGCGGCCGTACGGCGCGCCGGAGTCCGGCGACCATCCGTACGGCCGCGCCGATCGGCGGCACATACGCTGATCTCACGCAAGATAGGCTGCACGCGATGACTGAGAACGACGGCACCGCCCAAACCGCCCCGATCGCCCTCCCGGTCGTCCCTCCGAGCAGCCCTTCGCACGCCCCTTTGAACGCACAGGTGAACCCGATCGCGGGGGTACGTGCCGTGCTGCCCTCGCTCACCCCTGCTGCCCAGACCGTCGCACGCCTCATCCTCGACGACCCCGCCCTGGTGGCGAACAGCACCATCACCGAGATCAGCACGCTGTCGGGGATCAGCGAGGCGACGATCGTGCGCACCGCCCGGTCCCTCGGTTTCGCCGGCTACTCCCAGCTCAGGTTCGCCCTCGCGGCGGCCGTGGCGAGGCAGGCGCCCGAGCGGCTCGTTCCCGGCGATCTCGCCCCTGACGACCCGCTCACCGACGTGATCGCCAAGGTCGCGAGCGCCGAGTCCCAGGCGCTCGCCGACACCGCGGCCCAGCTCGACCCGGATCGCCTCGGCGCGGTGGTCGACGCGGTGGCCGGCGCACGCAGGGTGGACGTGTACGGCGTCGGCGCCTCCGGTCTCGTCGCCGCAGACATGGCGCAGAAGCTGCTGCGCATCGGTCTGCCGGCCCACTACTTCACCGACGCGCATCTCGCCCTGACCAGCGCGGCGCTGGTGCGGGAGGGCGACGTCGCCGTCGGCGTGAGCTGCACCGGCGAGACCCCCGACGTGCTCGGCCCGATGCGGGTCGCGCGCAAGGGCGGCGCGGCGACCGTGGCGATCACCAACAACCCGCGCTCCTCGCTGGCCGAACTGGCCGACCACGTGCTGGTCTCGGCCGGGCGCGAGACGGCGTTCCGCCCGGGCGCGCTGGCCAGCAGGATCAGCCAGCTCCTCATCGTCGACTGCGTCTTCGTCGGCGTCGCGCAGCGCACGTTCGACGCCTCGGACACGGCACTGCGTGCGACCCGCGACGCGCTCGACGACTACCTCGACGGCGTCCGCCGCAGAACCAGGTCCAGCTGAACGATGGATTGACGCCGGACGACGGGGGAACCCGTTCCTCGCTGGACTCGGATACCAGGGAGGGCCGCCGTGCGGGAGTGGGATCAATGGGTGCTGACCGAGGCAGGGTGGACGGCGAGCGCGAGCCCGGAGCGGCTGACCGTCGACGACCCGGCGACGGGCGAGCCGGTCGGCGAGGCGCCGGCCGGGTGCGCCGAGGACGTCGAACGGGCCGTGGCGGCGGCTCGCCGCGCCCGGCAGGGCTGGGCCCGTACGGCTCCGGCCGACCGGGCCGCGCGCCTGCACCGCGCGGCCGACCGGATCGAGGCCCGCGCCGGCGAGCTGGCCGAACTCGTCACCCGGGAGATGGGCAAGCCGATCGGCGACTCGCGGGGCGGGGTGGCGGCCGGCATCGGGACGCTCAGACAGTACGCCGAGCTGGGCCCGCTGCACCGGGGCCGCAGCCTGCAGGGCGGCTGGGCGGCGACCGACCTCATGGTGCGCGAGCCCCGCGGCGTGATCGCGGTGATCACGCCGTGGAACGACCCGGTCGCCATCGCCTGCGGGCTCGTCGGCGCCGCCGTGGTCACCGGCAACTGCGTCGTGCACAAGCCGTCCGAGCGCACCCCGCACGCCGGGGCGCTGCTCGCCGAGTTGATCGCCGCCGAGCTGCCCCCGGGCGTGCTCACCGTGGTCAGCGGCGACCGCAGGGCGGGGGAGCCGCTGGCCGCCCACCCCGCCGTCGATCTCGTGGCCCACGTCGGCTCGACCGCGACCGGCCGTTCGATCGCCGCCGCGGCGGCACGCACCGGCGCGGCCATGCTGCTGGAGAACGGCGGCAAGGACCCGCTGATCGTGGACGCGGGAGCCGACGCGAAATGGGCCGCCGCGCAGGCCGCGACCGGCTGCTTCGCCAATGCCGGGCAGATCTGCACCTCGGTGGAGCGGGTGTACGTTCACCGGGACGTCGCGGACTCCTTCCTCGCCGCGCTCGTGCAACGGGCCGAGGAGCTGCGGATGGGCCCCGGCCGCGACGAGGAGACCACCCTCGGCCCGCTCGTCGACCGGGCGCAGCGTGAGATCGTGGACCGGCAGGTGCGCGCCGCCGTGGCGTCGGGGGCCCGGGTGTTGACGGGCGGCGGGGCGCCGGACGGGCCCGGCGCGTTCTACCCGGCGACCGTGCTCAGCGACTGCACCGACGACATGGAGATCATGTGGTCGGAGACCTTCGGCCCGGTCGCGGCCGTCCGCGTCGTGGACTCCTTCGACCAGGCGCTCGACCTCGCCTGCGCCTCGCCGTACGGCCTGGCCGCCACCGTGCTGACCCCGTCGACGGCCAACGCGCAGCGGGCCTGGCGTGAGCTGCCGGTCGGCACCGTGAAGATCAACGCGGTCTTCGGCGGCGCCCCCGGCGGCTCGGCGCAGCCGCTGCGGGCGAGCGGCCACGGCTTCGGGTACGGCCCCGAGCTGCTCGACGAGATGACCCACGTCAAGGTCGTCCACTGGACGCCGCACCCGTGACCGTCATGGCGTGACCGTTATCGTGGACAACCGTGGAGAGCACTGACTGGGACAGCCGTTACGAGTCAAAGGACCTGCTGTGGTCCGAGGGGCCGAACCGGTGGGTCGAGGAGGTCGCCGCCGAGCTGCCGCCCGGCCGCGCGCTGGACCTCGCGGCGGGGGAGGGGCGCAACGCCCTGTGGCTGGTGGAACGGGGCTGGACGGCCACGGCCGTCGACTTCTCCCCGGTGGCGCTGCGGCGGGCGCGCACGCTGGCCGGCGACCGGCTCGGCGAGCGCGGCGACCGGCTCGAGCTCGTCGAGGCCGACCTGCGCGCGTACGTCCCGGAACCGGGCGGGTACGACCTGGTGATCTCCGCCTATCTCCAGGTGGGCGCCGAACCGCGGCGCCAGGTCATGCGCGCGGCGGCCGCCGCGTTGGCCGGGGGCGGCCTGCTGCTGGTCGTCGCGCACGACAGCGACAACCTGGCCCACGGCGTGGGCGGCCCGCAGGATCCGGCGGTCCTCTATACGGCCCGTGATGTGGCGGCCGACCTCGACGGCTGCGGGCTGGAGGTCGTACGGGCCGAGACCCGGGGCCGCGAGGTGGAGACCGGCGACGGGCGCCGTACGGCCCTCGACGCCTTCCTGCTCGCCCGCCGCCCCCGGTAGGCCGGCGCTAGCGTTCAAGGAATCGGCGCAGTCCGTTCCGTACGCCCTCGGTGGGCACGGTGGCCGCGAAGCAGGCCGCCTCGACGGCCAGCCCCTCGTCGATCGGCAGGTTGATCCCCCGGGTGACCGACCGCAGGCAGGCCGCCACGGCCGTCGGCGCCTGCCGTACGATCCGGGCGGCCAGGTCCCGCGCGGCGTCGAGGAGCTCACCGGCCGGTACGACGGCGTTGACCAGGCCGATCTCGGCGGCCCGTGCGGCCGGGATCGGGTCGCCGGTCAAAATCATCTCCAGAGCGCGCTTTCGGCCGATGTGGCGGGGCAGCCGCTGGGAGCCGCCGAACGGCGGCGGGAAACCGAGGGTGATCTCGGGCTTGGCGAACGTCGCATGCTCGACGGCGATCGCCAGCGGCGCGGCCTCGGTGATCTCGCAACCGGCGCCGTAGGCGAGCCCGTTGACCGCGACGATCACCGGCTTGGGGAACTCCTCGATCCGCCGGGTCAGCCCGTGACCACGCCGGACGATCTCCCGTAGGGCACGCTCGGCTCCGCCCGCGATGCTGCCGGCGAGAGAGGGGATGTCGGCGCCCGCGCTGAACGCCCTGCGCCCGGCGCCGGTCACGATGACCGCGCGGACCGAGTCGTCGGCGTCGACGTGATCGAGCGCGGCGAGCAGCGCGTCGATCGTCGGGTAGTCGAGCGCGTTGAGCTTGTGTTCCCGTTCGATGGTGATCGTCACGAGCTGCTCTTTTTGGTCAATGCGGACGGTCATGCCCGGGGCTCCCTTCGCTGGGGCGTGGACGCACCGAGCCTAGAAGGCCTAATCTGTGACGATCCAATAATTGTCCTAGATACAGGGCTGGGCATGCGGCCACCGTCCTACAAGCGCATCGTCGACGAGTTCGCCGCGGCGATCCGCGCCGGCACGCTCCCGGCGGGCGCCCGGCTGCCGGCGCACCGTGATCTCGCACGCGAGCGGCACATCGCGCTGGCCACGGCGAGTCGGGTCTACGCCGAGCTGGCCGCCATGGGTCTGGTCGTGGGCGAACCCGGACGCGGAACGTTCGTACGGCACCAGGCCGGCTATGACGGGCCGGAACCGTCGCGCGCCCTGCCGGTGCCGCGCGTGGCCGACCTGTCGTTCAACCAGCCACTGGCGAACGGCCAGGCCGACCAGCTGCGCCTGGCCCTGCGGGCCCTGTCCACCTCGGGGGAGATCGAGTCGCTGCTGCGCCAGCATCCGCCGGGCGGGCGGGGCGGCGACCGCGCGGTCGTGGCCACCTACCTGCTCGACCGGGGGATCGACACCGCGCCGGCGAACGTCCTGCTGACCGGCGGGACCCAGCAGGCGCTCGATGTGGTGCTGCGCGCGCTCACCCGGCCCGGCGACGTCCTGGCCGTCGACGCGCTCAGCTACCCCGGCATCAAGCTGCTCGCCTCCGCGCACGGTCTCGACCTCGCCCCGATCCCGGTGACGGCGACGGGCCCGGACCACGACGCGCTCGACCGGCTGTGCCGTACGCGGCCGGTCCGCGCGATCTACGCGATGCCCACCGTGCACAACCCGCTCGGCTGGGTGCTCGACCGCGACCAGCGTGCTCGCTTGGTCGCCATGGCCCGTGCCGCCGACTCCATGATCGTCGAGGACGGCACATACGCCTTCCTGGAGGCCGCACCGCCTCCGCCGCTGCAGGCGCTGGCGCCCGAGCGCACCTGCTACGTCGCAGGCCTGTCCAAGAACGTGGCGACCGGACTGCGGTTCGGCTTCGCCGTCGTGCCCGACCGGTACGGCGAGGCCGTCACCAGGAGCCTGCGCGCTGCGAGCTGGGGCGTGGCGGGTCTCATCACCGCGCTCGCCATCGCCTGGATCGCCGACGGCACGGTCGCCACGTTGGAGAAGGCCCGCCGTGAGGACGCCGCCGTCCGGCAGGACATCGCCCGTGCCGCGCTCGCCGGCATGGACGTCACAGCACACCCGACGTCGTACATCGTGTGGCTCGGCCTGGAGCCACACCAGCGTCCCGACCACGTCGCGACCGCGCTCGCGCGAGAAGGGATCCTCGTGTCGACCGGCGACGCGTTCGCCACCGGCGCCTACCGTCCCCCCGGGCTCCGGCTGGCGCTGGGCACGCCCCCACTGGGCCGGCTCGGGCCCGTACTGCACCGCCTGCGGCACGCGATCGAGGCGATCCCGCCATGACATGCCGACGAGGACATGCCGACGAGGACATGCCGACGAGCCGCCTGCGTTCGGCCTGCCCCCGGCCGCCCGTCGTCGGCCGCTCGTGAGGGGCGGGCCTTGAGGGAGGCGACCCTCCACGTGGCGTCGGTGATGCGTGTCACGTAGTTGGGGTTCTCGAACTGCGCGAAGGCGGGGCGGCTCAGGTCCAGCTGGTCGGCCGCACAGCCGGAGCAGAGGTCCCTGATCGGTATTTTGATGGTCTTGCCGCGGTAGCTGATCTGCACTCCCTGCTCGCAGAGCGGGTCGTCGGCGTGCTTGGGAGTGGTCCAGTATGTGGCCGGCACGGCGGCGAACAGTCCGGTTCTGGCGTCGATCTGTGTTCCGCAGGCGCCGTAGCCCGCCGCGACGTACCAGGTGAGGACGCTGTTTTCCGAGAATCCGTACGGGCTGGGGGCGGCCTTGGCGGTGTCGGGCAGCACGCAGGCCACGAGGCATGCCGTGATGGCGGCGGGCGCGAGGATGCGTTTCAACGAGATCGCCTTCCTGTGGAGATTCTTTGCACGTACGGTGCCCGTTCAATCACTTTACGTTATCGATTCGTGACGTCATCGTCTTTCGTCTTCACTGGGTGGCGAGCGGCGGCGGTGGCCGGCAGGCATGTCCGGGTGGCGTGGAAGATCGCGCGGTGGGCGAGGGGCTCGGGAGTGTCGGAGCCCCTCCTGCTGGGGGAAGCCGAGTCGGAGATCGCCCCACGGGATGGGCGACTGTAACTCCAGGTAATTGACCGTTCGCACAGCGACATGGTTTCGGTGTGGATAAGTTCCCATCCGGGTAGGAACTTTCCACCTCCGATGTTAAAAATACGCCGGCCGTTCCTCCGGTGCCCCGCAGCCATAATGTCGCGATATTCCGGGGTTGCCGCCGCGGATGGCAGATGTCTACCTTTGACATCGACTGTGACTCGGGGGCGGGCGCGAGGGGACGGGAACGGGGGATGGCGTGGCGGAAGAGATGGTGCCCAACCCTCGCCACGCGCAACTGGTGGAACTTCTCAAAGAAGTGCACAGCAGATCTCAAGAGGTTGGGAAGGCATACCAGCGTGTCTATGCCTCAATGCAGTCCGAAAAGGTCTGGACGGGACCAACCGCCAAAAAATGGACGAACGAGGTAGGTGACAACGACCACCGCCTGGCCCAGCTCGTACGGCAGATCGTCCACGCGATCGAGGAGGAGCTGCACAGGCATCCCGCTTCGGTGACCCGCTCCCAGGCCGAGCTGATCCGGCGGCAGCTGGCTGGACGCCCCTGATCCGGCCAGGAGCCCGAGAAGAGGACCCGCGATGGCATCTCCCACCGGCGATTTCTGCGGCATCGACCCCGCCGCGATGCACGCCATGGCGGCCGACCTGCGCTGGGCGGCCGACCGGCTCACCGAGTTCACCGCCGAGTTCGAAGGGCGGCTGCGGGCGAACGGGATCGGCACCGCGCCGCTGGCGCAGATCGCCGCCATCGCCGACTGGGGCAGAGGCCAGGCCCCGATGCTCGCTGAGCGGGCCGAGCTGATCAAAGCGCTGAACGGTACCGACGATCACACCTTCGCCCGCCTGCCCGACGCGCTGGACAGTCTCGCGGCCGGCCGGAACCTGGCCCTGATGTACGGCGGAGACGTGAACCTTGGGGGCGGGGGCATCCTGGCCAACAACGACATCAGCGCGGAGTCCAAGGGCGAGCTGGTCCACCAGCACATCAAGGAGCTCGCCGGGCTGGCCCAGGATCCCGCGGCCGCCGCGGCGTTCTTCGCCATGCTGCCCGCGTCGGTGCGCGACGCGCTGCCCAACCTCCTCATGAACACCGGCAGCCCGACAGCCAAGGAGGACCTGGCCGCCTTTAGCGCGGTGCTGGGCGCGGCGCTGCGGGCACCCGGCCGCATCCCGGCCTGGGAGAAGGTGAAGGCCGACCTGCTGAACAAACCCGCCAGTCCGGCCGGGGCGTGGGACCGGCTCGCGCTGCTGGCGGGGGCGAAAGCGCCCACGGCCTACCGCGTGGCCGCGGCCCGCGCACTCGCGCTGGACGAGTTCGCCAAGAACCCCAAGCAGGACTGGCGCGGCGCGGGTCCGCACGAGACGAAGACGTACGGCTACTCCTCCGACGTGGTCGCCCTCGCCCTTGAGGTGCTGGCCGGGGACGGCGCGGCCGCGCGGGCGGCGTTCGCGCAGCTGGGCGGCGAGGAGGTCAATCTCAACCAGGTCGACAAGATGAAGCTGTTCCTGGACTACGCCAAACGGGCGGGCACGGGCGACGACGTCGCCGACGCCTTCGGCCGCGTGATGGAGGCCGGCAGCGAGGCCACGACGGAGAAGCCGGGCAAGCACTCGCCGCAGGCCGCGGCGTTCACCATGGACGCGATGCTGGCGGCCGGCTCCTTCGGCAAGGACCTGCCCAGCCGGGCCAGGGAGTCGATGTCCGTGATCGCCAAGTCCTACATCCACGAACTCGCCTCCGGCGCCCGGTTCGACAAGGTGATCTATCGGACATCGGGCATGGCGGTGCCCGATGAGTGGGTGCCGATCCCGGGCGTCACTCCCGGCTTCTACCTGAGCCCCGGCGACACCTACCGCTTCCTGCAGACCTTCACCGGAGAAGAACGCCTCACCGACGACTTCGACAAGACCGCCGCCCACTTCCGCTACGACACCCTGACCACCGCAGCCCGCCTCGACGCCCAAAAAGACGACGGCCACTTCCGTGATGCAACGAGAATGTTCGGCGACCTCGGCGGGCTGGAGTTCAAGGCGGCGTTGGAGGTGCGCGGCGCGAAGGACGCCACGGACAAGCTGATCCGGGACCTCACGAAGAACACCGTAGCCCTGGGCCTCGGCGAGATCCCCATAGCGAACACCGCTGTGAGCATGGGCTGGACGCTCGCGAACGCCTACGGCGGGAGCGCGCTCCTCGACATGGGGGCTGACAGCATCGAAACCCGTGTCCAGGCACTCACCGAGGCCCGGGCGAATTTCACCCTGCGTCAGAAGTACGACATGGCAGAACTGCTGCACAACGCCGGTTACCCGGCGAGCAAGCCACCGGCCGAACTGCTCAGCCCCAAAACCGGCAGCCTCCCTACCTTCGACGAACTGATGGCCGAGGCCAAGCAGGAGACGGCCCGCACCGGAAAGAGCTGGGAAGAGATCCTCCGGGCGAAGCTGACCCCCTACGAGCGATGGATGGACGGAAACAAGGCCTTCGACGACAAAGTCGAGGATGCCTCACGCTTCATAACCAACGATCAGGCCAAGGAGCTCATCCGCGTTTGGGACTGAGAGGTCTACGACCGAGGCAGACAGTCGGTCTTCGCGACCAGCCGCCAGGTGGGCGACTCCGGCACCACGATCACCTTGACCGTGATGCCGGGAGTGTCCTTCCTCCCATCGATCAACCGGGCGTCCTTCCAGTCCATCTGGGTCAGGTCGTAGGTCATCTTGTAATGGAGGACCTCAGATAACGTGATCTCCATCAACCGCTGCGCGTGATCAAGATGATTGTCTAAGCTCGGGCCCTTGCGTTCAAGGTCGGCCGTAGCGCGCAGCACCCGCTCGAACTTGCCCTTGTCGCAAGGCAGATCCTTGTCCGGGCGCTCCACGATCTTCAGCTTCTTGAGCGGGTTCTTGAAGACGTCATCGGTCTCCAGGCGTTGCATGTCTTTCTGCAGTTCCGCGGTGGCAGCCTGCAGGGTCGGGCCGGGTCCGCACCCGGAAATCATCCCGCCGACCGCCAGAACCGCCATCGCCATCCGCGCACCGCGCACGCCCCTACCTCCACCACCTGACAGACAGACATAGCAATCTTGACCCAAAGCCTCGTCCTCCGTCATCCCTTCCATAAGTCAGCTATTCACCCGATCGATTCGCTCGTTACGTACCTCTCTGCAGGGCAATGGATTCCGCGCCCCTCTGATTGCAAAACGTGACGACCGCGATCGTGTTTGTGTAACAGCCCGGCTGGCCTGCGCTTTCGTGGCCTGCTTGCCATCCTGTGGACGGCGGCCCCGAGGCGCGCGCCGTCAGAATCAGAGACAGACCTCGGGGCCTCTGCGTGGTCCTGGGCCCGCCTGCCGTCACGGGGGCTTCCGGCAGGCGGGCGGTTCAGGTGACCGGGCAGCGGTAGTCCGCGGCCCGGTTCGGGGAGCAGCAGACGACGCCACAGGTGAGGAAGCGGCCGCTGCGCAGCCAGATGCCCCACTGCACGTCCACCCCGCCGGTCAGGGACTCCCGTGCGAGATCCAGCCTGAAGTCCAGCCCGATCCGCGCCTCGTCGCCGGGGTGCAGAAAGGACGGCTCGGCGGTTCGGTAACGCTCGGCCAGCCAGCCCAGGGCTTCCTCCGACGTCGCCGGGGAGGAGTCGATGCGGCGGGCCGGCTTGAGCAGCCAGTCGCAGGTCCGCATCGGCGGCAGCAGAGACGACAGGAACGGCCCGGGGTCGGCCGGGGGCAGCGGCGGACGCCGTTCGGCCTCGCGGCGGCGGTCATCTCCGGTGCCGGTCCAGGAGTAGCAGTGGAGGTGCAACGGCGCGCTCCCTACATTGGGGTGGGTGCGGCCCCTGCCTGATTGCGCCGGGCAGGGACCGCACGTTCAGTTACGCCCGGCGCTACAGGGCGGCGGTGGCGATGCCGGCCGCGCGCAACTCCTCGCCGGTGAACCTCAAGGTCCCGGCGGTGGGGTTCTTGCTGTCGCGTAGCGCGTAGGCGTC
This sequence comes from Sphaerimonospora thailandensis, assembly GCF_016863115.1. Lineage (GTDB taxonomy): Bacteria > Actinomycetota > Actinomycetes > Streptosporangiales > Streptosporangiaceae > Sphaerimonospora > Sphaerimonospora cavernae. The sequence goes on from NZ_BOOG01000019.1 coordinate 126,862, forward strand.
GGCCGCGCCGGGGATCGGGGCGAGCTCCACGCAGCTCTCCATCTCCTCTTCCTGCTGGTTGCCGCCGCACAGCCGCCGGAACCGCGCCCCGGCCAGGTCACGCCCATACAGGTCGTTCATCTCGTTCCTTTCCATCAGGTGTCTCCCGCCTGGCGAGCGCCAAGGCGGGCTTTGCGGCGGTGCGGCCTCCCCTTGAGGCCCCTCAGCCCCTCTCCGTACGGGGAAGCCGCCCCAAGCCCCGCCGATCGCGGCCAACAGCGACCGGCGGGGCAGCTCAACGGGCGAGACCCAGCAGCAGGTCCCGCCACAGGTCCCGCGCCCGGTAGGTGATCAATCGCTCGGTCTCCCGTACCAAGGGCTTGTCACGGGAGCGGTCGGTCCGGCGGATGAACATCAAGCCCCCGGCCGCGCACAGCTCGTACGAGACGGGCACGCAGTCGTCGCAGTTGTGCTCGACCACTCGGACGTACGCGGTGCGCCGGGCGTCCGGCATCCACCGAAGCCGCACAAAATCGGCCTGTTCCGGTGGCAGATGCGGGCCCAGACGGTACGGAGGAAGCTCGCCCGGGCCCGACCGCCAACCGCTCACGCGGTCGCTGCCAACCCACCCGCCTTCCCCGGATTGGGTGGCGTGTCCGGCTCTGGGATCTCAATCTCGGCGATGCTCTCCTGCCGCGCGATGGCCTGGCACAGCTCGCGCAGGTCGTCGCCGTCGACCGTACGGCACGCGCCGGCCTCTTCGGCAGCCACGGGGAATGGCCGCTCCCGGGATGCCCACAACCGCCCGGCATCGCTGCGCATGATCCTCCACCCGGCGAACTCTGAGCCGGGGGAAATCGCTCTATGGTTACCCATAAGGTCAGGACCAATCCTCCTGATCCAGGACCCGTCCGGTGTGCGATCACCGCGGCGGGTCCGCCTACATATGGCACGTAACTGAATGCGAATACATAACAACGCATTGCGACCGACGTGCGCTAGGTGATACTGACGGGTGAGCACGGATATCCCCTCCTCATCCCTAATGAGGTGCGCGTTCGATGAGCAACATTCCTGGGTGGGCCGTCCGGCTACGTGCCGAGCGACGTAATCGCTTGTGGTCGGTGACTGACCTGACCCGGCAGATGGTCGAGGTCGCGGACGAGCGCACTCGTGCCCACCTGCCGAAGCGCGAGTCGCTGGTACGGATGATCCGCTCGTGGGAATCGGGTCGGCATCGGCCGAGTGACCCTTACCCGCAGCTGCTCGCGCGGGTCTTCGGGGTTGGCGAGGCCGATCTGTTCGACATCGGACGGCAGCCGATCGCTTCTGTCACCAGCGCTCCCGATCCCGACCTGTATGAGCGCATTACGAAGGTCATCGAGCGTCCACAGCGGGTGGACACCGTCACGATGGAATGGCTTGAACGTTGCCTCGATGAACACCGCCGCGTTGAAGACACGGTGGGGAGCGGCCCGCTGCTGCCGGTCGTACGCGCCCAACTCGACACGATCACCGTGCTCGCTCAAGGAGCTCCAGGCTCACTCACGGATCGCGTGGTCGCGATGCTCGGACAGTATGCCCAGTTCATCGCATGGATGTGTCAGGACTCCGGCGACCATGCCGCCGCGCTGGCCTGGTATGACCGCTCCCACGGTTGGGCGTTGGAGGCGAGTGACGCCGCTCTGGCCGCTACCACGCTCAACATGCGCGCCCACCTTGCTTGGAGCATCGGTGACGCCCTCCGTTGCGTACGGCTGGCCGAGGCGGCGCGCTGGCACGATGGTCGGACGACCCTGGGGGTGCAGGGTATGGCCGCGCAGATGGCGGCCCGGGGGCACGCTGAGATGGGCGAAGCCCAG